>DASXVQ010000072.1:0-274845 GCA_036504155.1 Myxococcales bacterium
CCGCCGGTGTCGGGGCAGATCTCGCAGGTGCCGTCACGCTGGCAGAACTTGCCGCCCGTGCAGGTGCCGCAGGAGCAGCCCTTGAGGTCCGTGCCGCAGGCCTTGCCCGCGCACTCGGCGCCGGGGGTGCAGGTGACGCACTTGTTCTCGGCGCTGCAGCCGGTGCCGTTGGAGCAGGTGCCGCAGGTGCCGCCGCAGCCGTCGTCGCCGCACTGCTTGCCGTCGCACTTGGGCGTGCAGGTCGCGCACTTCTTGTCCTTGCACTCGAAGCCGGGCTGGCAGGAGCCGCAGGAGCACTTGAAGGCGTCCTCGCCGCACTCCTGGCCGGCTTCGCACTGCGCCGTGCACAGCTCGCACTTGCTGTTCACGCTGCAGGCCTTGCCCTCGGGGCAGCTGCCGCGGTTGTCGCCGCAGAAGCCGCCGCAGCCGTCGGTGCCGCAGTCCTTGTTGGCGCAGTCGGGGATGCAGATCTTGATCTGGCAGGTGCCCTCGGCGGTGCACTCCTGGTTGCCGGCGCAGCCGGGGGCGCAGGAGCCGCCGCAGCCGTCGTCGCCGCAGACCTTGCCGTCGCACTTCGGCACGCACTTGCAGGCGCCGTTCTCGCAGGTCTGGTCGGTGGTGCAGCCGGGCGCGCAGGTGCCGCCGCAGCCGTCGTCGCCGCAGACCTTGTCGGTGCAGCTGGGCGTGCAGGCGTCCTTGGTGCCGTTGCCGCCGTCGGCGTTGCCAGGAGTGGTGGTGGGACAACCGGTGAACACGAACAACGAGGCGCACAGACAGGCTGCGCCCAAGATCCGATTCGTCATTGCTGGATTCCTCCGCCGAGGCTGGAAAGGGGGCCCTACTCCGTTTGGTGACGGAGCAGGCGGAGGATACACGGTTTGTCGGTTTGTTCCATACCCGAAAGCCCGGGCGGTGTCCCCCCTGGTCGGCCAGGGAGTCGCCGTCCGGTGAAACGCGTGTGGTGGCGGTCGGTTAGGCCTCTATTAGCGACCGTACAATGGCACCTCCAAGACGGCTTGCCCGGCCGCCGCAACGACGAGCGAGCGCTCGCCGATCTTCGCGGCCGAACCATCGGTGAGCGGCAGCGTGACGGCGTGCACAGCGCCCGAGAGGCGAGCGGGAATGTCGGCGCCGGGCGAGTTGTTCTCCGCCGCGACGACCAGACGCAGCCTCGCGTGTCCGCGCACCTCGAAGAAGGAGCGCGGTCCCGGCATCGCCCACGAGCGTCCTCCGCCGAGGACCGCATCGCCGGCGTGCGCCGGGTAGAGCTGCTCTGTCTGCCCGTCGGTGACCGCCTCGAGGCGCACTCGCACCGCGCGCTCGGGGCGAAGGGTGATCTGGAAGCGATCGATCGACGCGTCCGGCGTCTGCAGGAGATCGACGCCGGCCCACGAGCCGTCGGCGCGCTCCGATTCACCGAGCACGCTCATCCAGACCGGCCGCTCCGGGGGCGGCGGCAGGGGCCGGGCGATTGCGGCGATGACGGTCACGGTCGCGGCGCACAGCAGCTGGAAGAGGCGCAGGGCAGGGTGTCGCATGGGCTAGCTCCGGGAAGAAGCGGGGACGGCTTCGGGGGTTCGATTCAGATCGTCGATGGCCACTGCGAGCAGGTCGGTCTGGGCGCCCAGCTCGCGCAGCGCCGGGCCGGCTTCTCCGCCGAGCACCGGCGCGGTCGCGGCCACGAAGCGGGCCTTCAGATCCTTGAGCGCCGCGGTCAGGCTGGCGACCTCGCGGCGCGCGGCGGCTTCCTGCGCGGCCAGCCGCTCGCGGGCCTCGCCCTCGGGGGCTTCGCGCAAGGCGTCCAGCGCGCGCTCCGCGAGCCGGTAGGCCGCCAGCGAGCGGAACGCGGACTGGACCAGGTGCCGCCGGGCTTCGGGGAAGAACTCGCGGTAGCCGCCTGCGGACTCGAGCGCGCCGAGCGCCTCGTCGGCGGCCGCGAGCGCCTCCCACGGGGCATCGGCGGAGTCGGCGCGCAGCGCCAGCGCGTCGAGCCTCGGACAGCGCCAGGCCATCATTAGATCGCCCGAGCGCAGCGCGACGGAGGCCCCCGCCGCGCAGCCGGCGAGACCCACCGCGAAGGCCATGAGCGCGGTGCCCCAGAGCTCGAGCGAGAAGAGGTGGGCGCTGGCCGCCGCGGCCAGGGCGAGCAGAGATCCTTCGAAGAGGAAGAGCCTGCCGACGCGAAGCATTCGACGTTTCACAGCTGCACCTCCGGGTTCAGGGTGACGAGGATTCGGGTCGCGCCGCGCTGGTGGCCCATCCACAGGCCGCCTTCCCGCGCCGGCGCGAGCGCGGTCAGCTCCGGGGTCGGCAGCCCGTCGACCAGCAGGGCGGCGCTCGAGGTCCCGCGCAGCTCGAGCAGCCCGGCCGGCGTTCCCGCCCAGACCGCGTCGTTGCCGACCACGAGCGCGTGAGGCTGGATGCGCCCGTCCTGCAGTCCGTCCGCGGGCGTGACGCGGCGCGAGTCGGGGAACAGGCGCGCCAGGCCGGCGTCGAAGGTCCCGGCCCACAGCCCCGCCGGCCCGAAGGCGACCGCGGTCACGAAGTCCGCCGGGAGCGCGCCGGTGTCGCTGCCTGCCCGCGTCGCCCGCGTCCCGTCCCAGATCCACAGGCCGTCGAGCGCGCCGACGCACAGGCTCTTGCCGCAGGCCGACAGCGCGGTGGGGCCGTCGGCGGGGAAGCCCTGGTCGCGGCCGCGGGTGAGGAAGCCCTGCTCGTCGGCGACGGAGAGGCCGCGCGGCGAGGCGAACCAGGCCCGGCCTCGCCAGAGGGCCACGGCCTGGAACGCACCGCCCGCGCGCCGCTTCGGCGGCTCTGCGTTCCGGATCTCCCAGGCGCCGCCCGCGGTCGCGGCCCAGAGGGTGCCTTCGGCGTCGAACGCCAGATCATTGATGCGCTCGTCCATCGGCAGCTTCTCGGGCTCGCCGCCGGCCTTCACTCGCCAGGCGCCGCCGTCGAAGGTGCCCAGCACCAGCTCCCCCTCACGCTCGGCGATGGCGACCACGGGACCCGGCACCGCGATCGACTCGAGCTGCCGCACCCCGGCGTGGTGGCGGTCGATGGCGCCGCCGTCCAGCGCCATCGACGCGTGCTGCACCTCTCCGGGGAGGACCGCCGGCACCCGACGCGCCCGCTCCGCCCATCGGCTCGCGCCCTGGGCCATCGTCTCCAGCGCGGCGCCTTCGATCTGAGTGGCCGCGACGCCCAGGCCCATGGCGGCGAACACGGCGAGGAGGGCGGAGCGCATCGCTAGCGGACCTCGACCAGCGCGGTGGTCTGCGAGAGGTTGCCGGCGTAGTCCTGCGCGGTCACCACCACCGGGTAGCGGCCCGCGGCGAGCCCGGTCGAGGTCTCGATCGCCGTCGCGAAGCCCATCCCGTCCGGCTGCAGCGGCAGCTCGACGTCGCGGCCGTCCCAGAGGCGGGCGTGGACGCGGCGGATGTCGAAGAGCGCCTTGAGGCCCTCGTAGGTGTCGCCGCGCGAGGTCACGATCCGCGCCACGTCGAGGGGACTCACCGCCGCCACCGCCGAGATCTTCAAAAGCTGCCCGGCCCTGGCCGTGCCGCCGTCGACCAGGAGCGCCGGGGCCGTGGTGTCGATGGAGACCGAGAGCGCGAAGAGCTCGGGCCGCCCGTCGGCGTGCTCGATGCGCACGCGCACCGGGTAGGTGCCCTCGGGCGTGCCGGCGGGGACCAGGAAGCGCGCCGACCACAGCCCGCGCTCCTCGTCCCAGCGAGCGGTCTTGATCTCGTCGCGGCCGGCGGTCGACCCGTCCGCTCCGAGGACGACGAACGAGAGCTCGACGCGGACGGCCTTGGCGTCGCGCGGCGCGCGGACCCAGATCGTCGGGTCGCCCGGCTTGACCCGCTGCGGGAAGACGGCGGCCACGGCCTGGTCGGCGCGGCGCACGGCGACCATCGAGGTGTAGGGGGTGACGATGTTGTACTGCTTGGAGAGCAGGACGACCTCGGCCTTGGCCTCCTCGCGCTCGCCGACCAGGCGGTTCTGCGAGAGCAGGAAGTCGATGCGGCGCTGGGCCCAGAGGCGGGCCACGAACGGGCTGTCGGAGTCCTTGGCGGGGAACTCGGCGGAGAAGGGGATGGAGACCTTCTTGCCGTTGAGCGTGCCGGTCAGCGCCGCCTGCACCTTGCCGGCGCCGCGGTAGCGGCCGGCCACCACCAGCTGCGAGCCCTTGTAGAGGTCGGGCAGCACGTCCGGGTACATCAGGGTGGTGGTCACCTCGCCGAAGTCGAAGGCGAGGTCGGAGAGGACCGGCCGCGCGATCTTGGCGTAGAAGCCGCCGACGACCTGCTCGATGTCCTGGCCGCGCTCGACGAAGTCCTGGCTGCCGCGGTTCTCCTTGGAGATGCGCTCCAGGAAGGTGCGGTTGACGTCGCTGCCGACGCCGAAGGCGAACAGGCGGGCGCGCTCGGCGTTCTTGGCCTTGACCAGCCGCGCCAGCTCGTCGGTGTTGGTCTGGCCGACCGTGGGCTGGCCGTCGGTCATGAAGATGAGCACGCGCGGCCGCTCGCCGTTGCCCAGCAGGTCGAGGCCCTTGGAGAGGGCGGCCTCGATGTTGGTCGAGCCGGAGGCGCGCAGGTTCTCGGCGAAGGCCACCGCCTCGCCGCGGTTGGCGACCGAGGCCGGGACGAGCTTGCCGCGGAAGGGGTCGGTCGAGTCGTTGAAGGCGATGATGCCGAAGCGGTCTTCCTCGTTCAGGTTCGCCAGGCAGCGCTTGAGCGCCTCGCGCGCCTGGCCGATCTTGCTCTCGCCCTGCATCGAGCCGGAGATGTCGAAGACGAAGACCACGTCCTTGACCACGATGTCCGCCGCGGTGGTCAGCTCCTGCGGCGAGGCGAGCAGCAGGAAGTAGCCCTCCTTCTCTCCCTCGGGCTTGAACGGGACGAAGGAGAGGCCCAGCCGCGAGCTCTCGGTGCGGTAGGTGACCACCAGGTCCTTGTCGAGGCGCTCGTCCTGGGCGTTGAGCGAGACCTTGAACAGGCCCTCGCCGGCGCGCTCCACCTTGGCGCCGGGGTGTGAGAGCACGGTCAGCTCCACGATCTTCTTCTGGTCGGCGACCTCCAGGTCGAGCCTGAAGGAGTTCACCGTCTCCGCGCCGCCCTGGCCCTTGACCGCCAGCGGGATGCGCAGCGTCACCAGGCCGGAGTCGTAGGGGAGGATCTGGGCGAAGGTCGCCTCGACGCGCTTGGTCCCGTGCGGCGGCACGCCGTCCACGCGCGTCTTGAAGGTCCCGGGCAGGTCCTGCTCCAGCATCGCCGGCTGGGCGCCCTGGCTCTTGGCCTGGTCGTAGGTCCGCTGGGCCTCGTCCTTCTCCTGCACCTTCGACTCGACGCGCTGGCCGTCGACCCAGGTCGCGAAGCCGGAGATGGCCGCGCCGTCGGGCAGCGGCAGGTAGTAGGTGGCCTCCAGGGCCTGGTCGGTGAAGTTCTCGAAGACCTCGTCCACCGTGGCCCGCGCCACCTGGTCGCGCACGGCGATGGTCAGGATCTCCTTGCGGATCTGCAGGTGCTCGGGACGGGTGCGCGGCACGAGGATTCCGGCGAGGGCGGGGCAGGGGACCAGCGTCGCGCCCAGCAGGGCGCACAGGAGCCAGCGGTTCATGAGGGGACCTCCAGGTTCGTCAGGCCAGCGTGGAAGCGGCGTCGGAACGAGCGGTTGCACGGCCGGTGCCACGGGCCTGTAGCTCGGGAGTCGCCGCCCAGAGCAGGCCCGGCCGTCTCCACCGACCCTCAGCCGCGGCCGCGAGACCACACCGCGCGAGGGCCGGCGCCGAGGCTGCCGGCTCCGGACGAGAAAGCGAATGTGCGCTATTGCACGACACGCCTTGACACCACCGAGCGGGGCGGCTACAACGCGCGCGCCTCACGGGGGCGGTGCCGAGGGTTCCGATGAAGGGAAGCATCCAGGGCCGCCACGTCCTCCGCCACTCAGTGACGATCGTCCGCGAGTTCGGGCCGCTGTGCTTGTTGCGCTGCCTCAAGGCCTTGCTCTTGCGCGAGCGCACGACGTTCCTGAACGTCGCCTTCCACAAGTAGCCGAGGTCGTCGGCGCGGAGCGCGCCCCCGCGGCAGGCCTCCCATGAGGCTTCAACGCGGGGCGTAACTGTGCGAGATTTCTCAATCCATTCGGGATCTCGAGCGGCGAGGTAGCTGATGCGCGTGACGTGCGACAAGTGCAAGGCCGTCTACGCGGTGGACGACAAGCTCATCGGTCCCAAGGGCGCCCGGGCGCAGTGCCCGAAGTGCAAGACCTTGCAGATCGTGAAGAGGCCACCCGAGATGGGCGGCGCGGCCGCCAGTCCGCTGCCCCCGTCGCCTGCCGCCTCTCCGGCCGCCGGGCCGCGCTCGAGCGTCGCGTCGGCTCCCATCATGGCGCCCAGGCCGATGTCCGCGTCCTCGGCGGTCGACGATCTGCTGGGCATGGTCGCCGAAAAGCCCGCGGGGACGCCGGCGGCCCAGGCGTCCGACCCCTTCGCGGGGATCGATCTCGGCGGCGGTCCGGCCGATTCGCTGCTCGGGCTCGGCCCCGCGGCCAAGCCGGGGGCAGGACCGCTCATCGATCCCTTTGCGGCGATCCAGTCGGGGCCCTCGGCGACCCCGGCCCCGGGCGCCGGTCTCTTCGATCTGATGCCGTCGAGGCCTGGGGCAGGACCTGCGGGGCTCGATCCGTTCGGCCCGCCGTCGGGCAAGCCCGCGGCAACGCTGCCCGATCCCTTTGGTCCCCCGCCCGCGAAGTCCGCGGCGCTCCCCGACCCCTTCGGTCCTCCTCCGCCCGCGGCCAGGAAGCCGACGCCCGCCAGGCCGTCTGCCGGCGATCCCTTCGGTTTCGGCCCGCCGGCGCCCGCCGCAGCGCCCAGGCCCGCGTCCTCGGCGCCGGCGTGGCCCCCGAGTGCGCCCGCCGCCGCCCCTGCGTCACCCGCAGGAGGGTTCGAGGACCTGTTCGGTCCCAAGCCCACCGCGGCGCCCGCGGGCGATCCCTTCGCAGGCCCTCCGGCCGCAGGCCCGGTCGCCAACTGCAGGACCTGCCACAAGCCCATCCCCGACCCCTTCGACGCCGCCCTCGGAGTCTGCGAGTCCTGCCGCAACAAGGAGCAGCAGCAGCAGCAGCAGCCCATCGCCAAGGCCGCGGCCAAGCCGACCGGGCAGGCGTCGGCCTTCGGGCCTCCGGAGGTGCCGCCGACCTCGGAGATCGAGTTCGCCGAGAGGCCCGCCGCTCCGGCCGCGCGCCCCGCCAACCGCAGCGGCTCGGCGGCCCGCGCGCCCTCCGGCTCCGGCGGCCTCGGCAAGTGGATCGGCCTGCTGCTGGTGCTGGCCATCGCCGGCGGCGGCGGCTACGTCTGGTTCACCAAGCCCGCCGCGCTCTTCAAGCGGCCCAAGCCCAAGCCGCTGCCGGCCATCGAGAACCGGCTCACCGAATGGACCATGGCCGGGATGGGCACGACCGGCACCGCCGCCGAGCACTACGAGCGCGCCCGCAAGGCTTTCCTGGTCGACAAGCCCACCTCGTACCTGGAGGCCGAGGAGGAGTTCAAGGCGTCGATCGTCGCCGACCCGGAGAGCCTCAAGGCGGTGGCCGGCTACGTCGAGGCGTTCGCCATCGGCCGGGCCGCGCGCGCGCCCGAGCCCGCCGTCGCCGAGGCCCGCGAGCTGATCTCCGCGGTGCTCTCCAAGCAGCCGGGCCTGGCCGTCGCCCACCGCGCCCGCGCCAACCTGTTCACGGCGCTGAACCAGTCCGAGGACGCGCGCAAGGAGGCCGAGGAGGCCCTGGCGCTCTCCGGCCCCGACGAGAAGGCGGAGGCGCTGCTGACCCTGGGCTGCACCTACCTGCGCAAGAGCGCGCCCATCGCCCTGGAGAAGGTCGACGCCGCGCTCGCCAAGGACAAGACGCTCAAGCGCGCCTACCTCTACCGCGGGCTCGCCAACGAGTACGCCGGCAAGTACGCCGCGGCCGTCGCCGACTTCAACGAGCGGCTCAAGCTCGACCCCGACCAGCGCGAGGCGCTCGGGGCCCAGGCCCGGGTCTACGCCAAGCTGGGCGACTTCAAGTCGGCCCGGACCGCGCTGGCGACCTTCGCCTCCAAGCACCCCAACGTCGGCGAGCCGCGGGTGATGCTGGTGCAGCTGGCCTACGCCGCGGAGCGCGACCTGCCGCTGGCCGAGAAGACCCTCAAGGAGCTCAAGGGCGACGAGGCGCGCTTCGACGACCAGGACAAGCTGGAGCTGGCGACCCTGTGGGCGGCGGTGGCCCGCGAGCGCGGCGACCTGAAGACCTCCTTCGCCCGCGCCGACGAGGCCCTGAAGATCGACCCGACCTGGGGCCCGGCGCACTTCCAGAAGATGCTCAGCCACCTCGCCGCCAACGACGCGGAGAAGGCCCGCGCCGAGCTGCGCGCCGTCGAGAACAAGATCGACGACCCGTACCGCGTGAAGGAGTACCTGGGCCGCATCGAGGCGGCCGCCGGCAACGCCGACGCCGCCATCGCCGCCTTCCGCGAGGCCGCCGACCGCGCGCCGAGCAAGGTGACCCCGCGCCTGAACATCGCCGCGCTGCTGGTGAAGAAGGGCGAGCTGGACATGGCCTGGTCCACGATGCGCAAGGCCCTGGACGCGGACCCGACCTCCATCTCGCAGATCCGCCGGCAGGTGGGGGACTACTTCGAGCCGCCGGTGGACGCCATCAAGGGGCTGCACAAGGCCTTCGAGATCAACAGCGACGAGGTCAACTGGCTGCCGCGCAGCTACGCCGCGGTGGCGCTCTTCCACGCCGGCGAGATGGACCGGGCGCAGGCGGGCCTGGACAAGGTGCTCGCCTCGGACCCGACCTCGCTGGCCTCGCTGCTGTACCGCGCGCAGATCGAGGTCGACCGCAAGCGCTTCGACCAGGCCTTCAAGTTCGCCGACCGGGCGATGAAGGCCGAGCGCCAGAGCGCCGTCGCCTTCTACCTGGCCGGCCGGGCGCTGGAGGGGCAGAAGAAGACGGAGCACGCGCGGCAGATGTACCTGTCCGCCCTCGACCGCAACCCCAGCCTGGTGCCCGCCAACGTGCGCCTGGGCATGATCTCGACGGACGAGGACAAGGAAGGGGCCAAGCAGTCGCTGCTCAACGCGCTGACCGTGGACCCCGAGAACCTCGACGCCCGGGTGGCGCTGTTCCGGCTGGGGTATTGAGGCGAAAACCTCCCCCCCCGCCCCCTCCAGCGGAGCTGGAGGGGGGGCCGCTGGGTGCCTTCGAACCATCCGGTAGGAGCTGACTGCACCGCCCTGCTGGTGCTCGACGCGGACGTTCGTGCTCGACGCTGTTGTCCGGGCTCGAGGCGGTCGCCCGTGCTCAAGGCGGTCGCCCGTGCCGGCATGGGTGGCGGCACCGCCCTGCGTGGTGCTCGACGGGGGACGTCCGCGCTCGAGGCCGAGCGCGAGCCAGGCATGGGCGGCGAGGTGCCGTTAGCTCCGCAGGGAAGTGGAGCAAGCAGAGACGAGCCCCCCCTCCAGCTCCGCTGGAGGGGGCCGGGGGGCGGTTTGCCGCTACGCCCGCTCGAACGCCAGCGCCCCGTCCTGGACCTTCACCCGCACCTTGTCCCCGGGCTTGAACTTCTTCTCGAGGATGGCGTCGGCCAGGGGCGCCTCGACCAGCCGCTGCACGGCCTGGCGCATGGGCCGCGCGCCCAGCGCCACGTCGAAGCCGCCGTGCGAGAGCAGGTGCTCGATGACCTCGGCGCCGGCCTCGTAGCCGATGCCCTTCTCGCCGGCGAGCCGGGTCGAGGAGTCGCGCAGCAGCAGCGTCGCCACCTGCGAGACCTCGGCCTTCTGCAGCGGGTGGAAGACGAGCTTCTCGTCCAGGCGGTTCCACAGCTCCGCCGGGAGTTGCTTGCGCACCGAGGCGAGGGCGCGCTCGTCGCCGGCGGCGGCCGGTCCCGGGCCGGACGAGGGGGCCCCGGCCGCGGCGCCGAAGCCCAGCGGCCCGCCGCCCTTGGCGAAGGCCTCCGCGCCCAGGTTGGTGGTGAGGATGACCACCGTGTTCGAGAAGTCGATGTGCCGGCCCTTGCCGTCGGTGAGCCGGCCCTCCTCGAGGACCTGCAGCAGCAGCATCAGCACGTCGCGGTGCGCCTTCTCGATCTCGTCGAGCAGGACGACGCTGCTGGGCTTGCGGCGCACGGGCTCGGTCAGCTGCCCGGCGTCGCCGTAGCCGACGTAGCCGGGAGGCGCGCCGACCAGGCGGGCGACCCCGTGGGACTCGGAGCACTCGCTCATGTCCACCCGGACCAGCGCGTCGCGGCCGCCGAAGAGCACGTCGGCGAGGACGCGGGCGAGCTCGGTCTTGCCGACGCCGGTGGGGCCCATGAAGAGGAAGGTGCCCATCGGGCGGCGCGAGGCGAAGCCGGCGTAGTTGCGGCGCACGACCTTGGCGACGCGGGAGACGGGGTCGGCGTGGCCGATGACCCGCCCGCCGATCTCCGACTCGAGCTTGAGCAGGCGGTCGGTGTCGGAGAGCAGCAGCCGCTCCTCGGGGACGCCGGCCAGCCGGGAGACGATGCGGGCCACGGCCCTGGGGTCGACGACCTCGGCGCCCTCGCGGTGGGCGCGCGAGCCGGCGAGGTCGATGATGGAGATGGCCTTGTCGGGCAGGAAGCGGTCGGAGACGTACTTGGCGGCGAGCGCGGCGGCGGCCTTGAGCGCCTGCGGCTCGTAGCGCACGCCGTGGTGCTCCTCGTAGCGGGCGATGATGCCGGCGAGGATCAGCTCGGTCTGGGCGACGGTGGGCTCGCGGACGATGACCGGGGTGAAGCGCCGCTCCAGCGCCGGGTCCTGGCTGATGAACTTGCGGAACTCGTCGTGGGTGGTGGCCCCGATGCAGGGGAAGTCGCCGCGGGCCAGCGCGCTCTTGAGCTCGTTGGCGGCGTCCTGCGGCCCCTCGCCGGTCGAGCCGGCGCCGATGAGCGTGTGGATCTCGTCGATGAAGACCACCACGCGGCCGCCGGCCCGCTTGACCTCCTCCTTGATGCCGTTGAGCTTCTCGCTGAACGAGCCGCGCAGCTGGGTGCCGGCGACCACCGTCGCCATGTCCAGCTCGACGATGACGCGGTCGGACAGGCCGCGCTCCGAGAGCTCCAGCAGCTTGCGCGCGCTGCCCTCGACGACGGCGGTCTTGCCCACGCCGGGCTCGCCGAGCAGGCAGGGGTTGTTGGTGCGGCGCTTGCCGAGGATGTCGATGATCTCGTCGATCTCGTGCTCGCGGCCGATGACCGGGTCGATCTTCCCGGCGGCGGCGAGCGCCGTCAGGTTGCGGCCCAGCGAGGCGAGCCAGGGGTACTCCTTGTCGGAGAGCTCCCACCACGGCGCCTTGCCGTCGCCGCTCGGGGACGAAGGCCGCTTGGCCTGCGGCTTGGGCGCGGGATCGGGGATGGCCACCGGCTCGATGCGGGCCTCGAGGCGCGGCTCGGGGCGGCGCTCGGCGCGGGTCTCGGGCTCGGGCGCGGCGCGCGCCTCGAGGGCCTCGGCGGGGGCGATGGCCGGGGCGGAGGAGGTGGCGGGGCGCCCGTAGGGGCGGCTGGGGCCGGAGGAGTGGGGCGGCGGGGGCTGGGCGGCGGGGCGCTCCAGCTGCGAGAGCCGGCGCGGCATGTGGCCGCCCAGGTAGTAGGAGATGGCGGTGTTGCGCAGCGCGGTGACGTCGAGCCGGCAGCGCAGGAGCAGCTCGAGGGCCAGGCTGTCCTTGGTGCGGGTGATGGCGATGAGCAAGTGCCCGCAGTCGGTCTCGGGCGTGTTGGAGGCGTTGGCGAACTCGCGCGCGCGGTTGACGACCTCGTCGGAGAGCCCGGGGCGCTCCTTGGGCGTGCCCGCCATGACCCCGAGGATGATGTCCTCGTTGAGGCCGCGCTCCTTGAGCAGCACGTCGGCGCGGTTGGGGAAGGTGAAGAAGCCCAGGAGCAGGTGCGCCGTGGTCAGCTGGTGACCCACGCTCTGCGCGATGTCCTCGGCCTCGACCAGCAGCTGGGAGAGTTCGGATGAGTCGACGGACATCGTCTCCGCTCGGAGTCGGCACTGCGGGAAGGTAAGTGCGCGCCAGACCTCATGTTTCTATATGAAACAGCCTGTAGCAGCCAGCGGTTTGCTGCGGATGGGGGTCGCGCGCTCGTCGGCGGAAGCAGTATCGCCCGGCGCCACCGACGCCGGCGACGCACGCGAACGCGTCGTCGCAGTCGAAGTCCTCGGTGCACGATTCCCCCTCCGGCTTGCACGCGACGCAGGTCTTCGTCGCCTCGTCGCAGTGGAAGGGCAGCCCGCGGGTGGAGGAGCGCGGGGTCCGCGGTTCGGCGAGCCGGCCGCGCCACTTGGCACACGTGTGCCAAGTGGACGCCCCTCGTGGCAGAGTCCACGCATGGAGGCGGTCCTCTTCGTCGGCCTGCAGGCCTCGGGAAAGTCCTCGTTCTTCGTCGAGCGCTTCCTGCGCACGCACGTCTACCTGAGCCTCGACGTCCTCAAGACTCGGCATCGGGAGAAGCGCCTGTTCGAGGCCTGCCTCGAGACGCGGACCAAGCTGGTCGTCGACAACACCAACCCGACCCGCGCCGATCGGCAGCGCTACCTCGTGCCGGCGAAGGCGGCGGGCTACCAGGTGCATCTCTACTTCTTCCAGTCGCGGCTGGCGGAGTGCCTCGCGCGGAACGAGAAGCGGCCCGAGAAGCAGCGGGTGCCCGGGGTGGCGCTCCGGCGCACCTCGTCGCTCCTCGAGGTCCCGACCAAGGACGAAGGCTTCGACCGGATGTGGTTCGTGTCCTTCAAGCGCGGCGGTGGCTTCGAGGTGGAGGAGTGGCGCGATGAGGTTCGATGACCTGGACGCCAAGATGCGCGTCTTCGAGACGGCGCACGACCACTGCTGAAGGAAGCGACCAACCCGAAGACCGGCGAGGCGGTCAGCGCGGAGCGGCGCAAGCTCCAGGTCGACCTCGAGCTGCCGATGAAGGACGAGTACGACGCCTACGTCCTGCGATTGGTCGACGGGGCCTGACCGGCGCGGCCGCGTCCGGCGCCGGTGGCCTCAGCGTCCGCCGCCCATCTTCCCGGCCGGCGGCTTGTCGTATCCCGAGCCGTCGGCGTCGATGAACACCGGGTTGGTGAACGCGAACGGCGCCGCGTCGACCGCCCGGCCGGAGGCTGCGTCGACCGCTGCATAGACGACCGGGAACATCGAGCCGGCTCCGTAGGCCGCGGCGACGTACCAGGTGTCGCCAGCCGGGGCAGGGAAGGCGAACCTCTTGGTGACTCGCGCGCGCTGGTAGGTGATGCCGTCCTTCTCGCCGACCTTCTCGAGCGCGAGGTCCGAGGCTGCGATGGCCGCCGAGGCCGCGATGCCCTCCGGCGGCCAGTTCCGGTTCCCCTCGCCGTTGCACGCCACGCGGCTCTTGGGATTCACCTTCGGGTCGGTGCTCTGCGCGCAGCTGACGTCTCCTCCTGCGATGTGCCCGTAGATCTCGATCTTGCCGAGGCTCATCCAAGTCGGCGCCTGCGCGTCCACGACCAACTCGAATCCTTTGCCGGAGGTCGCGAGCGTGCCGCCCACTTCGACCTCGCTCCCGGTCGGTGCGCCGGCGCCGTCCACGGTGCGCGCCGAGAGCTTCACGAACGGCCCGTTGGTCGCCACGACCTGCAGCTTGTTCACCGCCTCGGAGAGCTTCGCCGCATCGAATCCCGTGATGCCGGTCGCGCCGGTCCGGACATAGCTGCGCCAGTAGCCGGCGGCGGGCAGGAACCTCCCGTGCGTGTCCGAGACCCCGGTGCCGGCCACGAGCACTCCGCGGGACAGGAAGGTGAACCAGTCGTTGAACAGCTCGCGCGCCGGCTCGCCGCCGAAGTCGCTCAGGTTCCCGTTCAGGATCTCCATCGCGTCGAAGTCGAAGCTCATGAGCTCCGAGCCGCTGGCGATCCTGTTGATCGTCGGGTCGGCATGCGTGGCGCCGGTATCCGTGTCGAGCCTGGAAGCCGTGAAGACGCCCAGCGGCCCGCGCGGATGGTTCAGCTGCACCGTCCCGGCGCCCCGCTTTCGCGCCGCCGCATTCAGCTCGGGTTGCGACAGGCAGGTTCCCTCGGCGCCGCCAGCCCAGTCGATGGCTCCGCCGGTCAGGTCCGCCTCGTCGCGCACGAGCGGCCACGCATTGGTGTGCCCGTAGTCGAAGGTGCTGATCTCCTCTCCGGGCACCGTGGCCAGGAACTTCCCGCCGCCCAACTCCTCGTTCGCCGGAGCCAGGTCGGTCACGAAGTCGTGGTCGGTCGCCACCAGCACGTCCACGCCTTCGGCCATGAACGACAGAAGCCGGTCCGTGTTCGACACGTACGAATCGGTGCTGTTGACGGCGTGCACGTTGAGGTCCGCCGCCAGCCATCCCGAGGCGTCCAGGACCTTGGCCAGCGTCGCGGTGACCGCGGCATCCGCGGCGGTCAGGTCCACGGCATGCCCGGTCGAGACGTCCACCGCGTCGGGCTTCCAGGTGGTCGGGAAGATCGTCCAGGCCGGACCGCGCGAGACCACCACGCGGTATTGGGCCGGCGGCAGCAGGAGCTCGACGGTTCCGCTCGGGCCGGCGAAGTCGATGGCGGCCACGCTGTCCGGCCACGGGTCGCGCACGACGTCGGTGTAGCGGCCGAGCCTGGAGCTGGGCACCGGGCAGGCGCCACCCTCGCAGAGCACCGTGACCTTCCCCGGCATGGGATCGCCGGCGAGATCCCGGACCTGCACGGTCAGCCTCCGCGGCGCCGTCAGCTCGAAGTCGTGCGTCGCCGCTCCCGCGGCCTGGATGGCCAGCTTCACGGCGTCGGTGTTCGGAGAGCCGGGCGCCCACGCGGAGGCGAGGTACTCCCCGGCCACGAGATGCCCGCTCCAGGCGCCGTCGGAGTCGGTGACGAAGACCGCTTGCTCGAGGCGCTGGCCGTCGACGTCCTGCTCCAGCGCCACTCTCGCTCCGGCGACGGGCTGGCCGCCGGCCTTCACTGTGCCCTTCAGGTCGCCCATCGGGAGCCGCAGCTCGGCGTTGCGGTAGGTGGCGATGAGCGAGGCCACCTCCCCCAGGTCGCGGCCGACGACGACGTCCCGCACGAGGATGCCCTTGCCGCCCGCCTCGACGTGCAGCGTCCCGTCATGCTGCTTGATGTTCGGATCGGTCCAGTCGAGCAGCGCGTCCATGGGGCTGCGGTTCTGCGTGGCGCCCAGCAGGCTGGCGACGACGCCGGCCATCGCCAGTCGGGCGTTGTGGAGCGATGGCTCGGTGCTCGAGCCCGGCCGATAGGGTGCGTAGCCGTAGGCCACCGCGCCGCCCTGGAAGCCGAACCACGACATGTCCGAGACCTGGCAGGCGAGCGAGCTGCCCGAGCCCATTCCGCCGGTGCAGGCGCCGGGCTGGAAGAACTCGACGCTGCCGCCGGAGTCCACGAGGTCGCCGACGGGCAGGTCCAGGCCCGCCTCGCCGTCGTTGCAGAACGCGGTGACGACGCGGACGCGGCTCTCTCCGGGGTTGAGGACGTAGTAGGTGCTCAGGGTCAGCGGCAGCGCGGCGTCGGGGTCGATGACCAGGCTCTTCCCTGGCGCGTAGCCGCCGACCTGGGTCTTCAGGTTGAGGAAGTTGTTGAGCGCGTCCACGCCGTCGCTCACCACCACGGCCGCGCCGCCGTATTCGCCCGACTGCAGCACCGAGACGTTGGTCGCGCGCTGCGTGCGTCCAAAGGAATGGAGGAGGGCGAGCTTGCCGAACGAGTCGCGGGCGCCGTCCTTGGCGAGCGAGGCGTCGACGAGGGCGCCGCCGTACGGGTTGGGTTGGACGTGCCGGTCGGGCGCCTGGACCACGAGCCGGATGCGATCGTTCTCGAGCCGGAAGTCGCCGAGCCGGCCCTGCGCCGCGTCGCCGGGGATGAGGTCTTCGGCGGCCTCGATCTTCCGGGCGCGGGCGCTCTTGCCGACGTCGGAGGTGAAGGCGGAAAGATCGATCTCGCAGCGGTTCTCGGGAGGCTTCGGGGGCGTCACGTGGCTCGGGCCGCCGCAGCGGGTCAGCGGCACGGCGAGGGCCAGCGCGGCGACGACCGACAGCCCGGTGATTGTCCTGCGCATGGAGGAGCCTCCGCCCCGGATAGGCCGCAACTCCTAGCCAAATATCCGGGTCGCCGCTACTCGACCCCGCCCGAAAGGCGGATCTCTCCGCTGGTGGCGCGCACGAGGGCGGAGCAGCGAGCGACGCCCTCGCAGCGGTCGATCGGCGTGGAGGCGAGGCCGTCGACGCGCAGCGAGCCGGCGGACAGGCTCTCGGCGGACAGGTCGAGGACGAGCTCTCCATCCTCGATCTCCACCTGGCCGAAGCGCGTCCCGCTCCCGCTGTCGAGCCGCCACGTCGCGGACAGGTTCTCGTCGGTCGGCGGCGACCAGAGGAAGGTCCAACGGCCGCCTGCGAGAACGCCGTGGCCCGAGAGCTTGCGCTCGGCGAAGGCATTCCTCGCGAGCAGGACCAGCTCCGACTCCCCGTCGCTGATCTCGATGAGCGCGTCGCCAGCGTCCGTGTCCGAGGTCGTCGCCGAGAACTCCGGAGCGGCGCAGGACCAGCCGGCGGTGGAGACGACTTCTCCGCCGCGCGAGTCGATCTGCAGGTCGCGGCCGTTGACCGTCGCCCGGAGGGGGCCGTCCAACCTGCGGCAGGCGCCCGGCGAGCCTCCGGCGCCCAGCGAGACGGCGATTCGCCCGTCGGTCGTCAGGTCCAGGGTGAGCTCGGAGGAACCGAAGTCCTGCAGGGACGCCCCGCCGCAAGCCGGCAGGAGCAGCGCCACGATGTAGACCGACCGAGCCAAGATGCCACCGCCGTGCCAACTTCGACCCTGGAGGCATGGGTGCCGCGGCGCAGCGGGACGATCAAATCGACAGGTCGCCGGTGCTGGTGCGCACGGTGGCGGCGCAGCCGGCCACGCCCTGGCAGCGGACCACGGGAGCTTCGGCCCGGCCTTCCATCCGCAGCGTGGCGCGTTCGGCGGCCTGCGGGGGCAGGACGATGGAGACGAGGTCGGAGTCCACCCGCGCCTCGCCGAACTGGGCGTTGCCCGACTTGCCCTGCAGGCGCCAGGAGGCGGTGCGGTTGGCGTCGGTCTCGGGAACCCAGCGGAAGGTCATGACCTTGCGCCCGGCCTTCTCGTCCTCCTCGTAGCGGTCGGCGACCAGGAGCCGCGGCGCGAAGAAGTTCTCGGACTCGAGCTCCAGCGTCGCGGACCCGTCCTCGATCACCACCACGGCGTCGGTCTCGGTCAGGCCGGCGGCCTCGGCGGCGGAGAGCGAGAACTGCGGCGCGCGGCAGGTCCAACCCTGGTGGCTGGCGACCTCGCCGCCGGCGAAGTCGACGCTCATCGCGCGGCCGTTCAACGTCGCCCGGACCTCGGCGTTCAGCGTCGAGCAGCTGCCACGCGACCCGCTCAGCTCCACCACGATCCGCCCATCCGCCTGCTGGTCCAGGGTCAGCTGCGAGCTGGAGAAGTCGGAGAGCGAGGCGGCGCCACAGGCGGGGAGGACGGCGAGGGCGGCGGCGAGGGCGAGGGCGGGGCGAATCATGCGACCACCTGCTGAAATGTCGGAGAACACCCCCTAGTTCCACCGGTGGCCGGGACTTGGGAAAGGTTAGGGGAGGGGCGCCAGGGGCCGGTAATGACTGGCGAAAACCAGGCCGCCGGCCGAGCGCTGGCCGCAGGGCCCCCGGGCGTGGAAGAAATGGAGCATGCACGCCGCCTCCCTGCTCCTGGCCGCCACCGTGGGTGCCGGACCCCTGAACGTCGCGGTTCTCTACTTCGAGAACCACACCAACGACCCGGACTACGACGTGCTGCGCAAGGGGCTCGCCGACATCGTCGCCACCGACCTTGGGAACGTGCCGCCGATCCAGATCATGGAGCGCGAGAAGCTCGAGGCGCTCCTGCAGGAGCAGAAGCTGCAGCGGACCAAGGCGTTCGATCAGACGACCGCGGTGAGGCTGGGCAGGCTCGTCGGCGCCAGCCACACGGTCAGCGGCGCGCTCACCGCGCTCGAGCCGGCGGTGGTGCTCACCGCGCACCTCACCGAGGTGTCGACCGGCAAGACCCTGGTGAACCAGAAGGTGACGGGCAAGCCGGAGGATCTGCTCTCGATGGAGCAGGAGCTGATCCGCAAGTTCGCCGCGGCGCTGCAGGCGAAGCTGGAGGGCGAGGCGCCCACCGCCGGCCGCATCGGGGTCTCGGGCCTGCTGGCCTACTCGCAGGGCCTGGATCTGGTGGACCAGGGCGAGCTCAAGGCGGCGCAGTCCAAGCTCGCCGAAGCGGTGCGCGTCGCGCCGGAGTGCGACCGGGCCAAGGCGACGTACGCGCTCATCCTCCGGCGGGTGCGCGAGGCGCAGAAGAGGCGCGGCGCGGAGCAGGGCAAGGACGAAGCGGCGCTGGAGAAGTCGGAAGAGTGGGGGCGCAAGAGCCTGGCCTCGCTGAAGAGCCCGGAGGAGGTGTCGCGGTACTTCGCCTACCGGGCGGCGAAGGCGAACCTGGCGCTGTTGCGGATGAGCCGCCTGCTCGGCGTGCCGGAGAAGAAGGATTCGGTCCAGATCCTGCCGAAGAGGCCCGAGGAGAAGGTGGTCGTCTACGTGCCGCCCTCGAAGCGCGCGGCGCTGGCGAAGCTCGAGGCGACGTTGGTGGAGGCGGCCGAGCGGCTCGCCGCTGATTTGCGCGAGTACCGCAAGCGGGGGCGCGCCCAGACGATCACCTTCGAGTTCTCGGAAGAGGACCGGCAGCACTCCGACGCGCTCTGCGGCGAGGATCTCGGCGAGTGGGACTTCGCCACGGCGGCGACGGTCGCCGGCGCCATCGCCGGCTACCTGGTCACGGGCGAAACTCCCTACTGGAGCAACCTCCCGGACTTCACGGTCCGGCCGCCGGCCTCCTGGCGAGATCCGACGCTGCAGAAGCAAGCCGAGGCGCTCTTCGACAAGGCGATGGCCGAGATCCCGCTCGACTACGAGGGGGACGAGGTCGAGGCGCGGTCCCTGGAGATCCTCCTCGCCCGGGGCGACGGCCTGGTGCTGCGCGGCAAGCGGGAGGAGGGCATCGCCTACTTCCAGCTCTTCCTGGACCGCTTCCCCAAGGCCGAGAAGTTCCAGCTGGTGTCCGGACGCATCGAGACCGCGCTGATGGCCTCCGAGGAGATCGAGCTGGACCGCAAGGCGCTCGAGGAGTGCGCGGCGCCGGATGCGAAGAGGCTGCTCGAGTACGCGACGCGGCTGCTGCGCGCCGAGGGCGGCAAGTCCGCCGACGGTCTGGTGGCCCGGCTTTCGGCCTGCGCGAAGAAGACGAAGGTGTACGAGCCCCTGGTCTACGCCATCCCCGCCGGGGCGGCGATGGACCTGGGCGACTGCCCGACCTTCCTCTCACTGCGCGCGGCGGCGAAGAAGGTCGGGGCACCCATCGGAGAGCGGCCGCACCAGTGCGACGAGCCGTAGTCGCGAGCCCCTGATCTGACTGGGCCGCGTCTTCGGAATTCGGACCCGGGCACCCGTTCGCGGTTGGAGCCTGCGCGGCGCTCGCTGTGGACGTTGCGCGCGGCTACTCGCTGACGCTCTGCGCCAGGAAGTCCTCGCCCAGCTCCCGCGAGCGCTTGGTCGCCGACTCCACCGCGTTGATGAGCGTGGTGCGCAGGCCGCCCTGCTCGAGCGTGTGCAGCGCCGCGATGGCGGTGCCGCCGGGGCTGGTGACCTGGTCCTTGAGCTGGCCGGGGTGGATGCCGGACTCGATGGCGAGCTTGGCGCTGCCGTAGAGCGTCTGCGCCGCCAGCTTCTGCGCCGTGTAGCGCGGCATGCCGACCTTGACGCCGGCGTCCGCCAGCGCTTCGAGGATGAGGAAGACGTAGGCGGGCCCGCTGCCGGACAGGCCGGTCACCGCGTCGAGCATGTCCTCGTCGACCACCACCGTCATGCCCACCGCGTCGAACAGCGACTTGGCGATCGCCTCGTCCTCGGGGGTGGCGTGCTCGCCCAGCGCGATGGCGGTGGCCCCGGCGCCGACCAGCGCCGGCGTGTTGGGCATGGCCCGGACGATGCGCGCGCCGTGGCGCAGCTTGCGCTCGATGGCGGCGATGGGCACGCCGGCGGCGATGGAGATGACGAGCTTGCTGCCGTCGATGGCCGAGCCGATCTGCCCGAGCACCTTGTTCATGGACTGCGGCTTGACCGAGAGGAAGACGATGTCGGCGCCCTTGGCCGCGGCCAGGTTGTCCTTGGACACCTCGACGCCGAAGGTCTTGTGGACCTGCTCCAGCTGGTCGGGTCGCGGGTCGGTGGCGACGATGTCGGCGGCCTTGGTCGCGCCGGTGCGCAGCAGCCCGCGGATCATTGCCTCGCCCATGTTGCCCGAACCGATGATGCACAGCCGCTTGCCCATGATCATGCCTCTCGAACGTGCCCGGTTGCCCGGGGGATTCCCGCCGCTTCCTCGAAGGAGGAGCGGCTTGTAACAGCAGGCGGGCCCCCATTCAAGGAAGCGGAATTGCGGTCGCCCGGCCGGCCGTGGACACTCTCGGGTGCCGGCCGAGGGATTCGCCGCGAGGAGCCGATGGTGGATGCCACCCAAGAAGGCCCCCGCACGCTGCAGGGCGGGCGTCACATCGCGAATGCCCGGGACTGGGATCGGTTCGTGCGCGAGGACTGGGGCCGCGTCACCGGCTGCCTCGAGATCGTCGCTCCCGACCTCCGGGAGCTGGCGCCGGCGGCCGCCTCGCTGCGCGCGGTCGGCAGCCTGAGGCTCGTTTGCGCGGGGCTGGAGCGGCTCTCGCTTCCAGCGCTCGCGACGGTCGACGGGATCCTCGATCTGCCGGGCGGCGGCCTGCCTGTCCTCCGGGAGGTCGAGTTGCCCGCCCTGTCGAGCTGCGGGCGGATGTCCGTCTGGGGATGCCCACGGCTCGAGTCCTTGCGCCTTCCTGCGCTGGCGACGTGCGGCGCGCTCCACGTCGCCTCGAACCCGGAGTTGACGGGCCTGGACCTGCCCCAGCTGCAGACGATCACTGGCTCTTCCGACTGCGACAACGGGACGCAGAACCTCTCGGTGGCCGACTGCCTCCGGCTGGCCCGCTTGAGGTTCCCCGCGCTGCGGACGGTGAGCGGCTACTGGGGCGGCATCGCCGTGAGCGGAGTTCCGGCGCTCGGCGAGATCGAGCTGCCGGTCCTGTCCAGCGTCGCCAGCCGCCTGGAGGTGCTGAAGGCGCCTTCGCTGGAGCGTCTCGACCTTCCGGCGCTCGAGGATGCCCGGGCGGTGAAGCTCAACCAGAACGCTGCCCTGCGACACGTCGGGCTGCCGTCGCTCTCGGTGCTGGATGGGCCTCTGGAGGTCTGCGAGAACCCGGTCCTGGCAGGGCTCGAGCTCCCCAGGCTCGAGCGCCTCTACAGCCTGCACCTGCAGGACAACGCGGCGTTGGGACGGGTGGGGCTTCCGGCGCTCGCCAGGATCGGCTTCAACGTGAATGTCTTCGAGAACCGTTGCCTGCGCGAGTTCGCGGTCCCGGCGCTGAAGACCATGAACGGCTGGCTCTGGGCGAAGAGAACCCCGCTGCCGGAAAATGCAACGGCCGCCATGAAGGCGGCCGGTGCGAAACCTGCTCCCGACTCCTGACCGGCGGCTACGGCTCCGGCACGAAGTTGGCGTCGATGCGGGTGCTGCCCAGCTTGGTGCGCAGCGCGGCGCCGAAGCACACCAGCACCACGAAGAACAGCACCACGCCGCCCAGCACCGGCACCTGGCTGACCAGGAAGAAGGCGAGGCAGCCCAGGGCCAGGACGGCGACCTGCGTGCGCTTGGAGCTGCGCGGCGGCACCCGCGCGCCGATCTCCAGGGCCAGCGCGGTGAACCCGACCAGCAGCGCCACGCCGACTCCGAAGTACAGGAACGGGATGGCGATGATGCCGATGATGGTGACGATGAGCAGCAGGGTCAGCGGCACCAGGGCGATCAACCCGACCAGGCCGACGGCGCCCGACTGGGCCGGAGCGCGGCGGATCTCGCGGCCGATGGACTTGACGCGCTCGGGCACGAAGGTCAGCAGCAGCAGGCCGAGCACGAACAGCAGCGCGTACTGGGCCACGCCCTTGCCGAAGCGGATGAAGAAGCCCTTGACGCCGGTGGGCTCGTCGCTCGAGTCGCCGGGGAGCTGGACGCCGACGTGGTCCTCCTTGGCGCCCTTCTTCTCGGTGGCGGTGATGCCGCCCAGGCCCATCGAGACGCGGCTGCCGCCCACCTTGGCGTTGGGGTCGATGTCCAGCGAGCCGCCCACCGCGATGACGTCGTGCTTGACGATGGCCTTCGGGCCCAGCTTGACCGTGCCGCCCACCGAGACCGCGTCCTGCAGCACCGTGCCGTCCACCGTGACGCTGCCGCCCACCGCGACCGCGCTCTGCACCGTCTCGCCCTCGGCCACGGTGACCGCGCCGCCCACCTGCGTCCGGTCTCCGGCCTTGCCCAGCTCGAGGTGGACCGTCGTCTTCGGGTCGTCGGCCGCCGCCGCCGGAGCCTCGGAGTCCGCGACGTCCTCGTCCTCGGCCGCCTCGGAGACGGTGATCACGTTGCCCTTGCGGGTGGCGACCAGGCCCTCGTCCTTGAGGATGGTGGCCAGGGCCTCGTCCGCCGGGACGTCGTTGAAGGTGGCGTCGACCTTGCCGTTCGCCCGGGTCTTGAAGGAGACGCCCCAGTGCGCCGCCTCGGCGAGCTTCTTGATGGCCTCGCGGGCGCGCACGCGCTCGAGGTCCAGGCTCATGCGCGGCTCGTTCGCGGGCCATTCGCCCTTGAGGACCCTGGCGCGCTCGGAGCCGGGGGCGGCCTCGGCGGGCAGGGCCGGGGCTGCGGGCGCGACGGGCGCGGCCGGCGGCGCGGGCGCCACGGCAGCGGCGGGCGGGATCGGCGGGGCCGGGGGAACCGGAGCCGCGGCGGGTTCGGGCGCGGCGGCGGCGAGGGTGGTGAACAGGACAGCGGCGAGTGCGACGGCGTTCATGGTGACGACCTCACGCGGGCGGCGACGAGGCGGTTGAACAGCAGGGCGGCGGCAAGCAGGGCAAGCAGCTGGGCGGCGAGGAGAGGGAAGGCGAGACCGGAGAGGTGCGGGCCCAGGGAGCGGCCGAGCGCGCCCACCACGGTCCGCAGCGAGCCGAGCGTGCCGAGGGAGTCGAGCACGGCGTGGACGAGCCAGGCCGGGCCGAGGGCGGCGAGCCCGCCGACGAAGGCGACGACCATGGAGCCCAGGATGGCGATGGTCTGCCGGCGGGAGCGGGCGGCCAGCGAGGCGGACTCGTCCACGCGGGCCAGCACCCCGGAGAGCAGCTCGGCGGGCGGGGCCGGGTCGCAGACGGCGCCCAGGGCCAGGTCCAGGTCGCGCTCGGCGGCGGCGGTGGCCTTGCAGCAGGCGCAGCACTCGACGTGGGCGCGGATGGCCGGGTCGTTCTCCTCGAGGCCCACGAACAGGGCGAAGCGGTCCGGGCAGCAGCTCATGACTCGACCTCCTTGAGCTGGACGCGCAGCTTCTCGCGGGCGCGGAAGAGGCGGGCCATGATGGTCCCGGGCGCCACGCCGAGCAGCAGGGCGATCTCCTTGGTCTTGCGGTGCTGCACGTAATAGAGCGAGAGCACCTCGCGGTCCTGCGGCGGCAGCGTCTCCAGGGCGCCCTCGAGCCTCCGGGTCACCTCGGCGGACTCGAGCCGGTCGAGGGCGGTGGGGGAGGCGTCGGCGGTCAGCGCGGCTTCCTCTTCTTCGGCGATCGGCTGGCGGCGGCGCAGCAGGTCGTAGCAGTGGTTGCGGGCGATGCGCAGGACCCAGGTGTCGAAGCGCAGCGAGGGATCGAAGGAGGCGAGGGCGGAGTAGGCGCGCACGAACGCCTCCTGCGCGGCGTCGGTCGCCCCGTCCCGCTCGCCCAGCAGCCGGTAGCACAGGCCGAAGACCGCTCCCTGGCTTCGGCGGACGAGCTCGGCGAAGGCCTGGTGGTCGCCGCCGCGGGCCGCGCGCGCCAGGGCGAGCTCCTCGGGCACCGCGGGATCGGAGAAGAGGGTGGCCAAGAGGGAGAACGGGGCTGTGAGCGCGCCTGCCAGCTGCATTGCTGCCTCCTGTGGTGTCACCGGGACCTACGTGGGTCGGAGGCAGCGATTGCGGAGTTTAGTTCTGAGCGATTGCGGAGAAAAGCCCGGCCGCCCGGTTGACCGGCTGCGTGACAAGCCGTAATCCGGCTGTTCGCATGGCTTTCCTCAAGGATCACGAACTGTTGAGCGCCGCACAGTGTCGTGCCGCAAGTACTGGAAATACCTTGACGATTTGACATTCATGCCGCAGTGCGTTATAGAAATGCCGCAGCAGCCGCCCTGGGGAGACGAGCCAAACCAACCGTACCAACAGTCCCGCCGCCAATCCGGCGGGAGTTCCAAGCCAAGGGGAGTGAGTGACATGCCGGCCAACCACCAGCAGAAGATCGCCGATCGCTTCAAGGACAGCCTCGAGCAGGCCCAGGCCCGCCTGACGACCCTGGAAGAGGAAGCGCAGAAGGTGTTCCAGGAGGTGCTCGACCGCTCGAAGGCGTCGCGCAAGGAGATGTCGACGATCATCAACCGCCTGAACTCCGGCGAGATCTTCGACAAGAAGACCGTCAAGCAGTGGGAAGGCAAGGCGCGCCACGTCAGCGCCGACCTCGCGCACCGCTTCGAGGACCTGCGCTCGCGCGCCATCCAGTACGCGGGCGTCGCCAGCCGCGACCAGGTGGACGAGCTGGCCCGCGACCTCGACAAGCTCTCCCGCAAGATCGACCGGCTGCTCAACTCCAAGAAGGCGGCGTTGAAGCAGTAGGGCACCGTCCCACCTGAACGCCGGGATAGCCTCCGCGCCGCTGGAGGCCCCGGCGTTCGCCTATTTCCGGGGCACGGCAACGGCCCGCAAACACTGGCGAAAATCCGAAATCGCCCGGGAGGGGCTGGCGCGGGATGGGACGTTTGGCTATCTTGCCCGCCTTTCAACGGCCAGGGGGGCCGATGGTCGGCGACGACGAAAAGCCAGTCGAGGAACACAAGTCCGGCGATTGGTTCCGCGAAGCGTGGTCGCAGGCGCTGGTGGCGGTGAACGCAGCCGAGGAAGAAGCGGGACGGCTGTTGCTGAAGGCCGGCGAGCTGGCAGGTTGGAAGCCGGACGACGTCCGGCGCTACGCCACGGAGTTCGGCGAGCGGTTGGCGTCGCAGCGCAAGGAGTTGGAGAAGAGCCTGGACGAGCGCGTGAACAAGGCGTTGGCCCGGGTGAAGGTCCCGAAGCGGGAGGAGATCAGCGCGCTGGCGAAGCGGGTAGGGCGGGTAGCGGAGCGCATCGAGGCGCTCGAAGCCCGGCGCAAGTAACCCTGTCAAGAGGTGGACTGCATGGTGCGAGCCTGCGAACGCGCATCTTGGTGGTTGTCGAGGACCCTGCCTTCGGTGGCTCTCGCCATCGGCCTGGCGGGCTTCCTGGCCACCTCGAGCCGGACGGGGCCCGACATCGCCGCTGAGCCCACCCTGGCCGAGCCGGACCTGATGGAGATCGACCGGGTCCTGGCCTACCGCGCCCCCGAGCTGGGGCTGGCGCTGCGCCGCCGGGTGGCCGAGGCCATCCTCGACGAGTCCAAGAAGGCCCACTACGACCCGATGATGGTGCTGGGCCTCATCGAGACCGAGTCCGCCTTCGTCGGCGACGCGGTGTCCGTCGCCGGCGCCCGCGGCCTGATGCAGCTGATGCCGGTCACGCTCGAGCACATCGTCAGCCTCGAGTCGGTCCGGCTGACCCCGCAGGAGATCTACCGCGACCCCGCGATGCAGGTGCGGCTGGCCGTGCGCTACCTCAACCGGCTGGAGAAGCGCTTCCGCAACTTCGACCTGGCGCTGATGGCCTACAACGGCGGGCCCGGCCGGCTCGAGCAGGCGCTGCAGGAAGGCGACTCCGAGGCTTGGTTCGGCAACTATGTGCGCACGGTGAAGCTCCACCAGGCGCGCTTCCGCCGGCACCTGCCCGCCTCCCTCGCGCAGATCGAGTCGCCCCGCTCGGACGTGGCCCGCCAGCCTTGACGGGCGCCGCGGCGGTGGGCACGGTGCACGCCACCATGCGCGTCACCGAGATCTTCCAGAGCATCCAGGGCGAGACCACCCACGCCGGCAGGCCTTGCGCATTCGTGCGCTTCGCCGGCTGCGATCAGCGCTGCCGCTACTGCGATTCCTCGTACGCCTGGCAGGGCGGCGAGGAGCGGTCCGCCGACCAGATTCTCGAGTCGCTTTCGGGGTTTGCCACCCGCTTCGTCACCCTGACCGGCGGCGAGCCGATGCTGCAGAAGGGCATCGAGGACCTCTGCCGGCGCCTGCAGTCGGCGGGCTGGGAAGTCGCGGTGGAGACGCACGGCCAGGCGCCGCTCGAGACCCTGCCGGACGGCGTGCGCCGCATCGTCGACGTCAAGACGCCCGGCTCGGGCGCGGAGGATCGCACGTTCCTCAACCTGGCCGGCCTTCGGCCGGGCGACGAGGTGAAGTTCGTGGTCACCTCCCGGGCCGACTTCGACTGGGCGGTGGGCATCAGCAAGCGCTTCGCCCTGGAAGGCCGGGCGCCCATCCTGCTCTCGCCGGTCTTCGGGCAGGTGGAGCCCAGGGACCTGGTCGCCTGGCTGCTCGAGTCGGGGCTGCAGGCCCGGCTGAACCTGCAGATCCACAAGGTCATCTGGCCCGCCGACGCCCGGGGCGTCTGAATCGGCCGGCGCCGAGCGCCGTCTCCACCGAGTCCTCTGGCTTGACTTGGGTGGGCCGCTCGGGGCATACCTCGACGCCTCGGCCGGATCGTCCAAGCCGTGGACGTCACGGAGGTTTTCATGGACGCGCTGCGACGGATCGTGGTGCTGATCGCGCTCTTGGCCCCCCTGCCGGCGATGGCCGGGTCGGTCTACCTGAACGGCACCAAGGTCGACGGGCTGACCAACACCAAGATCGAGAAATGCTCGGCGGAGTTCGACGCCAAGAGCAACGTGCTGCTCAACTGCCCCGGCTACGCGGTCAAGGTCGAGGGCGCCGAGGCGCAGAAGCCGCCGCCCGCCAAGGACGAGCCGGCCCCCACCCAGATCGCCAAGCACTACTTCCTGGTCACCGAGCAGGGCCAGGTCGGCGCCTCGCAGTTCGACATCCAGCTCTTCATCAACTCCAAGTTCATCCGCACGATGCGCAGCGAGGAAGAGCAGATCGTCACCGAGCTGACCAAGCACCTGCAGCCGGGCAAGAACGTGGTGACCTTCGTGGCCAAGAAGCAGGTGGGCCAGGACCGCAAGAGCTTCTCGCCCGAGCACTTCTACCGGGTCATCATCGGCGAGGGCGCGGCGGGCGGCGACAAGGTCATGATCGACGAGGCGCTCATCACCTTCCAGAAGACCGCCGCCGACACCGCGGACGCCACCCAGGAGTTCACCCTCAGCGCGCGCTAGGGCCGGCCATGTTCGCTCCCGAACCCCGCATCAAGAACGTCCCGGTCTCCCGCGAGCAGGTGGTGTCCATCATCGCCTCGCTCAACAAGCCGCACATCGCGGTGCCGGGGAAGCCCGCGCAAGAGGTCCAGGGCTACATCGTCGGCGTCGCCAACGCCGCCGGCACCATCACCGTCTTCGTCTACCTGCACCTGACCGAGACGCACGACTCGGTCGTCTACCTCGACGCCGAGCGGCTGCGGGTGACCCCCGCCCAGTACGCCGAGGTGGAGAGCGACGCCATCGGCTTCGCCGAGAGCATGGGCTTCATGCTCGAGAACCTGAACTACCAGGCCCTGACTCCCGACCAGCAGAACGCGCTGGTCAAGACCCTGCCCTGCTTCCTGGCCGAGCCGCAGCAGGCCGTGGCCCGGGGCGCCGACGCCCCCGAGCGCGTCGACCCGCCGCCGGTGCGCATGGCGCGCTTCCTGGCCGCCTTCTAGAGAAAACCGAAGGAACCCATGACCCTCCGCCTGCCCCCGACCACCCTGGCCCTCGCGCTCCTCGCCCTCGGCGGGCTCACCGGCGCCACCTGCCAGCCGGCCCCGGACAGCAAGAAGAAGGAAGAGGCGCTGCTGCACTACGACATGGGCGTGCAGGCGATGCAGAACAACGACATCCGCATGGCGCTCATCGAGCAGCAGAAGGCGGTCGCGACCGACCCCGACCTGGACCTGGCCCACAACGCCCTGGCGTTCCTCTACCACCTGTCCTACGGCGAGAGGGAGAGGGCCATCGAGCACTACCAGCGCGCCTTGGCGATCAACCCCAAGTTCAGCGAGGCCATGGTCAACCTGGGCAACGTCTACCTCGACCAGGCGCGCTACGACGACGCGCTGCCGCTCTACGAGAAGGCGCTCTCCGACATCCTCTACAAGACGCCCTACATCGCCGAGAACAACCTGGGCTGGTGCTACTACAAGAAGGGCGAGGTGCAGCTGGCCATCGACCACATCAAGAGCGCGCTCGTCCCCAACCCCAAGTTCTGCCTGGGGCACCGCAACCTGGGCATCATCTACGGCGAGACCAAGCAGGCCGAGAAGGCGCAGCAGGCCTTCTGCCTGTACTCCAAGCACTGCCCGGACGTCCCCGACGCCCGCTACCGCTGCGGGCGCGCGCTGCTCACCTCGGGCGACACCGAGGGCGCCAAGCGCGAGCTGGGGGTGTGCGTGGAGAAGGGCAAGGACCAGCCCGTCGGCGACGACTGCCGCCGGCTGATCGAGCAGCTCGCGCAATGAGCGATTCCGCAGACAAGCCCGAGGGCGCCAAGAACCCGTCCTCGCCCCCCGCCGCCGCTGCCGCCAGCGCCCCCGGCCCCGGCCCCGGCCCCTCCGCCGGCGAGAGCTTCGGCCAGTACCTGCTGCGCGAGCGCGAGCTGCGCGGCTTCTCGCTGCAGCAGGTCTCCGACACCACGCGCATCGGCGTCGGCAACCTCAAGGCCCTCGAGGCCGACGACCTGAGCCGCCTGCCGGCGCGCGTCTTCGTGCTGGGCTACATCCGGGTCTACGCGCACGCCATCGGGCTCTCCGCGGACGAGGCGGTGCTGCGCTACGAGGAGCAGTCCCAGAAGGGCAGCCCGGCGCCGGAGGAGAACGAGGCGCGGCGCTCGCGCAAGGGCCGGGTTCTGGCGGCCGTCCTCGTCGCGGCCCTGGCGGCCGGCGGCGCGGCGGCCTTCCTGCTGACGCGGTAGGGCCATGGAGCGCTTCGCCTGCACCGCGCTGGTCCTCTCCGGCGTCGACTACGGGGAGGCGGACCGGGTCATCACCCTGATGACCCAGGAGCGCGGCCGGCTGGCCGCCTTCGCGCGCGGGGCCCGCAAGAGCAAGCGGCGCTTCGCCGGGGTGCTCGAGCCCTTCACGCTGCTCAAGGCCCAGCTGTGCGAGACGCGCGGCGACCTGTGCCGGATGGACGGCGCGGAGCTCGTCGACGGCTTCGGCGAGCTGCGCGAGGACATCGCCCGTACGGCCCGCGCCGCCTACGCCGCGGAGCTGACCCGGGAGCTGGCCCGCGAACGCGAGCCCCAGCCGGACCTGTTCGCGCTGCTGCACGCCTTCCTGCGCGCGCTCGCCCGCGAAGGCGCCGGGCCCCTGCAGCTGATGCGCTTCGAGCTGGCGGCGCTGGCCGCCGGCGGGCTGATGCCCCAGCTGGACGCCTGCGCCCGCTGCGGCGAGGAGGACCCCCAGCAGGCGCTCTTCGACCCCGAGCACGGCGGCCTGCTCTGCCCGCGCTGCGCCACCGGCCTGGGGGTGCGCGTCTCGAGCGCGGCGTCCGGGGTCCTCTCCGCGCTGCAGCGCCCCGCCCCGGGCGGCGCCGAGGTCGTCCCCGCCACCCACGTGCGCGCCGAGGCCCGCACGCTCTTGTCCCGCTTCATCGCCCACCACCTGGGCCGCAAGCTGCGCACCCTGGAGTTCATGCGGCAGGTGGGGGTGGAGATCTAGGTGCAGTCGGAGCAACCTCTCGATCCTCTTCTGGAACCTGGAGCAGAACCTCAGTGAAGCCCCTCTCGAACCGAACCTTCGATGTGCTGTGCATGGGCGAGGCGCTGGTCGACTTCCTCCCCGACTCCCGCGCCAAGCGCGTGCGCGACGTGGTCGGCTGGACGCGCTGCCCGGGCGGCTCGCCGGCCAACGTCGCCATCGGGCTGGCCCGGCTGGAGGCCAGGGCGGCCTACCTGGGCGTCGTCGGCGACGACGAGTTCGGCCACTTCCTCCAGGACGCGCTGGCCGGCGAGGGCGTGGACGTCCGCGCGATGCGGCTGACGGACGAGGCGCGCACCGGGCTGGTCTTCATCACCCTGGACGAGAAGGGCGAGCGCTCGTTCACCGACTACCGCAAGCCCTCGGCGGAGCTGCTGCTCTCGTCCGCGGACGTGCGCGCCTTCGACCTGTCGGACACGCGCTGCGTCCACCTGGTGGCCAACTCGCTGGTGATGCCCGCGGCGGCGCAGGCCGCGCGCGACCTGCTGCGCCTGGCGCGAGAGCAGGGGTGCCTGACGAGCTGCGACCCCAACCTGCGCTGCTCCTTCTGGGACGATCCTGCCCGGCTGCGCGCGCTCATCGCCGAGCTCCTGCCGCAGCTGGACGTCCTCAAGCTCGCCGACGACGAGATCGAGTTCGTCACCGGCGAGTCCGACCCCGCCCGGGCGCTTCGCGTGCTGGCCGAGAGGGGCGTGAAGCTGCCGGTCGTCACGCTGGGGGCGCGCGGGGCGGTGGCGCTGCACGCCGGGCGGATCCTGGAGGCCCAGGCGCCGCGGGTCGAGGTGGTGGACCAGACCGGCGCGGGCGACGGCTTCGACGCCGGGCTGCTGGCGTCGCTCGCCGGCCACCTGCGGCGCGGCGCGGCGTTCCAGGACCTGGACGACGCGCAGGTCCGCGAGGCGATGGCCTTCGGCTGCCGGGTGGGGGCGCGGGTGGTGACCCGGCTGGGCGCGGTCGCGGGGCTGCCGCGGCGAGCCGAGCTGCTGGAGAGGCCGGAGGCGGCTCCCGCGGCGTAGCGGCCGCGCATCCTCCACCACCACCACGGCCCGGGCCGCGGCGGGAAACCGACCGCGCCTTCAGCCGTCCTGCGGCGGGCAGGTGCCGCTGCGCGGCGCGCACGACCGGTCGTACTCCTTCGGCCAGCCGGTGATCGGGTCCGCGCACAGGCGCATCGGCTCCGGCTCGTTCTCCACCGTGAACTGCTTGCAGTCCGAATCGGACGGGCAGTAGCTCGACTGGGTGCAGTCGTAGATGACCCCGCCGCAGTCGTAGCCGCTGGGGCAGTCGTCGTCGCTGGTGCAGCGGACCCCGCAGAAGGTGTCCAGCTGGCCCTCGGCGATGAAGGTCAGGCACACCGCGTTGGGCCCGCAGTCCTCGCCGAAGCTGCCGCAGTGCGCGCAGTGGTTGGGGTCCGCGGGGGGCACGCACGCGCCGGTGGACTTCTGGCAGGTCAGCCCCAGCGGGCAGAACTGGTTGTCCAGGCAGAAGTCGCTGCAGAAGCCGCTCTGGCACGACTGCTTGAGCGGGCAGTCCTCGTCCTGGCGGCAGCCGGTGACGCAGGTCCCGTCGGTCTTGCGGCAGATCTCGCCGAAGGGGCAGTGCTCGTCGAGCGTGCACGGCCCCTTGGGCTTGCAGGCCAGGGCGGTGGTGTCGCAGAACATGCTCCCCGGGCAGTCGGCGGTGGAGGTGCAGCCGGTCAGCGACTGGCAGAAGCCGGCGGAGTTGCAGAACTGGCCGGCCTGGCAGGGCTTGTCGTCGTGGCAGACGCAGCGGCCCGACTCCTGGTCGCAGTGGAGGTCCGCGGCGCAGGCGCCGTCGTCGCGGCACACGCAGCGGTCCTTGGCCTCGTCGCGCACGAACCCGGGTGGGCAGCACGCCGAGGCCACGCAGACGCAGGCGCGCATCGCCGACTTGTAGGCGTAGTTCTGGGGGCAGCAGCTGTCCTTGGCGCAGATGCACTGCCGCTGCTGCGGGTCGTATTCGAAGTCCCGCGGGCAGCAGGAGTCCCCCGAGCAGCGGCAGGTCTGCGACTCCTCGTCGAAGCTGAAGTCGCGCGGGCAGCAGCTGTCCTTCTGGCAGCGGCAGCGCTGGCTGGCCGGGTCGAAGTCGAAGCCCTCGGGGCAGCAGTCCTGGGCGGCGCAGGCGCAGTTGGCGAGCTTGACGTCCCAGGCGTAGCTGGCCGGGCAGCAGGCGGAGGCGCCGCAGACGCACTGGCGCATCGCGCGGTCGAAGGCGTAGCCCTCGGGGCAGCACGAGTCGCCGTTGCACTCGCACAGGCCCTCGACGCAGACGTGGTCCACCGGGCAGCCGCCCTCGTCGGCGCACAGGCAGCGGCCGTCCTCCAGCGCGAAGTGCTCCGGGCACTCCGGCGCCAGCTGGGTGCGCGCGCAGCCGGACGCGGCGAGCAGCAGCGCCGCCAGCGCCAGCGGCAACCTCAACAGCGGGGCGGGCAGGCCGCGGCTCATGGCCCCTCCGCGATGGCGTAGAAGATCTGGATGAACGAGCCGGGCGGGGGGACGTAGTCGCCGGCGAAGGCGATGCTGTTGGTGTCCGCGCGGTACTCCCAGCCGTTGACCGGGTGCTGCGGCACGTAGCTCGAGTCGACCGTGACGTAGAGGGTCGCCGGGTCGGGCTTGAGGGTGAGCGGGAAGATGCGCTTGAGGGTGTTGAGCGCCTGGGCGATGCGGACGAGCGAGTCCTCGAAGGAGGGGTCGCAGATGCTGGCGAAGACGCCGCCGGTGCGCCGGGTCATGTCCGAGAGGCGGAAGGCGGGGTCGGCCTTGGAGCCGAAGTAGCTCTCCTCGCCGGGCGGGTAGCAGCCGTCGGGCAGGGTGCCGGCGATGGCCGAGAAGCTGATGAGCGTCTCGTAGCCCGCCCCCTTCACGCCGCGCAGCCAGCGCGAGAAGTAGGCCGTGCCGCCGAAGCACTGGTCCTCGCCGTCGGAGACGACGATGACCGCCAGCGCCGCTCCCGGCCGCAAGAAGCCCGGGTTCTTGTTCAGCTTGGGGTCCAGCGCCGCGACCATGGCGTTGAGGCTCTGCTGCCACCGCTTGCGCGAGTCGGGGAAGGTGGTGTTGGCGCGGAAGACCTCGCGCGGGTTGGGCGTGTCGTTGTCGATGATCTTGACGTCGTACGGCGGCTCGGCGCGCAGCACGCCGCGCTCGCCCTCGCTGGACATGTCGGTGCTGGTCACGCCGATGCGGAAGGAGGTGCGCAGCTGCACCAGGGTGTCGATGAAGTGGTCGAAGTTGTCGGCGAGCGAGGTGCGCTGGTTGGCCATCGACCCGGTGGTGTCGACGATCCACAGGATGTCGACCACGCCGTCGGCCTGCTTGTACTCGTCGACCTGGGTCGCGGCGAGCGAGGTCGGGTCGCGCAGGACGACCCGCGAGACGATCGACTGGTCCACCTGGGGCGGGGCGATGGCCACCGGCGCCAGCTTGGGCGGGGCGACCGTGGGCTGCACCTCTCCGCCGACGATGGGGCCCGAGGCGTGGTCGCAGGACGCCAGGGCGAGGAGGGCGGGCAGGACGAACAGGGTGGCGCGTCGCGGAAACACGATGCGGCAGGCTAGCACGCGGGCCGGGCCGGGCGCGACGGGGCGCGTCGAGGCGCGTCGGGGAGGGCGCCGGGGGGCGCCGCGGGGCGCCGCGGGGCCGGGGCGCGTTTGCCACGGTTTCGGCCTCGCGGTTAGAGTCTCCACCGTGCGCGCCCCCTTCTCCCCGATCCTGACTGCGCCGCTGGCCGTGCTGTTGGCCGCGGCGCCCCTGCCGGCGTGCTCCTCCTGCGTGGACCACCCCGCCGCGCCGGTGACGCTGCGCGTCGTCAACAACCTCGCCTGGCCCATCTTCGTGGCCGACGACTTCGAGCAGCTGGGCCTGACCGTGCAGCACGACGAGGGCGCCGCCGCCTGGAAGCCGATGGCGGAGTTCGCCACCTGCGACTGCCAGGAGTGCTCCGTCGCCTGCGACCCCTGCGAGTGCCCGGCCACCGCCACCTGGGTCCGGCGCATCGAGCCCAAGGGGACCGCCGAGCGGGTCTGGCAGGGCGAGTACCGCCCCGACGACCACGTCAACTGCTACAGCGGCGAGGTCAAGCCGTGCCTGGGCGACCGGCTGGCTGCCCAGCCCGGCCGCTACCGGCTGCGGTTGTGCTGGGCCTCCAGCGTCCCGGGGGCGCCGGACCAGGGCCAGCGCTTCGAGGCGATCATGCCCACCGAGGGCCTGACCTGCGTCAGCCACAACTTCGAGATCCCCTCGAGCGAGCCGGTGGTCATCCAGACCGACGCGCCGCCCGGCTGCCGCGGCCCGCAGGACTGCCCGTCGGACCAGATGTGCCTGGGCGGCGAGTGCTCTTCGACCTGCCTGCCCAACGTGGTGCCGGCCCTGGGAGGCGACTGGACGGTGGAGGTGGGCCAGCCGGGCAACGTGGGGTTCTTCAAGGTCACCGATGGCGCGAACGGCGCCAAGATCTACAAGGGCACGGGCACCGTCGACAACGCGCGCTACACGAGCGGGACGACCAACCTGGCGCTGACGCGCCTCGAGAACGGCCTGGACTACACCGCGACCCTCTACTACACGCTGCCCGGCAAGCGGGCGCTGGCGCTGCTCCAGGGCGACGAGGTCGAGGTCACCATCGTCGATTACCTGTCGGGCACCCGCAAGATGGCGCGAGGCGTGTCGATCCGGCGGGCCGGCAAGCTGGCCCTGCTGGCGGACAACGGCTACGACGGGCCGGCGCTGGAGGCGGGGCAGACCGCCCCGTTCACCGTCCAGGTCGAGAACGACGTCTTCGCCTGCAACGTGGCCGACTGCGGCAAGCGGCTGCACCGGCTCTTCCGCGTCCTCGGCGGCGAGGCGGACCTCGCGCTGGAGGCGGGCAAGGCCGGAACGTTGAAGCTCGGCAGCGACTCCTACGAGGTGGTCCCCGTCGCGAACTACCGGGACGAGGTCGACGGGTGCGGGCCTAGGCCGATGACCCCCTACGTGATACTGCTTCAGGACCCCTGACCGGCTCGCGAGCCGCAGACCCGCTCCTCGGAGGAATACTTGATGCGCCGCCCCCACGTTTCCCGTGCAGAGCTCGGCGAAACCAAGCTGCTCAATTTCGTCTGGCTGTCGATCGCGCTCACGGGGGTCTACTTCGGCGTCATGTACATCCCTCCGTACTCGGAGCAGTGGAACGTCAAGTCGCTGCTCCAGGACGTCGGCAACTCGAACTGGCGCAACTACGACGAGGAAAAGGTCCGGGCCGCGATCGCCGCGAGGATCAAGGAGGAGTACGGCAAGGACGGCAAGGGCCTCTTCGTCCTCGAGCCCGAGAACATCTTCATCGACAACAACGACGTGACCAAGAAGCTCACCGTGCGCATCACCTGGACCCGCATCATCCCGTACCCCTTCATCAAGGGTAAGCAGGTCCAGAAGACCTTCACCCAGCAGTACATGGTCGACACCAACCCGGTGAAGTACTAGGCGAGCCGGAGCCTCTAGCCCCCGGCGGCGGGCGTGGCTGGTGCGCCGCCACCCAGCCCCGGATGCCCCAGCCCTCCGCCCACCCCCAGCAGATCCCCTCGCGGCGGTTCGGGTCGTACCGCATCGTCCGCCGCCTGGGCGAGGGCGGCATGGCGGTGGTCTTCCTGGCCGAGGCGGTCGACGAGCGGGGCAACCTGCTCCCCGTCGCGCTCAAGTTCATGAAGCCCAAGCTCGCCGACGGGGACGTCGACGCCTCGGAGCTGTTCGCCACCGAAGGCGACGTGATGGGGCTCCTGCGGCACCCGAGCCTGGTCAACCTCTTCGAGGTGGGCAAGTACGCGGAGAGCTTCTACTTCGCCATGGAGTACTGCCCCGGGGGCGACCTCGAGTCGCTCTCGAGCGCGCTGCGCTGGCAGGAGCGGAGCTTCCCCTCGTCGGTCGCGCTGCAGATTGGCATCCAGCTGCTCGAGGCGCTCTCCTACGTCCACCAGGCGCAGGGCGTGCGCGGCACCTCGCTGGGGCTGGTGCACGGCGACATCAACCCCGCCAACGTCTTCATCAGCCTGGTCGAGAGCCGGCCCAAGCTGGGCGACTTCGGCGTGGTCTCCAGCACCGCGCTGGGCGGGGGCCTGCCGGAGGGGATGGCCGCCGGCAAGCTGCACTACCTCTCGCCGGAGCAGGTCGGGGGCAAGCCGCTCAACCCGCAGTCGGACCTCTTCAGCGTCGGCGTGGTGATGTACGAGCTGCTCCTGGGGCACAAGCCGTTCGACGGGCCCGACCCCGACGAGATCCTGGTCAAGATCGCCAACAGCCGCTACCACCTGCCCGACGGCGTCTCCGATGCCCTGAAGGCCATCTTCGAGAAGGCGCTCGCCCGCAACCCGAAGAACCGCTACCCGACCGCGGGCGCCTTCGCCGGCGACCTGCTGCGCTACCAGCTCGACTCGGGCCTGCAGGTGCTCCCCGGCGGGCTGCGCGAGCTGTGCGAAGAGGCGCTGCAGATCCTCAGCTGAGGATTGAAGCGCGAGCGCCGGCCGGTTACCACCTGCGACGGGAGGACGCCCATGGAGATGGACCTCGAGGTCGACTTCGAATTCCCCGCCGCGCACCGGCTGCCGCTCTACGAGGGCCCCTGCGTGCGCATGCACGGCCACAACTACAAGCTGCGGGTGATTATCCGCGGCCAGCCCGACGCCCGGACCGGAATCCTGATGGATTTCGAGGACATCCGGCGTACGGTGGGGCAGCACGTCGTCGGGGTGCTGGACCACCAGACCCTCAACGACTTCATCGAGAACCCGACCGCGGAGAACGTCGTTCGCTGGGCCTGGGAGAAGCTGGACGGCAAGCTGCCGGGGCTGCACGAGGTGCGGCTCTGGGAGAATCCTTCCTACTGCGTGGCCTACCGGCGAAGCTGACGCGAAGAGCGACTCGAAGGGAACGCCCCATGCCCAAGCGCAAGACCTCGTCGAAGGCCCGGTCCAAGCCCGCCGCGCACCCGCTGGCCCGTGCGCCGCGCTTCGACGCCATGCAGCAGGCGGTGCGGGACTTCCTGGTCGCCGCCGGGCTCGACCCGCAGGAGCACGAGGGGCTGGCGATGACGCCGGAGCTGGTGGCGCGGGCCTGGGCCGAGGAGTTCATCGACGGCTACATGACCGACCCTCGCGAGATCCTCGCCGAGCGGATGCCGGCGCCCAAGGGCAAGGGCCGCGAGATGGTGGCCCTGACCGGGCTCGACTACCAGAGCGCCTGCCCGCACCACCTCTTGCCCTACGGCGGCACCGCGCACGTGGCCTACCTGCCCGGCAAGGACGTCGTCGGCTTCGGGCAGATGGTGCAGCTGCTCGACTGCCTGGGGCACCGGCTGGTCCTGCAGGAGGACCTGGCCCGCTCGGTCTGCGACACGCTGATGGAGATCGTCGGGGCGCGCGGAGTCGGGGTGGTGCTCGAGGCGAACCAGGCGTGCCTGGCGCTGCGCGGCGGCCGCCGGGCGGGCTCGAGGGCCATCGCCGAGGCGTGGGGCGGCGACTTCGCCGACCACGCGGAGCTGCGCGAGCGCTTCCTCTCGGCCATCCGCGCCCGGAGCTAGGAGGTCGGCCACTTGGGGCGCCTGAGCGGCCAGACCGTCGTCGTCACCGGGGCCTCCCGGGGCATCGGCCGGGCCTGCGCGCTCGCGCTGGCGGCCGAGGGCGCCCAGGTCGCGCTCGTCGCGCGGGGCCTGGAAGGGCTGCAAGCCGCCGTCGGGGAGATCCAGAGCGGCGGAGGCCGGGCGCTGGCGATCGCCGGGGACGTGGCCGACGAGGCGCTGGCGGCGGCCGTCTTCGAGAAGGTGGAGCGCGAGCTGGGCCCGGTGTCGGTGCTGGTCAACGACGCGGCGATCCTCGAGCTGGGCCGCGTCGCCGAGCTCTCCACCGAGGCCTTCGATCGCACGCTGGACGTCAACCTGCGCGGGCCGTTCCTGTTCGCCCGCGAGGCCGTGCGGCGGATGCTGCCCCGGAAGCGGGGCCGCATCGTCTTCGTCTCGTCGATCAGCTCGACGCTGGGGACGCCGCGCGCCTCCGCCTACAACGCCAGCAAGTGGGCGCTCAACGGCTTGCTCAAGAGCCTGGCCGAGGAGCTGAAGGGGACCGGCGTGCTCGCGCTGGGCGTCTCTCCCGGCTCGGTGGACACGGAGATGCTGGCCAAGTCCGGCTTCCCGCCCGCGATGCAGCCCGAGGACGTGGCCGTGGTGGTGCGCTTCCTGGCCACCGAGGCGCCGCCGGCCATGCAGGGCAGCATCGTCGAGATGTTCGGCGATCAGTAGCCCTGGCGGGGCAGGCCGTGTAGCTTCCCGCCGGCTCGAGCATCCCAAAGCGAGGGTGTCCCCGTGAATCCATCCGAGAAGACTGCGTTCTTGAGCGAGCTGGCGAAGGCGCTGGGCGAGAAGAAGCTCCTGCGCGACGCCGACCGCCTGGAGGACTACTCCAAGGACGAGTCCGACACCGGGCTGTTCGCGCCCGACGTGGTCGCCTTCGCCGAGTCCACCGAGGACGTGCAGGCCGTCATGCGCCTGTGCTCGGCCCACCACGTCCCGGTCACGCCCTGCGCCGCGCGCACCGGCAAGAGCGGCGGCTCGGTTCCCATCCACGGCGGCGTGGCGCTCTCCACCGAGCGGATGGCGAAGATCAAGGAGATCGCGGTCGAGGACCTGGTGTGCGTGGTCGAGCCGGGCGTCGTGACCGAGACCTTGATGAAGGCGGTGGAGGAGAAGGGCCTGTTCTACCCGCCGGACCCCAACAGCCTCGACATGTGCACGCTCGGCGGGAACGTGGCCGAGAACGCCGGCGGGCCGCGGGCGCTCAAGTACGGCGTGACCCGCGACTACGTGCTGGGCCTGGAGCTGGTGCTGCCCAGCGGCGAGCTCATCCGCATGGGCAAGCGGACCATCAAGGGCGTGGCGGGCTACGACCTGACCTCGCTGATCGTGGGCTCCGAGGGGACGCTGGGGATCATCACCGAGATCACCCTGCAGCTCATCCCGCTGCCGCGCGAGGTGGTCACCGCGCTCATCACCTTCGAGACGCTGGACGGCGCCGCCAAGGCCATCACCGCGGTGCTCGCCGCGGGCATCCTGCCGCGCACGCTGGAGTTGATGGACGAGATGAGCGTGAAGGCGGTGGACGGCAAGGGCTTCCACTTCCCGGGCGGGACCAAGGCGGCGGTCATCTTCGAGGTGGACGGCGACGCGCAGGAGCCGCTCTTCGAGGAGATGGGCCGCGCCGCGGAGATCAGCGAGGGCTTCGGGGTCAAGGAGACGCTGGTCGCCCAGAACGAGGCGCAGCGCCGCGACCTCTGGTCGGCGCGCCGTCAGGTCTCCACCGCGCTGCGGCAGATCAAGCCGCTCAAGGTCAGCGACGACATCGCCGTGCCGCGCTCGAAGATCCCCGCGATGATCGAGCGCATCCACCAGCTGGGACGGGAGCACGACGTGCTGGTGGCCACCTACGGCCACGCCGGCGACGGCAACCTGCACGCCAACTTCCTCTACCAGACCGAGTCCGAGCGGAAGCGGGTGGACGAGGCGGTGGGCAAGATGCTGCGCGAGTGCATCGCCATGGGCGGGACCATCACCGGCGAGCACGGCGTGGGCATCGCCAAGAAGGAGTTCCTGCCCCTGGAGCAGTCGGCGGCGCTCATCGAGCTGCAGAGGAAGCTGAAGAAGGTGTTCGACCCCCAGGGGATCCTCAACCCGGGCAAGATCTTCGACTGACCATTAGGAGGCGATCATGTGCACGCTCCTGTTGGCCCACCGGATCTTCCCGGGCTCGCCGCTGGTGGTCGCCGCCAACCGCGACGAGATGCTGGCCCGCGCCTCGGCGCCTCCTGCGGTCGTCGCCGGCGAGCCGCGCGCGCTGATGCCCAGGGACGTCGTCGCCGGCGGGACCTGGCTGGGGCTCAACGAGCGCGGGCTGTTCGTGGGCATCACCAACCGCGCCGGCCAGCCGCCGGACAAGACCCGCAAGTCGCGCGGGGCGCTGGTCACCGAGGCGCTCAAGTCCCCGGACGCGGCCGCGCTGCACGAGCGGCTCGGAACGCTGGACCCGCACCGCTACAACCCCTTCCACCTCCTGTACTCCGACGGGGCCAAGGCCTTCGTCACCTGGTGCGACGGATCCAAGGTGCGCCAGCAGACCCTGGAGATGGGGCTGCACGTCATCACCGAGCGCTCGCTCGGCGGCGACGACCGCGGGCGGACCGAGCGGCTGCGCCGGCTGTTCGAGGAGAAGCTCGCGAAGAAGCCGCCGGAGCTGGTGCCCTTCAAGGAGCTCTTGACCCTGCACGGGCCGGAGGGCGATCCGCTCGGCGGCAGCTGCGTCCACGCGGACGTGATGGGCTACGGCACGCGCTCGGGCTTCGTGTACGTGGGCGGGGCGACGCCGAGGGCGTGGTGGCTGGAAGGGCATCCCTGCGAGGCCAAGGTGCTGGACCTGCGCGGGATGGTCGAGGAGCTGTACGCGGGCAAGACGCCGAACCCGGGGTGAGGTCTCGGAGACTGAACTCTGGCCCCTCGACGAGCTCGGGGTGTCGCTTCACTCCGGCTGCATCTTGGCGTCGAGCGTGAACGATCCCTGCATCGGGACCTTCACTTCCTGCTTGAGCTTCTTGAACCCGCGCTTCTCGATGACGACGGTGTGCGGGCCCTGGCTCAGCTCCAGCGTCAGCGGCGCCTGGCCGCGGGGCCGGCCGTCCACGGTGACCGAGGCCGGCGGGGCGTCGGCAGGGGAGACGAGGACCTTCAGCTCGCCGGTCATGCCCATCACCAACGCGTCGGAGCCCGGCGTCTCAGCGGTCGGCGTGGGCCGGGGGCCCTTGGGCGCCTTCGGGGTCTTGGGCGAGGCGGCGCTCCCGCCGCCGGACATCATCCGCCTCACGTCGGCCCAGCCCGGCTGCTTGCGCAGCTCGTCGAGCATCTCGTCGGACTCGAGCACGTCCAGCTCGCGGTAGCCGCGGTCGGAGAGCGCCTTGAGCTCGCCCAGCGCCTCGTCCCAGAGCTTCTGCGCCGCGTAGCCGCGCACCAGGAACATGCGGGCGTCGGGGTGGTCCGGCTCATTCTCCAGCACCCGGCCGAAGGAGCGGTTCGCGTCCTTGTACTCCTTGAGCGCGAAGTGGGAGAGCGCCTTGTAGTACTGCAGCGTCGAGCTCTTCGGGTCCAGCTCCTCCGCCAGGATGTAGCGCTGCAGCGCGAAGTCGTAGTTCTTGTTCTTGGCGTAGTCGAGGCCCTCGGCCATCAGCTTCTTGGCCTTCTCCTCGTTCGTCTCCGGCGCGACCTTCTTGGGCCCCTCGGGCTTGACCGGGTTGGCCGGGCCGGTGCCTGGCCCCGGTCCGGGACCGGGTCCCATCGGCTGCAGGCCCAGGTCGGGCTTGTTCTGGTCCGCCTTCTCGGCCCGGGCGGCTTCCTTCTTCACGTACCAGTAGCCGCCGTAGCCCAGGCCGCCCAGGATGCCGAGGATGAGCACGGCGGAGAGGAAACCGCCGCCGCCGCTCTTCTTGGCCGGCTCCGCCGCGGGCGCCGCAGGCGTCTCGACCGTCGCCGACGGCTTCTTGTAGGCCGGGGCGGTGGGCCGGGTGGGCACCGCCGCCTGCGCGGGCTCGGGCTCCTCTGCCGGCTCCTCCTCGAGCTGCTCTTCTTCCTGCTCCTGCTCCTGCTGCTCCTCTTCCTCCTCGTACTGTTCCTCTTCTTCTTCTTCTTCGGCCTGTTCGAGGACGGCGGTCGTCTGCGGCGGCGCGAAGGCTTCCTTGAGCGCCTGCGCGAACTCGTCGGCCGACTGGAAGCGCTCCTCGGGCTTCTTGGCCAGCGCCTGGCGCACCACGTCGCCGACCGCCGGCGGCAGGTCGGGGACGAGGTCGCACGGGTCGGGCGCCGCCTTGCGCAGGTGCATCTCGATGATGCGCCGGGCGTTGTCGGCCTCGAAGGGCGGCTTGCCGGTCAGGCACTCGTAGAGCAGCACGCCCACCGCGTACAGGTCGGCGCGGTGGTCGATCGTCTTGCCCAGCGCCTGCTCGGGGGCCAGGTAGTGCGGGGTGCCCATCACCACGCCGACGCGGGTCAGGCCCTGGGTGCTCTTGGCGTCCTTGAGGATGCCGAAGTCGAGGATGGTGGTCTTGCCGTCCGGGCCCAGGAAGATGTTGCCGCTCTTGATGTCGCGGTGGACGTAGCCCTTGGAGTGGATGAAGCCGAGCCCGGCGAGCAGCTGCGCGAACACCGGGACGACCTGCTCGCGCGGCAGGCCGGTCTTGGCCTGCTTGAGGTGGCGGGCCAGGCTCTGCCCCTCGAGGTGCTTCATCACGATGAAGGGGCGCCCGAAGTGCTGGCCGACCGCGTACACCAGCACGACGTTCGGGTGCTCGAGGTTGGCGGTGCCCTTGGCCTCGCGCTCGAAGCGGGCGACGAACTCGTGGTCGTTGCACAGGTCGGGCGCGAGGATCTTGATGGCCACCCGCCGGTCGAGCGAGAGGTCCTGCGCGAAGTAGACCGAGCCCATGCCGCCCTGGCCGATCTTCTTCTCGATCCTCCACTTGTTCTCGAGCAGGTCGCCCAGCTTGATGGGGGCCGCCGCCTCGTCGGGGTCGGGGGGGACGCTCCCTCCGCAGAACTTGCAGAAGCGGCTGGCCTCGTCCAGCGTCTGGCCACAGTTGCGACAATTCACCCGTCGGGCTCCCGCGTGAGGCGTAACGGTTCTACAAGTGGCTGAAAACTATAGCGGAACGCGTCTCACTTGCCGATGGCGTCGCGCAGGCGCCGCGTGAGCACCTTGATGACGCCCAGGGAGATGGCGTGCTTGTCGGCCATGATCTCCTGGAAGTCCTCCCGCGAGATCTTGAGCAGGGTGACGTCGGTGAGCGCGGTCACCGTCGCCGAGCGCGGCTCGGCGTCGAGCAGGGCCATCTCGCCGAAGCACTCGCGCATGCCCAGCTCGGCGATGACCTTCTCCTTGCGGTGCACCTTCACCCGCCCGTCGAGCACCACGTAGAGCGCGTCGCCCACCTCGCCCTCGATCACCACGTCCTCGCCGGTGTCGCGGCCCTCCTCGTTGGTGATCAGCGCGATCTGCGCCAGGTCCTCGCCGGGGATCTGCGAGAACAGATCCACCGACTTGAGGAAGAGCACCTTCTCGACCGTGGTGATCATGCGCCTCTCGCCTCGCCCGAAGGCGCCTGCTGGGCCGTCTCGAGCATCCGCTTCGCCCGCTCGCGGACCGCCCGGGACTCGTCCTTCAGCCGCCGCTCCACCTCGCGCAGCATGTCCTTGACCGGCACCTGCTTCTCCAGCGACGCCAGGCACGCCTCGCGCACCACCGGCGACGGGTGATCCAGGTTGTCGTGCATCGGCTTCCTCAGCGACGGGTCGTACTTCACCCCCGCCAGGTACAGCGCGCAGGAGCGCACCCAGGCGCTGTCGTCGGAGAGCAGGTCGCGCAGCCGCAGCACCGGGTCGGTCGTCGACTGCGGGAAGTCCTCGGCCGCGGCGCGCAGCCGCGACTCGCGGGTCAGGTCCTCGATGAGCGGGAACAGCCGCTTGCGCAGGGAGCGCTCGAGCACGTTGTCGAGCAGCTCGACCACGTTGGCCCGGCGGCGCGCGGCGTCGGCGGCGGAGGCCTCGTGGAAGGTGGCGTAGATGAGCTCGAACTCGGCCTCGGGGTAGAGGATGCCCAGGAGCGTGAAGATGCGCTGCACGCCGGCGTCGACCTTCTCCTGCAGCGCGCTCGCCAGCAGCGCCTCGGCGGCCGGGACGCCCTCGCGCGGGGTCCTCGACGAGGGCGGCCCGCTCAGCCCGAGCGCCTCGCCGCAGGCCAGCGCGTGGTAGGCGCGCTCCAGCTCGTGGTCCACGGCGCGGATGATGGCCTTCTTGTCGACGGTCAGGCCGCGCCGGCGGCGCAGCGCCCGGCGCAGGGCCTTGAAGAGGCTGCGGCGCACCGTCTCGTCGGCGTCGGTCAGGTGGTTGGTCAGCGCCGAGACGGCGTGGGCGGTCCCCAGCGCCCCGAGCACGCGCGGCACCTGCCGGCGCACGCCGGCGTCCTCGAGCGGGTTGTCGAGCACGCGCTCCAGGGTGGGCTCGATGCCGGGGCCGTAGGAGGCCAGCGCGTCGGCGGCGTCGGAGGCGGTCTCCTCCTTGGCCAGCTTGTAGATGAGGGTGGTGACCAGCTCGGGGCTCTTGAGGTGCCCGGCGGCGGCGATGGCGGCGCGGCGCACCTTGATCTCCGGCGCGTTCATCAGCTCCAGCACCGGCTGGTAGAAGTTCTTGACCCCGATGGCGCCCAGCACCTTGGCGGCGTGCTCGCGCATGTCCGGGTTGGGGTCGGAGATGAGGGCCTTGAGGGCCTCGGCGGCGCTGAGCACGCCGTCCAGGCCGCCGTAGCGGATCATGCTGCCGATGGCCGCGGCGCGGACCTGCGGGGCGGGGTCGGCCAGGAACTCCTTGACGCTCTTGACCGCCTTGTCGCGGCCGATGGAGCAGAAGGCCTCGATGGCCGCGGCGCGCACGCTGGGCTCGGGGTCCTCGAAGAGCTTGAAGGCGGCGTTGCCGTAGGCCAGCGAGGCGCTCTTGCCCAGGTGGTGGACCGCGGCGATGCGCACCTCGGCGGAGGGCGAGTGCAGCAGCTTGGCCACCGGCTCGTCGACGTTGCCGACGGTGGTGTGCGGGAGCAGCTCGAGGGCGTTGAGCGCCTCGCGCGGGTCCTCGGACTCCAGCGCCTTGAGCAGCACCCGGGTGGTGGCCCCGTCGCTGATGCGGTGGCGGGCGGACTCGAGGTCCAGCCGGCGCCGGCGCAGCGTGTCCTGCAGCGTCTTGACGTACTCGCCGCGCAGCCGGAAGACGATGACCCCCCAGCCCAGGCAGGCCGCGGCGCTGGCGACGGAGACCGGGATCACCGACTCGCGGAAGGAGCTGGCCTTGTAGGCCAAGAGCATCAGGCCCGAGCCGGCGATGGCCGCCGGCTTGACGACCCCGTCGATGAAGCCCTTGGCGCCGGCCCGCGCCGCGGCGGAGATGGGCAGGTACAGCAGCTGGGTGGTGGCGTCGTTGATGGTGTAGCGGAAGACGAACTCGCTGCCCTTGGTGAAGGTGGCCATCGCCAGCATCGGGTAGACGAGCATGCCCACCGAGCCGAAGCCGAGGAAGAAGGGGAGGATGGCCAGGGCGGCGATGACCCCGAAGCGGCCGAGGATCCGCGAGGTGCCGAAGAACTGCATCAGCAGCGCGAGCCCGCCGGTGACCGCGTAAAAGTTGCCGAAGAAGGCGGCCAGGGCGTCCTTGGGGTAGCTGGCCGCGGCGATGGTCTTGAACTGGAAGTCGATGAGGGTGGTGGAGAGGAAGGTCAGCGCCGACAGGCCGGCGATGAGCTTGAGGTGCATCGACGAGAGCGCGCGCACCGGGCTGGGCTTGTTGGCGGAGCGGGCCGAGGGCCGGGTGATGGCGGCGGCGCGCAGCGGCATGCGCTTGCCCAGGCGCAGGGCGACGACGCTGACCCCGCCGAGCAGGGCCATGCACAGGAAGATCAGGTTCTCGGCGCCCACGCGCTTGGCGAGGATGCCCACCAGGACGCCGAGCACGATGTTGGCCAGCGTCCCGCCCGCGCCGATGGAGCCGAACAGGCGCTTGGCGTCGCGGGAGTTGAACAGGTCGTTGGCCAGGGTCCAGAACTGGATGATGGTGAGGCCGCCGTAGACCTCCACCAGGACGTAGAGGGCGCTGTAGACCCACTCCCCGGAGGTCATCGTCAGCAGGCGCACCACGGCGAGCAGCGCGGCCGAGCCCAGGGCGACGGCGGCGGCCAGGTGGTCGCGGCGGATCCGGTCGGCGGCGCGGGAGTAGAAGATGCCGACGAAGGCCACCGCGCCCGCGGACATCACGTACATCCAGGGCAGCGCGTCCTTGGCGCCGTGGGCCAGGAAGAGGGCGTCGCGGACCGAGCGGCCGACGATGAAGGCGCCGACCACCAGCAGGTTCTGCAGGAACAGCAGCGAGGTGAGCTTGAGCTCCCCGGGGCGGATCTGGAAGAGCGCCTCGAGGATGCGGTCTCGACGCTCGTGGTTCATCGGCCCGGGATGCCTCGCAGGGGCGGCCGGAAGGGCCGCCGGAAGAACCCGAGGATGCTAGCAGGCGAGGGGAGGCAAAGGTAGCCGGACCAAAGCGGCGGGCCGCGCGAAACTGCGACGCCGACGGGGGAGGCGCGGGGTGCCCGCTCGCGGTCGACGCGCCATCCCGGTTATCGTCGGTCACCCTCGGGGGACCTGGAGCCGATGTGATCCCAGCCGGCCGGCGACTGGCACGCCTCCACAGCCTGTTGGTGGTGCTGGCCGCCGTGGCTCCTGCCCGGCGGGCTTCGGGGGCGCAGCCCGAGCCGCCGGCCGACCGTCCCGCTCGCCCCGCCGTCCAGGTCCGGGCCGAGCGGGTCGAGCCCGGGGCGATCCGCGTGGACGGCGAGGCCGGCGATCCCGGCTGGCAGGTCGCGGGTTGGTCGGAAGGGTTCGTGCAGGTCGACCCGGACGAGGGTCGGCCCGCCTCGGAGCGCACCCGCTTCAAGATCGCCACCGACGGCCGCACGCTGTTCGTCCTGGTCGAGGCCTTCGACTCCAAGCCGGAGGAGATCAAGGCGATGCTGACCCGCCGCGACCAGGCCAGCTCCTCGGACTGGGTCGACGTGCTGCTCGACACCAGCGGCGACAAGCGCAGCGCCTACCGCTTCAAGGTCAACCCGGCGGGAGTGCGCGTCGACGCGCGCATCGGCAGCGACAACGTCGAGGACTCCAACTGGGACGCGGTCTGGGAGGCGCGGACGGCGCGCTTCGAGGGCGGCTGGCGCGCGGAGATCGGCATCCCCCTGGGGCAGCTGCGCTGGCCGGACGGGGCGCAGTCCTGGGGCGTCCAGGTGATGCGGACCCTGCAGCGGCGCGCCGAGACCGCGGTGTTCAGCCCGATGCCGCGCTCGGAGGTCTACCTGCCCCAGCGCTTCGGGCTGCTGGAGGTCCGCGACCTGCCCGCGCCGTGGCGCCTGGAGCTGTTCCCCTACGCCGGGGTGGGGGTGAAGGGCGAGGGAAGCGGGTGGGGGCCGCTGTGGAACCTGGGGCTCGACGGCCGGGTGGGGCTGGGCTCGGCGTTCACGCTGGACGTCACCGTCAACCCCGACTTCGGCCAGATCGAGAGCGACCCGAGCGAGCTGAACCTGACGGCCTACGAGACCTACCTCGCCGAGAAGCGGCCGTTCTTCCTCGAGGGCGGCGACCAGTTCCGCTTCTCGCTGCTGCTCCCGGACTGGGGCTACGACACTCTCTTCTACAGCCGGCGCATCGGCCGGGCGCCGGAGCGCGACCCCGAGGACTACGGCGAGGTGAAGGCGACGCCGCAGAGCTCCACCATCCTCGGGGCCCTGAAGCTGACCGGGAAGACGAGCGACGGCTGGGCGCTGGGCCTGTTGGACGCGGTGACGCAGCCGCAGTTCGCGGACCTGGTGGTGGACGGGGACGGGCGCCGGTTGCTGGTCGAGCCGCTGACGCAGATGGCGGTGCTGCGCCTGACGCGCGACTTCCGCCAGGGGCAGACCCAGGTCGGCCTGCTGGCCACGCACCTGTGGCGCCGGCTGGCCTTCGACAGCGCGGTCTTCTTCCCGGAGCAGTCGGCGACCGGCGGCATCGACGTCGAGAACCGCTTCGGGGAGTGGCAGCTGACGCTCAAGCTCTACGGCTCGTACCTGCGCGGCAGCCCCGAGGCCATCGACCGGGTGCAGCGCTCGGCGGTGCACTACCTGCAGCGCCCGGACATCCAGGCCGGCTACGACCCGAAGGCGACGGAGTTGGCGGGTTGGGGCACCGTCGCCACCTTCGGCAAGTTCACCGGCGCGCCCTTCCGCGGCGCGGCGTCGATCTACACGCGCAGCCCCGGGCTGGACGTGAACGACCTGGGCTACCTGCCGGCGGCCGACGAGCAGACCGCGGTCGTCTGGGCGCAGTACCGCGACGAGGATCCGGGCTGGGGCCACCAGCGCTGGGTCGTGGGCGCCGAGGGGATGGGCACGCGCACGTTCGAGGGCGAGCTGACCAAGGCGCTGGTCGACCTGTACCTCACCTGGGTCTTCCCGGAGACGAGCTCCCTCTACCTGGGGTTCCTGCGGAAGTTCGAGGCCCTCGACGCGCGGGCGCTGCGCGGCGGCCCCGGGCTGCTCGTCCCGGGCCTCTGGAACGGCTGGTTCGGGTTCGCGACCGACGACCGGCGCTCGTGGTCGGTGGGCGTCGACGGCAACTGGACCTACGAGGACGAGAACGCCGGGTACAACGTGATCCTCTGGCCCTGGATCAAGGTGCGCCCGCACTCCTCGGTGGACATCACGCTGGGACCGGAGTGGCGCCGGTCGCGAAGCCGGCACCAGTGGGCGACGGACCTCGCCGGCGACGACGGGGTGACCGACCGCTGGTTCATCGGCGACCTGGAGCGCGACGTCTTCGCCGTCACGCTGAGGGTCAACTGGGCGCTGACGCCTGACCTGAGCCTGCAGTGGTACGCCATGCCCTACGTGACGGCGGGCACCTGGGCCGGCTACTCGGAGGTGGTGGCGCCGCGGGCCGCCCGCTTCGGCGATCGCCTGGCGCCGGTGAGCAGCGGCTTCGCCCGCGACGTGCTGGGAGCGACCGACGGGTTCCTCTACGCGCAGGTGCGCTCCAACCTCGTGCTGCGCTGGGAGTTCCAGCAGGGCTCGGCCTTCTACCTCGTCTGGTCGCACGAGCAGACCGACGACCGCGACGACGTCGGGCGGCTCTCGTGGGAGGAGGCCTCGCACCTCACCAACCAGCCGGCCACCGACGTGGTCATGGCCAAGCTCGTCTGGTGGTGGGCGAGGTAGGGCAGCCCCGACGGACTCCCTCGGCTTTCGGGACGGGAAAAGCGACGTCCCGGACCGCCGCCTTGGCGGGTCCGGGACGCTGGCCTGCGGAGGCGAAGGGACCTAGCGGCGGGAAGCGGGCCTGGCGCTGTGGGTGCCACCGCTGCGGCCGCCGCCGCCAGGCCGCCCGCCATTGCCCGCTCCGGGGCTCTGATGGCCGCTCCCGCCGTGGTTGCCGCCACCCTGGGGCCGATACTGGTGATTGCCGGCGCCGCCGCCGCGGCCTTCACCGCCGCCCCGATGATTCCCTCCGCCATTCCAGCCCCAGGAGCCGTGTCCGCCGCCGCCGTAACCGCGGGCCGGCTCGCGACGGTAGTCGTGGCCGAAGCCGACCGCCGGCGCGTGCCGGTAGTGCTGCCCGTAGCCGCCGCGGTAGTGGCCGTAGTGGCTGGGCACCCTGAACCAGGGCCGGGAGTGCCAGGCGTAGCGCGTGAAGCCGTAGACGCCCCAGTGCGGGCGGGGGCCGACGCTGTAGACCCACGGGGCGGTCAGCCAGTGCCAGCCGTAGCTCGGGTAGTAGGCGTAGACCATCGGGTAGGTGCCGTCGGCCGGGACGTAGGTGTAGGCCTGGTCGTAGGGCTGCCAGATCCAGCCGTACTGGGCCGTGTAGGTCCATTGGCCGGCGGGCAATTGCTGGACAGGCGCCGCGGCGGTCGCGGGCGGAGGGGGCAGCTGCTCCGGCGCCGCCACGGTCGGCTGGGCATCCGGCGGCGGCTGGGCGTCGACCCCGTAGTCCTCGGCTTCGTACTCCTGGGCAAGGGCTGCGCCCGGGGCCACCGCCATCGCCAGGACCAACAGCGCTTTCGCGAGCGTCCTCATCGTCGTCCTCTCCTTCGGCCACTGGATGCGTGCTTCGATGACACCTCAACCCACACCCCGCGCCGACCGTTAACCGGGCGCTTGGACCCTGCCCGAAGCCCGAGGCCGACGTGCTACCTTGGCCGCCGGGAAAAGCAGGGCAGGAGGGAGCCCATGGGCAACCGCTTCTCCGGTCACGGCCTGGTCATCGACGGCCTCGTCTACCTCTCCGGCTCCGACGCGCTGCCCCTCCTGAAGGTGGACGCCGTCCTCGTGGATCTCCGCGAAGGGCTGGAGAGGAACGGCCGGGAGTTCGACGTCGCCGCGCTCATCAACCTCCCGTTCCGCGAGCTCTCCAGCGGCTACGCGGCGCTGCCGCAAGACAAGCCGCTCGTCCTCGCCGACTGCGTGGGCCTCAAGAGCAAGGACGGGGTGAGGTTCCTGCTGGGCAAGGGCTATGAGAGCGTGGCCAGCCTCAACGGCGGGATGGTGGACTGGGAGCGGGAGGGCTTCCCCACGATCATCGACCGCAGCGAGGAGCTGACCGGCGGCTGCGCCTGCCAGCTCAAGCCGCGCAAGGATCACCGGTTCGGATGCTGACGGGGGGCAGCGCAGCGACCTCGCAGGTGCCCGCGCGCGGTGATGGATGGCCGGACGGACCTACTGCCTGCGCCGCAGGCTCCCCAGGTGCCGCGCCACCGCGACCAGGTGCCCGAGCCTCTCGCCCGCGCGCCCGGCCCCCAGCCGCTCCGCCGTCACTCCCCAGCGCTGCGTCGCGTCCTCGACCGAGCCCGGCGAGACGCGCAGCAGGTCGCCGGTGATCTTGCGCAGGTCCAGCCTCGTCCCCGGGAGCGGGAAGGCCGCGTCGCGGGCGAGGTCGGCGGCGAAGGTGCCCCAGGAGCACAGGACGTCGCCCTCGCGCAGGAAGGCCGTCCAGCGCTGCGCGAACTCGTCCAGGGACACGCCGCGCTCCAACTCCTCCACCGAGAGGCCGGTGTGGAACGGCGTCGAGGGCGCCAGCGGGTGGCGGTGGGCCAGCACCGCCTCGAAGCGCTCGCCGGTTGCGGGCCGGCAGGCGGCCCAGTGCACCAGCTCGGTCGGGAAGGCGCCGGGCAGCTTCGCGTTCCAGGCGTTCACCTCGCCGGCGACGCAGACCAGGTCCGCCTGCCGCTCGGTCAGCTCCACCGGGATGCGCGGGGCCTTCTCCGGCCGCTCCTGCCAGCGCTGCTTGTGGCGCTCGAGCCCGCCGTTGAGGCGGGCCTTGTGCTCGTGCTGCATCGAGACCATCCGCCGCAGCGGCACCAGCAGCGCTTCGCGCGTCTCCGGGCCCTCGAGGATGCCCAGGGCGTGGGCGACGGCCTCCAGCGTGGAGATGTGATCCGCCTGCGGCGCCCGGCGCAGCCCGTACTCGCTGCCCGCGGCGTCCAGGGCGTAGCGGGGCAGGGCGGCGATGGCCGGGTTGAGGGTCAGCAGCTTCTTGGCCTGCGACCAGGTGCCATCCACCACGACCAGGGTGATGGGCCCCGCGGGCGGCTTGGCCGCGAGATCGACCGCGTCCTCGCCCGGAAAGAGCAGGGCGGCGGGGCAGGCGGGGTCGGCGAGCGAGGCCTGGAGCCTGGCGTCGGCAGAGAAGTCCAGGCCCACGAAGAACTGCGAGCCCGTCAGGCAGAGGCTGGCCATGCGCGCGGTGCCGATGGGCACGCGGCTCTCGCGCGGGTGCTGCAGCAGCACCACCCGGGTGCGCGTGCGGACGCTGGGGAGCTGGGCGCAGTAGCAGACGCAGGTCGGTCGCAGGCAGCGCGGGCAGGTCTGGCGCGGCTCGGTCATGAGCCGGCGTCGTCCCCAGCCACGCCGGCGTCGCGGCCCGCGGCCGGATGGGCAGCGGCGCAGGTGCCGTAGGCCGTGCACTCGCTCGTCGGCCCCTGGTCGCAGACGTCGACCAGCGAGTTCACGCAGTCCTCGAACGTCGCGAGCGCGCAGTGCGGCCACTTCTTCGCCTCGCACTCCGCGATGGTCATGATCTTCTGCGTGCCCCAGGAGCAGGTGTGCTCGCCGCTGCCGCCCTGCTTCTGCACGCCCCAGGCGCAGAAGGTGGTGACCTGCTCCGAGGGGAGCTCGTCCATGTACGCGTCGCGAGGCACGCCCGAGGTGTCGGGCTTGCCGCTGCTGCAGGCGGCGGCTGCGCAAAGCGCCGCGAAGGCGCAGGCGCAGAGGACGGCAGGCTTCACTTGTCCATCCTGGGCGGCCGGTGGCGGCGCGGCAGGACCTCGAGCCAGTAGCCGTCCGGATCCTCGATGAAGTAGATGCCCATCTTCGGGTTCTCGTAGCAGATGCAGCCCATCTTCCGGTGCAGGGCCTGCGCCTTCTCGAAGTCGTCGGTGACGAAGGCCAGGTGGAACTCGTTGTCGCCCAGGTCGTATTTCTTCTTGCGGTCGGCGAGCCAGGTCAGCTCCAGCAGGTGCTTCGAGGCCCCGTCGCCCAGGTAGACGATGAGGAAGCTCTTGTTCGGCCCGACGATGCGCCGCGTCTCCTTCAGGCCCAGCGCCTTCCGGTAGAAGGCCATGCTGCGCTTGAGGTCGAGGACGTTGAGGTTGTTGTGCGCGAAGCGGAAGTTCATGGAAGTCGTTCCCGTGGTCGTCGAGCCTTGGAATTTCTCGAGCGTGGGACGTTATCGCGCCGGGGCCGGAGGAGCGTCAAACGGAGTCGCAAGTCGTCGTGAGTCGCCGGACGCGAGAGGGGACCCGCGGCGTTTCGACGAGGCTTGGAACTCACGACGGGCGCATCACCGCGCCCCGACCGGCGCGGACGTCGTCGATCCCGCGCCCCAGAACGACAGGCCCGCCGAGGCGTTGGGCACCGGGATCTTGGTCGTCGGCAGGTTGGCCTCGAGCGACACCTCGAAGAGCACGCCGCTGTCGGTGAAGCCGTAGACCTTGCCCGCCCAGTAGGCGAGGCCGAACACGTCGGCGAAGTGGATGGGCCCGAGGTTCTCGACCATGTCGCCGGTCTTGGGGTCGACCCTGAACAGGCAGTCGTTGCAGCCGGGGCCCTTGACCGTCAGGTAGGTGCCGCCGCCCTTCACCGAGACGATGTCGCCGCTCGAGGTGAAGCCGCCGGTGAGCTCGCCGATGCGCGTGATGCTGCCGCTGAGGGTGCTGATGCGCACGTAGGTGGCGCCGTCGTAGCCGACCAGCGCCTCGGAGTACGGGTCGACGGTGCCCACCGGGACGAAGGAGAGCGAGTTGGGGTAGGTGCCCTTCGCGACCCGGGAGCAGTACGCGTTGCTTGGGTCGATCTTGTAGAGCCCGTCCCAGGTGGTCGCCCAGAGGGTCGAGTCCTTGTCGAGCGCCAGATCGATGACGTCGGCGCAGCCCACGAACACGCCGATGACGTCCACGGCCTTGGTCGTCGGGTCGAGCCTGAAGAGGGTGTCCGCGCTCGCGCCGTAGACGATGGCCGGGCCTTCGTAGGCGCCGACGTCCTGCGCCCCTTCGCCGGCGTCGGATTCGACGACGACCTCACCGCCGTCTACGGCCGCCTGGCCTCCGTCGCCGCCGGAATGGCCACCCGCGTCGCCGGCCTGGGAGGCATCGCCCGCAGGCGGCTTGCCGCCTCCGTCCGCACGCGAGCCGGAGGGCCCCGACCCGCAAGCGCAGACGCCGAACAGGACCGCGGCGAGGAGGAGGTGGCGCATGGGTGGGCATTTTACGCCCGGTGCGTCGAGTTCGAGTGAACGAGAGGGGCTGGGGGCGGGAGGGCCGCAGCCCTAGTACGAGGTGCCCCCAGTTCGTTCCGGGATGTGCCGCCCGGTAAAAGCCGGCGACGCAAGTCGCGCCTGACATTGCGATGCCCGCCTTCGCGGGCTGCAGTGGCCTCGGGTCGCGAAGTCGGAAACCTGAGATTCAGAAGTGCGAAGACCTGAACCCGGGCTCCCTTGTCGTCGCCCATGACATCCGTCGCCACCTGGTCCGCGAAGGCGGACCTCGAAACCTCAGGCGCGACTTCAGTCGCCGGCTTCTACCGGGCGGCGTATCCCGGAACGAACCTGGGGCACCCGGTACTAGACCATGGCCTCCGGCTTGACCCACCGGTCGAAGTCCTCGCCGCTCACCAGCCCCAGCTCCAGCGCCGCCTCGCGCAGCCCCAGCCCCTTGGCGTGCGCGTGCTTGGCGATCTTCGCGGCCGCGTCGTAGCCGAGGTGCGGGCTCAGCGCCGTCACCAGCATCAGCGACCGGCTCACGTTCTGGGCGATGCGCTCGCGGTTGACCTGCAGGCCCCGCGCGCAGTGCTCCTCGAAGCTGGCGATGCCGTCGGTCAACAGCCGCGCGCTCTGCAGGAACGCGTGGGCGAAGAGCGGCATGAAGACGTTGAGCTGGAAGTTGCCCGAGGCGCCGGCCATCCCGATGGCCACGTCGTTGCCCATCACCTGGCAGGCGAGCATGGTCACCGCCTCGCTCTGGGTGGGGTTCACCTTGCCCGGCATGATCGACGAGCCGGGCTCGTTCTCGGGGATCGCCAGCTCGCCCAGACCGGAGCGCGGCCCGGAGGCCAGCCACCGCACGTCGTTGGCGATCTTGGTCATCGACGCCGCCAGGCCCCGGAGCGTGCCGTGGGCGTGGACCAGCGCGTCGCGAGCGGAGAGCGCCTCGAACTTGTTGGGCGCGGTCACGAACGGCTCGTTGGTGCGGCACGCCAGCTCCCAGGCCACCCGCTTGCCGAACTCCGGGGGCGCGTTGAGCCCGGTGCCCACCGCGGTGCCTCCCAGGGGAAGCTCGCGGACGTGGGGCAGGGCGGCCTCGAGGTGCGCCAGCGAGTGGTCGAGCTGCGAGGCCCAACCGCCCATCTCCTGGCCCACCGTCAGCGGCGTCGCGTCCTGCAGGTGCGTCCGGCCGATCTTGACCACGTCCTTGAACGCCTCGGCCTTGCTCGCCAAGGTGTCGCGCAGGCGCCGCACCGCGGGCTCGATCTGCCGGGAGAGCGCGAGCGAAGCGGCCACGTGGATCGCGGTGGGGAAGGCGTCGTTGGTCGACTGGCCCTTGTTCACGTCGTCGTTGGGGTGCACCAGCCGCTGCTCGCCGCGCGGCCCGCCGAGCAGCTCGCTGGCACGGTTGGCGAGCACCTCGTTCAGGTTCATGTTGGTCTGCGTGCCGCTGCCGGTCTGCCAGACGGCCAGCGGGAACTCCGCGTCGTGCTTGCCGGCGAGCACCTCGTCGGCCGCGGCGACGATGGCCTCGGCCTTCTTGGCGTCCAGCAGGCCCAGCTGCCGGTTGACGATGGCGCAGGCGCGCTTGACCTCGGCCAGCGCGCGGATGAGCGCCTCCGGCATCCGCTCGGTGGAGATGCGGAAGTTCTGCCGGCTGCGCTCGGTCTGGGCGCCCCACAGCCGCTCCGCCGGGACCTCGACCTCTCCCAGCGAGTCCTTCTCGACGCGGGTCTTGGCCATGGGCGACTCCCTCTGGGTCTGACCGGGGCCGGGGTGCTTGCCCGCAGCTCGGCCCGGCCTTGAAACTAACAGCACGGCAGCGTTCGCGGCGGCCCGTTGTTCTGGCAGGATGGCCCTCCACGAGCCGGCCACGGAGCACCCCCCGCCCGATGATCCCCTACTTCATGTCTCCCAGGCTGGCGCTCGGCCCCGTGAACATCGAGCTGTTCGGCGTCTTCTCCGCCCTCGGCATCTACCTGACCACCACCATTGGCATCAAGCGGGCGGTCGCGCGCGGGCTGCAGACCAAGATCCTGGCCGACTACGCCTTCTGGGGGGTCCTCTGCGGCGTGGTCTTCGGGCACTTCGTCCACCTGTTCGCCTACCACCCCGAGGAGCTGGCGAAGCCCTACCAGATCTTCAAGCTCTGGGACGGCCTGTCCTCGTTCGGGGGACTGCTGGGCGGGGTCATCGCCGCGGTGATCCTGTTCCGCGTCAAGAAGCTCGACCTGATGGAGTACGGCGACGTCGCCGCGCCGCCCATCGCCATGGGCTGGGCCATCGCGCGGGTGGGCTGCTTCACCGTCCACGACCACGTCGGCGTGTTGACGAGCTTCCCCCTGGCGGTGGCCTTCCCGAACGGCGCGCGCCACGACCTGGGGCTCTACGACGCGTTCCTGCTGGCGGCCATCGCCGCCATCCTCTTCGCGGCCTCCAGGCGCGGGATGTTCAAGCACCGGCTGCTCGCCCTGATGGCCGTCCTCTACGCCCCGGGACGCTTCCTCTTCGACTTCCTGCGCGCCGAGGACGTGCCCTACCACGACGCCCGCTACTACGGGCTCACGCCGGGGCAGTACTTCTGCTTCGTCCTGGCCGCCTGGGGCCTCTACATGCTCGCCCGGCCGGTGAAGCCCGCCACCGCCGAGTTGTCGCCCCGGCCGCCGCAGCGTGCGGCCGCCTGACCTGAGGACCTGAATGCGAGTCGAAGTCCCGCTGCGCCACGCCTACAAGCTCATCAACCACGGCCCGACCACCCTGGTCACCAGCGCGGCCGGCGGCCGGTCGAACGTGATGGCCTCGGCCTGGGTCGGGGCCCTCGACACCGACCCGCCCAGGATCACCGCTGTGATCTCCGCCGACAGCTTCACCCGCTCGCTCATCGAGAAGAGCGGCGAGTTCGTAGTCAACCTGCCCACGATCGAGATGGTCGAGGTCACGCTCGGCGCCGGGAAGGTCAGCGGGCGCGAGGCCGACAAGATCGCGGCGCTGGGCCTGAAGACCGCCGACGCCGGCCGGGTGGCCGCGCCGCTCATCGAAGGCTGCGTGGGCTGGCTGGAGTGCCGGCTGCTCGACGAGCCGGCGATGCGCGAGCGCTACGACCTGCTCCTCGCCGAGGTGGTCGCCGCCTGGGCCGACGACCGCGTCTTCGTGGACGGAGCGTGGCACTTCGAGGCCGCCCCCCGGCTGAGGACCCTGCACCACGTCGCCAAGGGGATCTTCCTGGCCTCGGGCGAGCGCATCGAGGTCCGGGCCGACGGAAAGGGTGTCCTCCCGAGGGCCGCGGTTCTATAGTGTGTCGCCTGGTGGGGCGTATCGAGGTCGAGACAGCGCAGATGTGCATGTCGAAAAAGCACGTCGAGTACCTGGAGCGGACGAACGAGTCCGACTACCAGAGCGCGAAGATCTCCTACGAGACCTACATCCGCTTCGTCGACATCGTCAGCCGCTGTCACGAGTGCGATCAGTGCGGCAACGGGAAGTTCGGCGACATCCTCTCCGAGTGCCGGCTGCACTTCGTGCGCGTCTTCGCCTCGATGAAGCGCGACATGGAGAAGGCCGCGGCCGAGAAGCGGATGAGCGAGGCGATGGCGGCCGAGGCCGCGGCGGCAGAGGCGGCGATCGCCTCCAACCTCGCCGCGATGGTCGAAGAGGACACCGGCATGCTGGCGGACGTGGAGATCGTCGTCGAGTCGGAGGACGCCGGGGTGGTCACGCCCCTGGCCGCGCCCGGCTCCGACAAGCAGCCGGCCTGAAGCCGCGTCCCCCGAGCCGCCCGCGCCCCAGGCGCCCCGAGACCTCCATGACCAGCGTTCCCCAGCCCGACCTCCGCGTGGACACCTCGGGGAAGTTCTGCCCGGTGCCCATCCTGGAGGTGTCGCGGGCGGTCAAGTCGCTCGGCCCGGGGCAGGTGGTGGAGATCGTCGCGACCGACCCCGGGGTGGAAGCGGACATGCCGGCGTGGTGCAAGGCGACGAAGAACGAGTTGGTGGCGATGGTTCGCGAAGGCAAAACGTTCCGGGCCTTCGTGCGCCGCGGTCAGTAGCGTCCGGCCGGGCCCCGCCCCGAGCTTGCCGAGGGGAGCCGGGTCGGTCGGTCGTGCCGGGTCGGTCGGTCGGAATGTCGGGTCGAAAGGCGGAAGCAGATGGCTGAAAAGCGCAGGGCCAAGGCGATCGGGATGCTGTCGGGCGGGCTGGACTCGACGCTCGCGCACGCCCTGATGAAGAAGCTGGGCGTGGACGTGAAGGCGATCACCTTCTACACGGGCTTCTGCCTGGTCGAGACGCAGCGCCGCCTGGGCCGCACGCGCAAGGACGGCACGGTGCCGCGCAACGACGCGCTGCACGCCGCGGCCAACCTCGAGACGGACATCGAGTTCGTCGACATCTCCGGGCGCGAGTACCTGGACGTCATCGCGAAGCCGAAGCACGGCTACGGCGCCAACGCCAACCCCTGCATCGACTGCCGCATCTTCATGTTCAAGAAGGCCAAGGAGATCATGGAGAAGGAGGGGGCGGACTTCGTCTTCACCGGCGAGGTGCTCGGCCAGCGGCCCAAGAGCCAGCGGCGCGACCCGATGAAGGTCATCGAGAAGGCGAGCGGCCTGACGGGCCGCGTGCTGCGGCCGCTCTCGGCGCAGCTGCTCGACCCGACGATCCCCGAGCAGGAAGGGCTCATCGACCGCAGCCAGCTGCTGTCGATCTCCGGGCGGTCGCGCAAGCCGCAGATGGAGCTGGCCGGGAAGCTGGGGGTCACCGATTGGCCGCAGCCGGCCGGCGGCTGCTGCTTCCTGACCGACGAGGCCTTCGGCCGCAAGTTCCACGACCTCATCGACCGGCGCCCCGACCGCAGGCTCGAGGAGGACGACATCCCGCTGCTCGCCACCGGGCGGCACTTCCGGCTCTCGCCGGGGGTGAAGCTGATGGTGGGGCGCAACGAGGGCGAGAACGCGCTGCTGACGCAGTACGCGGAGCAGAAGTACTACAAGCTCGAGGCCTTCGAGCTGATGGGCACGGTGGCGCTGGTGGACGGCGAGGCGGGGGAGGCCGACCGGGTGCTCGCCTCGCGGATCGTCGCGCGGTACGGCAAGGGCAAGGACCTGCCCAAGGTGACCGTGGAGTGGCGGCTCGGCGGAGAGCTGAAGCACCGCGTCGAGGTCGAGCCGGTCAAGGACGAGGCGGAGATCGAGAAGTTTAGGATCTAGGCAAGAGCAGGCGCGGAGGCCTGCCTCCACTGGGCCCTTCTCCACTGGGCCATCTGCACTGAGCCTTCTGCACTGAGCCTTTTGCACTGGCCCCTTCGAACCCCTGATGAACCTCGCCGACTTCGACTACGCGCTCCCCGAGGAGCTGATCGCCCAGGAGCCGCTCGCCCAGCGCGACGCCTCCAAGCTGCTCGTGCTGCACCGCGACGACGGCCGCACCGAGCACCGCGGCTTCCGCGACGTCCTCGAGTACCTGCGCGCGGGCGACCTGCTGGTCCTCAACGACGCCAAGGTCATCCCCGCGCGCCTGCTGGGCAAGAAGGTCGACACCGGCGGCAAGGTGGAGCTGGTCCTGACGCTCCCGCTCGGCGACCCGATGGGCACCACCTGGCGCTGCATCGGCCAGGCGTCCAAGGCCATCCGCGCCGGCATGAAGCTCGACTTCGGCGGGATGGGCGCCGAGGTGCTCGCCGCCCACGGCGACGGCGCCTACGACGTGCGCTTCTCCGCCCAGGACTTCGGCCGCGAGCTGGAGCGGGTCGGGAGGATCCCGCTGCCGCCGTACATCAAGCGCGACCCGGGCGAGGCCGACCGCGACCGCTACCAGACCGTCTTCGCCCGCCGCCCCGGCGCCGCCGCCGCGCCCACCGCCGGCTTCCACTTCACCGAGGCGCTCCTCGCCGAGGTCCAGGCCCGCGGCGTCGAGATCGCCCGGGTGACGCTCTACGTCGGCGCCGGCACCTTCCTGCCCATCCGCGCCGAGCAGATCGAGCAGCACAGGATGCACGCCGAGCGCTTCGAGGTCCCGGCCGAGGCCGCCGAGGCCGTGGCCCGGACCCGTCGGGCCGGCGGCCGGGTCATCCCGGTGGGCACCACCGCGCTGCGCACGCTGGAGTCCGCCTGGTCGGACGAGCTCTGCGCGGTGAAGGCGGGCGAGGGGACGAGCGAGCTCTTCGTCTACCCCGGCTACCGCTTCCACGCCGCCGACGCCCTCGTCACCAACTTCCACCTGCCCAAGTCGACCTTGCTGCTCCTGGTCAGCGCGCTCGCCGGTCGCGAGCGCCTCCTGGCCGCGTACCGCGAGGCGATCGAGCGCCGCTACCGCTTCTTCAGCTACGGCGACGCCATGTTCATCCTCTAAGGAGTGCCCGCTTGTCCTCCAGCCACCTGGTCCGCTTCGAGCTGCTCAAGACCGACGAACAGACCCGCGCCCGTCGCGGCCGGCTGCACACCCCGCACGCCGTCGTCGAGACCCCCGTCTTCATGCCGGTGGGCACGGTGGGCTCGGTCAAGGCGCTGGGCCCCGACGACCTCGCCAAGGACGACGTGCGCATCATCCTGGGCAACACCTACCACCTGTACCTGCGCCCCGGGCACGAGCTGGTCCGCGAGCTGGGCGGCCTGCACAAGTTCATCTCCTGGCCCAACGCCATGCTCACCGACAGCGGCGGCTTCCAGGTCTTCTCGCTGGCCGAGCGGCGCACCATCACCGAGGAGGGCGTGACCTTCCGCTCGCACCTGGACGGCTCCAAGCACCTGTTCAGCCCGGAGAGCGTCATCGGCGTCGAGGAGGCCCTGGGCGCGGACATCATCATGGCCTTCGACGAGTGCCCCAACGCCAAGAGCCCGCGGCCCTACTTCGAGGAGTCGCTGGCGCGCACCACCCGCTGGCTGCAGCGCTGCGCCAAGGCCTGGAAGCGCGAGCACAGCTCGCTCTTCGGCATCGTGCAGGGCGGCCTCTACGAGGACCTGCGCAAGCGCCACGCCGAGGAGGTCTGCGCGGTCGATCTCCCCGGCTACGCGCTGGGCGGCTACAGCGTCGGCGAGACGCCGGCCGCCATGCACGACGGCGTGGCCTACAGCGCGCCGCTGCTGCCCAAGGACAAGCCCCGCTACCTGATGGGCGTGGGCACCCCGGTGGACCTGGTGACCTGCGTCGGGCACGGGGTCGACATGTTCGACTGCGTGCTCCCCACCCGCACCGCCCGCAACGGCCTGCTCTTCACCAGCGAGGGCAAGGTCGTCATCCGCAACGCGCAGTACGCCCGCGAGGACCGGCCGGTCGACGCCCGCTGCGGCTGCTACACCTGTAAGAACTTCAGCCGCGCCTACCTGCGCCACCTGTTCTCGACGCAGGAGATCCTGGCGATGCGGCTGAACACCATCCACAACGTGCACTACTTCGTGGACCTGATGCGGCAGGTGCGGCTCGCGCTCGACGAGGGGCGGTTCGCCCAGTTCTCCAAGGAGTTCCTGGCCAGCCCCGGCGCGTGCCCGCTGGGCAACGGCAAGGAAGACTGACCGACACCCGGGCTCGCGGACCGACACCCCGAGCTCGCGGACCGACACCCCGAGCTTGTCGAGGGGCCAGAATCCAATCTGCAGCCGTCCTCGAATTCCGCTTCTGCCGGTCTTGCCGGACCGAGCCCTGGCCCCTCGACAGGCTCGGGGTGTCGAGGGCGGCTACTTCTTGAAGCTGCGCTGCACCGGCGGCCGCTGCTCGGGGATGTCGCTCAAGAGCACGTACTTGACGCCCAGCGTGGCCACCGCGCCGACCAGCCCCACCAGCGCGAGCAGCGCGGTGACCCGCTTCCAGGTCGGCACGCGCTCCTGCTCATAGGGCGAGATCTTCGGGTCGAGCTGCTTGCTGGCCACCCGCTCCAGGTAGTCGTCGGCGACCGCCTTGGCGGGGCCGTCGGCGATGATCTGCCCGTGCGAGAGCAGGATCGCCCGGTCGCAGATCTTCGCCACCGTCTCCAGCGAGTGCGACACGAAGACGATGGTGCAGCCCTTCTGCTGGAACTCCTGGAAGCGCGCCAGCGACTTCTCCTGGAACGCCTGGTCGCCCACCGAGAGCACCTCGTCGACGATGAGGATCTCGGGGTCGACCTCGATGGCCACCGAGAACCCCAGGCGCCCCAGCATGCCCGAGGAGTAGTTGCGCACCGGCTCGTCGATGAACGGCCCCAGCTCGCTGAACTCGATGATGCGCCCCATGCGCTCGTCGAGCTGCTTGCGCGTCAGGCCCATCACCGCGCCGTTGATGTAGATGTTCTCGCGCCCGGTGAGGTCGGGGTGGAACCCGGCCCCCAGCTCCAGCAGCGCCGAGACGCGGCCCTTCACCTTGAACTCGCCCACGGTGGGCCAGGCGGTCTTGGCCATGAGCGAGAGCAGGGTGCTCTTGCCGGCCCCGTTGGCGCCGACGAGGCCCAGGGTCTCGCCCTTGCGGACCTGGAAGCTGACGTCGCGCAGCGCCCAGAAGACGTCGCGCTCGCCGCCGCCCATCCCCAGGGCGAGCATCGCCGCGTCCTTGAGCAGGATGGTGCGGTGCCGCTGCAGCTCGTACTTCTTGCCCACCCCGGTGGCCTCGACGACCACCGGCGCGTCCCGGCGGGCGCCGGCGGGCGCGGGCGAAGGCGAGGGCGAGGGCGAGGCCGGGCCGGAGGGCGCGGCGGGCGGCTCAGAGGTAGTCGGCGAAGACATGCTCGTACTTCCGGAAGAGAATCGCCCCGACGACGAGCATCACGAGGGCGGAGATGCCCGCGGAGCCCATCAGCGTGAAGCTCGGCCGTGAGCCGTGCAGCAGGACCGAGCGGTAGCCCTCCACCACCCCCACCATCGGGTTCCACATCAGCAGGTGCGCCAGGGCCTCGGGCACCACGTTGAAGGAGTAGAAGGTCGGGGTGAGCCAGGTCAGCACCAGCACCACCGAGTTGAGGACGTACTGGGTGTCCCGGTAGCGCACGTTGAGCGCCGAGACCATCAGCGCCACCCCGACGGTGAAGGTCAGCTGCACCGCGAAGATCACCGGGAGCCAGAGCAGCTGCAGGGTGGGGATGAAGGCCTCGGGGAAGTAGAGGAAGAGCGCCACCACCAGCGACAGCTCGATGAAGAAGTGCCGCGCGTGGGAGAACACCACCGCCAGGGGCAGCATCACCCGCGGGAAGGCGACCCGCTTGACCAGCTGGGTGTTGTCGCTGACCGCCGCCGCCGCGCCGTTGGCGGAGTTGGTGAAGAACCGCCAGGGCGTCAGGCCCAGCAGCAGGAAGATGGGGTAGAAGCGCTCCGCGACCTGCAGGATGTGCGCGAAGACGATGGTGTAGATGACCACCATCACCAGCGGGTCGGCGACCGACCACAGCCGGCCCAGCGCCTTGGCCTTGTAGCGAGACTTGAAGTCCTTCTCGACCAGGGTCGCGAGCAGGTCCCGCTTGCTGAGGATCTCGGAGAGCATTGGAGGGGCACGCTTCTACCGGAAAAGGGGCCGTCCGGGAACCGTTCGCGCGGTGGGGTGGGGCTGGGGCTAGACGCCGAGCAGCCGCTCGAGCTGGCGCACGCGGGCCTTCCAGCCGTTCTCGGCGACGAACCTGGCCAGGTCCTCCTCCACCGGCCGGACGGCCTGGGCGCGGGCGACGGCGTCCACGAACTGCGCCTCGCTGTGGGCGATGGCCACGTAGGGCAGGTCGTGCAGCTCCGGCAGGTCCGAGGCGACCACCGGCTTGCCCATGGCCAGGTACTCGTAGACCTTGAGCGGGCTGACGGCGCGGGTGAGGGTGTCGAGCTTGAAGGGGATGAGGCAGACGTCGGCGTGGGCGAGGTAGGCGGGGACCTCCGCCTGCGGCCGCAGGCCCAGGAAGTGGACGTTGCGCGGCGGGTTCTTGCACTGCCCGCGGTAGTCGCCCATCAGCACCACCGCGCACTCCGGCCGGGCCTGCGCCAGCGCGACGATCCAGTCCCAGTCGAACCACTCGCCCCACAGCGAGCCCACGTACATGAAGACCGCCTCGGCCTCGGGCAGGTCGGCGGGGCGGGGGTGCTCGCGGCCGCGGGCGAAGAGGTGGGTGTTGACCGCGTTGGGGACCAGCGCCACGTCGCGCCAGGAGCGCGCCTCCAGGCCGTCCTTGAGCGCGCGGGCGGAGGCGACGACCAGGTCCGACTCCTCCAGCAGCCGGTTCTCGGCGCGCCGCGAGTACCAGGAGCCGCCCAGCGAGGAGTCCCAGTCGTCGATGCAGTCGTAGATGGTCTGGGCGCCGCGGGCCTTGAGCCAGCCGGCGCAGGCGCGGAACTCGGCCAGCGGCAGCTCGGTCAGGACGATCATCCGCTCGCGCAGGCCGCGCTCCAGGGCGAAGGCGCGGGCGCTGAACTCGCGGAAGCGGGTGTGGGTCAGGTTCTCGTGGGCGAAGGAGCGGCGCCTGCGGCCGCGCTCGCGCGAGGGGAAGCGGTAGACGTACGTCACGCGGTGGGCGCGGTTGAGCAGCTCCAGCGCCAGCTGGGCCGGGCGCTGCCCGCCGCCGGAGTCGCTCATCGGGGTGCCGGCGAGGATGAGGAAGTGCTTGCCGCTGGTGCGGTAGGAGAAGGTCGTCGCCCGCGGGACGAAGGGGTCCAGGCTCTTGAGCTTGTAGGTCTCGTAGAGGGGCAGGGGGACCAGGCCGAGCGCCGCCGCGCGGACCTCGGCGCCGACCCGGCGCACCGCCGCGCGCAGGCCGGCCGGGGTCAGCCGCCGCAGCGAGGCGCGCAGCTGGCCGACGGGGGTCGGGCCCTCCGGGGGCGGGACGTTCTCGGGCGTGGCGCGCTCGGTCATGGCCATGGTTCTGGCGGATCTGGCGCGGGCGCGCAAGGGCACCGGCCGCCGCCGCGCAACCCTTGGCAAGTGCTGGCGTTCCTGCAACTCTGCGCGCGCCATGATCCTCGTCTGCGAGCCGTTGTGTGAAGGGTACGAGCACGTCGAGTTCAACGCCGCGCTGCTCTGCGCCGTCCAGAAGGGTCTCGGCGAGCCGGTGATGTTCCTGGCCGAGGCCGGCCACCTGGGCCTGGTCGCCAAGCGCGCCGCCGAGGTGGGGCTGGCGGGAGCCTCCTTCCGGGCGCTGGGCCCCGCGGGCCGCGCCCCCGGGCTCTCCGGAGCCCTCCGCGAGATGCGCCGGCACCGCGAGGCACTGGCGCTCGCCCGCCACCGCGGGGCGCGCGCGGTGGTCTTCTCCTCGACCGGGCCCGCCGGGCTGTTCGCGCTCAAGCTGCTGTGCGCCGGGGCGAGCCCGCCCTGCGTGGTGGTGCCGCACGGCATCCTCGACTCGCTGGGCCCCGACGGCCGGGACCGCTGGTTCCCCTCGGTGCTGCGCATGCGCAACCCGGCGGCGCTGCGCTACCTCTTCCTGTCGTCGACCATCGAGTCCGAGGTGCTGTCGCGGGTGCCGGGCCTGGCCGGCGCGACGGCGTCGGTCGACCACCCCTACCTCTTCGCCGAGCCGCCCGGGCACGAGCCGGCGCCGCCGCCGCTCCGGCTGGGCTCGCTGGGCGTGGCCCGCGGCGGCCGCGGGCTGGACGCGCTGGTCGAGGTGGCGCGGGAGGCGCTGGCCACCCGCTCCGGCAAGGCGTCGTTCGTGCACGTCGGGCCGGTGCAGGACCCGGACCTCGCGGAGAAGGCGCGGGACGTCGTCTCCTTCCCGCTGCGCGGCTGGGCGGCCCGGGCGGACTACGAGCGCGAGGTGGCGCAGGTGGACTACGCGCTCTTCCTGGCCTCGCCGGACGCCTTCCGCTTCTCGGTGAGCGGCGCCTTCCTGGACGCGGTGTCGATGCTCCGGCCGGTCATCGCCCTGCGCAACCCGTTCTTCGAGCACTGCTTCGAGCAGATGGGCGACATCGGCTACCTGTGCGACAGCGTCTGGCAGGTCCAGGAGCTCCTCGGCGAGCTGACGCAGCGCTTCCCGCGCTCGCACTACCGCGCCCAGCAGGAGCAGCTGCGCCAGGGGCGCGCGGTCTTCGGCCCCGAGGCCGTCGGAGCGGCGGTGCGCGCCGCCTTCGAGGGCTGGGGAGTCTGAGCGAAGGCGGCGGCCGGGTCCGCGCCGCCGGGGCTCGCCGCGGGGCGGGCGGTGCCGACGACGAGCGGGTCCCTCTCCACCACAGCGCGCCCGGCTTTCGGCGAAGTCCCCAGGGCCGGGCAGGGCGCAGGGGACCCGGCGGGGCGCCGGCGGGCACCCGCGCGCACGGCGTGCCGCCCGCCACTGGACAGCGCGAGCCGGAGTGCGCTGTAACAAGAGGGTCATGCGCCAAGCGATCGTCCGAGCCCGCTATCCGACCCGCCAGGACGTCCTCGCCTCGTACCGGACGAGCCGGGAGGCGCTCACGCTCTTCGTGCCCACCGACGAGGCCATCGAGACCGGCACCCACGTGCGGCTCATCGTGACCTTCGGGGACGCGCAGGAGATCTTCGAGCTCGAGGGCCGGGTCGCCTGGCGCGTCGAGCCGCGGCGCGGAGGGCAGGCGCCCGGGCTCGCGGTGGCCTTCTTGGCGCCCGAGCGCTACCGGGTGGCGCGGATGCTCGCCTTCTGTGGCGGGCGGCCGATGACCGCGGTCTCCCACGTGGCCGACCGCGTCCCCGCCCAGTTCCCGGTGGTGGTGCGGCTGGGCCAGAGCAAGCTGTCCGGCTTCGTGCGCGACGTGTCCGCCTCGGGGGTGTTCGTGGCCGGCGACGAGCTGGGCCAGGTCAACCGCGGCTGCGAGGTCGTCATCCAGCTCAGCCGCGGCTGGCTCGGCTTGGGGGCCAAGCGCGTCAAGGCCGCGGTGGTCTGGCGCGGCGTGAAGTACGGAGTCCGCGGCTTCGGCGCCCGCTTCGTCGAGGCGCCGGAGAGGACGGGGCCGGTGCTGCGGCGCTACCTCGCCAGGCCGCGCTAGCACTCGCAGCCGCAGGTTCAATCGGGGTTCGGGGTCGCCGGCTCTTTCAGCGGCGCATCCCGGAACGGACTTGGGGCACCCGGTCCTAGCGCGACCGGGTCAGGGGCTGGCGAACCCGAGGACGTCGTCCCGGCTGCGGACGCGGTTCCACACCCCGGACTCGAGGCTTCCCGAGTCGCTCAGGCGATCGTCGGCGCCGGTGTTCCCCTCGATGGTCTCGAGGCTGCCGTCGGGGAGCACGGCCTTGACGATGCCCACGTGGTCGCCTTCGCCCTCGCGCTCGAAGTCGAAGATGACGATGTCGCCGGGCTGGGGGTTGCTCGTCCCCTTCCACTGGCCGGTCTCCTCGAGGTGCCCGCGCAGCGACGGCACGTAGCAGAAGTCGAGGGGCTTGCCGGCCTGCGTGCAGACCCAGGAGACGAAGTCGGCGCAGTAGGGCTCGGAGCCGCGGCCGAAGAACTCGGGGTACTTGAGGACGGGGCCGTCGTTGTTCCCGGTCGCCTCGGTGGTGCCCACCTCGGCCTGCGCGAGCGCGAGGATGCGGGTGCGCAGCTCGACCTCGCCCGCGGGGGCCGTCGGCGTCACGTTCGGCGTCTCGGCCACGCCGTTCTCCAGCGCCGCCCAGGTCATCGGGCCGCAGACGCCGTCCGCCGCGAGGCCGGCCTTGCGCTGGAAGGACTTCACGGCCGAGGCGGTGGCCGGGCCGAAGTCGCCGTCGGCGGCGCCGGGAGCGAAGCCGGCCTGGGCCAGCAGCCGCTGCATCCGCACGACGTCGTCGCCGGAGTCGCCGGCCTGGAGGGTCGGGCCTCCCGCGGAGGGGCGCGAGACGACGTCGGCCGACTCGAACACGTCGACCGGGGCGCCGCTGGTCGCCGGCTTCGACGTCCTGAGGCTCGGCGAGGATTGAGGCGAGGCGGTGGGAAGGGCTGCCAACCTTGTCTGGATGCGCATCGAGATCTCCCGGTTGGGGTGACTCTGCATTGTCCGGGCGAAGGCTGGTCTAGTTGTGTGCGCGGCGCAAAGGGAAATTCGCCAAGGATGACGACGGGTTGTGGGCGTCCCCGCCGCCGGCCGGCCTTCCTGATTCTCGCGGTTTGCCACCAGGCTCCGAATCCGAAGTCGGACGGGGCCGGCGCGCTCGAGAAATCTCGTGTGAAGACAACCGCTTGCCGAGAGGGCCGGAACGGTTGGCAATCGAGTGCCCCGGCGGCCGTAGAGGCCTCGCACCCGGGCACCAGGAGGCACCATGCAGTTTCTCCCGATAGACCTCGCGCAGGTGATTGCCGTCGTCATGGGCACCTCGATCGTGCTCGTGCCCGTCATCGGTCTGACCGCGCGCTTCGCGTTCAAGCCGCTGGTGCAGTCGCTGGTCGCCCTGCGCACTCCGCCCGAGTCGGCGCAGCGCATCGCCGAGCTGGAGCGGCGCGTCGCCGAGCTCGAGCAGCAGGCTCGGCGAGAGCTTCCCGGCCCGGTCGTGACGGCGCCCAGCCTTGGGGAGCCGGTGATCGAGCCCGCACGGCTGCGCGGCTAGCTCGAAGTCACTTCTCGGTGGAGTCGGCCCTGGGCGCGCGGTAGCGCCGCCACCAGCGCCAGTGCGTCAGCGATGTCCCCACGACGAGCCGCTCGACGGCGCGCAGCCGGAGCGCCCGGTGCAGCAGGCGATAGGAGCCGAAGAGCGCGGCCAGGGTGAGCACCGTCTCCAGGACGTTGCGGGCGGCCTCCGGGGCCAAGCCCGGTCCCGTCAGGAACGGCACCAGCCGCCGCAGCGCCGGGTGGACCAGCGCCGTCATCGCCATCGACAGCAGCACCAGAACCCCGATGAAGAAGCCGTGAGCCGTCTCGATGGCCCGCTTCGGACACTGGTTCATGCACCGCATGCAGCTCTCGCAGCGCCAGGTCCAGAACGGCCGGCCGTCGACCATGCGCAGCGCGCCGGTGGGGCAGCCCTTCACGCACGCGCCACAGCCGTCGCAGTCGCGCGAGGCGATGAAGCTCTTGGCGAGGAGGAACCGGCCGGCGAGGTAGTAGCCCAGCGAGATCGGCGAGACCGCCAGGTCCTGCGGCAGATCCCAGAGCGCCCGGTAGTCGCGCTTGCCGTCGAGCAGCCGCTCCGCGAAGCCCCGGCTGATGCGTTGGCAGCGCTCGCAGAGCGCGCGCACGTTGTCCTCGCGCAGCCCGGGGTGCAGCGAGATCCAGTTGGAGGGCAGGTCGACGGGCCGCATGCCGACGACGCGGTAGCCCTTGAGCCGCAGGACGAGCGCGGCCCAGAGCTGCGCCAGGCCGCTCAGCCCGGGGATGGGGAGTCCGAAGAAGCGGACGCCGGCGCGCGTGTTGACGACGAAGGCGCGGTTGGCGTGCGGCGCTCTCGGGAAGGCGAAGAGGAACGCGAGCGTGATCGGCGGGAAGTTGAACCCGTGGGTCGGCGAGGCGAAGCCGACCTCGTCCTCCTCGCCGACCTGGACCGTGCGCGGATCGGTCTTGGAGAGATCGGCCACCTCGACCTGCCGTCCGCGCTCGCGCCAGACCGAGGCGATCCAGTGCGCGACGTTGCGGGCGTTGCCGGTGCCCGAGAAGTAGAAGAGCCGGAGCATCTCAGGAGGCTGCGCCGATCCAAGACGCGCCGCGCGGGCGCAGCAGGTCCAGCAGCAGGGTCCCCACCGCTTTCGAGCGCTCGTTCCAGTCGTTGGCGCGGGCGTAGGCGATCCGCCGCTCCCGGAGCGTCGGGTCGGACTCGGCCAGCGCCGCGCGGATGCCGTCCGCGAAGGCCTTGGGGCCGCTGGCGACGTAGAGCAGGTCGCCGATGCGCTCGACGTCGCTGACCGGGGTGGTGACCACCGGCGTCCCGAAGCAGAAGTACTCGTAGATCTTGATGGGGTCCGCGGCGCGGGCGACGACGCCTTCCTTGAACGGGATGAGCGCCACGTCGAAGCTGGCTATCGCCTTGGGGACGTCGGGGTAGGCGCGGTAGCCGGGCAGCACCACGTTGGGCAGCCGGGTGAGCGCCGAGACGTCCACCCCGCGGCGCACCGGGCCCACCAGCGTGAACTCGTGCTCGGGAAGCTCGCGGGCGGCGCCGGCCAGCAGGTCGATGTCCACCCACTCGTAGAGCGCGCCCAGGTACCCGATTCGCTTGCGGCTTGCCTTGGGGTCGGCCGGCCGGGAGCGGCGCACGAACTCGTCGAAGCAGACCCCGTTGCCCAGCACCTGCACCCGCTGCGCGCCCTTGGACTCGAGGTCCGCGCCCAGCGCCGGGCTGACGGCGAGCGAGGCGGAGGCGCGGCGCAACAGGTCGCGCTCCCAGGTCTCGAAGCGCTTCAGGCGGGCCGGCTCGGAGTGGACCCGCAGGTCGTCGAGGCAGTCGTAGACGACGCGCGAGAAGGGGACCCCCTCGATCACCGGAGCCCAGCGCGGCGTGGAGACGATGGCCACCGGCGGGGGCCGGCCGAAGAGCACGGCCTTGAGCCAGGCGCGCTGCGCGGCGTCGTGGAGGCGCGGCACCAGCGGCAGCCGGTCGGAGATCTTGGGGATCGACGGCGGCATCGGCAGGACGAGCAGGTCGCCCGGCGCGTCGTGCGGGTGCCGCAGGCGGTGGAGCGACTTCTTGAGCGAAGGCGGCTCGACGAAGGTGACGCGAGCGCCCAGGGCACGCAGTCCCAGCGCGAGGTAGCGCGTGCGCCCGAGCAGGGCGAAGTCCCAGGGCACGGTCGCGAAGAACCAGAGGTCGAGGCCGTCGAGTCCGGTCGTCGTCACGCCGCCACCTCCCGATCGCCGAGCGCGCTGCGATAGGCCGCGAGCGTCTGCTCGCCGGCACGGGCCCAGGTGAACTCGCGCAGCACCCGCTGGCGCAGGCCGTCGTCCTTGGGCTGGGCGAGGGCGCTCTCGGCCGCGGCGCGCATCGAGGCCGCGTCCGCCGGGTCGAGGTAGGACGCCTGCGGGCCGAAGTACTCGCGGGTGCAGCCGCGGTCGGTCGTCACGATGCGCGTCCCCGCCGCGGCGGCCTCGAGGCTGACCAGCCCGGGCGTCTCGTACCAGGCCGGCGCGAGGTGCGCCTCGGCGCGGGCGAGCAGGGAGAAGAGGACCGGGCGCGGCTGGGCGGGCAGGAGCATCGCGCCGGTGCGGGTGGCCGCGGTGCGGACGCGGCGCAGGTAGTTGGGGTGCATCGGCCCGGGATCTCCGACGAGCACGAGCGGGACAGGGAAGCCGCCGAGCGCCTCGACGAGCGCGAGCTGGTTCTTGCGCGGCTCGATCCGCCCGGCGGCGAGCACGAACCGCGGCGGCAGCCCCCGCGGGAGCGCAGCGGCCGCGGCGTCCGCAGGCGGTGGCTCGGTGGCGTTGACCACCGGCTCGATGCGCGCGGTCTGGCCCAGCTCGGAGAGCACGTCGGCCTCGGCCTTGGAGTTCGGCAGCAGGCACCGGGCGTGGGCGAGGAGGAAGCCGATGCGGTCGTTCCAGGTGGCGGGGGCGGAGGCCAGCAGGGCCGCGCGCCACGGACCGTCGGCCAGGAGCGCCCGGACGCCGTTCTTGGCGACGTCCGCGGGCCCGCTGGAGAGCGCCCGGTGCAGCAGCCTGAGCGGCCCGATGTGCCCCTGCTGCTCGAACTCGGCCATGGGCCAGTGGATGGTCGAGAGCACGAACGGCAGGCCGGCGGTGGCCAGCGCCTGGGCGTGGACGAAGGTGTCGAGGCGGGTGAGGTGGAAGAGGTGGGCCAGGTCATAGCTGCCGCGCGCCGGGGCGTGGGGCTCGCTCCAGAGCTGGACCTGGACGCCGAGCGCCTGCAGCGCGTCGCGGGTGCGCAGGATCTGGGTCGCATCGCCGCCGCCGACCGTGTGGAGGTCGCGGCGCACGCAGAAGAGAACCTTGAGGCCCGAGCCAGAGTTCATGGCTGGCGAAGAACTACCACGCAGGGCGTGCAAAGGCCCGTTGCAGCTTGAAAAGTCTCGGAACGCGGTCGAGACGAGCGTGGCCCCCCGACACCCCGAGCTTGTCGAGGGGCCAGAACCCGGTCCGTGGGATCCCTGCACCTCCGCCAAGTGCAGACATCCAGGGGGGAATTCGGTCTCCCACGGTCCTCACGGACCAAGCTCTGGCCCCTCGACAAGCTCGGGGTGTCGGAGGTGGCAAGCCAGTTGCGATGAGCCCAGGGCATGCCCAGCCCACGCGCCGCCGCCGCCCTGATCCTTTCCGCCCTCGCAGCCGAGCCCGCTGGCGCCGCCCGCTACCCGGATGCCGTCGCTCGCCTGGCCAAGGACCGGGCGGAGTATGCCGCGCAGTACCAGAAGGCGAAGGCCAAGGAGCGGCCGGAGATCCTCTCCCGCGCGCGCGAGCGCCTCGCCAAGGCGCTGGACGAGGACCTGGTGCCGGCCTGGTACGGCACGCCGTGGGAGTTCTACGGCGTGTCCGAGACGCCGGGGGCGGGGACCATCGCCTGCGGCTACTTCGTGTCCACCGTGCTGCGCGACGCCGGCCTGCGCGTGGAGCGCGTGCGCCTGGCGCAGCAGGCCAGCGAGTACATCGTCCGCTCGCTCGCGCCCGCCGCGCGCATCCTGCGGCTGAAGAACCAGAGCAACGCGCAGGTCGTCGAGGAGGTCCGCAAGCAGGGCGACGGCTGGTACGTCGTCGGGCTCGACTACCACGTCGGCTTCATCCGCATCGACGGCGAGGCGGCGCGGTTCTGCCACTCGTCGTACCTGGGGACCAAGGCGGTGGTCTGCGAGGCGCCGGAGACGGCCGGGGCCCTGGCCTCGACCCTCCACGTCGTCGGGCCGGCCTTCCCGGATGCGCGGGTGGTCGACTGGCTGCTGCAGAGGCCGGTCGCCACGGCCCTGCCGCGGAGAGGGAGTCGCTAGCCGAGCTCCAAGAGCCCCGGCAGCACCTCGCCGGCCTTCCCGGTGACGACCTCGTCGAACGCGCCGGCGTTGTCCGGCGACTCCAGCCCCACGTACACCGAGCGGCAGCGCTCTCCGTTCTGCTGCCGGTACTGGATCTCCCGGACGAGTCCGGCCGCCGGGTAGACGACGCCGGAGCTGCCGACGCACAGGAAGATTTCGCAGGCCTGCACCTTGCGCTTGATGGCGTGCATCTCGAACGGCATCTCGCCGAACCAGACGATGTGCGGGCGGATGCGCGCGCCGCACTTCGGGCACCTGGGGATCTGCTCGCCCGACAGGTACAGCCTCTCGTCGAAGAACGGCTCGAGGGTGCAGTCGGGGTTCTCGCAGCGGCTCTTGGCCAGCTCGCCGTGCATGTGCACCAGCCGCTTGGAGCCCGCCGCCTCGTGCAGCCCGTCCACGTTCTGGGTGCACAGGAAGAAGTCGTCGCCCAGGTGCGCCTCGAGCCTCGCCAGCGCCAGGTGCGCGGGGTTGGGCGCGACGGTCTTGGCCTGCCGGCGCCGCTCCGAGTAGAAGCGCCACACCAGCGCGGCGTCCCTGTTCCAGCCCTCGGGGGAGGCGACGTCCTCGACCCGGTGCTCCTCCCACAGCCCGTTGGAGTCCCGGAACGTCCGCACGCCGCTCTCGGCGCTCACCCCCGCGCCGGTCAGGACGAACACCTTGGTGCCCTTGGCGACCCTCATCGGCTACCTCCCTCCCGTCAGCTGCAGCGCGGCGCTGGCCATTTTCAGCCGCGGCTCCGGCACTCCGAGGCCCGGGGCGCGGTGGGGATGCAGTCGTCGAGGCAGCCGGAGGCGTCCTGGCACGGGCCCGAGAAGCCGCCGCCGCCGCCGCTGGGCGTCGTGCAGTGCGGGCAACCGAGGTCGGAGGGTGGTGCGGGCCATGCGGTCCCCCTGGAGTGCTCCCGAGTCTAGCAGGGGACCGGCGGCCTACTTCTGGGCCATCTTGAACGCGCCGGGCCAGTCGGCCGGGGCCGCCGGGCCCACCTGCTCCAGCCGCCTGAGCAGCGCGGCGCCGGCGGGGTCCTCGGGCCACAGCGCGCGGGAGGCCTCGAGGCGCTCCCGGGCGGCGGCCCAGTCGCCGGCCACGTAGCGGTCGACGCCGGCGTCGAAGGCCTGGCGGAACTCGGCGTAGCGCGCCGGCGGGGCGAAGTCGTAGGTGAAGAGCGACACCGGCGTCTTGGTGCCCACGACGATCACCCGGTCGATGCGCCGGGTGTGGGGCCGCAGCTCCTCCGGGGCGTGCGCGGCGATGTCCTCGGTGACCAGCAGCCAGGTCCCGAACTGCTTGTTGGCCGACTCCAGCCGCGAGGCGATGTTGGCCGCCTCGCCGATCATCCCGTAGCGGCAGACCCGCTCGTTGCCGATGCGCCCGGTGGTGACCAGGCCCTTGTGGATGCCGATGCGGGTGCGGATGTGGCGCAGCGTGCCCTGCGCCCACGCCGGGTGCGAGAGCAGGGCGCGCCACTCCTCGGTCGCGGTGATCCGCTCCAGCGACTGGATGATGCGCACGCCCATGTCGAAGGCGCGCCGCTCCTTGCCGTCGCCCGGCAGGGTGACGATGAAGCCGTCGCCGGTGTGCTCGAAGATGTCGCCGCCGTGCTCGGCCACCACCGCCGCGCAGTGCCGGAAGTACTCGTTGATGGCCGTGAAGCCGTCCTGGCCCAGGGTCTCCATCAGCGCGGTGTAGTTCTGGATGTCGGTGAAGGCGATGGCCCAGTCGCGCGAGCGCACCACCGGCCCGGCGTCGGCGCTGAGGATGTTCTCGCGCGCCTCGGAGTTGACCGCCGCCACCAGCCGCTCCAGCAGCGGGATGAAGACGCGCTGCAGGAAGGTCACCGGCTCGGTGTCCTCCACGTGGCGCAGGAAGCCCAGCGCGTCGTTGCGGTGGATGGCCGCCTCGATGGAGCGCTGCAGGTCGCGCAGCGGCCGCAGGAGCACCCGGTCGGTGGCGCGCACGAAGAGCGTGCTCATGGTCAGCATCACCGCGACGATGAAGAGCGCCAGCAGGATGTCCAGCTGCGCGCCGGCGAGCCGCTCCTCGCGGTGGGAGATCCACAGCACCCGCCCCGCCTCCTGGTAGCGGCCCATCTCGTAGGGGGCGAGGCCGCGCGCGCTCGCCACCGCCTGCGCCTGCCCCAGGCTGGGGCCGGCCGCCGGCGCCAGCAGCAGCACCCGCGGGTCGGCGCGCAGGACGTCCTCCTGGGCCCGGAGCAGGTCGCCCGCGGGCGTGCGCGAGAGCTGCCGCAGCGCCTCGTGGAGGTCGTCGCGGGCGGTGAAGGCCTCGCGCAGGGGGATGAAGAACAGCGCCAGCACCACGAAGAGGGCCACCAGCGAGTTGAACTGCGTCTCCAGCTCGTGCTGCAGCAGGGTGGCGCTCTGCTCCGCCGCGGAGGCGGAGCCCCGCGTGCGGCGCTGGAAGAGCACCTCGCGCAGCCGCAGCATGGTGCGGCTCTGGCGGGCCAGCCGGGACAGGCGGGTGACGTACACCGACATGCGCAAGACGCGGGCGTTGGGCCAGGCGCCGCTCTCGGACTGGGTGGCGTAGACGGCGCCGGGCAGCTCGGTGAGCAGCGACAGCGTGGCGACGGAGTCGACCACGAAGTAGAGGCTGAAGAGATAGGACTTCCCGAAGGCCACCAGCCTCAGCAGCAGGTCCAGCGCGAAGACCCCGAAGAAGACGAAGACCGCCGCCAGGTAGCCCGGCTGCTGCAGCCCGGCGGGGGAGGCCAGGGTGAAGGCGGGGAAGCCGAAGACGGCGGCCAGCGTGAACAGGCCGACGACGAGCTCCCAGGTCGGGTGGCTGACCAGGGCCTGCAGGCGCGCCCGGGCGCGCGGCGGCTCGGCGAGGGGCGGCACCGGCGCCGGCGCCGGGGCGGGCGCGGCGAGGGCGGCGGAGGGCAGGGGGCCCGGGTCGCTGGGCGGAGTGACCGGCGTCGCGGGGGCGGGGGCGCTCACGTCAGGTGGCTTCCTGGAGGGGTTCGATACGCAACAGGTGGGTATCGGTGTCGCGGTCCGGCGTCAACTGCCGCGCGGCGCGGCCGAGCTCCCCGGGGCCGCGCTGGGCGCCCGGGCCAGCCAGGGGTGCAGGCCCGCGTCCGCTGGCCTTGACGTGGGCACCACGCACACCCGATCCTCGCCGCTTCATGGCCGTCGGCTCCACCTACGGGAAGTTCTTCCTTCTCAAGAAGCTCGCCGCGGGCGGGATGGGCGAGATCTTCCTCGCCCGGCAGCAGGGACCCGCCGGGTTCGAGAAGGTGGTGGTGATCAAGCGCATCCTCAACCACTTGACCGACAGCCCCGAATACCTCGAGTCGTTCCTGCAGGAAGCCCGCCTGCAGGCGCGCATGAACCACAGCGCGGTGGTGCAGATCTTCGACCTGGGCCAGGCGGAGGAGGACGGCTCGTTCTACCTGGCGATGGAGTACATCCACGGCAAGAGCCTGCACGAGCTGATCGGCCGGCTCAAGGCGCGCCGCGAGACCCTGCCGGCGGCGCTGGCGTCGACCATCATCGAGCGCGTCGCCGAGGGCCTGAGCTACGCGCACAACCTGGCGGACAACGCCGGGAACTGCCTGAACATCATCCACCGCGACATCTCGCCGCATAACGTGCTGGTGAGCTACCAGGGCGACGTCAAGCTCATCGACTTCGGCATCGCCAAGAGCGAGATCAACACCAACAAGACCGAAGCCGGGACCATCAAGGGCAAGTTCTTCTACATGTCGCCGGAGCAGTCGGCGGCCAAGAAGATCGACAAGCGCTCCGACCTCTTCTCGCTGGGCATCGTGGCCTACGAGGCGCTCACCGGCGACAACCCCTTCTGGCGCCCCAACGTCGTCAACGCCCTCGAAGCCATCCAGAAGCAGGACCCGCCGCCGCTGTCGTTCGAGCGGCCCGAGCTGGCCGCCTTCGAGCGGATCATCGGCAAGGCGCTGGCCAAGGACCCCGACGATCGCTACGAGGACGCCTCCGACTTCAAGGACGCGCTGACCGCGGCCCGGGTCTCGCTGGGCCCGCCGGCCGAGAAGCTCGGGCCTCTGCTCCAGCGCATCTTCAAGGACAAGGTGGAGCAGGAGAATCGGATCCTCGTCGACACCGACTCCGCCAGCCTCCCGCTCAAGCAGCAGAGCAGCAGCAAGATCAGGCTCGACACCGGCAAGAAGGTAGCGTCCGCGCCCAAGCCCAGGCCGCAGGCCGCGCCATCGGAGGACGACGACGATGCGCGGCTGCAGCGCGAGCCCACTCCGGTGGTCGAGCTGCCGCCCCGCAAGCTCATCGAGAGCGCCCAGACCCAGCTGTCGGCGCCTGCCAAGAAGGCTCCGGCGTCGCAGCCGGAGGAGTCCGAGGACGAGGGCGACGAGGACCAGAGCAGCGAGGACCCGAGCGACGAGGGCGGCGCGTCCGAGGAAGAGATCGGCGAGACGCTGATCCGCGACCCTCTGCCGCGCAAGACGCCGGCACCGGTCAAGACGCCCGCGGCGGCGAAGTCCCCGGCGCCGGCCAAGGCGCCGCGGCCCGAGCCCAAGCAGCAGGAAGAGGAGGCCGAGCAGCGCGAGCGGCCGACGCTCTCGATGGACGCCAAGGCGGCCGCCGAGGAGGACGCGGCAGCGGTCGCCAAGATGAAGTCCGGGAAGGGACCGCTCTTCCTGGGGATTGGCGTCGCGGCGCTGGTGGCGGTCGGCATCGGCTATGTGGCGCTCTCGGGCAAGGACGCCCAGCCCAAGCAGATAGACCTCGCCCAGCCGCTCAAGCCCGACCTCGCGCCTCCCTTGAATCCGCCTCCTGCGGAGGACGACCCGGCGAAGGCCGCCGAGGCAAAGAAGGCGGAAGAGGCCAAGGCCGCAGAGGACGCAAAAAGGGCGGAAGAGGCCAAGAAGGCCGAGCAAGCCAAGACCGCCGAGGACTCCAAGAAGGCCGCCGAAGAGGCCAAGAAGGCCGAAGAGGCAAAGGCCGCCGGGGACGCCAAGGCAGCGGCGGAAGCCAAGAAGGCGGAAGCGGCGAAGACTGCGGCAGACGCCAAGGCAGCGGCGGAAGCCAAGAAGGCCGAAGAGGCCAAGGCTGCCGCGGACGCCAAGGCAGCGGCGCAAGCCAAGAAGGCCGAAGAGGCCAAGGCCGCGGCAGAGGCGAAGAAGGCCGCCGACGCCAAGAAGGCAGAAGAATCCAAGGCCGCGGCCGAAGCAAAGAAGGCCGCCGACGCCAAGAAGGCCGAAGAGACCAAGACGACCAAGGTCGCGACGGCCCCGGCGACGCTCGGGACGCTCTCCATCCGCATGGCCTCCGCCGTTCTCAAGCTCAACGGCAAGGCGGTGGACGGCGCGCAGGTGATGCTCCCCGGCGCGAAGGGGACCCTCGACGTCGTCGCCGACGGGCTGCCGCTCAAGGTCAGCGTGACCTACAGCGCGGGCGGCGCGCAGATCCTGACCGACCCGTGGGCCATCGCCTACGTCAACGGCGTCTCCAAGGGAAAGACCCCGCTGGCGGTCCCCTGGGATGCCGAGCCGCGCCGCATCGAGTTCAAGCGGCCCGGCCTGGACCAGCCGGTCACCCTGATGTGGAAGTTCAGCAAATGAGCTCCGCCCCGGCCAGGAACAAGCCCCTCAAGCCGGGCGCCGCCGGTCGGCTCGTCATCGTTTCGGCCGACGACGGGGACGGCACGGTCTTCCCCATCATCCTCAAGCACACGCTCGTCGGGCGGATCGACAGCGCGCAGCTCCTGCTCGACGACTTGTCGGTCTCCCGCCTGCACGCCCGCCTCGACGTCGAGCCCTCCGGGGTGTTCGTCATCGATCTCGACTCGCGCGAGGGCACCTGGATCAACGGGGTGGCCGTTCGCCGCGCGAAGCTCGTGGACGGCGACCACCTGTCATTCGGCGACGCGGTAGTCCGCTACGAGCTGTGAGGCTTGGGCGGGCTCGGCCAGGAAGCCCTACTTTGGCGGTGTGAAACCGTTCAGTTGGGGAGGGGCTGTGGCGACCCCTGTGGTCGTCGTGGAAGCGGCGCCGTGCGCGGCCGCCATCTGTGTGTCCGTCCAGGTGCTCTTCCGCCTGGTCGGCCGCAAGGAGCGGGGCCGCAACGCCGCCTCTGACGGCGCGAACCTGCCCCTCGTCGCCGTTGGCGCACCCGACTCCATCGTCGGGACCGACGCGAGCCTGACCTCCGCCCTCGTGGGCCGGGCGACCGTCAGCAGGCTCGACGGGTTGCTCTCCTACTTCACCTTCAGGGCCCGCAGGCTCGCCGATGTGATCGAGGGGCCGCCGCGCCAGCTCGTCCGCGAGGGGACCCTGCTCGAAAGGGGGCTCAGGCGCAGCCGGATCTCGCGCGACCAGCTGCTCGCCTGCTCGAGGGAGAAGGGCCGCGGCTCGCTCGCGGAGGTGGTGCGCGGCGCGTACCTGGAGCGCTCCGGCCGGGTGTCGTTCATCCTGTTCGACCGGCCGCCGCAAGACGAGAGGAGGGCGTGACAGAGAGCCCGGGCTGCCGGCAAGAGGCCGAGGGCAGGAAGGAAGAGACCTCGTACTTCGACGGTTCGAGACACCGCAACCCGGACCGGGGCCACCCTGGGCCGCTCATCAGCGCACGTGTGAAGGAGCCACCTGATTGCTCACCTCTCTGGCCGCCGCAGCAGCGATCGCACTGGCTGCAGGCACGACGTCCGTCGGGGACCTGCCCCGGATAGCGAACGGCGTCGAGACCAGCACCCGGGCCGCGGCCGTCGCTGAGAAGGCCGCGGCGCCGCCCTCCGCCCGCCAGGACCCGCAATCCCGCCTCGGGGTGGAGATCCTGGGGTCGACCATGGCGGGCGGCACGGGGTGCCCCTGGGTGCGCGATTCTCTCTACGAGAAGCAGTCGGACGCGCGCGCCATGAACCAGCTCAAGGACCGCGAGCGCAAGAACCGGACGATCACCAACGTCCTCATCGGCATCGGCATCAGCGTCGCCGCGGGCGCCGTGGGGATGATCGCCAGCGGCGGCGGCGGCAGCAACGGGGCCCAGCGCCAGGCGCAGGCGATCCAGGCCGGAGCCGCGGGGCCCAGAGGCGCCGGGGCGGCGTTCGTGTGGAAGGTCGGGTTCCGCTAAGCCGTCGGTCTCGCGGCGCTCAGCGGCGGGCCAGCAGATCCGCGATGGCCAGCAGCGTCGCCATGTCGTCGGCGCCGGAGGGCAGGTCGGGCACGGCGATGGCGGCAGCGCCCGCTCCGGCCTTCGCCGTCAGGCTCGCCAGCAACGCCTCGTCGCGACCCGCCGCGGCCTGCTCGGAGCGCGCCAGCGCCTGCAACTTCTCGAGGGCGCGCAGCGCCTCGGGGCCCGGGTCCTGCAGCATCTGCTCGCCGGGAAAGGACCGACCGGAACCGGCCCGGGTGCGGTTGAGCACGAAGCCCTTGAAGGGCAGCCCCAGCGCGCGGGTCTTCTCGCGGAAGAACAGCACCTCGTCGATCGCGGCCGGAGCGGGGGAGCAGACCAGCAGGAACGCCGACTCCTCGCCGCCCAGGATGGCCCGCATCCGCGAGACGTCCAGGTTGAGCATCCCGAACAGGCCGGAGAAGGCCGTCAGGAAGGTCGTGAACTCGCCGGCGAACTCCGCGCCGAAGGTCGCCGAGAGGATCTTCTCGATGATCTTCGAGGCCGCCCGGGTCAAGAGCCCGCCCGCCCTGGGCAGGAAGGCCTTGAAGACCTTCATGTCGAGCAGGCGCGCCAGCCGCCCCGGCGCCTCCAGGAAGTCCAGCGCGTTGCGCGACGGCGGCGTGTCCAGCACCACCAGCTCGTAGCCGCCGCCCTCCATCAGCCGGTGCAGCGCCTCCATCGCGGTGTACTCGTGCATCCCCGCGACCATGGTGCTGACCTGCTGGTAGATGCGGTTGTCGATGAGCTTCTGCGCCTCGGCGGGGTCGGCGATGAGCCGGCGCACCGAATCGTCGGCGACGATCTTCGGGTTGAGCAGCCAGGCGTGGAGCGAGCCCGGCCCGGCGATGCCCGCCGCCTGCGCGCGCTCGGCCGGCAGCGGCACCGGCGCGGGCGGGTTCTGCGAGACGCCCAGGGTCTCCGCCAGCCGCCGCGAGGGATCGATGGTGAGGACCAGGACCTTGCGCCCAGCCCGCGCCGCGGCCAGCGACAGCGCCGCGGCGGTGGTGGTCTTGCCCACCCCGCCCGCGCCGCAGCAGACGATGATCCGCTTGTCGCGCAGGAGCGCGCCGATGTGCTCGCCGGTCAGCCCGCTCATGCGACTTCCGCGGGCCGGACGGATGCGGAGGCACCGGGCGCGGCGGCCTCGATGGAGACGGGGACGGGGACGGTGGGCGCCGCCGGCGTCGGGAAGGCCTGGCGCTCGAGCTCGACGCTCAGGGCCAGCACTCCGCTGGCGGTCTCGGGCAGCTCGACGATGGGCAGGCGCGTCGAGCGGCGCAGGCGCTCCAGCTCGCGGGAGGCGACGGCGTTGCGATGGAAGGCCTCGGCGCCCCAGACCTCGTGGCGCTCCAGCACCGGGCGCAGCACGGCGCGCTCGGCGGGCGTGAAGGGATCGGCCCGCAGCCGGTTGACGATGACGCCCGCGGCGGGCATCCCGGTCGTCTCCAGGCCCGCGAGCAGCTCCAGGCACTCGCTGATGGGCAGCGTCTCGGGCAGCGTCACCACCCAGGCCTCGCCCTTGGCGGGATCGTTCAGGTAGCTCTGCCCCTCGCGGAGCGCCTCGGCGATGGGACCCCGGGGCACCAGGCGCAGCAACAGCTCCGGCAGGCCGGTCAGGGAGAGGGTGTGCCCGGTGGCCGGCATGTCGATGAGGACCAGCTCGTGCTCGGGGCTGGCGTCGGCGAGGCGGGCCCGGAGCAGCCGCAGCAGGTGGTAGAAGACGCCCATCTCCCGGAACGACGGGCCGGCGTTGAGCATGCGCCGCAGCGCCTCGGAGCTCATGGCGGCGTGGGCGAGCGTGGTGGTGTGCATCACGCTCGCCAGGAACATCTCCTGGCCGGTGTGCGGCAGCAGCGTCGCGCCGTGGATGCCGGGGGTGAGCAGCTCCGGCGAGGGCGGCAGCAGCTCGCGGCCGAACATCCGGGCCAGCGGCGAGTGCCCATCGGTCTCGTCGCCGACCTCGCAGACCAGCACGCGCTTGCCGCGGCGGGCGGCGAAGGCAGCCAGGGCCGCGGTCACGGTGGACTTGCCGGCGCCCCCCTTGCCGGTCACCAGCACGCAGCGCTTGTGCAAGACCCCATCGAGCGACATCCAACCGCCTCCAGGTGCGTGCCGAGGATAACCGCGGTGACCGCCCGAAGCACGCCGCGATACCATGGCGGCATGCTCCCGTGCGCCGCGCTGCTTGCATTTGTCCTCGCCGCTCCTCCACCGGTCGCCAAGGCCGAAGAGCTGGCAGCCAAGAACGACGCAGAGGGCCTCTTCCTCCAGTTCGGGGCCGTGAAGGCCGACGACTACCCCGCCGAGGAGAAGGCCCGGCTCGCCAAGGCGCTCACCAAGGGCGTGGAGGCCTCGCGCAAGGACCCGGCCATCGCCGTCGGCCTGGCCGAGAAGGCGGTGCTGCTGGACAAGACGGCGGAGTCGCTGACGCTGCTGGGCGAGGTGGAGGTGGACCTCCAGCAGCGGGCGGCGGCCGCCGGGCACTTCGACGAGGCGCTGGCGCTCGAGGCGGACCACGTCCCGGCGCTGATGGGCCGCGGCGACCTGGCGATGAAGGAGGACGACTTCGCGGTGGCGGTGGACCGCTACGAGCGCGCGCAGAAGGCGGGCGCCAAGAACGCCAGGCTGCCGCTGGAGAAGGCCAAGAAGGGGCTGGAGGCCAAGAGCAAGGCGGTGGAGGACCTGAAGAAGACCGAGCAGGCGATCAAGGTGCGGGTCGCCGACGCCGCCAGGAACGCCACCCGCGACTGGCTCAAGCAGATCGCCGCCGACGACGAGGAGGCCTACCAGAAGAAGCGGCTGGCCCCCGACGGCGTGCGGCGCCAGCAGATCGCCAACTTCGTCTTCACCTACTCGGCCGGCGACGCCAAGACCAGCGACATGTTCGCCTTCGAGAGCAAGGTCGAGAAGCTGCTGGAGAAGACCTACGACTTCGTCTCGGACCTGCTGGGCTACAAGCGCTCCGTGCGCACGAACGTGGTGCTGATGACCCGCGCCGAGTTCGCCCGCAGGCACGCCGGGACCCCGCAGGTGCGCGCGGCCGGGTACTGGAACGGCCACGAGATCGTCATCAACGGAGGCAGCAGCATCGACGAGCGCTTCGTGCAGGTGATGATCCACGAGTTCACGCACGTGGTGGTCGCCGACCTCGCCGGGCACGGAGTGCCGCCGCGCTGGTTCAACGAGGGGCTGGCCGAGAACGCGCGCCTCTCGGCCATCGGGTTGAAGGGGAAGGTCGAGGACCAGGACCGGCAGATGCTGGCTTTCCTCAAGAAGCAGGGGAAGCTGCCGTCGGTGGGGCAGCTCGACGCCGCCTTCGTGCAGCTGTCCGCCGGCGCGGAGATCGCCTATTCGCTGGCGGCGCTCGCCACCAGCATCCTCATCGAGAAGCGCGGGTACTCGCAGTACCTCGACACGCTGCGGGAGATGAAGCGCTCCAATCCGATGCAGGTCTTCGAGCGCGACTACATGAGCGTGGCGGAGCTGGACAAGATGATCGGGGACTCGCTCTAGAAACCGCCCCCCAACCCCCTCCAGCGGACCCCTCGACAAGCTCGGGACAGGACTGGAGGGGGGGCCGTGGGTTGCCTGCGGCGACGCGGTAGGAGCTCTTGCACCACCACCCCTGTGCTCAGACTCGGCCTTGGACCGAGCACGGGCCTGGCGGTGCCATGAGCTCCTCAGGGAAGAGGAACAAGCACAGACGAGCTCCCCCTCCAGCTCCGCTGGAGGGGGTTGGGGGGCGGTTTGCCGCTACCCGTGCACCTGCGCCCCGATCTTCCTCATCCGCGCCATCTCCTCGGCCGACAGCGGGCCGTCGTCGAGCGCGGCCAGCGCCTCGTCCATCTGCGCCGCGTCCTTGGGGCCCGTCATGCAGACGTTGAAGTCCGGGTTGGAGAGCACGAAGCGGTAGGCGTCACGGCCGCGCGGCACCGCCTCGCCCCGGGGCATCTTGCCGGGGTCGAACAGCTTGCCCCACGAGGTCGCGGTGTACGCCACGATGCCCGGCCGGTTCTCCTTGGGCATCGCCGGGAAGACGTCCTTCTCGGCGCCGGGGTGGGCGGCGTTGTAGCGGATGTGCAGGATGCCCAGGCGCGGGTCCTTGGCGAACTCCACGAACGACGGGCGGTGGTGCCCGGAGATGGCCAGGTGGCGCACCAGGCCCCGCTCCTTGAGCTTCGTCGCCCGGTCGAGGATGCGCGCCGACGGCGTGCCGTTGTGCCAGCCCAGCAGCAGCACGTCGGCGTACTCGGTGCCCAGCTGCTTGAGACCCTTGGCGAACGTGTACTCCAGGAGCATCGCCGAGCGGGAGTAGCTCTGCAGCACCAGGACCAGCTTCTCGCGCTGGCCGGCCTGGACGATCTCGCGGATGGCCTGGGTCATCCCCGGCTTGCGCAGGGAGCCGTGGTACCAGTAGTTCACGCCGCGCTCGAAGGCCTTGCGCAGCGTGGGGGCATCGGCGCCGTAGCCGCCGGAGACGGCGAGGGGACCGACGGAGAGGCCGGTGCGGCCGAGGGTGACGGGGGAGGGGAAGGGAGCCATGGCGGCATCCTATCCGCCGGCGGCCCGGGTGGCCCGCGTTGGAAAGCAGTATCCTCGCCGCTCTTCCTGCAGGAGACGGCATGAGGCTCTGGCGAGCGCTGTGGGCGGTTCTTCTGGCGGCGGGTTGCGGCACGGATCCAGGCCTGGCCGGGGGCGACGCGGGCTGCGCCGAGACCGACGAGGAGCTGTGCGCCCGAGAGGCGGCATCCTGCGGCGACGTCGAGGCGTTCGACTCCTGCGGCGACCCGCGCACCGTGAACTGCGGCACCTGCGAGGCGCCGCTGATCTGCGGCTCCGGCTACCGCTGCCTCCCGCCGAGCTACGACGCAGGGCCGCGGCCCGTGCGCGACGCCAGCACGCCGAAGCCCGGGGACGCAGCCACGCCGAAGCCGGTCGACGCGAGCACGCCACCGCCGAGCGACGCCGGGATCCCGGTGGCGGGCGACGCGGGCCTGCCGGCCGGGGCCGACGCCGGCAGCCGGACGGACGCCGGAGCGACGGCGTGCCGCGGCTACGGCGTGCTCTGCTCGGGCGCGGCGTGCTGCGCCGGCCTCCAGTGCTCCGCGGCGGTTTGCCGGCCCGCGACCTACTGCCTCATCGAGGGCGAGTTCTGCACGGCCGAGGCGGGCGGGTGCTGCGGCGGCCTGGAGTGCCGCGCCGGCCAGTGCCAGAAGCCGGTCCCCAGCTGCACGCCGGTCGGCGACGCCTGCGGCGGCGCCTCCCCCGGCTGCTGCGGCGCGGCGCTCTGCCGCTCCGGGCGCTGCACCGAGTGCGCGGCCGACCGGCTGCCCTGCGCCGCGGACGGCGACTGCTGCAGCGGGTTCTGCCGCGCCGGCGCCTGTGACGCCCGGCCCAACCCCTCGACCTGCATCGCCATCGACTCCATCAGCTGCAAGAGCGCCTCGGACTGCTGCGAGGGCGCCGACACCTGCCTGTACACCAAGGGCCAGTGGCGCTGCTGCCTGATGGCCGGCACCAGCTGCTCCTACGCCGGCGATTGCTGCGGGACCATGACCTGCACCAACGGCAAGTGCGCCAAGCGCGCCCTGGACGCGAGCTGCGAGAACCACGAGGACTGCCTGTCCGGCTCCTGCGTGGAGGGCAAGTGCAGCTACGAGACCTGCGTCGAGGTGGGCACCGCCTGCGGCTACATCGGCAGCGGGGGCGGCGCGGGCTGCTGCCCCGGCTACCTGTGCTACTCGGGCTACTGCCGCGTCGACACCCTCGAGGGGCGCTTCTGCGTCGGCCGCAACCAGCCCTGTGCCTCCACGATCGACTGCTGCTTTCCCGCCTCCTGCGATCAGGGCACCTGCGTGGACGACTTCTACTGCGGGTTCGGCGGAGAGGCGTGCGCCAAGGACTCGGACTGCTGCTCCGAGAAGTGCGTCTCGGGGATCTGCGAGATGTACACGTCCTGCGCGGCGGCCGGAGAAGGGTGCGGCGCAGGCCTGGGCGAGTGCTGCGTCGGGCTGCAGTGCAGCTACAACACCTGCGTTGACCTCGGCACGCGGCCTCCCTGCCTCGGGGCCGGGGCGGGCTGCCTGTACTCCTCCGAGTGCTGCGACGGACTGTCGTGCTCGGCTGGCCAGTGCCAGGCGGTGACCGCGTGCCTCGCCGACGGCGGCAGCTGCTCCGCGAGCTCGGCCTGCTGCTCGGGCAAGTGCTCGGGTGGGGCGTGCGCGCCGGCCTCTCCCAGCTGCGCCACGGGGGGCCAGGCCTGCTCCGCGACCGAGCCCTGCTGCGCCGCGGCGCCCTACTGCCACGGCAGCTCGGCGGCGGGCGCGACGGCCTGCTCGACCTCCTGCGGCGCCTCCAACGTCTCGTGCGTGAGCACCGCCGACTGCTGCGCCGGGACCACCTGCTCCGCGGGCGTCTGCAAGACCTCGTGTGGATCGGCGGGCGCGTCCTGCTCCGCGAGCGCGCCCTGCTGCAGCGGGCTGAGCTGCTCGGGCGGCGCCTGCGTGGCGCCTCCGACGTGCAAGGCGGCGGGGGCCCAGTGCTCGTCCGGCTCCGAGTGCTGCTCGACGGCGCACTACTGCGGATCCGACGCCACGAACCAGCTGCAGCGCTGCCGCAGCGCCTGCGTGCCGTTCATGGGCGCGGCCGCGTCGACCGCGGACTGCTGCGCGGACCTCGTCCGCAACAGCCTCGGCTGGTGCGACAGCCCCTGCGGTTCCGCGGGCGCGTCCTGCAGGGCCAACACCGACTGCTGCTCGCTGAGCTGCGGGCCGACGACGTTCAAGTGCGACTAGACGGGAAACCGCCCCCCAACCCCCTCCAGCGGAGCTGGAGGGGGAGCCGTTGGTTGCTCTTGGCGATCCGGTAGGAGCTATCCGCACCGACTGCGTGTGTGCTTGAGACGAGCGCGCCGCGCCGGCGCGGACGTCGTGGAACCGGTAGCTCCTACCGGTGGAGGATGGGCAGTCGCGAGCTCCCCCTCCAGCTCCGCTGGAGGGGGCTGGGGGGAGGGCTGGGGGAGGCTACTCCAGCCAGAAGTAGGCGGTGGCTATGAGCGTCCGGTTGACGTTCACCTTCCCGCGCACCGCCAGCATGGTCAGCGTGCGGTCGAGGTCGCCGTAGCGGCGGTCCTCCTCGATGCGCAGCGCGCTCATCCGCTTGCGGTACTCGCGGTCGGCGCGGTCCAGCGCGGCCCGGGCGCGCACGCGCAGCGTGGGATCTTCCTCGTCCTTGAGCGCGGCGCGGGCCTCTTCCCACTTCTGGCGCCCCTTCTCCACCGCCTCGCGGGGCGCCATCAGGCAGTCCTCTGCGTAGCGCATGGCCTTCTCGCGGGCGAGATCGCCTTCGCCGGACACCGTCTGCTGGACCTGGCCGGAGACCTCGTCGCGGGCGTTGGCCAGCGCGGCTTCCTGCGCGCTGGACACCGGGAGCACCGCCGGGCAGCGCCCGCAGGCCTCCTTGCCGGCGAGCCGGGCGATCTGCTCGCCGTCGCTGAGCGAGAGGGCGCGGTAGGCCGAGCCGTCGCGCACCAGCACGATGTGCACCAGGCGCTCGGGCGGCCGCGCGCCGGCGACCTCGAAGCGGTAGACGAACCACCAGCCTTCGGAGCCGGAGAGCGAGGAGAGCCGCGAGGGGAGCTCGCTGGCGTTGAGCGCGACGTAGCTGATGGCCGGGGCGGGCTTGCTGCGCAGCTCGCGGATGGCCTGCTCGGTCTGCCCGCGCGAGGCCTCTTCCTTGCCCAGCACCGCCTTGGTCAGCGCCCGGCTGCCCTTCTTGCGCCGCTCGATGGCCGCCTGCGCGGTCGAGCCGGTGATGCGCAGCCGGTTGCGGACGTCGTCCTCGAAGTTCTCGAGCAGCATCTCGCGCGCCTGCGCCATGCGCGCGCCGATGCGCCCCTCCATGTCGCCGCGCAGCGCCTCGAAGGCCTTGGTGATCTCCGACTCGGTCCGGCAGGACTGGTAGATGTCCAGCACGCGCTTCTCGAAGTCGATGCCGCTCTCCAGCGCGCCCAGCACCTCGTCCGAGGCGCCGAAGACGCCGTCGAAGAGCGTCAGCTTCTTCTCCAGCAGCTCGTACAGGCGCGCGTCCGCCGCGTTGGAGCGGTTGAGGAAGTTGAGCACCAGCACGTCGCGGGTCTGCCCGTAGCGGTGGCAGCGACCGATGCGCTGCTCGATGCGCTGCGGGTTCCAGGGCAGGTCATAGTTCACCACCAGGTTGCAGAACTGCAGGTTCAGGCCCTCGGCGCCGGCCTCGGTGGAGAGCAGGATCTGCGTGCGGTCGCGGAACTCCTCGACCAGCAGGCGGCGCTCGTCCGGGCCCGAGCCGTCGCCGGAGAGCTTGGAGATCTGCCCGCGGTAGCCGTGCGCGGAGAGCAGGTCGAAGAGGTAGTTCTGGGTGCGCTTGGACTCGGTGAAGACCACGGCCTTCTGCGGCCAGCGGTAGGAGGCGGCGACGGTGAAGGCCCGGCCCAGCGCCCGGTGCAGCGCCTCGCCCTTGGCGTTGAGCTTGATGGACTCCGCCAGCTTCGCGTAGTGCTTGAGCTCGTGCAGCTCGCCTTCCAGCGCCTCGACGGTCACCGGCGCGCGCCGCGGCTTGTCGTCCTCGCTGGGCCCCAGCTCGATCTCCTCGAGCTCCTCGTCGAACTCCCGCAGCTCCTCGACCTCGCTCTTGGAGAGCGTCAGCTCGAACGCCTTGCCGGCCTTGGCGGCCCGGATGCGCTCCTCGAGCCCGTCGGCCAGGCGGCGCAGGGTGGGCGCGATGGCGTAGGTCGAGGAGGCGAGCAGCTTGCGGTAGACGAGGGTCAGCAGCGTGCGGCGGCCGGGCTCGATGGCCAGCAGCTCGGCGCGGCGCAGGTACTCGCTGACCTTGTCGTAGAGGTCCTGCTCCTCGGGCGAGTAGCTGAAGTCCTCGACCATCGAGCGGCGCGCGGTGAACTTCACGTACTCGCGCACCTGGCGGCGCAGGGTGCGATGCACGACCGGCTCGATGCGGCCCTTGAGCTCGGCGAGCGCCTGGTGCTGGCTCTCTTCCTGGCAGCCGAGGTAGCGGGAGCGGAAGGCGTGCTCCGGGCCCAGGACGGACTCGTCGAGGAAGGAGAGCAGGCCGAACAGCTCCATCAGGTCGTTCTGCAGCGGGGTCGCGGTCAGGAGCAGCTTGGGCCGGCCCTCGAGCGCGGTGCGCAGCGCCTTGCCGGTCTTGTGCGTCGGGCGCCAGGCGTTGCGCAGGCGGTGGGCCTCGTCGATGACCACCAGGTCCCAGGGGATGCGCGCCAGCTCGGCGGCGCGGTTGGACCCGAACTGGATGGAGGCGATGACCGGGCCGTTCTGCTCGAACGGGTTGGAGCGGTAGTTGCGGGCGAAGTCGCCGTCGACGCAGACGCCGGGCAGGCCGAACTTCTCGAACATCTCCGCCTGCCACTGCGCGCGCAGCGGGGCAGGGCAGAGGATGAGGATGCGGCTGCGCCCCTCGGCCCAGAGCTGGCCGATGACGATGCCGGCCTCGATGGTCTTGCCGAGCCCCACCTCGTCGGCCAGGATGCCGCCGCCGCGGGTGATCGCTTCCATGGCGAAGGAGGCGGCTTCGATCTGGTGCGGGTTCAGGTCGACGGTGGAGGTCGTCAGCGCGGTGGCGACGCGGGCGGCGCCGCTCTGCGAGAGGGCCAGTTCCTCCGCCAGCAGGCGCTGGTGGAAGAGGGTCAGCGACGATTCGCCGAGATGGCCGGAGGCAGAGGCCAGCAGGGCGCGGACGTCCACGCTGCCAACCAAATCGCTCGCCACCGTCCGCATCGACCGTCGCTCCCGTCGCTGAATTTCCCGATGAGGCGCGGCACTTTAGCATTTGGGTCGGGCAGGGCAACCGGTTGCTACAGGTGCGTGGCCACGCCACATATGGCCACCGGCGAAGGCTCTCTTGCCGCACTCAAAGCTCGAGGAAATTCCGGCGGCTAGGGCGACGCTGGGCGGGCGAGTCGGCCAAAGCCGCGGGGTCCTCTTCGCGGATGACGGAGTCTCCGCCATCGGGCCGCACCTTGGCGCAGGCCCAAGACCATCCTCGAGGCGAGGCCCGCTTTCACCGCGAGGCCGGACACGCCGGCAGCCCGCCCCGTCAGGCCGCGTCCGCCGGAGATCCCGCGGCCGGCTGCGTCCGTCCGGGTTGCAGGGGCAGGCGGCCGAGGAACTCCGAGCCCTTCCCGGGATCCGCGCTGCGCGCCTCGACGGTGCCGCCCGGCCCGACCTCCAGCGAGACCCGCGTCGTGCCTCCGCGCCCGAGAACTTGGAGGCGTTGTGCACCAGGTTGCCGACGACCTGCGCCAGCCGGGTGCGGTCGGCGGCGACGAGCATTGCTCTCGTGCGCTCCGGGGCCGCAGGAAAGAGCGAGCAGGACGGTCGGGACGGGCGCGCGCACCAAGCCCGGCCGGCCGTCCTGCTCTCCCCCCGCTGCCGCGAAGTGCCCGATGGTTTGGTGGGCCCCTCGCGAAGTCGAAGATTGCATGCGGACCGGACGGCCGGCGGGCCCGCGGCGAGGCCGCCGGGGCAGTCTGTCGGCTGACCGACACTGGGCGCTCGGGATCGCTACTGCGCGACGAAGCGATCGATCGCCTGGACCCGCGAGGCGCCGGACTTGCCCCGCCCGGCGAAGAAGGCCCGCGCGGCGACAGCCAGCTCCCGCGCTCGCGGCTCCTTCGCGCCCAGGGCCCGCGCCAGCTGCCACTGCGTCTCGGCCAGGTCGGGCGGCGGGCGGTGGCGGGGGTCGATCGCCGCGGCGCGCTCGAGGTGCTCCCGGGCCTTGGCCTGCCGGGCGCAGTCGAGCTCGGTGCGGCCCAGCGCGGTGAGGTTCGCCGCGACGTCCGGGTGGTCCTTGCCCAGCTCCCTCTCGCCGATGGCGATGGCGCGGCCGAACTCGGCGACCGCCTCCGGGCAGTGCCCCTGCGCGGCCTCGAGCTCGCCCGAGGTGGCGTAGACCTCGGCGAGGAAGGGGTGAGCGCGCGCCTCGAGCCCGGCCTTCGAGGCCCGCACGTGCTCGCTCGACTCGGCGTAGCGGCCCAGGCCGGTGAGCGCGAGCGCCAGGTTGTTGTGGGCCATGGCGATCTCGGGGTGGTCGGCCTGCAGCGTGACCCGCCCGATGGCCATGGTCCGCTCGAACCGCGCGAGGGCCTCGGCGAAGTCGCCCCGCGCCAGCGCCAGGTTGCCCAACCGGTTCACGGTGTAGCCGACCTCGATGTGGTCGGGGCCCAGCGTCGCCTCGAGGATGGCCAGGGCCTGCTTCAGGTGCGTCTCGGCGCTCTCCAGCCTGCTGACGCGGATCTCCGCGCCGCTCAGCTCGCTGAGGGTCTTGGCCACCAGCGGGTGCGCCGGGCCCAGCAGGGCCGTCTGTTCGGAGAGCGCGGTCTCCAGCGTCTGTCGCGCCTCGTCCTGGCGCCCGACGTCGCGCAGCGCCAGCGCGACTCCGAACAGGGCGTTGGCCCGCTCCGGGTCGGCGGGCAGCTTCTCGCGGCGGGCGCGGGCCGCCTGGAAGCGCTCCAGCGCCGCCTCGTACTTGCCGGTTCCGCGCAGCAGCATCCCCAGGTCCGCGTCCAGCCGGGCCTGCGTCTCGTCGTCGCCGCCGGCGCGCTCCAGCAGCGCGGCGGCGTGGCGGGCCCAGCGCTGGCCCTCGTCCGGGCGCGAGCGCCGATAGCCCACCAGCGAGGTCAGCCGGCTCGCCGCCTGGGCGCCGGAGACGTCCTCGCGGCCGGCCTCCGCGGCCCAGACCGCCTCGGAGAGTGTCGCCTCCGCCTCGGCCAGCTCTCCGGTCCGGTCGAGCAGGTCGCCCAGGAGCAGCGCGGCTCGCGCCTCCAGCGGCCGGTAGCGCGTCTCGCGGGCCTTCGGGAGCAGGGGCCGCGCGGCGTGCAGGCCGTCGGGCCAGCGGCCGGAGTCGCGCAGCGCCTGGGCCCGGGCGAGCGCATCGTCGACCTCGGCGATGGTCCGGCGCGCGGCGGGATCGGCCGGGAGCGACGCCCGGTCGGTGAGCGCCGGGCCGGCGGCGCAGGTGGAGATGGGCTCGAGCGCGGCGGCGGCGGAGACCGCGTGCTCCACGGTCCTGGGGTCCGCGCTCGCGAAGAGCGAGGACAGGGCGTTCAGGCCGCGCCAGCGCCGGTCCAGGCAGGCCATGCGCAGGTCGAGCATCTGCTCCGACTGCTCGCCGCGGACCCGCGTCGCCTCGCAGGCCTCGGTCCGCATCGCCGTCCACGCCGCGGCATAGGCGTCGAGCGAGCCCGTGGCGCTGGCCAGGGCCTGCTCGGCGTAGGGCGCCCGGGTGGCCAGGAACGCCGTGCGCGCCGCCTCGCGCTGCTGCGCTCCCCAGGCCTCCCCGGCCTTCTGGGCGGCGCCTCCGCACAGCCTCGCCCGGGGATCGCCCTGGCCGGCGCGCCAGAGCACGGGGAGCCCGACCGCGGCGGCGAGCGCGAGGGCCACGCCCGCCGTCGCCAGCCGCCGCTTGCGCCGCGCCCGCGGGTCCTGGACGAGCAGCTCCAGGAGCTCGTCCATCGACGGGTAGCGCTGGGCGGGATCCGGCTCGAGCCCGCGCGCGATGAGCGTACGCAGCCGCGCCGGGACGCCCGCGGCGTTCACTTGCCGCACGGCTCCCGAAGCCCTCGCGGCCAGCAAGGACTCGAGGGTCGTGCCCGCGAAGGGCCGCTCGCCGTAGAGCGCCTCGAAGAGCGTGAGGCAGAAGGCGTACACGTCGGCGCGCGCATCGACCTTCTCTCCGCGGAGCTGCTCGGGAGCCATGTACGCCGGCGTGCCGACCAGCGCCCGCGTCTCGGTCAGGTTCGAGACCGGTCCGGTGGCGGCCCCGGCGATCGCCGGCGAGGGCGCCGCCAGGACGGGCCGCGCCAGGCCGAAGTCGGTGACCCGCGCCCGCCCGTCCCTGCCGACCAGGACGTTCTCGGGCTTGAAGTCGCGGTGGATGAGCCCCGCGGCGTGGGCGGTGGCCAGGCCGCGCCCGGCGCCGACCAGCACCTCGAGGACCTGCGGCCAGAGGCGAGGCGTCTCGCGCAGCCACTGCGCCAGGGTCGCTCCCTCGACGAACTCCATGGCCACGAAGACCTGGTCGTCGAAGGTGCCCACGTCGAAGACGGCGACGACGTTGGGGTGCGACAGCCGGGCCAGGGCCTGGCCCTCGCGCAGCAGGCGCTCCTGGGTCGCCGCGTCGGAGCGCGAGGCCTCGGGGCGCAACAGCTTGAGGGCGATCTTGCGGTCGAGCTTCGGGTCGTAGGCGGCGTAGACGACGCCCATGCCGCCGGCGCCGACCGGGCCGACCACCAGGTAGCGGCCGACCTGGGCGCCGCGGGAGAGCGGGGAGGGCGGGTCGGGCTGGGCCCCGGGCTCGCGGGTGCGCGTGGAGAGCAGCGCCCGGGCGGTCTGGGCCACCAGCTCGCAACACTGGGGACAGGAGTCGACGTGGCCCTGCGCCTCTGCCCGCTCCGCCGGGGCGAGGCGGCCGTCGACGAGATCGAGTACAACGCTCTCTTTGAGGCAGGCCATCGTGAAGGAGTGGTCGGTAGCATGGCAGCTCCCGTCGCACAACGCTCGGCGCAGGAACTCTTCGAGGACGGCCGCGCCGCCTGGCCCGCCGTGCCGCTCGCGGCGCCGGATTTCCTGCGCTTCGTCGAGGCCCTGCCGCGGGACGAGGTCGCCCCCGGGGTGGCCGGCGATCTCTACCTCGCCTGCGCCTGCGCGCGGCAGGTGCCGCAGGCCCTGGCGGCGTTCGAGCAAGCGTACGTGGGACAAGTGCCCGCCTACCTCTCCCGCGTCGACGGCGCGGCTCCGTTCATCGAGGACGTGCGGCAGCTGCTGCGCATCCGGCTGTTCGTTTCGCCCACCGAGGGGAAGCCGAAGATCGCCGAGTACCGCGGCCGCGGGCCCCTGGGCGCCTGGGTCCGCGTGGTGGCCATCAACCTCGCGCTGGAGCTCAAGCGCGCCGTGCAGCCCGCCGCCGCCGTGGAGGACCTCGAGGCCCTGCCGCAGCTGATGGCCACGCCCGACCCCGAGCTCGACTTCATCCGCGTCCGCTACGCCGAGCCGTTCCGCAAGGCCTTCGCCGCCGCGCTGGAGGCGCTCGAGCCGCGCGAGCGCACCGTGCTCAAGCTGCACCTCGTCCACCGGCTCTCCATCGACAAGATCGCGCAGGTCTACCAGGTGCACCGCGCCACCGCGGCGCGCTGGCTGGTGGACGTGCGCGAGCGGCTCTACGACGACACGCGCGGGCGGCTGATGGAGCAGCTCCAGCTCGCCCCGCGCGAGCTCGACAGCCTGCTCGCCCTGGTGCGCAGCGACATCGACGTCAGCGTGCGGCGCATCCTGGGCGAGGGCGAAGACCCGCCTTCGCCTACCGGCACTTCCCGTTGACGCAGCTGCCCGAGGTGCACTGCGTGCTGTAGGTGCAGGCGCTGCCCGAGGAGTTGCCCGAGCACTTGCCGTCGGTGCAGTTCCCGGAGTCGCACTGGGTGCTGTAGGTGCAGGAGGCGCCGACCGAGTTGCCGCGGCAGCAGCCGTCGGTGCAGTTCCCCGAGTCGCACTGGGTGCTGTAGGTGCACAGCTGGCCGTTCCCGTTGCCGTAGCAGCGGCCCTTGGTGCAGTTCCCGGAGGAGCACTGGGTGCTGTAGTCGCACTCGTCGGCGCTCAGCGACTCCCGGCACGAAGGCGATTCGATCGTGCACTGGCCGTCCTTGGCGGCGTTGCGCGCGCACTGCGAGGGATCGTGCTTGGCGTTCATCGCCTCGTCGTCGCACTTCATGTGGCAGGTGAAGTCCGAGCCGCACTTCTCGTGGCAGGCCCCGGGATCGCCGCCGCCGCACAGGTCGAAGGCGCTCTGGCTCGGGCAGCCGTAGAAGCTGCCGTTCAGGCAACAGGTGAAGCCGCCGTTCTGCTGCTGATTGGAGCCGCCGCCGGCGTCGGCCGCGGAGTCGTTGTTGTTGTTGTTCTGGTTGTTGGGGTCGTTGTCGTTGGCCGTGCCGCCGCAGGCGGAGAAGGAGGCTGCGAGGCAGGCGGCGAGGGCGAGGGCGGTCGAAAGACGGCGGGACATCGTGGGCTCCTGGGCTGAGGGCGCCGAGCGATTCGGCGCCGTTTAGCCCACTGATGGAGCCAGGCGGAGGCTGTCGCAGAGATAGTTCGCGATTCCTGCCGGGTGCCAGCCATCCGCTCGCGACGTCAGGCGATTCTCAGGCCGCGGGCAGGCGCTGCCGAGCGATCTCCCGCACCAGCGCCTCGGTGTAGTCGATGGAGTCCGCCAGCTGCTTGGGGTCGAGCCGGTCGGGGGTGTCCGTCATCTGGTGGTACTCGCGCGGGGTGCCGAGCGCGGGGTCGACGCAGATGACGGAGCAGGCCTGCCAGCCATGGGCGAGGAAGGCCTGGGCGTCGGTGCCGCCCAGCGGCGGATCGAAGGGCGCCAGGTCGGGCCGGCAGGTCTTCATCGCGTCGACCAGGTCGGGCGGAATCGCGAGGCGGACCACGTCGCCCTCGGCCACGAAGTAGCACAGCGTGCCGTTGGTCAGCGTGTCCAGGGCGATGACGACGGTCCTGGCCGGGTCCCAGCGGGCCTTCATCGTCGTGGCCAGCGCGTCGGCGCCGCCCATGCTGGCCTCCTCGCAGCCGGTGGCGGCGAGGATGACTTCCAGGCCCTTGGGCTTGTCCTTGGCCAGGCGCGCCGCCAGCACCGGCAGGGCCGCCACGCCGCTGAGGTCGTCGGCGGCGCCGGGGACGACCTGGTTGCGCAGCACGACGTCCAGGTTGAACAGGAGGGTCCCGAAGGGCAGGACGCTGAGCACGCCCGGGACGATCCAGGCCCAGCCCGGCAGCGGAGCGGCGAGGAAGGCGGCGAGGTCGAAGGCCGCGAGCGCGAACTGGCTGAAGGTCACGACCGCCAGGGTGCGGTGCAGCCCCAGCGGCAGCTTCGAGCGCGCGAGCTTGGGGCCGAGCTTGGGGTTGAAGATGAGGCCGGTGGTCGCGGCGTCGATGTGGGCCGCCAGCACGATTCGCAGCGCGGGCTCGCCCTGCGCGGGCACGGTCGCCAAGAGGTTCTGCGAAGGGCGGAAGGGCAGCAACCGGCGAAGGAGGTAGGCCTTGCGCGTCGAGTCGAGCAGCAGGCTGAGGCCGACCAGCAGGTGCAGGACGAAGGCGGCGGGGGCCACGATCGCAGTGAGGGCGGAGGCCAGGGTGGCCAGCCCGGCGTGGATCGCGAGGTTCAGGTAGAGGCTGGCGTTGAACCGGAAGGGCTCGAGCGAGGTCGCCAGGCCCATCCGCTCGAACTCACCCTGGACCAGCAGCTGCGCTCCGCGCTCGCCTTCGCTGGTCGGCGCGCGCTTCGGGAAGGCCTCGACGATGCGCCGGGCGAGGTCCATCGCGTAGCCGGGATGGAGGGGATCGGTGACGGACTGGGAGGCGGCGGGGGCAGGGGAGGTCGTCATGGCGGGGCGCAGTCGAGCACCCTCGCCCGGAGGTTGGCAACCGTCCGTAAGAGAGCCCTTGGTTCCCCGTTCCAACGACAGAAACGCAGCGGGGTAGCGTCCGGCCTCCGCGCCGGGGCGTGTCGGTCGACACGTCGGTCGTGGGCGAATCCAACGCCCGACGACTGCCGACCCGGCGCGGAGGCCGGCAGCTACTGACAAGGCCGCAGAACTAGAACAGCGCCTCGAGGGGCCGCAGCGCCTCAGTGTTGATGAACGCCGGGTCGCCCGAGTCGGGCACGGCGCGCTTGAGGGCGTCCTTGTCCAGGAACTGGAAGCCCGGAGTCTGGCAGTGGCCGGTCTCGCCGCTCATCGTGTCCGGCACGCAGGTGTACCGGCCGGGGCACAGGATCGTCGCGTCGCAGGGCTTGTCGGACAGGTCGGCGGGCAGCTGGAAGATGGGGTTGAAGGCGCGGGTGATGCCGTCCCGGTCCAGCTCCATCCGGTCGTTGCGCTCCCAGGCGCTCGGCGCGTCGCTGACGCCCTCGCGCAGCACGAACACGCCGTGGCCGTCGGTGGAGGACTGGCGGAGCGCCTGCAGATCCACCGGGCTCTCGAAGCAGGCGTCCAGGTCGACCATGTAGTCCGGCGCGTGGGGGAAGCCCTGCAGCCCGGGCTGCAGCAGCGTGGTCTGCAGGAACTCGATCTGCGCGTTGAAGTCGGCGGCGAAGCTCTTGGCGTTGGGCGTCTGGAAGTTGAAGAGGCCCTTGTTCTTCGGCTCGCGGGTCATCGCCAGGCTCGCGTCGGCGAGCGCCGCGTTGAGCCACTGGCGCGCCTGGCCGACGTCGAAGCCGGGCTCGCGGTCGAGGAAGACCGCGTTGAGCTCCTCGGTGACTGCGCGGACGATGAAGCCGCGCTCCTGCCGCGCGGTGGGGCCCGCCTCGGCGTCGAGCCAGAGCTGGTACTCGCCCAGCAGCTCCTCGAAGCGCTTGGCCACGGTGCGGTACTGCGTCACGCCGCGGCCGAGGGCGATGAGCACGTCGAGCGAGGCGCGGGCCACGCGGGCGTCGGTGATGTTCAGCGGGATGTCGCCCTCGACGTAGAGCAGGCCGCCGGGGATCTTGAACTGGAACACCTCGGCGTTGGGGTCGGCGAGCACCACCGCCAGGGCGTTGGCCGCCTCCTCCAGCACCCCGAGGAGCGTCAGGGCCTTCTCGCGCAGCATCTCGGCGGACAGGCCGGGGCACTCGTCGAGCAGGACGATGATCGGCTCGCGGTGCGGCGGGCCCTCGTCGCCAGCGAGCTCGGTGAAGGGCAGGGTGAGGCCGATGGGGCCGCTGACGGTGTCGGAGAGGGTGCCGTTGAGCTTGAGGTAGGGCCAGGCGTCGGGGCCGCAGGTGCCGTTGCAGGCCGCCGGGCGGCCTTCCAGCTCGAGGTTGATCAGCTCCACCGCGATGGCGTCGCCCGCCGTGCCGGTGCCGACCTTGGTGAAGACGAGGTTGCCGGAGACCGGGTGCTCGTAGGTGTCCCAGACCAGGCCGTCGGCGCTCGGAAGCGTCACGCGCAGCGTCCCGCCGAACTGGTCGGCGGGGACCACCAGGCCGTCCGCCAGGCGCTGCGGCGACAGGCCCTCGAGCACGGCGTTGGAGTAGGAGACCTCGAGCACGAGCTCGGCGGTCTCTCGCCCGGCGAAGGAGTGGTCCAGCACCTGGAGCCGGAGGCGCCGGTCGGTCTGGGCGGGCAGGGTGATGGTCTCGGCGGTGGTGCGGTAGCTGTCCCCGGCGAAGGCGACCGGGGTCCACTCCGCCGACGGGCCCTGCCGCGTGGCCAGGGTCAGCGTCCCGCTGCCGCGCCGCGCGTCCCGGTCCTGGGCCAGGATTCCGGCCTGGCCGAAGAGCTGCTGCGAGAGGTTCAGGTGCGGCTGGCCGCAGGTGTCGAGCAGCGCGTTGATCGCGGGATCATCGGGCAGGAGCAGGAGCGAGGTCAGCGCGGCGCCGAAGGCGGCGTGGGAGTCGTTGGGGTTGGCGGCCAGCGCGGCGGTGTAGGCGGAGTGGGCGGCGACCACGTTGCTCGAGCGAAGGTGGTCGTCCGCGGGGCTGACCGCCGCGCCCGCGTCGCTCGGGGTCGACGAGCCGGCGTCGGACCTGGAGGGAGGGGCGGACGCGCCGCAGGCGGCGAGTGCGCCCCACAAGAGGAGCGCGAGGAACGGGGCGAAGCTGCGCATGGTGTCGGGGCTCCGGAGAACAGGGGCGGCCCGGCCAGACCACCTGTCTTGGTAGATGCCGGGCAGAGGGGTGGAAAGTCAAGGCGCCAAACGGGTTTCGCCACCGGGGAAGGGCCTGCAACTGTTTGACTTTCTGGGAATTTCGAGACCGCCGCGCCTCGGCCTTCCGCGTCGCCTTTGCGTTGAAGATCCAGCCCCTGCCGGCGGCCGGGCCACCCGCGCCCGATTTCTTGATATTCAACGGGCTCCCATGCCCCCTCGGACCTGGCTGGCGCTGGCCTTCATCGTCCTCGCGCTGGGCGCCTGCCCGGAGTCGAAGGCTCCGGTGGCGCCGCCGCTCTCGCGCCTGAAGACGGATCTGTCTTACCTGCGCGATGCCCGGGGCCGCTACGTGCAGGTCCACGGCGTCAACGTCGGCGGGACGAGCAAGCTGCCGGCGAGCGTGAGCCCCGCCGGCGTGCCCAGCTTCGTCGGCAGGCCCTTCGCGCTCGAGGAGGCCGACGCGCACTTCGCGCGGCTGCAGGCCTCGGGCTTCGACTCGGTGCGGCTGGTGCTGCAGTGGGAGGGGATCGAGCCGGTCGCGCGCGGGCAGTACGACGAGGCCTACCTCGACTACGTGGAGAAGCTGGTCCAGGCCGCCGGCGCGCGCCGGCTGCGGGTGCTGCTGGACATGCACCAGGACATGTTCAGCCGGCACCTGATGGTCAAGTTCAACAACCACCCGCGCGGCAAGGCCGGGGACATCGAGAGCACGCTCTTCGCCTTCCTGCCGCCCTACAACGACGCCATCCAGGGCGACGGCGCGCCGAAGTGGGTGGTGCAGGGGTGCCTGCCGGAGAAGAAGCTCGACTCCCCGAACTGGGGCACGCCGCGCGTGCTCTCCGGGCTGGACGAGAAGGCGCTGCTGGCCGTCTACAACCTCTTCCAGAGGCTCACCAGCGGCGGGCCGGCGGCCACCTCCGGCTCGGTCCCGTGGATCGTCGATTTCCTGCTGCAGCGGCCCGACCCGTTCGGCCCGGACGAGACGAGCGATCTGCTGCCGCTGACCAACGGCTCGGCGGCGTTCTCGCTGGACGTCGCGCGCGCCTTCGCCTGCTTCTTCGCCGGCGACAAGGCCTTCCCGGGCCTCTTGGCGGAGGGCCGCAACGTCAAGGACTGGGCCCAGGACGCCTACGCCGAGGCCTTCGCGCAGGTCGCCCAGCGCGTCGCCGACGAGCCCAACGTCATGGGCTACGACCTGATGAACGAGCCGTCCTCCAACTTCCTGGCGCTGGCGGCCTACGGCGCGCTGGCCACCGGCGGGCTGGAGGGGGTGAAGAGCACGCTCGATGCGCTGCTCGGGCCCGAGACCGGCCCCCTGGCCTTCGACGTGCTCGCCGCGCTGCGCATCCTGCCGCCGGACCTCAAGCCGGAGACGCTCAAGGCCTGGGGCCTGGACAAGATCGACCCGGCCTTCGCCCTCTCGCTCAACAGCGGCTTCGAGGACGACTACCTGCGGCCGTTCTACGAGCGGGTGGGGCGCCGCGTGCTGCAGGAGGACCCGGACGCGGTCTTCTTCGTGGAGAACACGCTGGGGCTCAACGCCTTCCTGGGCCAGGCGGGCGGCCTCGCCGGCACCTTCGAGCACCCGATGACCCGGCCCGACCTGCCGCAGGTGGTCTACGCGCCGCACTACTACGCCGACATCTATCCCTTCCCCGGCGTCAACCAGCCGCCGCGCAGGCTCTCGGCGAGCGAGGTGCGCTACCGCGACTACCAGGCGCCGATGGAGAAGGCCGCCTCGCTCTCGCGCTACTCGCTGGGCAACCCGCCCACGCTCTTCGGCGAGTTCGGCACGTTCTTCACCTTCAACGGCATCTTCCAGGCGCGGCAGGAGGACTACCTGACCAGCGCCTGCGTCCTCGACAACTACTACGAGGCGATGGAGCGCATGGGCCTGGGCGGGATGCTCTGGTGCTACTCGGCCGGCAACACCTTCGAGCAGGGCGACCGCTGGAACCACGAGGACTTCTCCATCCTCGACCAGGACCAGAACCTGCGCGGCTCCGCGGCCTGGGCCAGGCCGCACGCGCGGGCGCTGGCCGGCAAGCCCATCTCCAGCCACTTCTGGAGCGAGTTGCACTACTTCGACCCGGACAAGGGCGTGGTGCCGCCGGTGCGCGAGTTCGAGGTGCGCTACGCCTCCAAGGAGACCGTGGCGCCGACCGAGATCTCCATCCCCGACGTGCAGTACCCGGACGGCTTCTACGTCTGGCTCTCGGACGGCCACTGCGCGTTCGAGGCGAAGACCCGCACGCTGATGCACTACCCGAGCGACGACGAGCCGGGCGCCGAGCACTGGCTGCGGATCCTGCCGCCGCTGGAGGGGCGCGAGAACGAGGGCTGGCGCTACTTCTTCCGCGGCGACAAGGTGCTGGTGAAGGACTGACGGGGAGCGCGGTCATGGCGCAGTGCTCGAGGCATCCGGAGGCGCTGGCGACCGACCTGTGCGTCGAGTGCGGCGACTGCGTCTGCGGCCAGTGCGCCTGGGTCATGCCCGACCGCACCGTCTACTGCCCGAACTGCAAGGACCGGCCGGGCCGGACCCCGCCGCCGCCGGTGGAAGAAGAGGCGCGCCCGCTCGAGACGGTCCCGGTGGCGAGGCCGCCCAAGCCGAAGCCCGCGGCGGTGCGCCCGTGGTCGCCGACCGTGGTGCCTGCGGTCCGTCCGCAGATGAAGAACAGCAAGGCGGCCATCGCGGCCGTCGTCCTGCCGTTCGCGTGCTGCACCTACGGGGCGATCATCGGGCTCATCCTGGCCATCCGCGAACGCAAGCTCGTCAGGGAAGGCAAGTCGGGAAGCTCGATGGCCCTGGTCAGCGCGGGGATCTGGATCAACGCCATCGCCCTCGCGCTCACCTTCCTGATGCTGCTGATCCCCAAGAAGTGAGCCGGCGCATGAGGCTCGCGCTCGTCCTCGTCGTCGTCTTGGTCGGACTCGTCTCCGCTCCCGCGTTCGTGCAGCCCATCCGCTACGGCGTCTCGGGCGAGGGGATCGTGCTGCGCGAGCAGGCCTTCGTGCTCGACGTCCCGGCGCGTGGCCACGGGGACGAGGCGGCGCTCGGGAAGGCCAGGCTGCGGGGGAAGCTGCGCTTCGAGAACACGCGGGAGACCGCCGGCAAGCTGATCCTCGAGGTGCGCGCCGAGGAATCGGTCCGCTTCGAGTACCGGGCGCGGAAGCAGACCGCCTGTTTCGTCGCTGCCGATCCAGGCCCGGAAGAAGAGCTGAGCCGGCTGCTGGCCCAATACCGCGGCCGGGTGCGCCTCGAGCCGATCAGGGAGTCCACCTGCGTGAAGATGGCCCCCCTGTCATCGCTGCCGCGGAAAGGCGGCCCGCCGAGCGTGGGCCGATTGGACGTGCGGCACCTGGTCTCGGTCGGCGGCAAGGTGCGGAAGGCGTCGCTGCGGTGGGAGGGCGGCCCGGCGGAGTGCAACGCCATCGACAGCGACGTCGAAGAGCCGGTGAGTTGCCAACTGCGGATGGGACAAGTCGCCGAGTACCGCTTCGACCTGCCAGCCAAGGGCACCCTGGACGTGGACGTGGCGGACCTGAACCCGCTGCGATCGAAGCAAGGCTGCTGCTCGCGGTCCTTCGAAGGCAGCTTCGCCTCGGCGGGCCCGGGCACGGAGGGCCGCGTGTTCTTCGCCGCCCCCGAACCGATGGCGGCGCGCTGCCGGACGATGGCGCACGGGTGGGCCGAGAAGGCGAGCCGGGTGGGCGGCTTCGAGCTGTTCGAGTCCGGTCCGGCGTCCACCAACGAGGACGGCTGGGCGGCGGTCGTCGAGGTCACCTGCGACGTCGACGACGGCGAGCACGTGGACCACTGGCCAGCCCGGACCGCCACTGTCGCCGCGAAGGCGGCCTCGTCGGTCCTGCCCTCGAAGCAGGCCAAGGAAGGCGAGAGTGCCTTCGGTCCAGCGGCGCTGGTGGACGGAAGCATGACGCCCTGGTGCACCACCGCGGACGCCAAGGTCGGCGAGTGGGTGGAGCTGGAGTTGAAGGAGGACGTCGCGGCGGTCTCCCTGGCGGTCGGAGAAGGGCCGCAGGTGTTCCACGGCGACCGGATCCGGGTGGCGAAGCCCGCCAATCCGGAAGCGCTGGCCGCGAATTCGACTGGCGGCGCGACGTCGTGGCGCAGGCCCACCCGAATCGCGTTCACGCCCGTCGAAGGCGGCGCCGCCGTCGCCGCGATCGAGGTCCCCCAAGGTGCGAAGGCCCTGACGATGCCGGCGGCGCTGGCGAAGGGCAGTTGGCGCATGGTCGTCACCGAAGCCACCCCAGGCAACGGCCCCATCTGCATCGGCGAGTTGGATCTGGTGCCCGTCCAGGACCGCAGGGCGCTCGACTCGAGCCCGCTGCTGCAAGGGCTGCTTTCGCCCTCCGCAACCGGACTCCGCTGAGCGGCCCGTTCCAGCTTTCCCAAGTGTTCGCGGCCGGTTGGCGAGTCCAGCCCGGGACCGGGATTGCAAGCGCAGGGTCGGCGGTTGAGTAGGCCAAAGAAAATCTCAGGAACCGCCGATGCCCACCAAGACGCTCCCTGCGGATGCCCAGCCCAAGCCGAAGTCCTGGTTCGACGCCCCGGTCCAAGCCCTGGCGCCGCTGTTGACCCTCGACGAGGCCCACGCCCTGCTGCAAGCGCTGGCGCGGACCGGCCAGACGTTCCTCGGAGCCGACGAGGAGGACGAGCCGCGGTGGGTGCGCGACCCGGCGTGACTGACTACAAGAGGCCGCGCTCCTTGATCTCCAGGTACTCGTTGATGGCCGCCGCGGAGAGCTCGGTGACCGCGGCGCTGACCACCAGCGCGCCCGCGTCGCGCAGCTTGGCCACCGCACGGTCGCGCTCGCGGACGATGGTCTGGGCGGCGGCCCGCTGGTAGGCCTGCTCCGGCGTCGCGGGGATGGCGCGCGCCGGCTGGAGCACCGCGCTGTCGGCGGCGGCGACCACCAGCGGCAGGTGCCGGGGGCGCAGGTGCAGCGTGCGCTCCAGGACCACGCGGGAGGAGTCCTCGTCCAGCAGGTCGGTGAAGGTCACCATCAGGCTGCGCCGCTTCTGGCGGGCGGTGACGAGGTCGAAGGCGGCGCCGTAGTCGCTCTCCACCAGCTCCGGCTGCAGAGGGTAGAGCGCGTCCACCAGCGCGCGCAGGTGCGCCCGCCCGCGCCGCGGCGGCAGGAAGGCGTGGACCCTGGCGCCGAACGCGCACAGCCCGACGAGATCGCCCCGGTCCAAGGACACCCGGGCGAGGCGCAGCGCCGCGTCGACGGCGTAGTCGAGCTTGGTGCGCTCCGCCTGGCGCGAGACCATGTGCCGGCCGCAGTCGACCAGCAGCATCACCGTCTGGTTGCGCTCCGGCTCGTACTGCCGGGCGATGGGCGAGCCGCGCTTGGCGGTGGCCTTCCAGTCGATGATCCGCACGTCGTCGCCGGGGATGTAGGCGCGCAGCGACTCGAAGTCGCGGCCCTCGCCCAAGGAACGGCGCAGGCGCGCGAGCCCGGTCTCCAGCTCGGGCCGGACCATGGCCAGGGCGTCGCGGGAGAGCGCCTGGACGTCGGGGTAGGCCTTCACGACCCGCGAGGCGCCGAAGCGGTACTGGCGCGCCGCCAGGCCCCAGGGACCGACGAGTCGCACGTGCAGATCGCCGAAGCGGTGGTCGCCTCGTGAAGCGGGGTTGAAGGTGTAGCCGTGGACCGCCTGCCCGTGCGGCGGCGCCGCGAAGGGACGGCGGTGGCCGGAGGAGGTGCAGCCCGGCGGCGGCGCATCGGCCAACTCGCCGGAGAGAGGCGTGGGGCCGAGGTTGTCGAGGGTGAGCCGGGCCAGGTTCGCCGCGCCGGCGCTGACCACGTCCTCGACGGCGCGCGAGATCGCGACGTCGCGTCGCTTCGGGCAGCGCGCCAGATCGATGAAGGCGAGGACGAGGAGAAGGGCGTCGAACGCCGCTGCGCCCCAGAGGGCCTGCGGGAAGGCGATGCCCAGGGCGGCGGGCAACAGGCCCAGGGAGAGGAGGATGGCTAGCCGGGGAGTCGGCATCGTCAAACCGCCCCCCAACCCCCTCCAGCGGAGCTGGAGGGGGGGCCGTTGGTTGCCTTCGGCGACGCGGTAGGAGCTCTTGGCGCCGCCACGTCCGTGCTCGAGCACAGGCGTGGTGGTGCCGTTAGCTCCGCGGAGGTGGGGTCGAGCAGAGCGGAGCCCCCCCTCCAGTCCCTGTCCCGAGCTTGTCGAGGGGTCCGCTGGAGGGGGTTGGGGGGCGGTTTCGTCATCGCGGCACTGCTACCTCGTCCAGCAGCGCCCCGATGGCATCCTCGACGGTCAGCCCTTCGATCTCCGCCTCGCTCTTGAGGATGAGCCGGTGGCGCAGCACCGGACGCGCCATGGCCTTCACGTCGTCCGGCGTGAGGTAGCTCTTGCCCGCGAGCGCCGCCGAGGCCTTGGACGCGAGCAGCAGCGACACCGCCGCGCGCGGCGAGGCCCCGATGCGCAGGCGCGGGCTGGACCGCGTCGCCCGGCAGAGCTCGCTGACGTACTTGAAGACCGAGTCCTCCACCTTCACCGCCGCCGCAATGGCTCGGAGGCGGTCCGCGCCTCCCCGGTCGAGGACCTTGCCGACGCCGAGGCGATCCAGGTCGTGCGCGTCGAACCCCTGGTGCGCCCGCTTGAGGATCTCGATCTCGTCGGCGGCCTCGGGATAGCCGATGCGGACCTTCATCAGGAAGCGGTCGGTCTGCGCCTCAGGGAGCGGGTAGGTGCCCTCCAGCTCCAGCGGGTTCTGGGTGGCCACCACGAAGAAGTGCCGGCCCAGCGGGTGCGCCACGCCGTCGATGGTGACCTGCCGCTCCTCCATCGCCTCCAGCAGCGCGGCCTGCGTCTTGGGCGGGGTGCGGTTGATCTCGTCGGCCAGCAGGACCTCGGTGAAGATGGGCCCCTTCGCCAGCTGGAAGCGCTGCTCGTTGGGGCGCCACAGGCTCGTGCCCAGGATGTCGGCCGGCATCAGGTCCGGGGTGAACTGGACGCGCGCGAAGGTGAGGTCCAGGCAGCGGGCGAGCGTCTTGGCGAGCAGGGTCTTGGCGACGCCGGGGACGCCCTCGACCAGCACGTGGCCGCCGGCGACGAAGGCCGCGAGCAGCTCGCCGACCACCGCCTGCTGGCCCACCACCGCCTTGGCGATCTCGGAGCGGATCCGGCCCTGGGCCTGCATGAGCTCGGCGTCGGCCGGGGACGTCGGGAGGGGTTCGTTCATGGCGGCGGGAGCTTAGCACGCGAGGCTGGGTGCTCCGTCCGTTGCGCGACAGTCCGCGGGCGAGCTAGTTTGCCCGCCAGCCGCGCCCCGCGGCCGTCCCAAGGAGGGAAAGAATGGCCACCGAAACGATCCAGGTTTCCGCGTTCATCCCCGCCCCGCCGATGAAGGTCTACACGGCCTGGCTCTCGAGCGAAGAGCACACCGCTTTCACCGGCGGCGAGGCCGAGTGCGAGGACCGCGTCGGCGGCAAGTTCACCGCCTGGGACGAGTACATCTCCGGGACCAACCAGGAGCTGCTCGAGGGCCGCATGATCGTGCAGAGCTGGCGCACGACCGAGTTCCCCAAGAACGCGCCGGACTCCGTCCTCACCGTCCACTTCGACCCGAACAAGGACGGCACCCAGCTGACCATCCTGCACACCGAGATCCCCGAGGGGCAGGGCCGCGACTACGAGAGTGGCTGGTTCGAGTACTACCTGGAGCCGATGCAGAAGTACTTCGCCAAGGGCGGGGCCAAGACGAAGGCGACGGCGAAGAAGACCGCGGCGAAGAAGCCTGTGGCCAAGAAGAAGGCGGCGCCTGCCAAGAAGGCGCCGGCGAAGAAGAAGGGGAAGAAGTAGAGGCGCAAGAACGACGAACGACGACGGACCTGAGGGTGGGAACCGTCGCCCGTCACCCCTCTCTCCCTCCCCGGGGGCTGAAAAGCCCCCGGCTACTGCCGCGAAGCCCACTGAAGTGGGCTGGCCCCCGGCTCGGCACCGTCGAGTTGAGACCACCTCGGTTTCGGCTCGCTTCCTCGCTTCCTTGGTCTGGCCGGGACTGTCTGACCTCTCTGGTAGACAGACTGCACGGTCGAGGCATGCCGCTTCGGTCCGTGCAGAGGGGGGAAAGACATGTCCTACAGCGAGCTGTACGTGCATCTCGTGTGGTCGACCTACGCGCGGAACCACCTCATCGGTCCCCTCTTCGAGGCAGACCTCTGGGCGGCCATCGGTGAGAAGTGCCGGGATGCGGGCGGGGTTCCCGTCCAGATCGGCGGGATGCCCGACCACGTGCACGTCCTTCTCAGCTACGGGCCCGCACTCGCAGTGTCGCGGCTGGTCTGGGAGCTCAAGGGCGCGTCGTCCCACCACATGGCGCATCGGATCGCACCGGGCAGGCCCTTCCGCTGGCAGGAGGGCTACGGCGCATTCTCAGTGCGCAAGGCGGATGCAGGCACCGTCGCCAGCTACATCCGAAACCAACGCGCGCACCACACCGCCAGGACGATCGACCCTGCTTGGGAACGCAGCGGTGACGAGGAGGCAGGAGCTCCCGGCGTCGTTGCGAGACAGGTCGCACGTCCGACTCCGCCGTGCCGGTCCGGGGGCCAGCCCACTTCAGTGGGCTTCGAGCCAGTAGCCGGGGGCTTTTCAGCCCCCGGCTTGAAAGGTGGGCCGCCGCCCGGTTCCGAAGGTGGGACGCCGCCCGGTTTCAGATCCGGAACGCCCCGAATCCTTGATCTCTCGGATCCAGACCTGCGCAGCCGAAAACCCACGCCGGCCGCCCGGAACCCCTGACCAGCCATTCACTTCTTCCGTTTGCTCCTGCCGTTCCGCACCGAGTCGAACACCGCAGCAGCGATGAACAGGGCGAACCCGCCGAGGACCAGCGTCAGCGAGAAGAACGGGTCGAACAGGCCGTGGTCCGCCGAGGCTGCGCCCGCGCCGATGAGCAGGAACGTGACGACGATCCCCGTCCAGCCAATCGATGAGATGGGGCCCGCATTCCCGCTGCGCCCCCAGCCCCACGCCTTCCTCCAGCGCGGCACCAGGGCGACCACCGTGGCGGCCGCCGCCATGGCCAGGCAGAACACCGCCGCGCCTTCGAGCCCGCGGTTCACCTTCAGCACCCGATCTCGCGCTGGAACAACGCGTAGTCCCGCGAGAGCTTGGCGTACTGCTCCGGCGTGGCGCTCCCGGCGGCAGCCTCCCGGGCCCTCCGCGCCAGCGCCAGGTAGCGCTCTCCCTTGACCTGCGTGCGCTGCTCGAGCCTGCGCGCGACCTCCTGCTCGTCGAGCTTCGCCGAGATCCCCATCCGGTCGAAGAGCGTTCGCCGCAGCGCGTGGTGCAGCTCGGCGCACAGCTCGGGCTCGACCCGCGAGGCCTGATAGAGCTGCGCGAGCTGCGACACGTACTCTCCTTGCGACCTCCTCCGCCCTGCCGAAAGCGGCCGCGCCTGACCCAGCCGCCGTCCCAGCGCCAGCGCCAACACCGCGGCGCCGAGCAGCAGCTGGAGGATCGTCGGCCCGATGGCGAAGAGCAGGCCCCGGCCGGTCTCCTCGGGCGGCTGGTGGTGGTACTCGTCGAAGTACACCCGGCCGCGCGAGGCGAGGTTCGCCCAGAACTGCAGGTTGTCGCCCAGCGCCAGTCGCCGGTTCTCGGCGAGGTCCGAACCCGCCAGCAGCACGAACTCGCCCTTGCCCCAGCCGATGACCAGCACCGCCGGCGCCTCGCCCTCTCCGGCGATGGCCCGCGCCCGGGAGACCGCCGACTCCAGCCCGTCGTCCGCCGCGACGCGCAGGCCCTTCACGCCGGAGAGGAGCGGGTGGGGCAGCCACGGGTCCGCGTTCGTCCCGGTCGGGTCGTCCTTCTCCCGCGACTTGGCCAAGACCGCGCGCAGCCCCTCGTCCAGACCCTCGGTGTCGATGAGCGGGGCAGGCCGCACGCCGAAGATCCACTTGAGCGAGAGGAAGGTCTCCACGTACTGCGTGCGCACGCGCCGCGGCACGCCGTAGACGAAGGTGTTGCCGTCGCCCACCCAGTCGCCGATGGCGACCATCTCCTCCTGGCTGATGGGCCGGTTCGTCGGCGCGATGGCGAGCACGACCTTGGCGTCCGCCGGCAGCCGGGTGATGGGGGCGCTGAGCACGCCCGGCGCCGCCCCGCTCTCGGCGAGGTAGGTGAACAGGCCCTTGGCCCCGCGAGCGTCGGGGTTCTCGATGCTGGGGATGGGCGACTCGGCCTGGCGCGTCTCGCCGGAGCGCAGCGCCACCGCCGCGCCGGCGACGAAGCAGAGCGCCAGGGCGTACCAGGCGGCGAGCGAGGCGCGCTTCTTCACGCGGCCTCCTTCGGCCTGAAGCGCGCGGCCTCGTCGCGCGCCGCCCGGGCCTCGCCCACGAACCGCCGCGCCTCGTCCAGCGGCACCTGCGAGAGCGAGTACCAGGCCCGGTCGTAGAAGCCGACGAGCGAGCGCACCGAGCCGACCAGCGACGCCGGCCCGCCCCGCGCTTCCACGTGCTCGGCGACCTCGCGGTTGGTGGCCGCGCGGCCCGGCGTGGCCAGCCGCACCCGCTCCAGCGTCGCCAGCAGCGACAGGAGCCCGCTGCGGATGGCCTCCCGTCCGTCGCCGCGCTCCAGCGCTCCGCCGGCGTCCTGCTCGTAGCGCGCCGGATCGTCCAGGACGATCGTCCCCAGGCTCGTCGGACCGGCGGCGCGGCGCCGCGCCAGGCGGGTCCGCGCGAGCCGCCAGGCGAGGTAGGCCAGCGCGAGGCACGTCGCGACCAGGAAGGCGGCGCGGATGGAGACGACCCCCTTCTGCACGAGCTCGCTCTCGGCGAAGACGTCGCGCAGCCAGGTCCAGATGCGCTGGAAGAGCCGCGCCAGGAACTGCTCGTCGCGCGAGCGCAGGTCGTACTCGGGCCGGGAGAGGATGCTCACCGCCAGGCCGCGGTCGATCCGGGCGGGCGGGGGCACCTCGTGCCCGAGCAGCTTGCAGGTGGACTTGAGCCGCTCGGCGGTGAAGTGCATCCGCTCGGCCAGGTCGCGCCGGCTCTCGTCCTTCTCCGCCTCCCGGAGGAAGCGCTCCAGGAAGGGCAGGCGAAGCCCGTGCTGGGTCTCCAGGATCCGCGCGGCCCCCAGCGCCCGCTGGGCCTGCTGCCGGGCCTCCTCGAGCTGGAGGGCGACCCGCGCGTCGTCGAGCCTCCGGCCGACTTCCTTCACCTGCGCGGCCCCCGCCAGGCACTGCTCGACCTCCGGGTTCGCCGGCGCCTCCACCGGCGCCGCGGCGCCCAGCGCGGCGGGAAAGAGCGCCAGCGCCAGGGCCGCAGCGATCACTTGCCGGTCCCCATGCGCGAGGCGAGCAGCTCCAGGTCGAAGCCCTCCTTGCGGATGCGCAGGTCGAAGTAGAAGACGGTCACCGCCAAGAGGCCGAAGGGGGTCACCGCCGCCTGGGTGAGGATGCCCAGCACGTCCACCGGGACGCTCAGGTACAGCGGCACGAGCGACGGGTCGAACCGCTCGGGGTCGATGGGCGAGACGCCGTAGGCGCTGTTGAGCAGCGCCGTGGGGAGCGAGGTCACGGCCATGACCGAGATCGAGATGCAGAAGTTGACGGCGTAGAGGATGGACAGCCGGATCTTGCAGTTGTCGATCAGCGAGGGCCCGATGCGGCCGGCCATCAGCGCCGCGCTGCGCCGCATGGAGCCGATGAACGACCGCTTCTCGATGACCACGACCTCCGAGACCACGGCGTAGCGCAGCAGCAGGTAGAGCAGGACGACGAGCTCGAGCAGCAACGCCAGGACCACCCCGGCGACGAAGAGGGCGACGCGCCCGGGCCCCGCCGCGACCGCGAAGGACAGCGCCATCGCGCCCACTCCGGGGACCGTGGAGAGCACCAGCAGGAGCGTGCACCAGGCGAGCAGCACGAGGTAGGTGCCCACCAGCTGGGGCGCGCGCTCGAAGCCCTCCCGCAGCGCCAGGCCCGCCTCGATCCGCTCGCCCAGGTACGCCCGGGCGGAGCCCGCGGTGATGGCGGCGAGGGAGAGCTGGTAGAGCAGCAGGCTCACGAAGCCGATGGCGGCGATCAGCAGCATGAGCCACGCGAGCTGCACCAGGTCCGAGGCCTGGGCTCCCTTGGCCGTCTGCCGCACGAAGCTCGCGGTCCTGAGCAGCGCGACCTTGGCCAGGACGTAGATGGGCGCCTGGAAGGTCAGCATGACGATGAACAGGCGCGAGAAGTTGGCCCGGAACAGCTGCAGCGCGCGGTCGATGACCTCGCCCGTGCTCAGCGGACGCAGCGCCGGGAGCGCCGGCGCGGCCGAGGCTGCCTGGGGTGGCTGGACGAGCTCGGTGCCTAGCGGCGTCTCCACGGTTCGCTCACCCCGGTGGCAAGGCTTCAGGCCGCCTGGAACGCCGAGAGAAGCCTCGCCGCCGCGGCCCCCGGATCTTGCGCCGAGAAGACGGCGCGGATGCAAGCGATCCCGCGGAAGCCCTGGGCACGCAGGCCCTTGGCGTTGGCCTCGTCGACGCCGCCGAGGGCCACCAGCGGAAGCCCGACGGCCAGCGCCTCGGGGAGGCGGAAGGTGCCGACCGGCGGCCCGTAGCGGGCCTTGGACGGGGTGGGGAAGACGGGGCCCCAGACCGCGAAGTCGGCGCCGGGGGCGCGCTCGCAGAGCTCCTCGGGAGAGTGGCAGGAGACGCCGATCAGCGCGCCCGGCCAGACGCGGCGGGCGTCGGCGGCGCTCATCGAGTCGCCGCCCAGGTGGACGCCGTCCGCGCCCAGCGCCAGCGCCACGTCGAGCCGATCGTTGAGCAACAGCGGCACGTCGCGGGCGCGGCAGGCCTCGAGCGCGGCCCGGCCCAGCGCGAACAGCTCGCGGGGCTTCAGGTCCTTCTCGCGCAGCTGCACGGCCACCCGCGTCGGGTCGATCTTCGAGAGCGCGGCGGCGAGAGCCTCGGGCAGGGGCAGGGCGCTCGCCGTGCGATCCGTCACCAGGTAGAGCGCGGGGGCGCCCCTCAAGAGATGAGGCCCTCGATGGGGCTGGAGGCGGTGGCGTAGAGCTTCTTGGGGATGCGGCCGGCGAGGTACGCCTCGCGGCCGGCCTGGATGGCGAGCTTCATCGCGGTCGCCATGCGGACGGGGTCCTTGGCGCCGGCGATGGCGGTGTTCATGAGCACGCCGTGGCAGCCCAGCTCCATCGCGACCGCCGCGTCGCTGGCGGTGCCCACGCCGGCGTCGACGATGACCGGGACCTTCACCGTCTCCAGGATGAGCCGGATGTTGTACGGGTTGCGGATGCCCAGCCCGCTGCCGATGGGCGCCGCCAGCGGCATGACCGCGGCGCAGCCGGCGTCCTCGAGCTTCTTGCAGGTGATGGGGTCGTCGGTGATGTAGGGCAGGACCGTGAAGCCGTCCTTGACCAGGATCCGCGCGGCCTTGAGGGTCTCCTCGACGTCCGGGAAGAGCGTCTTCTGGTCGCCCAGGACCTCGAGCTTGACCAGGCTGCCCATCGACAGCTCGCGCGCCAGGTGGCAGGTGCGGATGGCGTCCTCGGCGGTGTAGCAGCCGGCGGTGTTGGGCAGCAGCGTGCGCGTCGCGGTGTCGATCCAGCTGAACATCGACGCCTCGCCCTTGGCGTTGAGGTCCACCCGCCGCAGGGCGACGGTGACCACCTCGGCGCCGGAGGCCTCGTGGGCCGCCTTCATCGCGGCGAAGTCCTTGTACTTGCCGGTGCCGATGAAGAGGCGGGAGGTGAAGGTGTAGGAGCCGATCTTCAGTTCGTCGGTCATGGCTGGCGTCCTCGAGAGTGTTCAGCGGATGCGGCGGTTCAGCACGGCGGGACCGGCCTGCGGCCCGTCTTTCATCCCCCGCCCACGAAGGTGACGACCTCGACGGCGTCGCCCTCGGCGAGGCGGTGCTCGGCGTGCCTGGCGCGGGGCACGATGGCCCGGTTGACCTCGACCGCGACGCGGGGGGCGGTCACGCCGACCAGCGCGAGCAGATCGGCGATGGTCGCCGCCGGCGGCACCTCGCGCGTCTCGCCGTTCACCGTGAGCTTCATCGCGCCCCTAGATAGGTCGGCGGGCGAGGGGAGTCAACGACGGCCTTGCGAGGCTTGACCCGCGAGCGAGCGCCCCCCTAGCATCCACCTCTCGACATTCCGGAAGGGCCTGGGGAGGTGGCATGCGCCACAAGGAGCTGCTCAAGAGGGTCAGCATCTTCGCGGACCTCGACGACTCGGCCCTGGCGAGCCTGGAGCGGATCGCCACCGAGCGCCAGTTCAGCCGCGAGAGCGTCATCGTCTCCCAGGAGGACAAGGGTGACGCGCTGTACGTCGTGGTCGACGGCAAGGTGAAGGTGGTGCTCTACGGGCGCAGCGGCCGCGAGGTCATCCTCTCGGTGTTCAAGCCCGGCGACTTCTTCGGCGAGATGAGCCTGCTCGACAACCAGCCGCGCAGCGCCAACGTCATCGCGCTGGAGCCGGCGACGATGCTGGTGGTCGAGCGCAAGGCCTTCGCCGACCACGTGGCGAACCACCCCAAGGTGGCGCTGGGCATCCTCAAGGAGATGAGCCGCCGCCTGCGCCGCGCCGACGCCATCATCGGCAACCTGGCGCTGCTGGACGTCTTCGGCCGGGTGGCGCGCTACCTGCGCGAGCTGGCCAAGACCGACGGCGAGCCGTTGGAGGGCGCGGTGATCATCCGGGCGCGGCCGACGCAGCAGGAGATCGCCTCGATGATCGGCACCTCCCGGGAGACGGTGTCGCGGGCCCTCTCCGAGTTCCAGCGCCGCGGCTTCATCGAGCTGTCCGGCAAGCGCATCATCCTGCGCGCCAGCTTCGTCCTCAGCGACGACTACGCGCTCGAGGCAGGGTAGCCCGCGATGCGGACCCGCGGCCCCAGCGTCAAGGTGGTGGACGCCAGCTTCCTGATCGAGCGGGCCGCCGAGGCGCGCGCGCTGCTCAAGCTCGGCCTGGACACGCCGCGGGAGCTGGAGAAGGCGCTCTCCGACTCCGGGTGGACCCTCCACCGCGCCTCCGACGGGTCCATCGACGACCTCGACTTCTCGGGCCCGACCCTCTCGGCCGAGTTCAACGCGGTGCTGGGGCAATTGGGGCCGTTCGTGGCCGGCGGGTCGTTCGTCGTCCTGGAGAACGACGAGGGAGTGCAGTGCCGCTGGGACTTCGACGGCCGGGAGTGCCACTTCGTCGATCTGGGCCTGGCGGCGGAGGCCGTCTGACCCCCCCGTCTGGAATGTCCAATCGTCAGCTTCTCATTGCTCTCCGGGTTTGCGAGGAGTTATACAGTTTCGCCGCAATTGGCCGGCCCCTGGGGCGGGCGTAGCACCGAAAAACGAGCTTCGAACCCATCGGTTGGAGGGAAACAAACAATGGCTCAGGTCCGCATCCTCTTCCTTGCGCTCGCCGCTCTCTCGCTCGCGGGCTGCGGAAAGGCCGTCTGCGACAAGGTCGCCGACGGGTACTACGCCTACCGTTCGGCCGCGCTGGGCTGCGCCTACGTGGTGCCTTCGGTGAAGATCGGCGACGCCTGCGGCGTGAACTCGGCCCAGTGCGACGGCAACGACACCACGCTGCTGGAGAACTACGGGACCTGCCTCGGCGAAATCGCCAAGTGCGAGACCGGCAAGGAGCAGGCCTTCGCCGACGCCGAGACCGCCTGCTTCAAGGGGCTCGCGGGGCTCTCGGATGGCTGCTACGCCGGGCTCAGCATGATCTGCACGACGAGCACCAATCAGGTTTCGTCGCTTCTCGATGCGTGGGACATGGCGGACTCGCGGGCGGGGAACTGCACGACTCCTCCACCCGCTGTGGCTCGTCCTTTCAAGGAGTGGGAAGACTGCCTGCGCGGCATCGGCACCTGCAGCCACGCAGATGTCACGAAGCTCGAGGCCTACACGCTCTGCCTCAGCAGCCTCGACAAGTGCGAGGACGGCAAGGAAGCGGAATTCACCGCGGCTGAGGATGCCTGCCTGACTGCCTTGAGCCTGTCCACGGCGTGCGCCGAGGCGCTCAAGGTGCCGGCTGCCGCTCCGTAGGCGACCGAACTCCAAAGAATCCAGGCGCCGGGCCCTTCGATGGGCTCGGCGCCTTCTTTTTGGGTCTCGGTCGGGCCCGGGAGCGCGGGCAGTCGTCGGGCCCGCAAAAGCACTGCGCCGGACCCCGTGAGGAGCCCGGCGCAGCGTTGTTCCAATGGCTGGGACTGAAGCCCGAAGCCTACTTCTTGTAGACGTCCATCACGTCGTGCAGGAGCTTGACGGCCGCGTCGTGCGGACGCTGGAAGGCGTTGCGGCCCATGATGGAGCCGAAGGCGCCGCCGTCGCGCAGGCCCTTGATCTCCTCGAGGACCTCGGCGTCGCCCTTGGACTCGCCGCCCGAGAAGATGACGATGCGCTTGCCGTTGAAGCACGACTGGACGACGTGCTTGACGCGGTCGGCCAGGGTGGCGTGCGGGATGTTCATCTTCTCGAAGACCTTCTTCGCCTCGGCCTGCTCGATGAAGTCCTTCGGCGGCTTGACCTTCACCACGTGGGCGCCGAGCTGGCAGGCGATCTGGGCGGCGTAGCCGGCGACGTCGACCGCGGTCTCGCCGTCCTTGCTGATGGAGCCGCGCGGGTAGCTCCAGACGATCGTCGGGATGCCCTTGGCCTTGCCTTCGCGGATGAGCTCGCGCAGGTCCTCGTACATCTTCGTGCGGTCGCCCGAGCCGGGGTAGATGGTGTAGCCGATGGCGCTGCAGCCGAGGCGGAGCGCGTCATCCACGCTGCCGGTGACGGCCGACAGGGGGTTCGGCACCTTGGCGAGCGTGTCGGAGTTGTTGAGCTTGAGGATGAGGGGGATCTGGCCGGCGAACTTGGCGGCGCCCGCCTCCAGGAAGCCCAGCGGCGCGGCGTAGGCGTTGCAGCCCGAGTCGATGGCGAGCTGGAAGTGGTAGTCGGGGTCGTAGGCGGCCGGGTTCGGGCCGAACGAGCGGACGGGGCCGTGCTCGAAGCCCTGGTCGACCGGCAGGATCACCAGCTTGCCGGTGCCGGCGAGGTAGCCGCTGTTCAGCAGGCGCGCCAGGTTCGAGAGCACGCCGGGGTTTTCACCCGCGTACCAGGACAGAATCTGCTTCACGCGATCGGTCAACATGTTCGGTCTCCTCCGGTCTTGCAGTTGGGGCTGAACCTCGAAGAAAGGCTCGCCCGCCTGGCAGTGTGCCGGCCAGGCAGGCGCCAGCGCGGCGGACTATGCCCCAGCCCGATCCCGCGCTGCAAGCAAGTCTCGGCACCCCTACGGGTCGAGGTCTTTTAGTTGTGCAGCGGACGCGGCCGCGCCCAGCTTCGGGCGGCCGGGCGTCCGGCTGCACCCGTTCGGAGCGATGGGTTTCGACGGCTCGGCAGGCTCGAAGGTCTGCAACCGGGGAGGCGGAGGGCTACTTGCCCTGGACGGCGAGCGGGAACTCGCCCGCGGTCTTGCCGTCGATGGCCACCACCAGCTTGTACTCGCCGGCGGAGTTGGCCTCGAAGCCTTCCCACTCGATGACCACGTCCATCTCGTTGCCGGAGCCGAAGGTCACGTCGGCCCGGCTGGACAGCAGCTCGTTGCCGGCCGGCGACTTGAAGGTCGTCTTGAGCTGCACGGGCACGCCGTCGGCGGAGGAGAGGCGCACGCAGGTCTTGAAGGAGCCGACGCGGGCGGGCAGGGAGGCGAAGTTGAAGGCGCTGATGCCGCCGACGGCCTTGTACCCGTTCTTGGTGGCGGCGAAGTCCTTGGCGTGGGTGACGCTGACCACCTTGGCGGTGGGGCCGCCGGTGGTGGAGACGCTGCGCAGATCGCCCGCCGCCGACTTGGTCTGCATCTCGTCGTTCTTGGGGCTCTCGCTGCCCTTGAGGCCGTCGGCCTTGGGCATCTCGGGGAGCTTGAAGTCCATCTTCGGGCTGTCAATCTTCTGGACTTCGATTTTCTGGATCGGTGCCGCGGCAACCAGGACGAGACTCAAAAGGGTGGTCAGCATCGCTATCCCCCTGTCATGACGCGGGATTCACAGGACTAGGCCAGTGTGCGCTCGGCAGCCTCAGGGACGCAAGCTCGCGCTTCGGCATTCTGTGCCTCCCCAGTGTGAGCGGGCGCACAGATTTTTCGCCGCCGGCCATTCTTTTGGAAAACCAGGAGCTTCTGATAGCATTCTTGAGCGAAAGAGCAGGCGGCCGGTCAGGTCGCAGGGAGCAGGGCTTTGGGCTTCAAGGTGCTCATCGTCGACGACTCGAAGAGCACCCGGGAGTTCATCGTCGCGGCCATCGAGCAGCTCGACGGCTTCTCGGTGTACGAGTCGGCCAGCGGCTTCGAGGCGCTCAAGATCCTCCCGCGCCACCGCTTCGACCTCATCATCACCGACATCAACATGCCCGACATCAACGGGCTCGAGCTCATCAACTTCGTCAAGAAGAACCCCAACTATCGCGACACGCCGCTGTTCATCATCAGCACCGAGTCCTCCGAGACCGACCGGGCGCGCGGCCTGGCGCTGGGCGCCGCCGAGTACCTGATCAAGCCGTTCGAGCCCGACGCGCTCACCGCCCTGGTGCAGCGCTACGTCGTGAAGGTCGGCTGACCGCCGCCCACTGCCCATGACGACCTCCAAGGCGCTCAACGAGTTCATCTCGGAGGCGCAGGAGATCATCGACGCGCTCTCCAAGGACCTGCTCAAGCTCGGGGAGGCTCGCGGGGGCGACCCGGACCCCGACCTCGTCAACCGCGTCTTCCGCGGGGCGCACTCGCTCAAGGGCATGGCCGGCATGTTCGGCGTCTCGCGCCTGGGCACCCTGGCCCACGCCGCCGAGGACCTGCTCGACGACGTGCGCATGGGGCGCGTCCCGCTGGCCGACGACGTGCTCGACCTGCTCCTGGAGGTCGTCGAGATCTTCCAGAGGATGATCGCCGAGCTGGTCGACGGCCTGGACGGCGACCAGCCGGGCGGCACCACCCCCGCCGCGCAGGACCTGCAGCAGCGCATCCAGGCCCGACGCGAGGGCAAGGCCGCCGCCGGGACGCAGGATCCGCTGGACGCCATCGGCATCGACGCCTCGGTCCGCAACGTGCTCACCGAGTACGAGGAGCACCGGCTTCGCGAGAATGTGAAGAAGGGCGTCTCGCTGCTGCGGGTGCGCGCCGCGTTCGACCTGGCCGACTTCGACAAGGGCCTCTCGGAGCTCAACGGCCGGCTCAAGCCGCTGGGGGAGGTCGTGAGCACCCTGCCGTCGGCGGAGGCGGTCTCGGGCGGGGGCATCGCCTTCGACCTCATCTTCGGCACCGGCGCCAAGCTCGCCGCGGTCGAGTCCGCTCTCGCCGGGCTGCCGGCCAAGGCCTTCGTCATGGGCCAGCCGGCGCGCCCCCAGGCCGCAGCCCCGGCGCCCACCTCGGGACCCGCTCGCCGCTCGTCGGTGGTGGCCGCCCCTCCCGCCGCGGCGCCGGCCGCCGCCGCGCCCGCATCGGCTCCCTCATCGGCTGCCGCATCGGCCCCGGCGGCCAAGGCCAAGGCCGCTCCCGCGGACGACCGGCGCACGTCCATGGCGGCGACCGGCGAGGACTCGCTGCGCAGCGTCTCGCAGACGGTGCGGGTGGACATCCGCAAGCTCGACCGGCTGATGAACATCGTCGGCGAGCTGGTCCTGGCCAAGACGAACCTGCAGCGGGTGAGCGAGTCCGCGCGCGGCGAGCAGGTGGCGCCGGTGGAGCTCTCCGCGCAGCTGCAGCGCGAGACGCGCACGCTGGAGCGCAAGCTCGACGAGCTGCAGAAGGGAATCCTGGAAGTGCGGATGGTCCCGCTGGAGCAGGTCTTCGACAAGCTGGCGCGGATGGTGCGCAAGGTGGCGCGCGAGGCGGGCAAGGAGATCGACCTGCGCGTCTCCGGCGGCGACGTCGAGCTCGACAAGCTCATCGTCGAGGACCTCTCCGACCCGCTGATGCACATCATCCGCAACTCGGTGGACCACGGCATCGAGGGCCCCGAGGAGCGCGCCCAGGCCGGGAAGGCGCGGCGCGGGACCGTGTCGCTCGCGGCCTTCCAGAAGGGCAACCACGTCGTCATCGAGGTCAAGGACGACGGCGCGGGCATCGACGAGGAGGCCATCCGCCGGACGGCGGTGGACAAGGGGCTGACCACCGAGCAGGCCAGCCGCGACCTGCCCCACCGCGACCTCTTGAACTTCATCTTCCTGCCCGGTTTCTCGACGGCGAAGAAGGTCAGCGAGCTGTCCGGCCGCGGCGTGGGCCTGGACGTGGTGAAGACCAACATCGCCAACCTGTCCGGCATCATCGACCTGCAGACCAAGGCCGGGGAGGGGACGACCTTCGCGCTGACCCTGCCGGTCACCCTGGCCATCATCCGCGCGCTGGTCGTCCACTGCGCCGGGCGCACCTACGCCGTGCCGCTCAACTCGGTGCTGGAGATCCTCTCGGTCCGCCAGGCCGAGGTGCGCACCATCGAGACCCGCGAGGTGGTGGACGTGCGCGGCACGACGCTGCCGCTGGTGCGCCTGTCGACGCTGTTCCGGCTGGGGCTGAACACGCCCCCGGACACCATGTTCGTGGTCGTCGTCGGGCTGGCGCAGGAGCGGCTGGGCATCGCGGTGGACGACCTCGTCGGCCAGCAGGACGTGGTGGTGAAGCCCCTGGGCAGCCTGCTCTCGGGCATCCGCGGCGTCGCCGGCGCGACCGACCTGGGCAACCGGCGCACGGTGCTGGTGCTGGACGTCGGGGCGATCATCGAAGAGGTTCTCGCCGGGGAGCGGGCGCTGCACGAGGCGAACCGGTAGTCGACTCCAAGGGAGAGGGGACAGCCGATCATGAAGTGGGAACTCCGCGGTGCGTGGGCACTGTGCGTCTTGGCGTGCGTGTCCTCCGGTGAGGCGCGTGCCGAAGAGGAGGCCGTCGACGAGGCGCTGCTGTCGGCGCGGCCGACGCTCTACCTGGGCGATGCGAACGCGGAAGGCGGCTATTTCGGCGCGGGGCTGCACCTGGGGCTGACCGGACGCAGCCCCGAGTTCGGGCCGAACCTTCGTGCCGAGGCCGAGCTCTCGCTGCTGATCGCCAAGGGCCAGCAGTCGACGGCGATCGCGTTCGAGGACAACTCGAGCTGGCTGCGCCTCTCCTGGCGGCCGGAAGGGTGGGCGCTGGGCGAGGGGCTCGCCTTCACCCTGCTGCCGCTGCACTCCGACCGGCTCTTCCTGGGCTGGGAGTACCCGGTGGCCAGCTCGCTGGCCCTGAGCGGCACCTCCGGCACCACCACCGGCGCCGACCTGCGGCTCTCGCGCGAGGGCTGGTACGCCTTCGTCTCCGCCAAGAGCCTGATGCGGCTGGACGACAAGGTCCACGAGCAGTTCCGGAAGTTCACCGTGCTCGGCGGCGGCGGCTACGACGTGCTCCGAGTCCTGCGGCTCGAGGTGCAGGCGGCCTACGCCGAGCTCGGCGTCAACCCCACGACCTCCGTCCTGGGCAAGCCTGTGGACGAGGCCGCGCTGGCGGCGCGGGCGAGCTACCACTACGGACTGCCGGTCGGGCCGCCCTCGGACTGGCAGCGCTTCAGGAACGACCCGGCCGTCTGGGAGAAGCTGTTGCGGCCGGAGGTGTATCCCGGCGGCCTCGCGGTGACCGCCGCCGTGGAAGGCCTCTACGTCCAGCAGCGCGGCCTGGCGGACCCCGACGAGTTCGGGAAGACCTTGGAGATACCGTCTAGCGCCGTTGCCGGCGAGGTGCGCGTGCGCTGGGACGAGCTGCGGGCCTTCGCGCGGGCGCAGCACCGGACCCTCAGCTTCCTGGGCCTGAGCGTCCCTGGTTTCCCGCCGTTCCATGGCTTCCCGGACGGCACCCGGCTCGCCGGGGAGACCACCGTGTCGGCGGCCGTCGACTACCACTTCGAGCGGGCGCACCTGACCCCTGGGATCGGCGGAGGCGTGGTGCTTCCGGCCACGTACACGACGAGCGGGGACATGGGGGGCAACAACCCGCCCCCGCAGCCCGCGGCGGAGCGGACGGTCGTCGTCTCGGACGGCTACTACTCGCCCTCGATCCTGCCGTCGGGCGTCTCCGCTCGGCCCATCTGGAACGCCGCGCTCACCCTGCGACTCGACTTCGAGAGGATCTCGGCCATCGCCGAGGGCGTCTACACCCGCAACGCGAACCGCTACACCTTCAAGGACACCGCCGAAGGCGTCCCCGAGCCCACGGCTCTCGACCCGTCGGTCTTCGGCTTCCATTTCCTGGTCCAGGCCCGCTTCTAGGCGCCCCCGAAATGGGCAGGAACCTCGCGAGGATATGAGGGAGATCTTGTAGAATCGCCGGCCGATGGATCCCTCCGAGCCCCGCAAGGCCGCAAAGACCGCCAGACCGCCCGCGCCCAAGCCGCGCCCGGAGCCCGAGATCTTCACCGCCGACGAGGCGGTGGCCCAGGCCTTCGAGCCCGAGGCGGATCCCCTGGAGGACTTCTTCTTCCGGCAGGACGAGACCGCCGGTGCCGACGTGGACCTCCCGGAGGAGGAGGAGGCCGCCGCCTCGGAGGCGCCCGAGGAGCCGGTGCGCGAGTACCTGGGCATCCGGCTCGCCGACGAGACCTACGCGCTTGAGCTGGGGCGGGTCCGCGAGATCGCCAAGGTGCCGCCGATCACCGAGGTGCCGCGCGCCCCGGCCTTCGTGATGGGCGTGATGAACCTGCGCGGCGAGGTGATGCCGGTCTTCGACCTCCACAAGCGGCTGGGCCTGGTGCGCCACTCGCCCTGCAACCGCGGCTCGCGCATCGTGGTCGTCGAGACGGGGCAGGGGCCCGCCGGCCTGCTGGTGGAGGCGGTGGAGCAGGTGGTGCGCCTCAAGCCCTCCACCATCGAGGCCCCGCCTCCGGGCCTGGGCGCCGGGGCGGAGTCCGACTACATCGTCGGCATCGGCCGCCAGAAGGACCGGATGTTCGTGCTGCTCAACCTCGGCAGCGTGCTGGGGATCTCCGGCGCCCGGGAGCGGCGATGAGCGAGCGCGAAGGCCCCGCCATCGCAGCGGCCGAGCCCAAGGACGAGATCGTCCAGCTGTGCGCCTTCGTCGTCGGCGGCGAGGAGTACGTCGTCGACATCATGCGCATCAAGGAGATCATCCCGCCGCTCAGGATCACCCCGGTGCCCCACGCGCCGGAGTTCATCGAGGGCGTCGTCAACCTGCGCGGCGCCATCATCCCGGTCGTCGACCTGCGCCGGCGCCTGTCGATGCCGGTGACCGAGCCGACCAAGAAGTCCAAGGTCGTCATCTGCAGCGTGGGCGGCCGCCGGGTGGGCCTGGTGGTCGACGCGGTGACCGAGGTTCTGCGCATCCCGCGCTCGGCCATCCGCCGCACCCCGCGGATGCTGCTGGTCTCCGGCGGCCCGCGCTTCTTCCTGGGCGTGTGCGGCCCGGCCGACCGGCTCAAGCTGCTGCTCAACGTCAAGGCTCTGCTCGAATCCGGCGACTCCGTGCCGGGCGCCGAGGCCCGCGCCCGGGCGCGCGGCCAGCTCTAGCGAGGACTCCATGGATGAGGCTGTCGCCGCCGGCCCCGAACGCCTGAAGGACCCCGACCCCGAGGTGCGCTACCGCGCCGTCACGCTCCTCGACGCCGAGCGCGACCTCGAGCGGGTCCTGGAGAGCCTCTCCGACGAGAGCTGGCGGGTTCGCAAGGCGGCGGTCGAGCGCCTCGTAGGGCTGGCCGACCCCGAGCGGGCCATCGAGGGGCTGCTCCTGCGCCTGAGGGACGCCGACGACGCCGGGGCGCGCAACTCCGCCGCCGAGGCCCTGGCGCGCCTGGGCCCGCCCGCGGTGGGCCCGGTGACGGCGCGGCTGAAGGACCCCGACTGCGACGTGCGCAAGTTCGCCGCGGACGTGCTCGGCGAGCTCGCCGACCCCTCCTCGGTCCCGGCGCTGGTGGAGGCGCTCCGCGACGCCGACGGCAACATCCGCACCGCCGCCGCCGAGGCGCTGGGCAAGGTCGGCGGCGACCCGGCCGCGGCGGCGCTCGAGGACGCCATCGCCAGGGGCGACCGGATGCTCCAGCTGGCCGCGCTCGACGCCCTGGGGCACCTGGGCAAGGCCCCGCCCATCGCCGTGCTGGCCCCGCTGGCCAAGGACAAGTACCTGCGCCGCGCCGTGCTGCGCCTCTTGGGCGTCGTCGCCGGCCGCGGCTCGGTCGAGCTCATCGCCGAGGGCCTGCGCGATCCGTCCAAGAGCACCCGCGAGGCCGCCTTCGAGGCCCTGGCCCTGCAGGCCCAGCGCTTCGGCGAGCGCGGCGTCCAGGGCTTCGCGCAGGCGGTGAAGGCCACTGCCAAGTCCACCGCGAAGCTGGCCACGCTCGCCCGCGAGATGCTGCTGGCCGGCAACGCGCTGGCCATCGAGGGCGCGATGCGCGTGCTGGGCGTGACCGGCGAGCCCGCCGACGCCGCGGCGGTCGTGAGGGCCGCCTCCGACGAGTCGCTCAAGGAGGCCGCGCTCGACGCGCTCCGGGGCATGGGCGCCCCCGCCGGCCCGGCGCTGCTGCGCGCGCTGCCCGACCTGCTCCCCGAGGTCCGCCCGCTGGCCATCCGGGCGCTCTCCCAGCTGCGCGAGCACAGCGCGACCCCGGCGCTCGTCGAGCTGGCGCGCGAGGGTGGGGAGGCGGAGCGCGCCCTGGCCGTCGAGGCGCTGGGCGCGCTGGGCGACCCGGCCGCCATCCAGTCGCTGGCGCGGCTGCTCGAGGACCCGGCGCTGTGCGGCGAGGCGGCGCGGGCGCTGGTCTCGCTGGCCAAGGCCGACCGCGACGCCGTGCGCGAGGCCTGCAAGGGCAAGCTGGGAGGGCCGGCCTCGGCCTCCGCCGTCCGCGTGCTGGGGCGGATCGGGACGCCGGAAGACCTGCCGCTGCTCAAGACGGCGCTGCGCAGCGAGCACACCGAGGTCCGCCTGGCGGCGGCCGAGGCCGCCCAGACCCTGGGCGAGACCGGCGCCGAGGAGCTGCTGCGCCTGGCCCTGGCCGACGAGGCGCCCCCGGTGCGCGCCGCCGCGGCCCGCGGCCTGGGCGCCTTCCCGTCCGAGGAGACCTTCGCCGCGCTGGGCGAGGCGCTCGACGACCGCGAGGCCTCGGTCTCCGCCGCCGCCGCCGACGCGCTGGGCGAGCTGGGCGAGACCCGGGCCATCGAGGCGCTCACCCGCGCCGTGTCGCGGGGCGAGTCGCAGCCGGGCACGCCCGAGGTGCTCCCGGCCATCGCCGCGGTGCGGGCGCTCTCGCGGCTGTCGGCGGCGACGCCGGCGCTGCTCGCCCGCGCGGTGGCCCACCCCGACCCCGAGGTGGTCAAGGAGGCCGTCGCCGCCGCCGAGGCGCTGCCCGACGCCGGAGAGGTGCTGCTCGCCGCCGCCCGCAGCGCGCGCTGGGACGTGCGCCGCGCCGCCGCCCGGGCGCTGGCCGCCCGCGGCGACCGCTCGCTGCTGGCCCCGGTCCGGGAGATCGCCCGGGCCGAGCGCGACCCGCTCGCCGCCGAGGCCTTCGCCGAGGCCGTCCGCGTGCTCGAGGCCCGCCCGTCGCGGGACTAGCCCCATGCGCTTCGACGACGGGCCCAGCTCGCCCATGACCGCAGACGAGTTTCGGCTCCTGGCCGAGCTCATCTACGACCACTGCGGGATCCTCTTCAAGGAGGACATGCGCTTCCTGCTCGAGCGGCGGCTGGGGGTGCGGGTCAAGGCGCTGGAGCTGGCCGACTTCATGGCCTACTACCGCTACCTGCGCTTCGACCCGGGGCGGAAGGCGGAGCTGGAGGCGGCGGTCGAGGCGCTGACCACCAACGAGACCTACTTCTTCCGCGAGCCGCACCAGCTGCGGGCCTTCCGCGAGGAGATCCTCCCGCTGCTGGTCAAGGAGCGCGCCGCCCAGAGGCGCCTGCGGCTGTGGTCGGCGGGCTGCTCCACCGGCGAGGAGGCCTACACGCTGGCGATGCTCGTGCTCGACAGCGGCCTGTGCCAGGGCTGGGACGTGGAGATCTTCGGCTCGGACATCTCGCGCAAGGTGCTCTCCGCCGCGCGCAAGGGCACCTACGCCAGGAACGCGCTGCGCGAGGCGCCGCTGGACATGGTGCAGCGCTACTTCGTCCCCGACGCCGGGCGGCACGGGGTCAAGGACGAGGTCAAGGCGCTGGTCAGCTTCGGGCACCTGAACCTGCTCGACGAGCACATGGTGGCGATGCTGGCGCGCTTCGACGCCATCTTCTGCCGCAACGTCATGATCTACTTCGACCTCCCGGCGCGCCGCCGCGTCCTCAAGAGCTTCCACGGCCGCCTCTCCTCGGGCGGGTACCTGCTGCTGGGGCACTCGGAGAGCCTGATCCACGTGACGGCCGACTTCGAGCTGGTGCACCTCAAGAACGACCTCGTCTACCGCAAGCCGGTCTGAAGAAGCTGGGAGTCCCAAGTGGCCAAGGGCAAGAAGATCCGCGTGGTGGTCATCGACGACTCGGCCTACAACCGCCGGGCGATCATGGAGATGCTCGAGTCCGTCGAGGACATCGCGGTCATCGGCACCGCGGCCGACGGCGAGGAGGGGCTCAAGGTCGCCCTGGGCCTCAAGCCCGACGCCATCACCCTGGACCTGGACATGCCCAACATGGACGGGTTCACCTTCCTGCGGCTCTTGATGGCCCAGGCGCCCATCCCGGTCATCGTCATCTCCGGCTACGCGCGCAGCGCCGACGTCTTCAAGGCCCTGGAGCTGGGGGCCATCGACTTCATCGCCAAGCCCAGCCGGCACTTCTCGCCGGAGACCGCGAGCGTGCGCGACGAGCTGGTGCAGAAGCTGGCCGCGGTGCGCCTGCTGCGCCGGGGCGCCTTCGCCCGCACCGAGAGCGGCAGCGAGATCCCCGCGGCGAGCGCGCCGGTGAAGGTGGCGGTGATCGGAGCCTCCACCGGCGGGCCCCCGGCGCTGCAGAGGCTGCTCTCGTCGCTGCCGGGCGACCTGCCGCTGGGAGTGGCGGTCGCCCAGCACATGCCCGAGCGCTTCACCAAGGCCTTCGCCGAGCGGCTCAACCGGCTGTCGGCCTTCGAGGTGGTCGAGGCGCGCTCCGGGGACCTCCTGGCGGCGGGCCGGGCCCTGGTGGCCCCGGGCGGCCACACCATGCGCCTCGTCAAGGCCTCCGACGGCCTGCGGGTGGCGCTCTCGGAGGGCACGCCCAAGGACAAGTACGTGCCCTCCATCGACGAGCTCTTCGAGAGCGTGGCCACCGCCTGCGGCAAGAGCGCCGCCGGGGTGATCCTCACCGGCATGGGCAACGACGGCAGGGTCGGGATGCTGGCCCTGAAGAAGGCCGGCGCGACCACCATCGCCGAGTCCGAGGAGACGGCGGTCATCTACGGCATGCCCAAGGAAGCGGTGGAGGCGGGGGCGGTGCGGCACGTGCTTCCCTTGGGCTCCATCGCCGACGCGCTGGCGCGGTTCTCCCGCGGCTTGGGGGTGTGAACGGCCCCGATTCGGCCGCGGTGGGCCGCGCCGGCAATCCCGAGTCCGACCGCTAACTTGGCGCTCTTTTGACCGGTGGGCTAAATTGAGGCGGCATCCTGTCCCGAGCACGCCCAGCGGGCGGCCGGAGGTCCCGAGTGGCGTCACGAAAAGTCCTGATCGTCGATGACTCGCAGGCCATGCGCCGCAGCATCGTGTACGCCCTGCAGCGCGTCGACGACCTGATGTGCCTGGAGGCGCAGGACGGCGCCGAGGGCCTCAAGCGCCTGGCGGCCGAACGCTTCGACATCATCCTCACCGACATCAACATGCCGGTGATGGACGGCCTCAAGCTCATCGCCCACGTCCGCCAGGACGACTCGCCGCACAAGGCGACGCCGATCGTCGTCATCAGCACCGAGTCCGCCCCGGAGGACCGGCGGCGGGCGCTGGCGCTGGGCGCCAACGCCTACCTGGTCAAGCCTCTGCGCGCCAACGTCGTGCTGGAGACGGTCAAGCAGCTCCTCAAGATCCCCTAAGGGGCACAAGGTCGATGGGCGTCCAAGAGAACAAGACGAAGTTCGGGGAGCAGCTCGTCGCCGGCGGCGTGGTGACGGCGGAGAACCTCGCCAAGGGCATCGAGCTGCAGACCGTGCACGGCGGCAACCTCGTCGACGTGCTCATCGAGAACGAGCTGGTCGACGAGCGGCGCGCGCTGCGCTTCCTCGCCGAGACCAGCGCCGCCCGCTACATCACCAGCGACAAGCTGGCGGCGGCCAACATCCCGCCCGAGGCGCTCGACCGCATCCCGGTGCGCCACGCCGACAAGCTGTGCGTGCTGCCGCTGGGCTACCAGGCGCCGACCAACACGCTGACCCTGGCGCTCTCGGAGATCGACGAGGGCCTCCTGGAGCAGGTCCGCCTGGCCGCGGGCGTGGGGCAGGTGCAGCCCATCATCGCCAGCCGCTGGGCCATCCGGGCCGGCATCAAGCGCTACTACCTGGGCGACGTCTACGCCTTCGCCCAGTACGAGGACTCGCAGGCCGCGGCGGAGGTGGTGGAGGCGCCGGACGAGGTGCGCCACCGCGAGCCGTCGCGCAACGACCCGGCGCCCAAGGCCCCCGAGGGGCAGGCCAGCACCGAGGACAAGCTCAAGCACGAGGCCGCGATGCTGCGGACCGCGAGCGAGCTGGCCAAGCATTTGGCCAAGGAGCGCGATCCGCAGGCGATCCTGCACCGGGTGCTGGCCTTCGCCTTCGACTCGATGAAGGCCGACGAGGCGGCGCTGCTCCTGCCGGAGCGCAGCGGCGCCTTCGTCTCCCGCGGGGTGCGCACCAAGAACGGCGCCAAGACCGTCAAGGTGAGCATGACGCTGGTCAAGGAGATCGCCTCGACCAAGGCGGGCGTGGTGGTCGCCGACGCCAAGGCCGACGAGCGCTTCGCCAACGCCGACAGCGTGGTCCTGTCCGGGCTGCGCAGCGCCATCGGCGTGCCGCTGGTGGTGGGCAAGGACGTGCGGGCCATCCTGGTGCTGGCCACCAAGGAGCGCGTCGACTACTTCAGCAAGCAGGAGCTGGACTTCCTGATGGCCATCGCGGCCCAGGCCAGCCAGTCGCTGGAGGCCGCGGAGACGGCGCGCCAGCTGGCCGCCGACGCCGCCAACCGCGCGCACCTCTTGCGCTACCTGCCGCCGGCGCTGGTGGAGCAGGTGGTCTCGGGCGTCTCCACGCTGACCGCCGCCGGCGACGCCCACGAGGTGTCGCTGGTCTTCGCCGACATCCACGGCTTCACCGCGCTGGCCGAGCAGATGAGCCCGCGCGAGGTCGTCTCGCTGCTCAACGAGCACTTCGCGCAGATGGCGGAGATCGTCTTCTTCCACGGCGGCGTGCTCGACAAGTTCGTGGGCGACTCGGTGATGGCCATCTGGGGCGTGACCGAGCGCAGCCCGCTCTCGCCGGTGAAGGCGCTGCGCGCGGCGGTGGAGATGCAGCAGCGCGTCGGCGACATGAACGCCCTGCGCGCCGCCAGCGGCAAGCCGCAGTTCGAGATCGGCATCGGCGTGCACACCGGCTGGGTCATCTTCGGTTCCATCGGGTCGGCGCGCCGCCAGGACTACACCGTCATCGGCGACGCGGTGGCCACGGCCTACAAGCTGGCGGGCGCCGCCAAGGCCGGGCAGATCGTGGCCTCGGAGATCACGCTGACCGCCACGCAGGGCGCCTTCGTCGCGGAGGAGCTGCCGAACCTGGGCCTGCCGGGCCGGGCGGCGGCGCTGCGCGTCTTCGCGGTGAAGGAAGAGAAGCCGAAGGTCTAGTCGACAGTCGAGATCGGGTGGGGGATCGAGGGCGCACATGGCTCGCTTGATCACCCGTCGTCGGGCGCTGTTCGGCCTGGGCGGGCTCGCCGGTGCCGGCGTGCTGGGCGCCGCCGGCTTCTTCGCCGAGGACCGCTACAGCCGGTTCATCCGCGGCGCCGAGTTCTCCATTCGCGACCACCGGGTCGACGTCCCCGCGACCACGCCGCGGATGGTCATCACCCATGGACTGGATCCCGCGAAGAACGTGCGCGCCGTCATCGAGAAGCTGGGCGGCATGTCCCGGTACGTGACCTCCGAGGACGTGGTGGTCATCAAGCCCAACATCGGCTGGGACCGGTCTTCGGAGACCGGGGCGAACACGCACCCCGACGTGGTGGCCGAGGTGGTGCGTCAGGTGAAGGAGGCGCGGCCGAAGCGGGTGATCGTCGCGGACTGCCCGGTGCGCAAGTCGCGCGCGGCCTTCGTGCGCAGCGGCATCCAGGCGGCGGCCGTGGCGGCGGGCGCGGAGATCTTCGCCCCCGAGGACATCCGCCACGTGGTGGTGAAGGTCTCCGACCGGCTGGGGACCTGGGACGTGCTCGAGCCGTTCGTGCAGGCGACCAAGATCATCAACGTGCCCGTCGCCAAGCACCACCCGCTGACCGGGGTGACCGCGGGCCTGAAGAACTGGATGGGCATCACCGGCAAGCTGCGGGTCATGCTCCACGAGGACATCGAGCGGGCCATCGCGGAGCTGGCGGCGCTGATGACGCCCACGCTGACCATCGTGGACGCGACGCGGCTGTTGATGCAGGGCGGACCGGACGGCGGCAATCCGGTGGACGTGAAGCCGATGGGAGTGATGGCCGCGGGGTTCGACCCGGTGGCGCTCGACGCCTGGGCCTTCAGCCTGTTCCCGGGGGTGCAGCTGCCGCAGAACCTGCACCTCGCGCAGGAGATGGGGCTGGGGCGCATCGACTTCGCGGCGCTCAGTCCGGTGGAAGTCGGGCAGTAGTGGCAGGCCTCCGCGCCTGCTTCCCGGGTTCCATCCACGTGCGCGGGCACTAGTGGCAGGCCTCAGCGCCTGCTTCCTCAGTTCAATCCGTAAAGATCAAACCCAGGAAGCCGGCACGGAGGCCGGCCACTACTTCAATCCGTAAAGATCAAACCCAGGAAGCCGGCACGGAGGCCGGCCGCTACTGGCGGAAGGAGGAAAGAGGAACTAGGTCTTCGCCGGCGGCGCCTTGAGCCCCTCGGCCAGCCCGTCCTTCATCGCCTGCCAGTACTCGCGTCCCGCGGCCCACTTGTCCTTGCGGAACTTCTCGACCCAGCCGTCCAGCGTCGCGTCCTTGGGCTGGTCCTTCTGGGCCTTGAAGAGGTAGGTCGCGACCATGTCGCAGACGCGCTCGGTCTCCCAGAAGCGGGTCTGGTTCAGGCCGTTGATGGCCACCGCCAGCTTGCGGTGGTGGGCGTCGGAGTCGACCTTCTCGCCCTGGAAGTCGTCGACGATCTGCGGAAGCATCGGCTCCGCCCAGCCGCGGTGGAAGCGGCACATGCCGTAGTTGTCGAGCATCAGCTCGCGGCCCATGCGCACGCCGCAGGCCTTGCCCAGCTCGAACGGCGGCTTGTACTCGGTCCCGTAGTCCAGGTAGTAGCGCCCGAGGATCGGCATCGGGGAGAACATCCCCGGCACCCAGTACTGGTTGGGCACCAGGCAGCCGTGGCCGTCGCCGCTGGCGCTGTAGACCGCCGCGTCCTTGGCCTTGCCGCCCAGCTTGTTCGCCGCGTGGCGGATGCCCTGGCGGAAGTCCGCGGCGCGCGGGTCGTCGAGCAACCAGTGGATCACCTTCACCGCGATGTCGGCGTTGTGGGCGCTGTCGGCCACCGCGTCGAGCTTCTCGGGATCCCAGTGGGGCTTCTCCTTGATCCCGGTCTGCTCCTCGCCGAGCCAGCCCTGCTCCAGGCCCTCCATGATCCAGGCGACCTCGCCGCCGATCTGGATGCCGTCGAAGCCCGCGGCGTCGGCGCAGCGGTTGGCCTTCTCCGCGGCGCGCTGGTCGAACACCCCGATGAGCGGCCCCAGCGACTGGTAGGGCTCGTAGTCCTTCTTGAACTTGCCGTTGAGCTTCTTGCAGACCGCGCCGCAGGGCTCGCCGCAGTTGAAGTTCTGCTTGGTCTCGACGGTCTCCTGGTCGAACTGCTTGACGTAGTGCGGCTCGATCAGCCGGTCGTGGATGCCCAGCCGCCGCTCGTCGGGCCAGTTCACCGACTGGTAGTTGAAGGAGAGCACCTTCTCCTTGAGCGCGTGGAAGTTGGACCCGAAGGTGCCCGCGGTCTTGAACTTGGGGTCGAAGCGGTACTTGGTCGTCTTCTCCAAATCCACCAGCTTCAGCGGCTTCTTGAAGGCCTTGTCGAACATGCCGTCCACGAGCTTGCGGTCGGTCAGGTCGACGTCCTCGTAGTCGCCGCCGTAGATGACGGCCGCGATGTTGTGCTGCTGGAACAGCCGCGAGCCCAGGCCCCCGCGCCCGGCCCAGGTGTCGATGTGGGTCAGCGCGCCCTTGACCACCGGCACCGAGCAGATGGCCCCGATGCGCGTGCGCGCCGCCGAGGGGCCGGTCGCCAGCACGCGCGCCGACTTGAACTCGGCGCCGTGGGTGTCCCAGACCTGGTGCATCAGCGCGTAGACGCCGGTCTCGTCGCGGTAGCCCCTCCACACGCTCTCGACGTCGATCGGGGCGATCTCCACGCAGTCGATGCCCTTGACGTTGAGGATGTGCAGCACGCTCGGCTGCGCGGCGCGGCCGCCGATGGCCAGGAAGTTCGCCCCGATGCCCTCCCACGGCAGCCCGGCGCCGCCCATCGTCGAGGGGAAGAAGGAGTTCCAGATGGGAGAGTGGCCGCAGACGACCAGCCGGTTGGAGCCGGGCACGAACGAGCCGGCGATGGGGCCCGAGCCGATGACGGTGTAGGTCTTGCCGGCGTCGCCCAGCTTCCAGGCGAAGTCGATGACCCCGATGACTTCCTTGTCGTCGATGGGCCGGTACTCGTGCGACCCGTCGGCGGCGGAGACGAAGAGGGCTCGGTAGTTTCTGGGCATGGGCGAAAGTCTAGCCGAAGTCGCGGGCCGGACGCCTCGCCCCGGAGGCCGGCCGGCGCCTTCGCGGAGCCAGGACCAGCGCCACCAGGCCGACCGGGATCTGCATCAGCTGGGCGACGCGCTGGACGAGGCCCAGCACGAGCCCGGTCTGCCCGTCGAGGCCCACCAGCCCGAACATCAGGCCGAGCGAGCCCTCCTGGACGCCGAGCTGGGCGGGGATGAAGGTGAACAGGGCGTTGGCTCCGATGGGCGCCGCGGAGACGATGAGCGCCTCCACCGGCGAGGCGGGCACGTTCAGCAGCCAGAGCCCGACCCAGATCTCCCCGGCCAGGAAGAGCCGCGAGGCGAACTGGAGGGCGGTGGCCTGCAGCACGCAGATCGGGCGGTCGCGCCAGAGCGCGCGCAGCGACTCGTCCACGGCCCGGGCGTCGGGCACCTTGCCGGCCATGGACTTGAATCCCACCAGGCGCAGCGCCCGGACGAACGGCACCGAGACCCCCAGCCGCGCGGTGAGCCAGACGAGGCCCGTGGCGAGGACGACCGAGAGCAGGGCGACGCCGAGCGCCAGCCACTCGAGCCGGCGGGGCAGGGCGAGCCAGAAGACGGCGGCGGCGACCGCCAGCAGCAGGAAGACGAGGTCGGCCAGGACCAGCAGGGCGTTGTCGAGGATGATCGCCGAGACGGTCTCCTGCCGCTTCTCCGACGGGACCCAGAGCAGCCGCACGGCCTCGCCTCCGACCCCGAACGCCGGGATCGTCATGTTGAGCGCGGTGGCGGCCAGTCGGCTGGCGATGGCCGCGCCGATCCCGAAGCGGGCGTCTCGAGGCATGAGCGGCAGGATGGCCAGCCCGCGCACGCACAGGCCCGAGATCGAGGTCGCCGGCATCAGCAGGAACGCCGGGCCGATGTGCGCCAGGTTGTCGACGATGGTCCGGATTCCCACCCGGTGCAGCAGGTAGGCGAAGACGGCGACGCCCACCGCCAGCGACAGCGGGCGCCAGGACCGGGCGAGGACGCCCCGAATCTGGGAGCCGGACCGCACACCTCCACGCTTGGGCCGGGGTCGCAGGGTTTCAGCCGCCAGGGGGGGAGGCGCGGCCGAGTTCTTGGGCAATGCCCGGAAGCGGGCCAGAATCGAAGAGGTATGCACCGGGTCCCTCGCTCCCTCGCCGCTTCTGCCCTCGCCGTGGCCCTCCCCCTCTGGAGCCCGGCCGCCTGGTCGCAGGGCGGCCCGGACGCCGGGAGCTCGCCCGACGCCGCGGTCGGGGACGCCGGCACTCCAGGGCCCTGTCCCAACCCGGAGGTCGTCCAGGGGGCGGTCGAGGCGGACGCGAAGCTGCGCCTGACCAACGAGTGCCTGCCCGAGGAGCTGGCGAGGCTCGCGGCCGCGGTGAAGATGTACGACCAGTGCGTGGGCAGCGTGAAGCCGGCCAAGACCTGGATCTTCCCGGTGGCCAACGTGCCGCCGGGCGAGGCCATCGGCGGGGACGGGCAGGGGTTCGTCAAGAACCGGGGCATCGTCTGCTACGTGACCCCCTGGGCCGGGCACCCGGCGCACGACCTGTTCGTCGACGACCGCTACCACAAGAACCTGGACAAGAACGGCAAGCCCTTCCCCACGCTCGCCGTCGAGGACGCGTTCGTGATGGTGGCCCACGACGGCTGGACGCCCGAGGACCGGAGCCGCGGCGGCAACTACGTGATGCTCTACCTGCCGGGCCGCAAGCAGGTGACCTACTACGCGCACCTGGACAAGGTGCTGGTGAAGGCGGGCGACAAGGTCTCCGCCGGGCAGGTCCTGGGCACGATCGGCCGCACCGGCAAGAACGCCGTGCCGCGGCGCTCGCAGACGCACCTGCACTTCGGCTTGTGGGACGCCGAGAGCTTCAGGCCGGTGAACAGCTACCCGCTGCTGCGGGCGGCGAAGATGCTCGCCGTCGACCTCACGGCGCCTTCAGCTCCACCGCCTGGCTCGGCGGCTTCGAAGTGAAGCTCGCCTGGGCCGGCTCGGGCGAGAAGGGGTTCATCGCCCAGGCCAGCGCGTCGGTGACGGGATTGCCGGTGGCGGAGGCGTCGAGGCTGGTGAAGGCGCGCACGTCGAACAGCGCGAAGTCCTTGAGCGCCACGGCGGAGAAGCTGCCTCCCAGCGTGCCGTCCGCGCCCGCCGGGAGCAGGAGCGCGGGCATGAGGACGAGCTGCGCCTTCACGCCGCCCATGCCGAAGGCGAGGTTGCGCGCCGCCACGGCGCCCCAGCCGAAGAACGCCGGCGCGGCGGGCGTGTAGGAGATCGTCCCGGTGAGCGCGGTCTGGCCGTAGGCGAAGTCGGCCGTGGCCACTCCGTCGGCGAGGCAGGGCTTGGAGCCGTTGAGCTCGACCAGCAGGTTGAGCGAGATGCCGGCGCCCGCGCCGATGAGGGCGGGGACGGGCAGGTAGGTGCCGGGCGTCAGGTCGGTGATGAGGTACGGGTAGCTGGTGTCGGTGTCGTTGGTGGTGACGCGGTAGCCGTTGCTGAAGGCGGCGAGCAGCGTCTGCGGATCGCCGCCGGCCCCGCCCTGGAGCAGCGCCGGGTCCAGCGCGGCCACCGAGAGGTTCTGGCCGGGGACCGGGACGGGGAAGGTGACCGTGCCCTTGAAGGTGCACAGGCCGGGCTGCGAGGCGGCGAGGTAGAGGCGCACTCCTTCCAGGCTGGCGCGGAAGGGGTCCGCGAGGTCGAGGTCGAAGCCGAAGGGAGCGCCGTCGAGGTCCAGGTAGGGCACGAAGGCGCCGTCCTGGTCGGTGTCCGCGATGGCCTGCAGGCGGTGCGTTCCGGTGGTCAGGTCGGTGATGGTGAAGGGCACCTCGCTCTTCTCCGCGACCAGCCCGAGCACGGTGGTGCCGAGGTCCGCGGAGACGGCGATGACGTTGCCCGCGGCCATCTCGCCGACGACGACCACGCCGCTCACCGTGCCCTTGGGGCCCCCGGCGCGCACGTACATCACGCTGCGCGCGTCCTCCCGCAGGCCGTCGTCGGTCACGGAGAAGAGGTCGAGGGTGGTGGTCTGGTCGAAGGTGAGCGTGAACGGGGAGGGCTTCGCCTGGACGGTCGGGCTGTCCTTGGGATCGGTGCCGTCGGTGGTGAAGTAGACGGTCGCCGGCTGGTCGGTGGTGAAGCTGACCTCGACCGAGCCGTTGAAGGGCCCCGGCGGCGGCTCGAGGGTGGTCGTGGCGGGCGTCCCGGCGTCGGGCGGGACGAGGGTCGCGGCGTCGGGGCCCGCTTCCTTCTCGTCGAGGAACGTGCGGCCGCACGCCGCGGTGGTCAGCACGAGGGCGAGGAGGGCGAGGCGCTGCGGCATGGGGCGCTCCAGAGGAAGGCCCCGGATTCTAGCGCCGCCGCCGATTACCTGCTGTCGATCAGTGCCTGGGCGCGCCGGCCGAAGAAGGCCCGGTCCCGCGGCCCGCTGGCCGAAGCGACCACCCGGCCCCGAGCGTCGACGAAGGCGGTGGCGGGGACGCCCCGGACCCCGAACGGAGCCAGCACCTCGTCCGAGGTGACGGCGACGGTGGTCTCGATGCCCAGCTTGAGCGCCGCCGCGGCGACCTCGGCGGTGTCCGGCTCGATGGAGAGCGCCAGGAAGCCGACTCCCTTGGCCTCCCACTCCCTGCGCGCGGCTTCGAGCTCGGGAAACTCCCGAGCGCAGGTGCCTCAACCAGGGACCCAGAGGTGGATCACCCAGGGCTTGCCCGCCAGGAATGCGGGATCGATCGGCTTGCCGTCGAGGGTCGTGGCCGAGAACTTCGGCAGCGGCCGGTCGCGCTTGTCGTAGCGATCGCAGCCCGCCAGGAGGAGCAGGGCGAAGGCCACGAGCAGCGCTGGGACGGAACGAGGCACGCAGGTAGGAGTCCGGCTGGCGGAAAAGGATTCCGCCAGCCGGAAGACTCGCGACTCGAGACCGACGACTCCAGGGCTGCGGCGGATCTACTTCACCGCCTCGAGCCCCTTGCGGAAGGCGCGGATGTTCACCTCGGCGGCGCCCTTCTTGCCCTCGAAGGTGACCTCGATGGCGTGCTCGACGGTCTCGGGCTTGACGACCTTGGTCGCCGCCACGTACGCGCCGAGCATCACCATGTTGGCGGCCTTGCCGCTGCCTTCCTTCTCCGCCAGCACGTTGGCCTCGACGTAGACCGTGTTGAGGTCGCTGCGCTGGACCTTGCGGTCGATGAGCGAGGTGTTGACGACGATCAGGCCCTTGTCGACGACCGCCGACTCGAACTTGTCGATCGACTGCTTGTTCATCACGATCGCCGCCTGCGTCTTCTTGAGCACCGGCGAGCCGATCGGATCGTCGTCGATGATCACTACGCAGTTCGCGGTGCCGCCGCGCATCTCCGGTCCGTAGGAGGGCATCCAGGTGACGTTGCGGCCTTCTTCCATCGCGGCCTTCGCGAGGATCTTGCCGATCGCCATCAGGCCCTGCCCGCCGAACCCGGCCATCAAAATGTCTGACGATGCCATGGTCTAGAAACCTCTGAGGAAAGGGGTGGGGGTCCGCGGTTACTTCTTGTCGTCGCTGACCTTCAGGTCCGGCTTGTAGGGCTTGGACTGCTCGGGCATGTTCGCCGGCTCGCGCAGGGTGCTGAGCGGGAAGAACGGCACCATGTTGCGCTCCAGCCACGCCGTCGAGTTCTCCGGCGTCAGGCCCCAGCCGGTCGGGCAGGTCGACAGCAGCTCCACGAAGGTGAAGCCGGTGTGCTGCAGGTCGAACGCCTGGCGGATGAGCTTCTTGGCCTTGTTGATGTGCTTGGGCGTGTGCAGGGCCCCGCGGGCGATGAACTTGGGCTCCACCAGCGTGTTGAGCAGCTCGCTCATGCGGATGGGGTGGCCGCACAGCTGCGTGTCGCGGCCGTAGGGCGAGGTGGTGGTGCGCATGCCGGGCAGCGTGGTCGGCGCCATCTGGCCGCCGGTCATGCCGTAGATGGCGTTGTTGATGAAGATGACGGTGATCTTCTCGCCGCGGTTGGCCGCGTGGACGATCTCCGCCATGCCGATGGAGGCCAGGTCGCCGTCGCCCTGGTAGGTGAAGACGTACTTCTCCTGCGGCAGCACCCGCCGCACGCCGGTGGCCACCGCCGGGGCGCGGCCGTGCGCCGCCTGGTGCCAGTCGATGTGCAGGAACTGGTAGGCGAGCACCGAGCAGCCCACCGGGCAGACCCCGATGGTCTTGTCCTGGATGCCCATCTCCTCGATGACGTCGGCGAGGATCCGGTGCGCCACGCCGTGCGTGCAGCCCGGGCAGTAGGACAGGTGCGCGTCGGTGAGGACCTTCGACCTCTTGAAGACGACTTGTTCGTTAGTCATGGAAAGTCTCCGAGTCTTTCTAGAGGCGGGCTAGAGCGACGCCTGCAGCTGCTTGACCTGGGCGATGATCTCTTCGACGGTCGGGACGATGCCGCCGGTGTGCCCGAAGAACTTCACCGGGCGCTTGCCCTCCACCGCGTAGCGCACGTCGTCGATCATCTGGCCCTTGCTCATCTCGATGGTCAGGAAGACCTTGGTCGTCTCGACGTGCTTCTTGAGCGCCGCGAAGGGGAACGGCCAGGCGGTGATCGGCCGGAACATGCCCACCTTGACGCCCTGCTTGCGCAGCTCGCGCATCGCCGTCTTGCAGATGCGCGCGGTGGTGCCGTAGGCGCACAGCACGATCTGCGGGTGGTCCTCGAGCTGGTAGTCCTCCCAGCGCTGCTCCTTCTGCTCCATCACGTCGAACTTCTTGAACAGGTGCTCGACGTGCTGCTCCATGATCTCCGGGTCGAGGAAGAGCGAGTTGATGACGTTGCGCTCGCGGTCCGGCGTCTTGCCGGTGGTCGCCCAGGGCTTGTCGAACTTCTTGGGCTCGCCCTCGGGGAAGGTCACCGGCTCCATCATCTGGCCGATGAGCCCGTCGCCGATGACCACCACCGGGTTGCGGTAGGTGTCGGCGAGGTCGAAGGCCAGGCCCATCATGTCCACCGTCTCCTGCACCGTCGACGGGGCGAGCACGATGGCCTTCTTGTCGCCGTGGCCGAAGCCCTTGGTGCACATGTGGTAGTCGCCCTGGCTGGGGGCGATGTCGCCCAGGCCGGGGCCGCCGCGCATGATGTTGACGACCACCACCGGGACCTCGGCGCCGACCATGTAGCTGAAGCCCTCGGCCATCAGGGCCACGCCGGGCGAGGAGGAGCTGGTCATGACGCGCACGCCGCTGCCGCCGGCGCCGTAGAGCATGTTCGCGGCCGAGACCTCGCTCTCCGCCTGCAGGTAGGTGCCGCCGACCTGCGGCAGGCGCTTGGACATGTACTCGGGGATCTCGTTCTGCGGCGTGATCGGGTAGCCGAAGAAGTACTTGCACCCGGCGCGGATCGCCGCTTCGGCGATCGCCTCGGTGCCCTTCATGAGCATCCGTTTCTGGGTTGCTGCCATGGGAAGGTCTCCGATGAGCTTGGGAAGAGGAGAGGAAGGAGGGGGGGCCGGGGGGGGGAGGAGGGACTACCCGGCCTTCTTGGCTTTGACTTCCTTGTAGACGGCGATGGCCGCCTCGGGGCAGACGGTGGCGCACAGGGCGCACGCCGTGCACTTCTCCTGATTGTGGATGGCGATGGGGTGGTAGCCCTTGGCGTTGAGCTCCTCCGCCAAGTCCAGCAGGTGGAAGTTGCAGGTGCTGATGCACAACCGGCACGCTTTGCACCGGTCCTTGTCGATCTCCAGGCGGTTCATGGCGTAGCTCCTCGAGTGGACTGGGATTGCGACGACGACGGCGCGAGCACCACGCCGCCGAGGAAGTGCGGCATCATCCGGCGCCGGATGCCCACCACGGGCGGCAGTCCGGGCCTTGCTGCGAAGGTCTCGACGAGGTGTTCGGAGAGCGCGAGCAGGCGCACCGGGACGCCCAGCTCGGCGGCGACGGGGCGGGCCAGCTCCAGGCCCCACTCCACGTCCTCGACCGTGGTCTCGTCCATCAGGTGGGTGTTGGAGATGACGCCGGTGAAGTCGAGGTGGGCGGCGGCGGCGATCTGCTTGGCCTGCTCCACCACCTTCGCCTGCGTGTCCATGAACGGCCGGTGGCGGTTGAGGACCAGCAGCAGGTCGTAGCTCGTGCCCCCGATGACGTCGGAGATGGAGCCCAGGGCGCGCGCGCCGACCGGGTCTCCGCCGACGTCCAGGATCATCTGGGTGTCCTGGCGCAGCACCGAACCGCGCAGCTCCGGGGTGATGATGGGCAGGTCGCTGTTGGCCAGCGCCCCCGCCGGCGCGAGCAGCTCGACCCCGGACCTCTTGATGGAGTCGCTGACCTCGCGGGAGCGGAAGTAGGGCTTGAGCACGTCCATGTCGCCCAGCACCGCGCGCTTGATGCCCGCCGCCAGCCCCTGCACCACCTGCTGCGCGACCCACAGGGACAGGCCGATGGACAGCTCGGTCTTCCCGCTGCCATAGGGGCCGACCAGGGCGGTGACTCGGCGCAGCGCGAAGGCGTTCGTGGGCTCGGCGCACATCGGTCAAAGCGCTCCGTTGCAGCAAGGCCCCCGGACTTGGAAAAGCCGGCGCGATCCCCGCGACGCGCCCTGGTCAAGGGTCGACATTGTGCGCGAACGAGACCTCGGAGGCAACCGTGCAGTTCCCGGTGGCAGCAGGCCCAAATCCCCAGTCCCGACGGGCGGTTGCTGCCTGAGCGATCACCTGCGGCAATTCCGAGGATCGCTTTTGCGGGCCTCGGCAACCAAAGGAAGAACGCCGGGTTTGCACCTCGGCACCTTTTGCAGGGTCGGCACGGCTGGAACGGATACGGAGGACGGCATGCGCAAGACGATGCTCGGACTGGCGGCGCTGTTGGCGGTTGGGCTGACGACGACCCTGGCGCACGCGAACGGTCCGGTGCCGCCGGTGATGGTGGGCCCGGTGGTCATCACCGGCTCCGAAGCCGAGAAGATGATCAACGAGCTGTCGCACCACCGGCACGAGCACTACCGCGCTGGCCGCGCGCTCGACTGGCTCTACCAGTCCCCGGCCCAGCCGGCGCTGACCCCCGGCATCCCGCCGATCTACGTCAACAACGTCCTCATCGTCGGGCACGAGGCGGAGGAGATGATCGACCGCCTGTCCCACATGCGCCACCACGGCCACTGGCGCGCCGGCATGCCGCTGGATTGGCTCGGCATCCAGAGCGCGATGCCCATGCCCATGCCTTCGCCGGTGATGGTCCCGGTCGCCCCGATGGCGATGGCCCCGTATCCTCCGCCTCCGCCGATGCCGATGATGGTCGCCGCGCCGGCGCCGGTGATCATCGTCAACGCCCCCCCGCCTCCCGCCAAGAAGGACGACGAGCCCAGGCTCGGCCGCTTCATCATCGGCGTCAACGGCGGCGGCGACACCTCGGAGGTCGCGGCGGGCGTCGGCCTGACCATCGAGGGCAAGCGCTGGGGCTTCAACCTCAACTACGGCATGACGGTGTTCGACGCCAACCTGCAGACTCGCAAGATCGACCTCAAGCTCATCGACGCCCACCTGGTGTTCGCCCCCATCGTCGGCCAGCGCGGCCGGGTCCGCATCGAGGTCGGCGCCAACGCCGCCTACGCCTGCGGCGCCTTCATGATCGCCCCCGAGCTGGGCCTGTCCGGCGACGTGCGCATCCTCGGGCCGCTCGGCATCAGCGGGTACGTCCGCGGCTCCATCTGGCCGTACAAGCGCATCGATGCCTTCGCCGGCGTCATGGCCCAGCTCTCCATCCTCCGCCTCGAGCTCGGCTGGCGCGAGATGCGGCTGGAGACCACCTTCGACAACGGCAAGATGGTCGCCGACCGCTGGGGCGGCCCGAACCTCGGGGTCTCGGTGGTGTTCTAGAGAATCGCTCCACGCAGAAAGGTCGTGAGTCCCTCACCGGCCCAAACTCACGACCCGCAGCAGGTGCACCGCGCTCGACGGACGAGCGCGGTGCACTGTTTTTTTGGGTCTGAGGCGTCAGCAGGAACGCAGGCTCAATGCAGGCGGCTCACTGCAACCGGGCTCAGTGGAGGCAGGCTCAGTGGAGGCAGGCCTCCGTGCCTGCGATTCCTCAAGCCTGCAGCAGGTGCACGGCGTTCGACTTGAAGAGCGCGGTGCAGGGCCTCTGCGGCGTCAGCCCCAGGTCCTCGACCGCTGCGCGCGTGAGCAGCGCCACCATCGGGAAGGGCCCGGTCAGCCGGACGTAGAGGCCCGCGGGCGCCGGGACGATCGCCGACACGGTGCAGGGCACGCAGTTGCGCGCCGAGAGCGGCCCGGGGCTCCCCGTCGCCAGCAGCACGTCCTGGGCGCGGATGCACGCCACGGCCGACTCGCCCTTCACCGGCGCGGGCGGGCAGGTCAGCGCGATCCCCGAGGCGTCGAGCCGGAAGCTCTCTTGGCCGCGCTCGAGGATGCGCACCGGGATCAGGTTCTCGACTCCGATGAAGCGCGCCACGGCTTCGTCCGCCGGGGCGCGGAAGACGGCGTCGGTGGGCCCGGCCTGCACCAGCTTGCCGTCCAGGATCACGCCCAGGTGGTCGGAGAGCGCCAGCGCCTCTGTGCGGTCGTGCGTCACCGCGATGCAGGTCGTTCCCGTGGAGTGGATGGCCTGCTTGAGCTCGATGGTGAGGCTCTCGCGCGAGGGCGGGTCGAGGGCCGCGAAGGGCTCGTCGAGGAGCAGCAGTTCGGGCTTGGCGGCGAAGCCTCGGGCCAGCGCCACCCGCCGGGCCTCGCCGCCCGAGAGCTGGCGGGCGCGGCGGTCCGCCAGGTGCTCGGCCTCGAAGAGCGCCAGGGCCGCTCGGGCGGCGGCGCACCGGGTTTCCAGAGCAATGCCGCGCAGTTTGAGCGGGAGAGCCACGTTCGCCAGAGCCGACTCGTCGAGGAGCAGCGTCTCCTGGAAGACCGTCAGCACCCGGCGGCGCAGGGCGAGGGGAGGCGGCCTGGCGAGAGGCTCTCCGAACAGCTTCAGGGTTCCGGCGCTCGGCGTGTCGAGCAGGCCCAGCGCGCGCAGCAGCGAGGTCTTTCCCGCTCCGTTGGGCCCCACCAGCACCCACGTCTCGCCCCGGCCGACGTCCAGCGAGCCCAGCTCGAGCACGACCCTGCCGCCGCGCTGGATGCGCAGGTCGCGCGCCTCGACCATCGGCGGCTGGGCGGCGCGGTCGGTCATGACGTCCGCCGCTGCTGGAGCCAGGTGAGCGCGCCGTTGACCACCAGCGCGAGCACGAGGAGCACCAGGCCCATGACCAGCGCCATCGCGAACTGGCCTTGGCGGACCTCCAGGACCATCGCGGTGGTCAGCACCCGGGTCTCGCCGCGGATGTTGCCGCCGACCATCATCGCCGCGCCGACCTCGGAGAGGAGCCGGCCGGCGGCGGCCATCGCCGCGGCGAGCAGCGGCAGGCGCGCCTCCTTGAGCAAGAGCCAGGAGAGCTGGCTTCGCGACGCGCCCAGCGCCCGCAGCTGATCCGGGAGCTGGTCGCCCAGCTGCTGGATGCCGGCCGCGGTCAGCGAGATGACGATGGGCGTGGCGATGAGCGCCTGGGCGACGATCATCGCCGCGGGCGAGTACATCAGCTCCAGCACGCCGAGCGGCCCGGACCGCCAGAGCAGCAGCGCCACGACGAGCCCCACCAGCACCGGCGGCAGCCCCATCCCCGCATTGGCCGCGCCCAGGACGAGCCGGCGTCCCGGGAAGCGGGCGAGGGCGAGCCAGAGCCCGAGGGGGATTCCGATGGCCAGGCCGACGAGGAGCCCCGAGGCGCCCACGCGCAGGGTCAGCAGCAGGACGCCCGCGATCTCGGGCAGCTCGTCGGCGGAGAAGGTCACGGCTTGGCGTCGGGCACGAACAGCGCCTGCCCGAACTTCACCTTGCCGAACTCGCCCACCAGCTTCTGGGTCTCAGGAGAGACCAGGAACTGCGCGAACTTGCGCGCCCCTTCGGCGTTGACGTTGGGGTGCTTGGCCGGGTCGACCTCGATGACGTGGTAGGGGTTCGACAGCGCCGCGTCGCCCTCGACCAACGGGTCCAGATCGAGCGTCGGCTTGGCGACCAGCCACGATCCGCGGTCGGTCAGCGAGTAGGCCTGCCGCTCGCTCGCGATGCGCAGCGTCTCCACCATGCCCTGGCCGGTGGAGAGGATGTTGGGCCACTTCTCGAGGCCGGCCTTGGCCATCAGGTCCTGCTCCTTCTTGTGCGTCCCGGACTTGTCGCCGCGCGAGGCGAAGACGGCCTTGGGCGCCGCGGCGATCTTCTTGAACGCCTCGACCGCCGACCTGGCGCCGCGGATTCCGGCCGGGTCGGGCTTGGGGCCGACGACGAGGAAGTCGTTGTGCCAGAGCGCCCTGCGCTCGCGGCCGTGGCCCGCGGCCATGAAGGCGTCCTCCGACTTGGGGGCGTGGACCACCAGCACGTCGGCGTCGCCGCGCTCGCCCATGGCCAGCGCCTCGCCGGTCCCGACGGCGATGGCCTTGACCTGCCCGCCGCCCTGCTCGGCGAACTTCTTCACCAGCACGTCGAGCAGGCCGGTGTCCTGGAAGGAGGTCGTGGTCGCCAGGATGATCGGCCGGGAATCGGGCTTGGGCTGCGGCGCCGCGGCGAGGACCGCGGCGAGGAGAAGGGGCAGGCTCGTCATGCAAGGGCTCCCGAGGGCCGCCCGGAAAGGGGGCGTGCACGAGGCGGCAATAGATAGGCGGGCCCCGCTTGGATGTCTACCGGCTCCTCGTTTGCCTTGCCCGCCCGCGCGTGGATGTGCTACCGCCAGAGGCCTCATGCGCTCCTGCAACCGCCTGCTGGCGCTGTCCTTTCTCGCGCTCCTCCTCCCGGCCCGCGCCGGGGCCGCCGACCCCATCGGCTCCGAGAACTGCAAGACCTGCCACGCGACCGCCTACGACGCGTGGCAGGATTCGCAGCACTCCCGGGCCTCGGTCTCGCTCTCGCCCAAGCAGCAGAAGGACGCGCGCTGCCTGTCCTGCCATTCGCCCGACCAGGCCAAGGGCGTCGCCGACGTCAGCTGCGAGACCTGCCACGGCGGCGGCCAGTTCTACTCGCCCAAGTACGTGATGAAGGACGCGGAGCTCGCCCGCGCGGTTGGCCTGGTCGACCCGTCGGAGAAGATGTGCCTGAAGTGCCACGACGCGAACGCTCCTTCGCTTTCCACGTTCAAGTTCGCCGAGAAGCTCAAGCTCATCGACCACTGGTCGGCCGAGCGGGCGGCGCGCAAGGAGAAGGCGGACGGCGCCAAGGCCGAGAAGGCCAAGCCCGAGAAGGACAAGGGCAAGCCGAAGGGGAAGCCCCAGCAGTGACGGTCGCCGCGCCAGGGGGCGGCCGGCGCGACGCGGAGGGGCCGTCCGGCCGCAGCAGCGGCAGCTCGATCGATGGGATCTGGAGCGCCTTCGTCTCCCTCAAGCTGACGCTCTACCTCCTGGTGGCCCTGGCGGCGGCGAGCGCGCTGGGCACCTTCGTCAGCCCGGTCACCGCGCCGGACGAGCTGCGCCGGCGCCTGGGCGACGGCCCGATGTCGCTCGTCGGGCGCCTGCTCGAGCTGGGCGACCTGTTCCACTCCTGGTGGTTCACGGTCCTGCTCTGGGGCCTGGCCTTCAACCTCATCGCCTGCACGATCGAGCGGCTGCCCAAGGTCTGGCGCCTGGCGCTCAAGGGCGAGCGGCGTCTCACCGAGGCCGTCCTGCGCGAGCGGCGGCACGTCTCCCGGTTCGCCGCGCCGGCGGGCGAGGTGGAGCGCTGCGCCGACCTGGTGGCCCAGCTGATGCGAAAGCAGGGCTTCGCTCCGGACGCCGTCGAGCGCGACGGGGGCGCCGTCTTCCTGTTCGCCGAGCGCGGGCGCCTGTCGCGGTTCGGCGCGCACGTCACCCACCTGGCGCTGCTGGTGATCCTCCTGGGCGGCATCGTGGGCCGGCTGGGCGGCTCCCAGGGCCGGGTCGAGGTCTTGGAGGCGGGCGAGGGCTTTGAGGCCATCCCGGTGCTCTCCACCGACGGCACCAGCCACCCGCGCAGGCTGGGCTTCGGCGTGCAGGCCACCGACTTCCGGCTGCTCGCATTCGCCGACGGGGCGCCGCGCCAGTACGAGACCGACCTGCAGGTCTGGGAGGTGGGCCGCGACGAGCCGGTGCTGCGCCAGACCGTCAGCGTGAACCACCCGATGCACTACGGCGGCTGGACCTTCTACCAGGCGTCCTACCGCCCGGACCCCGAGGCCCGGCAGGCGCACGTCGTGGTGACCGACAAGGCCACGGGCAAGAGGCAGCAGCACGAGCTGCTCGTGGAGGGCTCGGTCACGCTCGACGACGGCACGCGGCTGGGCCTGGCCGGGGCCGAGGACGACCACGCCGGCGCGGGGCCGGCGCTGCACCTGGCGCGCGAGCAGGACGGCCTGCTCACCGACTTCTGGATCTTCGAGCGCTTCCCCGGCTTCGACGCCTTCAACCGCGAGGACCGCTGGGCCGTGGACTTCATGGGGTTCGAGCCCCTGTACCTCACCGGCATCCAGGTGGTGCGCGACCCGGGGGCGGACATCGTCTTCGCCGGCTGCCTGCTGCTCGCCTTCGGGCTGGGCCAGTCCTTCTACAGCGCTCACCGCCGCGTCTGGGCGCGGGTGGACGCCAAGGAGATCGTCCTGGCCGGCAGCTCGCACCGCAGCCCGCAGCAGTTCGCGCGGGAGTTCGCGCAGCTGAGCGCGGCCGTGGGCCGCAGCCTGTAGGCCGGCCGGCCGATTCGGCGACGGCGGGCGGCGGCGGCGAGTGGATAGCTTCGGGTCGGGAATGGGATGGGCGGATGGGGAGGGGACCCACATGAAGAAGTTCGCCGAGAAGAACCTCGAGCGGGCGCTGGACCTGCTCAACGAGCGGCTGGTCTTCGAGCGGTCGGGAGTGGCCTTCTACGACAAGATCCTGGAGGTGATGGCCGCGTCCAAGGACGCCGGCATCCTGCAGATGATCCCGCAGATGAAGGAGCACCGCGACCAGGAGAAGGAGCACGAGGAGTGGCTCGAGGAGCAGATTCGCGCGCTGGGCGGCGACGCCCACGCCGAGACCGAGCGCTCGAGGCTGGTGACGCTCGAGGCCGAGGGGATCAAGGAGGTGATCGACGTCGACTTCGGGCTGCCGCACCTGTTCCACGCGCTCCTGCAAGCCGAGCTGTCGGACAACGCCGGCTGGCAGCTGCTGCTCGAGCTGGCCGACGAGGCGGGTGACGACGAAGCTCGCGAGGCCTTCCGGACGCGCCTGCACCACGAGGACGAGCACCTGCGGATGATGCGCGAGGCGGTCTCGACGTTCGCCCGCCGGGACGTCCTGGGCGAGCAGGCGGTGCCGATGCCCACCGGGCCGTGAGGCGGCTCATTCCCGCGCCGGAGCCGACGGGGCGCTCGCCGGCGCAGGGCCGCCATCGGCGGCGTGGCCAACCTTCGAGGGGGTTGGCCATGCGCTACGACGAGCTGAGAGAAGGCATGACGGTGTACGGGGCGGACGGCGGCAAGCTGGGCAAGGTCGTCGAGAAGAGATCCGACTGCTTCGTGATCGAGAAGGGCCTGTTCTTCAAGAAGGACCACTTCGCCGACTACGGGCTCGTCGGCCAGGTCCTCGGCGACGAGGTCCGGCTCAACCAGAGCGGCGACGCGCTGATGGAGCAGCCGCCCTCGGCGCGAGCCGGCGGCGGCGAGTACCGGGAAGCAGATCGGACGGCCTCGGACGCCTCCGAGACGCGCATCCCGCTGGCCGAGGAGGAGGAGCAGGAGATCCGCAAGCGCCCGGTCGTCCGCGAGGAGATCCGCGCCACGAGGTCCGGCTACACCGAGGAGCGGCGGGCCAGCGAGGGCGTGCGCGAGGAGACCGCCGAGGTGGAGGCGGAGGGGCAGGGCGACCTGCCGCGCCGCGGCGAGGGGCCCAAGCCCGGCGAGCACCAGTAGCGTTGGGGGACCGCCCGACGACCGAACCGGCGGCTATTCCCTCTCGCCTTCGCTGTGCTGCTTCCGCCTGGCGGGCGCCACCAGCACCTTGAACACGGTCTCGGTGATCTCGGTCGCGGCGGGGTAGACCGAGGTCTTGGTGACCTCCTTCGTGCACCTTCCGAAGCGCTCGGCGGCGTCGTTGACCGCCATCTCCGGGGTGCTCTGGAGCGGCATCGCGGCGAAGTCGACCTTGGCCGCCCTGCCGGCCTCTCCGATGGTCACGGTCAGCGTCGAGGTCACTCCGCCCAGGCAGCCGCCGCAGGAAGCGGACGCCTTGGCGTAGCAGTCGACGAACCCCGACTCCAGGCCCTCGTGGATGTCCTGCAGGGCGCGCATGGCGAGCGGGCCGCGGACCGAAACGGGCCGGACGGCGACGCTGGGCGCGTTCGGGTCGGCGGGCGGCCGGGGCGGGGCGGCGCTGTCCGCGCGGAACTTGTCGGCGTCGACCGGGGTGACGGGCGTGGTCCGGCCGATGGGGTTGCAGGCGGCGTCGTAGCTGCGCGCGAACGGCTCCGGCTGGGCGGGCATGGTCAGCGTCCACTGGCCGGGCGCGGCGGGCGCGTCCGGCTTGGCGCCCGGCGCGGCGGAGAGCTCCCAGGTCCCCAGGGGCTCGGTCGGCGTGCGCTCCTGCAGCGTCACGAGCCAGAGCTTGAGCAGGTCGCACTCGGGGACGCTCACCGCGGGCGAGGAGCACCCCACGTCCACCACCTTGGGGGTCAGCACCTGCACCGCGTCGCCGGTGACCGCCACGTCCACCAGGCAGGGCTCGGCGCCCACGGTGTCGCCGTTGGCCGAGCGCGACGGCGAGCGGAACCGGTAGGCGGCGAAGGCCTCGCGGGCCTTGAGGTTGATGCGCCCGTTCGGCTTGACCTTGGTCATGCGCAGGCCGGCGAAGCTCGCGTCCGCGTACTTCTCGCGGGCGATGCGGGTCGCCTCGGGCAGGTAGCGCAGGGGATCGAAAGCGAAGGGGCCGTCCCACTTGGTCAGCGGGTGGAGCGAGTGGGGATCGGCCGGGTCGGGGTCCGACTGCGCCGCGGGCGGATTGCGGGCGGGATCGGCGGGCTTCGGGGCCTCGGTCTTCGCCGGGGTCGGCGTGGCGGAGGGGCGCAGCGCGAAGAACGCGCCGACCAGGGCGGGCACGCCGATGACGAGCCCGACGATGAGGACCCGCTTCGTGGAGGAGGAGGAGGACCGGTCGCTGGACATGGCGGGGATATAGCAAAGCTTCGGGCAGAAGGCCGCACTTCGGTGCAGCGGGCCTCGCCCGTCCCCGGGGCGAGGGTCCCGGGGGTGCCCGCGCCGAGGTCCTGGCGGGCGGGCGGCTGGCCGGCGCACTTGGGTTCTGGCTGGGCCGGCGAGCGTGCAGGAACTTGAGATCGCTCGATCGGAGGGGACATGCGCAAGCGAGCCTGGAGGGGGATCGGGATCGCGTGGGCGGGTCTCGCCGCGACGGTGCTGGGGGCCGCCTCGTGCTCGGACACGCAGACCTGCGACGGCAGCTGTCCGAACGTCGCCGACGACTACGCCGTCCAGTCGAGCACGCTCTCCGGGGACTGCGGCTTCACGCCCTGGCTGGTGCCCCCCACCGTCACGCTCGCCCAGGAGGCGAAGGCGGGCCGGGTCACGATCGAGCTGATCGATCCGGTGAACCAGGTGCCCGTCCGGCTGGCCGCGGACCTGTTCGTCCCGGGGCCCGACGAGGACACGGACGCGGTGGCGGTCCTGCGCGGCTTCCAGCGCGCGGTGCGGCAAGCCGTCTCCTCACAAGGCGGCTTGGAGGAGCTGCAGCTCTTCTTCTCGGGTTCGGTCAGCGAGTCGGGCGGCTGGCGCACGCTGCAGCTCACGCTCCAGACCCGGCCGGTGTTCGGCGCGAGCTGCGTCTCCAGGCAGTTCGTGGTGGCGCGCGGAGCGCGGCTGAAGGCTCAGTGAAGGGTGCTGCCGACGTAGGTGCAGATGGCCATCAGCGCGTTGGGCGGCAGCTGGGTGAAGCGGATGCCGATGCCGTCGGCGCGCGAGTAGCAGACCTCGCCCTCGACCTCGATGGGGCCCATGGAGGGCAGGCACAGCACCAGCTTGAGCGGCGCACGGGCCGGAGCCGCCTCGCCCTTGAAGAACGCGCCGCCGATCGAGAGGCTGTCGCAGATGCCCGCCGCGCTGTGCTCGCCGCGCGTCACCACCGCCGCCGCGTTGCAGGCGACCCGGGCGTAGCGCCGCTGGACCGGGAAAGTCTTCGTCGTCTCGTTCATGGCATCTCCCTGGAGGCCCCTCCTACGACGTCCGGCGCCGCCGAAGGTTCCTTTTCCGGACACCGCCGGAATGGGGACGGGCCCCTTTGGCCAGTCGATACGGGCGGTTAGGGCCTGGTCCCGCTGACGCCGAAGGTCGCGGTGCAGTTGCAGGCCATGTCCGAATAGGCCTGGTAGATGGCATAGCTGCCCGCGAGGGCCTTGTCGTTGCTGATCTTGAAGTCGCCGGCGAAGGTCTCGGTGGAGGTGGCGCTGCCGCAGCTCCCCGTCGAGCCGAAGACGCCCTTGGTCGAGAAGTGGAAGCCGGTCAGGGTGCCGGTGAGCTTGCGCGCGGCGGTGGCGGGGTCCTGCGCCGACAGCGAGCTGCCGGCATGCGTGAAGTCCAGAGTGCCGGCGGGGAAGGTGATGGTGGTCTTGCCGCAGGTGACCGAGGCCTTGTCGGGCACCAGCGTCCAGCGGCCGTTGTAGTCGGGCGGCGGCAGGATGGTGGCCTTGGCGGCCGCCTCGCTGGAGGCGGCGTGGGCGTCGGTGACCTTGAGCTTGAGGGTGAAGGTGCCGGCGGTCGCCCAGGCGTGGCTGGGCTGGTCGGTGGTGGCGTGCGCCGACCCGTCGCCGAAGTCCCAGTCGTAGGCGGTGATGGAGTCGCCCGAGTCCAGGTCGTAGGAGGCGGTGCCGTCCAGGACGACGGTCTCGCCGACCCGCGCGGTCACGTCGTGGCCCGGCACGGCGACCGGGGGCCGGTTGCCGACGTCGTCGCCGATGGTGACGGTCAGCGACGCCGAGCCGGAGAGGCCGCTGGCGTCCTCGACGGTGAGCTGGACCGAGTACTGGCCGTTGGCGGCGAAGAAGTGAGTGGCGCTGGCGCCGCTGGCCGTGCCGCCGTCGCCGAAGGTCCAGGCGTAGCTGACGATGGGCGAGGCGCCGCTGGAGGTCGAGCCGTCGAAGGTGAGGGCGTCGCCCATGCGGCCTTTGGAGGGCCCGACGACGGCGGCGGTCGGCGCGGCGTGGATGTCGCTGACGGTGATCTCCACGGTGTCCCGGTCGCTGCCGCCGACCGAGTTGCGCACGGTGAGCACCGCCTGGAAGGTGCCGGCGGTGGCGTAGGTGTGCTCGACCGTCGCCTCGTCGGAGGTGGTGTTGTCGCCGAATTCCCAGTGCCAGCTGACGGCGTGCAAGCTGGCGCTGCCGTCGAAGAGGACCCCCTCGCCGACGCTGGCGGTGCGGTCGGCGCCGGCCTTGGCGACGGGCAGCGCGGGACCGACGTTGGTCGAGCCGCCGCACCCGGCGAGCGAGAGGAGGGCGGCGAAGGCGAGGCCGAAGAGCGGGAAGAGCGATCGGGTCGTGGGGGTCATGGGGATCCTCGCTCAGCGGTTGCCGGTGACCTTCCAGTTCAGCGTGCACATCACCGAGTTGGTGATGGAGTTCTTGATGACCTCCGCGTCGGTGCCGCTGAACGTCTTCGGGTCGGTGAAGGTGCCGTCGTAGGTGTAGTAGTGGACCGCCAGCGACTCCGAGAAGGTGCCGGTCATGTGGAAGCTCTTGGCCGCCGCGTTCCAGGTCCCCTCGTAGTGGAGCTTGAAGGTCGGCTGGGAGGGGATGGTCTCGTCGGCCTTGGCGGTGGCGCCGGCGATGGTCAGCACCAGCTGGGTCGGCACCCAGCTCGCGTCGGTGCCGGAGCACTTCAGCGTCGCCGGGTTGGCGTTGACCGAGTAGGTGCCGCTGTAGTCCAGCGCCTGGATGTCGACCTTGGCCGTCCCGGTGCCGGTGCCGCCCTGGTCGTCGGTCACCTTGAGCGTGGCGGTGTAGGCGCCGACGGCGGCGTAGGTGTGGGCCGCCAGGACGCCCGCGGCCTTGGCCGAGCCGTCGCCGAAGTCCCACTCGTAGGCCTCGATGGTGCCGTCGGGGTCGATCGAAGCCGAGCCGTCGAAGAGGACCGGGATGCCGGGGTTGCCGGTCTGGTCGGAGCCTGCGTTGGCGCGCGGCGGCTGGTTGGACTTGAGGGTCACGGTGAGCGCCAGGCGCGCGGTGGCGGTGGCGCCCTTGTCGTCGGTGGCGATGAGCGTGACGTCGAACGGGCCCGGCTTTCCCCAAGCGTGCTGGACCTGGGCGCCCTTGGTGGTCGTGCCGTCGCCGAAGCTCCAGTCGTAGCCGACGAGGGTCCCGTCGGGGTCGGTGGAGGTGGCGGCGTCGAAGCTCCCGAGCTGGCCGATCTCCAGCGTCGTCGGGCCGGTGATGGAGGGCAGGGGAGGCTTGTTGGAGACCTTGGCGACGACGTGGACCTTGATCTGGGCCGCGCCCGTCTCGCCGCCGTCGTCGGTGGCGGTCAGCGTGACGGTGAACGCGCCCGCCGCGACGTAGGTGTGCGAGGCGACGGACTCGGTCGAGGTGCCGCTGTCGCCGAAGTCCCACGCGAGCGAGGTGACCGAGCCGTCGGCATCGGAGCTCGTGCTGCCGTCGAACGAGACCGGCTCGCCGACCACGGCGTCGCGGTCGCCGCCCTCGATGTGGGCCTCGGGGGGGATGTTCTCCTTGACCGTGGTCTGGCCGTCGCTGCAGGCGAAGGCGGCAAAGAGCAGGACGACCAAGCAGAAGGGCGGCACGCGGCGTTGGGGCATGGCAGCCTCGCGGAAGGTCCGCGAAGTCTAGCGCATGCCGGCACCGCTTGAGGCGGGGAGGCCTGCAGAAGGGCGAGGTTGCCGAAACGGACGACGTGCCTTCGGTTCGATGCCTGTGGATCTCGGCAGTCCACGGTCCTCGATGCCTTGGCCTGGGAAGACCCCAGGCCGTGGCGGGCTCATAGGGAGACAGGGGTCGACCAGACCTACCTACAGCCCAGGGCGACCAGGACCGGGGGCCGGATCCGGCCGGCCCTGGATAATGATGGCTGTAGCCAGCGGTATCGCGATAACGCTGGCTATAGAGGCTGTCGATAATCGGCCCAGCCCAGAGGCAGTTCGCAACTGGCGTAACGCGGCGGTGCGGGCGACAGCGCGTCTATGGGAGCCAGGCGCCTACGGCCACTAGCCTCCAGTGGGAGCCTTCCAGGCGGCTCCAGAAAAGAAGGACAACAAGCCGCCTGCGCTCGAGTGAGAGTGTGCGGCCGACGTTGAAAGCGATGCAGTGAAGTGCAAACTCCAGCCGCACGTTCCTCAGGCCCCGACGGCGAAAGCGCCGCAGCCTCTGGCGTTCCTTCAAGAGTGCGAACACGGGCTCAACGATTGCCGCCCGTCGCTTGAAAGTGGTGCGAGCCCCAGGCTGGGCCATCACTTGCGCCATCGCGTCTTTGAGCTCGTCGCCGTCCCAGCGACTCACCGTTCGCGCTTTGGCCTTGGTGCAGCGCGCCTTCAGAGCGCAAGTCGCACAGCAGCCCGCCGCTGCCCGGTAATTGGCGAAGGGACCGTTTGGATCCACCTGCTTGGTGGTCATGCGCGCGAGCGTTTGCCCGCCGGGACAGCGGAAGCTGTCAGTGTGTTCGTCGTAGACGAACGACGCCTTGCCGAACAAGCCGCCTCTGCCACGCTTGACGAAGTCCCTGCCCAGGGTGCCGGCTGGGCAAAGGATGTCTTGGTCGGCAAAGGCCTGCAGGACTTCCAGGCAGTGATAGCCCGCATCGAAAAGGGTCGTGACCGGGTCGGCGCCGAGAATCTGCCGATGCTGCGCCCGGAGCGAGGTGACGACGGCAATCTCGCTCGAGGGATCCACTGCCTGCCCCACGATGAGCCCGCTCTCGTGCACGGCGATCGACGGCTTGTAGGCCGGTAGGCTCGGGCCGTTCTTGAGCGGCTGGATCACTGCGTCGAGCTCGCCCGGAACCACTGCTGTCCGTTTGGGATCCTTGGCCCTGGAGGCGCGTAGCTCTGCGACCCGTACCACCTCGGCTGCCACGGCCGCTCGCGCCTGCGCCTCTGCGAGCGCCGCAGAGGCCGGGGGCTTCGTCGTTGCAGGCGTCGCTGACGAGGGCGGCGCTGTCGGGGCCGGCGGCGGCGCGCTGGTGCCGCCAGCCGGCTGGTCTCCCTCGGGCAGCGTGGGGGCTGCGGGAGTTGCCGTGCACGTGCCGGCGTCCTGCGGCACCTGGGACTTCGCGAGGGCGCTCGCCTTGGTAGCTGCTTCCTTGGCTGCCTCGCGAGCCGCCTCCAGCTTCAGAGTGCTCAAGCGGCTCGAGACAGCGGCGACCACGCTCCCGTCGACCGCAGCCACGCCCGGGCCAAGCTTCAGGCGAGCGACCAGATAGGTGGTCAGCTCAGCGAAGAAATCCTCGGTCAGGATGTCGCGGTGCCGCTGGAGGAACTTGCCGAGCGTGCTGTGATCGGGCTGAAGGCCGCCACAGACGAACCACGCGCCGAGATCGAGACTGGCCAGCATTTCGAGCTCGCGTAGGGAAGTGCGCCCGAGAAGGGTCCCGTAGACGAGCAGGCCCATGATGATGCGAGGGTGGATAGGCGGACGACCGGTCGGCTTGTAGCTGGGGAAGAACCTCTGCCAGTCGACGGCGAGAAGCAGGTCGACGAGACCCACGACCCAGGCCTGGCCCATTTGCTTCAGGTACTCGGAAAGCCGCTGGCCATTGATGCTGAGGGCGTACGGGTCAGGCTCCTCAAACCCGGGCAGCCGCGCTTTGGGGATGGCACCCTTCTGCGGAGGCACACGACGGCCCTCGACGCCTGCCGAGAATTGAAACCCGCGCTGCTCCGCGCTCGGGGCCTTCTTGTGCCTTCGCCTCACCCTCTTAGCTTGCGACATGCCGCCAATGTCGCAGAGGCACAAATCCTAACAACAATACAAATGGGCTGGGTAAACGTATGCGCACCGAAGTCGACAGCCTCTATAGCCAGCAATGTCGCGACGGGCCTGCGGCGACCCCGGTGCTGCCCCAGATCCTCGGCTGGCCCAACTGCCGACAACGACTTCCGACAAGTCCTTGGCCCCCTGCTCCATATAGGCCAGCCCAGGCACGCGCCTCCCACGGGTCTGCATTCGGGAGCCACGCGTTGCGAGCCAAGAAATGCGACGGCCCTCTCCCGCGCAGGGAGAGGGCCGCCAGAGTCAGGCTCGAGGCAGTGGCGTTCGACGGCGAGAGGCTACCGCGCCTCGAAGATCTCCAGCGCCTGCACCTGGTACGGCGAGAGCCTCGCGTACAGCCCGCGCTCGAGCAGCTCGCGCCCGGACATCGGCTTGTCCCAGAGCATCGCCTTGGGGTCGTCCGCCATCAGGTCGCGCACCTGGTAGGTCTTGTCGGGGTCGATGCGCGAGCGGGTCTGGGCGTCGAGGTTGAAGGAGTTCTCGCGGGTCCGGGCGTTGTTGAAGTTGGCGAAGACCACCACCGGGTTGCCCTTCTTGTCGGCGTCCGGGAAGCGGGCCATCGCCAGCATCTCGCCGTCCCAGCCGCCGGTCTTCAGGTCCAGGAAGGCGCGGTTGTTGTCCTGTAGCGCGGGGAGGCCGCCCTTGGCCTCGCCGGCGCGGCGCAGCTGGTCGGACAGCCTCTCCCCGGCCGCGGACGGCGTCTGGATGGCGCCCACCGGGTTGTGCTGCTTGAAGGGCATCGAGTTCTTCTCGCCGTACTCGTCGCCGGCCACCAGCATGTTGGTGCCGCCCAGCAGCGGCAGCAGGCTGTACATGCGGGCCGCGGCCTTCATGTCGCCGTGGAACTCGAAGCGCTCCTCGTCGTGGCTGGCGAGGTTCACCATCTCGCGGTTGTCGAAGTAGGGGTTGGAGAAGATGTCGCGCAGGGTCTGCGGGTTGGTCGAGCCCATCAGCGAGTTGCGCAGCCAGGTGTCCTGGATGTTGTCGAGGTGGCTGGCGTTGTACTCGGCGTTGAAGAAGTCCTCGCCGGTCAGGTACAGCTGCACGCCCGGGCGGTGCCGGTCGACCGCGGCCTGCGCGTGGTTGAGGCCCTGCTCCATCACCGTCTGCGGCAGGCCGGTCAGGTGGTCGAGGCGGAAGCCGTCGGCGCCCATGTCCACCGACCAGTACTCGAGGATGCGGCCGAAGTACTCGTTGACCTCGCGGTTGATGGGCTCGTTCTTCTTGCCGTAGCTGCCGCCGTGGTTGAGCTGCTTGGTGTCCGCCCACTGCTCGCCGCCGGCGGAGATGTCGCCGACGTCGCTGGCGCCGCCCTGCTTGCCGGTGCGCGAGGAGTAGAGCCAGGGCGCCACGTACTCGAGGTAGTCCGGCAGCTTCGGGTCGTCGAGCCGCGCCTTCATGATCTCGGCCTGCTCGGGGTTGATGGCGATCTGGCTGAAGTCGTTCTTGCGGACCTCGCGGATCTCCTTGCCGGCGGCGTCGGTGCGGGTGAACAGGTCGGAGAACTCGTAGTTGTGGCCCACGTGGTTGAGCGCCACGTCCACCACCACCTTCATCCCCAGCGAGTGCGCCTTGGCGACGAAGTCCTTCCACTCCTGCGTCCCCGCCGCGTCGGCCTCCGCCTCCGTGCCGCCGCGCGCCAGCACCGCCTGCGCCCGCGCCGAGAGCTTGGGGTCGACCGCGAAGAAGTCCTTGGCGGCGTACGGGCTGCCCGCGTTGTCCAGCGGGTGGCGGCCGTCCCAGACGCTGCGCTTGAAGGGCGGCTGCACCCAGACCGAGTTGATGCCCTCCTTCTTGAGGAACTCCAGGGTGTACTTGCCGTTGGTCGTCGGCGAGCCCCGGCCGGCCAGGTCGTCCAGCGTGCCGTAGCCGCCGTTCACGCTGTTGACGTTGACCTCCATCATGTTCAGGGCGTCGTGGGCTTCGGCGTGCGGGCGGAAGCGGACGTCCTGCAGCCCGGACTCGCTGCCCCAGGCGTAGCTCTTGCCGCCGTCGGTGGAGATGCGGGCGGTGGCGCGGTAGTTGCCCATCTTCTCGATGGGGATCTCGACGCGGTAGGTGGCCTGGTTCCCGTCCTGGCGCACGAGCTTCATCGGCAGCGCGTCGAACTTCTCCGGCGCGTCGTTGTGGTTGGCGTTGGTCCACAGGTCGGCCTTGACCTTCGAGGGATCGCCGTCCACGCGCACGGTCAGCTCGAAGGGGATCTTGTCGCCCGGCTTGTCCCACGGGAACACGACCCGGCCGCCGGCGTTCATCATCGGCGAGGAGAGCGACTCGATGCGGGCGCCTTCCTGGGCCGCGCCGCAGAAGCCGGGGGCGCTGGCCTTGGCGGCCTTGCCGGTCTCGAACACGTCGGTGGCCGCGGCAGGCTTGGCGGGCGTCCTCGGCGTCGTCGCCTTCTCCGCGGTCGGGGTCGCCGCGGTCTTCTTCGGCGCCGCGGAGCCGGTCGCCTTCTTGGTGCCTGCGCCGCGGTGGGCGGCGGGGGTCGAGGTCGAACGGGGGCCGGTGGTCTTGACGGGGGGCAAGGCATCCTCCGCGGGCGGGTGTGGAGGGAGATTATCGCTTCCAAGTTACTGAAGTTGCTTGGAATGTGCGGCGCGATCGCCCGTGTCGGACAAGGTGTGCAAGTCCGCGGTGTTGCTTGGGGAAGGGGGGGCGGGCATCATCGTCGGCCTTCGAAGAAGGAGGCCGCATGCCAGCCCCGAAGGAAGAGCGCGCGATCCAGGCGCTCAAGACCGTCCAGGCCCTGACCGGGGCCGAGCTGCAGGCCCGAATCGACCAGGAGGTCGGCACGCCGATGCTGGGGGTGCTCGACTCCCTGGCCAAGGCGGTCTTCCCGGGCGCCAAGCCGGAGGAGCACCACCGCACGGTGCACCTGATGGTGCTCAGCTACCTGATGCACGGCGAAGTCGAGAAGAAGAAGTAGCCGGTCCGGGAGGATCTCCGTGCCGCGCACCAGGATCTCCGCCGTCGCTTTCGCCCTCGTCCTTTCGGCCTGCTCGCGCACGCCGGCCCCGGCTGCGGCGCCGACTCCGGCTGCGGCGCTTTCGGCGTGCCCTCCGGGCAAGGCGGCCATCCCGGGAGGCGTCTTCGCCAAGGCGGGAGCTGCCCCCGCGACCGTCCAGGCGTTCTGCCTGGACGTCATCGAGGTCACCGTCGCCGACTACGCCGCCTGCGTGAAGCGGGGCGGCTGCACCCCCGCCTTCGCCACCGCGGACCACCCGGGAATCACCGACGCCCAGCGGGCGGCCGCCGGCAAGTTCTGCAACGAGGACAAGCCCGACCGGCAGGACCACCCCGTCAACTGCGTCGACTGGAGCCAGGCCAAGGCCTACTGCACCAGCCGGGGAGAGCGGCTGCCGACCGACCTCGAGTGGGAGTGGGCCGCCCGGGGCGAGGAGCGCGCCACGACCTACCCCTGGGGCGACGCGGCGCTCGCGGACCAGGCCTGCTGGAACGGGGGAAACGTCGTCTCCGGCGCTCGGCGCAGCACCTGCCGGGTGGCGAGCCATCCCCTGGGCGACAACCCGCAGGGCATCCACGACCTCTCCGGCAACGTCTGGGAGTGGGTCGAGGACGGCGGCGAGACCGCCGACCTTCGCGTCCACCGCGGCGGGAGCTGGGCGCTGCAGAAGCCCGAGCTGCTGGCCGCCGACAGCCGCGGACAGGCCGAATCGACGGTCCGGCAGAGCAGCGTCGGCTTCCGCTGCGCGAAGTCCTTCTGAGGGCGTCGCCGCGGCCTCCTACACGTGGTTGCGCAGCATCAGCTCCGCCGGGTACGGGTTCAGGAAGACCTGCCGCTCGAGGTACTCGACGCCGAACTTGCGCACGTAGTGCTTGATGAGCGTCAGCGGGACGACCAGCGGCACCTGCCCGGCCTTGTAGTCGGAGAGGGTCTGCAGCAGCTCCGCCTTCTCCTCGGCGTCCAGGTCGCGCTTGAAGAAGCCCATCATGTGCTGCAGCACGTCGGTGACCTTCTTGGGCGTCGTGCGCACCGCGAGCGCCGCGGCGAAGCCTTCCAGGTAGCGCCGGTACAGCTCGGCGGGCGGGTGGCGCTTGGCCTCGGCGACCAGGCGCCCGAGCTCCGTGTATCCCGCGCGCCCGTGGCCGAGCAGCAGGTACTTGTGGTCGGCGTGGAACTCGACGAGCCGGCCGCGATCCGTCCCGCCGCGGACCAGGTCGTACCAGCGGCGCATGCAGAAGACCCGCTCGATGAAGGCCTCGCGCAGCCCCGGGTCGTTCAGGCGGCCCTCTTCCTCCACCGGGATCAGCGGCCAGCGCTCCATGAAGGCGCGGGTGAAGAGCCCGGCGCCGCTGCGCTCCGGCATGCGCCCCTCCACGGGCGGGTAGACCTTCACCCGGGTCATCCCCGAGCTGGGCGAGTCCTTCTTGCAGACGTAGCCGCACAGCTCGAGGCCCGCGTAGCGCTCCACCTGCGAGCGGGCGAAGCGCTGCATCTGCTCGGTCAGGTCTTCTCCGGTGCGGCTGACCAGCCGGGGCGAGGCCGCCTCGCCGACCAGGTGCATCGAGGGCCGCGGGGTGGGCATGCCGCAGTCCACCTCGGGGCAGACGCGGACGAACTCCACGAAGCGGCCGAGGGTCTCGACCAGGAAGGGGTCGTACTTGTGCTGGCCGTCGTAGCGCACGCGCTCGCCCAGCAGGCAGGCGCTGACGAGCAGGCGGAGGCGGCCCTGCGCGGGCGCCGGCACGACGGGCCGGACGGGCGGGGCGGCGTCGGAGTCGCTCTGGGGCGGCAGGTTCGGGGGAACTCTCACGACGTTCTGGTAGCGGTGGGCCGCCCACGCGGCAAGCCGAGGGGAAGGCTGCCGAGGCCGACTTCCCCTCGTTCATGCCGTGCTTGCCCCCGCGCCCCGACCCCTTCCCGGGCGCCGGCGGCTCGAACGGGGCGGAGGAGCAAGCCCTTCGGTGCCAACCGAAGTCCCGCGTGCCAGCGCGGCGGCTGCGAACTCGAAGTCCAGCGCGGCCACGGCCATCGCGGTCGACGGCCTTCCTGAAGCCGGCCCGTCGTTTGGGCCCGCGCCCCGCCGAGGGTGCGACGTCCGAGCAGGCGCTGCATCAAACCGCTATCCTTTTTGGGTGAGTCCGAGGGTCATGCCGTGCTGATCGACTATTTCCTCAGAGGCGGCTGGGTGATGTGGCCCATCCTCGCGGCCTCCATCGTGGCGCTCGCGGTGGTCATCAACCGGCTGGCCCATCTGCTGCGCACCCGCGGCGAGCCGGCCGAGCTGAGCCGCGAGGTCCTGCGCCTCGTCGACGAGCGGCGGATCGCCGACGCCCGGACCCGGTGCGCGCAGTCGAGGATTCCCAGCGCGGCGGTGCTCGAGGCGGGGCTTTCGGGCTGGGGGCTCGTCCAGGAGGAGCAGGAGCGCCGGATGGAGCAGGCGGCCTCCGACCAGCTGGCCGCCGCCGAGTCGCTCCTGCCGCTCTTGGCGTCGATGGTCGCCGTCCTGCCCATGCTGGGCTTCTTGGGGACCATCCTCGGCCTCATCGAGGCCTTCGGAGCCTGGTCCGCCGCGGGTGCCAACGTCTCCATCGAGGCGCTCGCCAGCGGCATCGAGGAGGCGATGATCACCACCGCCGGCGGCCTGCTGACCTCCATTCCCTACGTGCTCGCCTACAACGCCTTCTCGGCCTCGACTGCCCGGATCGCGCGCTCGCTCAACTCGGCGGCCAGCGACCTGGCGGGCCGCCACCGCACCCGCGAGGCGGACGACGCGCAGGCGCCCGCGGCGGTGGCCGTCTTCTCCGTCGGGACCGGCCGATGAAGGCGGTGGTGCCCAAGACGCGGCCGATGATCGACGCCGGCGGGGTGTCCGCGACCGACATCATCATGAATTTGTTCGTGTTCTTCTTCATCGCCTTCAGCCTCCTGGCGACCTTCAGCAAGAACAAGCACGACTCGCAGCAGGAGGAGCGCCAGCAGCAGATCCTGCTGCCGGCCAGCCAGCGCGAGGCGCCGGTCGTGGCCTCGGACGCGATCATGGTGGAGATCGACTTCGAGCAGCGCGCGCGAGTCGACGGCAAGGACGTCTCCGCGCAGAAGGTGACCGAGGCGGTGAAGGCGGCCCTCGGCTCGCACCGGAAAAACGTCGTGATTCGGGCGCACAAGGAGCTGAGCCTGGGCGCGACCGTGACGCTGATGGACCAAATCTGGGCCGCCGGACCGGAGAGCGTGGCCATCGCCACCCTTCCGGGACGGGCCCAGCCCTGAACGTGAAGGCCCGGGACCGGACACCGGTCTAGGACGGGATTTCGAAACTGGAGGGCGCGATGAAGCGAGCAATGCTGGTCGTGGTCGCAGGCACCCTGGCGATGCCCTGGGCGGCGCGTGGCGAGAAGGTGCCGCTGCCGGCGCAGTACGCCGAGCGCCTGAAGGCCCCGGCGAACGAGGCGTTGCGCGCCGGAGCGAGCTATCTCGCGGGCGCCCAGCACGACTTCCAGGACGCCAAGGCGACCTGGCCCTGGGAAGAGAAGGGCGGGCAGGCGGCGCCGAATGCAGCAGGCATCGTCGCCAAGTCGCTCACCGCGGTGTACGTGCGGACCTCGGACGCTTCGGTGAAGGCGGCGGCGGAGTCCTGGGGCAGGGCGCGGGTCGCCGAGGTCGACGCGGGCAAGCTGGTCTTCGACCCCGACGTCGAGGCTCTGGCGGAGTTGGGCAAGGTCACCGGGGAGGCGGCCTACGCCAAGGCCGCGAAGGCGGCGTTCGAGCAGAGGCACTCCAACGCGACTGGCCGGGAGATCGTCGAGCGGCTCTTCATGGTCCGCAAGGGCAACGAGGCGCTGGTGGGCTTCGACGCCGCGCACACCATCCGGGCCGGCCTCGCCGTCGGTCAGCTTGAAAAGGCCCGCGAGGTCGCCCAGGCGCTCGCCGACACCGAGAAGCGCTGGAACGTCGAGGACAAGCACGGCTTCCGCCTGACCAGCCGCGGCGCGGTGCTCGAGGCCCTGGTGGCGCTCAAGGGCAACCTGCCGCTGGAGGCCTCGCTGCGCTCGCAGATCCTGGGCTCGCAGGGCAAGGACGGCACCTGGGGCCAGCGCAACACCCAGGCGACGGCCTACGCGACCCGGGCGCTGCTCGTCAGCGGCGATGCCAAGTCCCTCGAGGCCGCCAAGCAGGGGCTGCAGTTCCTCCGCTCGACGCAGCTCAAGGCCGGCGGCTGGGGCACCTTCAACGACTTCCTGCCCGAGCCGTTCGTCGGCGAGTCGGTGTTCGAGGTCACGGCCGAGGTGCTGCTGGCGGTGGCGCGCTCGGGCTGACCGACACCCCGAGCTGGTCGAGGGGCCAGTGCTCGTTCTCTGAGCACTGGCTTGAGGGCTACCAATACTGACCGCAGAGACTGGACTCTGGCCCCTCGACAAGCTCGGGGTGTGGTGAGGCTAGAAGTCCAGGAACGGCGTCCCGAAGCACACCGCCACGCGCATCCACCCGATCCAGCCGGTGTACGGCTCGGCGAGGCGGATGACCGGTTCGATCTCCCGGTCGAGCTCCGCTGACCCGCTCGACCGCTCGAGCTTCACGGCGCGGACGTAGCCCCTGAAGTCGACGCGGAACTTCACGACCGCGATACCGCGAGCGCCGCTGCGCCGGACCAGTCCCGGCCCGACCAGGCTCGCCACGTAGTTCACCCGCTCCTGGACGAGGCGGCGCAGGTCGGCGTTGCCGGCGATCGCCGCCATCCCCGCCTCGTCGCCCGAGCCGTCGCCGTCCGGCGCGATGACGATGCGCCCGGCGTTCGGCTGGCCCTGCTGGTGGTCCGCCGCCGTCTCCAGGCCCACGAGCTTGCGCTCCGGGGCCGCCAGGGTCCGCCCGGACTGGTCGGCTCGCCTCGCGCCTTCCTCGCCGCCCTCGAAGGCCTCGACCTTCAGCCTGTCCTCGAGGGAGGTGAGCGCGGCGTTCTTCGGCTGCGGGGTGAACTCGCTCGCCATCTGGGCCCGGCGGGACTGCTCGTCGCCGGCGCCGGGCGCCCTGGGCGTCGACGCCATCGCCAGCGCGACCGGTTGCTCCTTGGGCTTGCCTTCGGCGAGGGGCCGCGGAGTCGTCTCGCGGGCCCCGGATTCTTCGCGCTTCTCCTGCGCCTTGCCCTCGGCGACCCAGAGCCCGGACTCCTTCTTCGAGTCGGACGAGGCGGTCGAAGGCTCGTCCTCGGCGGGCGGGCTCTTGCGCTCCTCGGCGGCGGGCTTCCGCTCGCGCTCCGGGTCGACCTTGGCCCGTTCGTCCTGCTTCTCCTGGCCCTTCTGCGCCAGCTGCTCCTTCGGCTTGGGCTCCGCCTTCTTCGGCAGCTCGGCGGCGAGGGTGCGGTCGGGGCGCTCCAGCGGCTTGGGCTCGGCCTTCTTCGCCGCGGTCACGACCATCGCCAGGCGCGGATCCCGGCGCTCGAACGGGGAGCTGGCCCGCTCGAAGCGCACCTCCTCGGTCTCGGTGGAGTCGGGCTTCTTCGGCTTCTCGATGCCCTTGGGCTCCGGACGCTGGGGGATCGGCGCGGCGACGGGCTCGGCCTTCTCGCGCTGGGCGGTCTCGACGGCCTTCGCCAGCTCCGCTCCGGGCGGCGGCGGGAGGGCCGAGGAAGAAGGCGTCGTCGGCTTCGGCTCGGCCAGCGGGGTCGCCGCGGCGATCTGGCTCTCGGCCTGCGCCTGGGCCGGCGCCGCGGACGGGCGGCCCGGGTCGGGCTGGAGCCTGCCCGAGGAGATCATGCTGGCGAAGAGCCCGAAGCCCGGGTCGAGCTCGGGCCGCTGGATGGGAGAGCGCTCCTGGTCGCGGCGGGCCGAGCGGACGTCGGAAGTGCCCGGATTCTCTAGCTGATCTGGCTCGAAGGCGGGCAGAAGCACGCGCTTGCCCAACGGGCCCTCGGCGCTGGCCGGACGGGCGAGCCCCGGCATTCCGCCGGTGGCGCGGGCGTCGTGGTCCGACAGCCCCGAGCCCATCGGCAGGACGATCAGCTTGCGCTGCTCCGGAGGCGCCTCGGGCCTGACCCGGGGCAGGTCCCGCTCCAGCTTTCGCGCGGCGTCGGCGCGGGCCGGCCGCTCGCGGTTTCCCGATCGGAGCGGCGCATCGCCTCGCGCCGGGGGCGGGGGATTGGCGGCCGCGCGCGTGAGGCGCTCCAAGGCCATCGGCGCCCCGAACGCCGCGAGGATGGTGGCGTGCAGGAGCACGGAGAGGAACAGCTCGGCGAATCCGCCTGTGCGGGCGCGCTTCACGGCTCATCATTGTAACGGCCCGTCGCCCCGACTCGCTCGCGGGTTCGGGGCCGGGTCTTCCGTCACTCCAGGTCCTGCAGCACAAGCACTCTGGCCCGGTCGTCGATGGGCGGAGACCGGAGACCCTGCGCAGAATCCCCCGGAAGACCGGCAGCCTACGTGCTCGGAGAGCCCCGGGCGGCGCTCCCGGATCGCAGGCGAGGAAGCTTGCCCGCACGGCCCAGAACGCCTATTCATCCGGCCTCTCCTCAGGAGGCGGTCTTGTCGAAAACCCTCGTGACCAGCGCCCTGCCGTACGCCAACGGGCCCATCCACCTCGGCCACCTGGTCGAGTACCTGCTCACCGACTTCTACGTGCGCTTCCTGCGCAGCTGCGGCGAGGACGTCGTCTACGTCTGCGCCGACGACACCCACGGCACGCCCATCGAGATCAAGGCGCAGCAGATGGGCATCAAGCCCGAGGAGCTGGTCGGCAAGATCGGCGAGGAGCACCGCCGCGACTTCGCCGCCTTCGGCGTGCAGTTCGACCACTACGACTCGACCAACTCGCCCGAGAACAAGTACTACGCCGAGCTCATCTTCGACCGGCTGAGGAAGGCCGGGCACATCGTCCAGAAGCCGCTCGAGCTGACCTACTGCGAGAAGGACAAGCGCTTCCTGCCCGACCGCTACGTGCGCGGCACCTGCCCCAAGTGCGGCGCCACCGACCAGTACGGCGACGTCTGCGAGAAGTGCGGCGCCACCTACGCCCCGACGGATCTCAAGGAGCCCAAGTGCTCCATCTGCGGCACGCCGCCCATCCGCAGGACGAGCGAGCACTACTTCTTCAAGCTCGCGAACTTCGGCGAGTACCTCAAGGAGTGGAGCGGCAAGGAAGGCACGCTCGACCCGGCCATCCGCAACAACCTCATGGGCGGCTGGCTGGGCACGGGCCTGGCCGACTGGTGCATCAGCCGCGACGGGCCGTACTTCGGCTTCACCATCCCCGGCGAGACCGACAAGTTCTTCTACGTCTGGCTGGACGCGCCCATCGGCTACATCAGCTCCACCGAGCGGATGCTCAAGGCCAAGGGCGGACAGGGGACCGACCTCGCGCTCTCGACCTACTGGGACGAGAAGGCCGACGCCCGGGTCATCCACTTCATCGGCAAGGACATCCTCAACTTCCACGCCCTCTTCTGGCCGGCGGTGCTCAAGGGCGCGTCCCTCAAGCGGCCGGAGCGGCTGCTCGTCCACGGCATGCTCACCATCAACGGCGAGAAGATGAGCAAGAGCCGCGGCACCTTCATCACCGCCGCGCAGTACCTGGAGGTCCTGGACCCCAGCTACCTGCGCTACTTCTACGCCGCCAACCTCGGCCCCAGCCCCGAGGACATCGACCTGTCGCTCAAGGAGTTCCGGCTCAAGGTCAACGCCGAGCTGGTCAACAACCTCGGCAACCTGTGCAACCGGGCGCTCTCGATCCTCTCCACCAGGCTCGGCGGCAAGCTCTCCAATGACCGCAACGGCCCGCTGCTCGACGACGCGCTGCGCACCGTGCCGATCGTCCGGGCGGCCTATGCCAAGCTCGAGATTCGCCAGGCCATGCGCGCGATCGTCGAGCTGGGCGAGCGGACCAACAAGTTCGTCCAGGACAGCAAGCCCTGGGAGAAGGTGACGAGCGCGCCCGAAGAGGCCCGCCGCGACCTGTCGACCATCGCCGACATCGCCTACCTGGTCGCGACCATGCTCTCGCCGGTGGTGCCCAAGATCTCCGAGGAGATCATCAGCCAGTTGGCCGCCAAGCCGCTGACCTTCAAGGACCTGGAGAAGGCCACCGGCGCGCTGCTCCCCGCCAACCACCAGATCGGCACGCCCAAGCCCATCATCGGCCGGCTCGACGAGAAGCTGGTCGAGAAGCTGGTGGTCGAGGGCGCGCCCGCCGAGGAGAAGCCGAAGGCCGAGAAGAAGAAGCCGGCCGAGGGTGCCGCCGAGAAGAAGGCCCCTGCGACGGGCTCAGGGAAGGCTGAAGCGGTGCCGGGCGTCGCGAGCTACGACGACTTCTGCAAGCTCGACCTGCGCATCGGCAAGGTCCTCGCCGCGGAGCGCGTGCCGAAGGCCGACAAACTGCTCAAGCTCACGGTGGACCTGGGCGAGCCCGAGGGGCCGCGGACCATCGCGGCCGGCATCGCCGAGGCCTATGCGCCGGAGCAGGTGGTGGGCAAGCGGGTCGTCGTGGTCTCCAACCTCGCCAAGCGGGCCATCCGCGGCATCGAGTCCAACGGCATGCTGCTGGCGGCAGGCGAGCCGAAGGCCGGGTTGACGCTGGTGGACGTGCCGGGCGAGCTGCCCCCGGGGACGAGGATCAAGTGATCGGCGAACGCCTCGAGTCCCTGGTGGCGGACCTGACGTCGAGCCGCACCGACAAGCGCAACGCGGCCGTGTCGGCCCTGTTCGAGGCCATCGAGGCTCGCCAGGAGACGGACGCGCTCGAGAAGCTGGCGAAGATGCTCGAGCCGATGGCCAGCGGGAAGCTCTCCTGGGACCGGGCGCTCGCCATCCACGCCATCGGCCGGGTGCGCCTGGAGCAGGCCGTGCCGCTGCTCGAGAAGCACCTGGGCGACCCCGACTCCGAGGTGCGGGCCGCGGTGGAGGACATCGCCGAGGACATCGGCGAGGCCGGCAAGCCCCTCCTCAAGAAGCTGGTGAAGGACCCGGACTTCGGAGTGCGCTTCTGGGCGGCCGCGACCTTGAGCGAGACGGGCGACGCGGAAGGAGTCGAGGTGCTCATCGAGGGCATGTCGACCTCCGGGACGCGCTTCGAGGCGCTGCAGGGGCTGCGGCGGCTGGGCGACAGGCGCGGCGAGCCGGCGGCGCGCAAGGTGCTGGGCAAGTGGTTCCTGGCGGCGATCGACCGGGTGGCGGCGCTGGGACTGCTCGCGGCCGTCGGCGACCCGGACGCGAAGAAGAAGCTGGTCGAGGAGATCGGCAAGCGGCGCAGCGACGGCCGCGGCCTGGCCATGCAGATCGCCGGGGAGATCAAGTTGGCGGAAGCCGTGCCGGTGCTCGAGGCCATCTTCCGGGACCGCGAGGACCCGCACCGCGGCTCGGCGGCCATGGCGCTGGGCGAGATGAAGCTCGAGAAGTTCCTGCCCGAGCTGACCGCGATGCTCCTGAACGACCAGGAGACGGCGGACCTGCGCGGCGACGTCGCCTGGGCGCTGCACCTGAACGGAACCGAGCCGGCGCTGGCGGCGCTGCGCGAGGCCGGGTCCAAGGCGACGGGCGAGGAGCTGAAGAAGGACCTCCAGCACGCCATCGACGAGACCGAGAAGGCGGGGAGGGCGGCGCCGCCATGAGGCTGGTCGACGCCCACTGCCACCTCGACGACTTCGAAGATCCCCGGCAGCCCATCGAACGGGCGCGGGCGGCGGGGGTCGTCCACCTCGTCGTCAACGGCCTGTGGAAGTCCGCCGGCAACTTCGGCCCGGCGCTGAAGATCGCCGCCGAGCACCCCTGCGTCTCGGTGACCGCGGCCATCCACCCGCACGACTGCGCCCAGGCGCCGCAGGCCGACTACGACCAGTTGGAGAAGCTGGCCGCCGACCCGCGCATCGTGGCGGTGGGCGAGACCGGGCTCGACTTCCACTACAACCACTCGCCGCCCGACCGGCAGCGCGAGGTCTTCCGCTGGTCCATCGCGCTCGCCCGCAAGGTCGGGAAGCCGCTCGTGGTCCACATCCGCGAGGCCGACGCCGAGGCGGCGAGGATCCTCGCGGAGGAGAAGGGGAGCGAGGTCGGCGGGCAGATCCACTGCTTCAGCGGCGACCGCGCGGCGGCCAAGGCCTACCTGGACCTGGGCTTCCACATCTCCTTCTCCGGCATCGTCACCTTCAAGACCGCCGACGAGCAGCGCGAGGCCGCGCGGCTGACGCCGGACGACCGCCTCCTGGTCGAGACCGACACGCCGTACCTGGCGCCGCTGCCGTACCGCGGGAAGAAGAACGAGCCGGCCTACGTGGTCGAGACCGCGCGCCGGCTCGCGCTCGTCCGCCAGGTCGACCTCGAGAGCCTCGCGGCGACCACCACCGAGAACGCGCGCAGGCTATTCTCGTTGCCTCTCGCGCCGCCGACCTGACCCGAATCGAGGATGCCGACCATGCGACAGCTGGGATGGATCCTCGGTCCGCTCGTCTTCGCAGCGGCGGTCCCGTTCGCGGGCTGCACCAAGGCCGGCGAGACCTGCGTCACCGACATCGACTGCGGCGAGAACGCGGTCTGCGTGGAGATCGAGACCACCACCAAGAAGGAGAAGGTCAAGCGCTGCCTGCTGACCTGCTCCAACGACCGCGACTGCACGCTCTCCGGCCGCTTCGGCAAGAGCTGCCGCCCCATCTTCGACACCGCCAGCGGGCCGGCCGCCGTCGAGCCCCGCGTCCGCTACGGCCGGCCGAACACCGACACCACCACCCGCGGCGCCATCCGCGTCTGCCGCGACGAGAAGGACGGTGTCCGCTAATCGGCGCCGGTCCCCGGAGTCGACTACTGGTCTGAGCCGTCCGCGGGGCGCCCGCGCGCCTTGTCGCTCCCCGCGCCGGCCTCTAGACGAGGCCGATGCGCGAGCAGCACCCCTCGCAACCCGAGGCCTCCCGGGCGTCGCGCAGGCCCAGGCGGCGGGGACGGCGGCCATGTCGACTTCGAACGCGGACGAGCGGGCGGTGAGCACGAGCCTGGACGAGCAGTGGGCCCGGCGGGACGACCCGGAGGTCGTCGAGCGCAGCGAGAAGCTCCTGGAGGAGTCGCTGGCGAGGAGCCCGGCGTCGGTGCCGATCCTCTGGCGCGCCGGCCGGCTGCACTTCTGGCGCGCGGACGTCTCCGACGACCTGCGCACCCGCCAGGCGATGAGCCAGCGCGGCTGGGGGGAGGCGGAGAAGGCCGTGGCCCTCGACCCCGACTGCCCGGACGCCCACTACTGGGCCGCGGCCGCCTGCGGCACCTACGCCGAGGCCATCGGCGTGCTCAACGCGCTCTCCAAGGGCCTGGACGCGCGGCTGCGCCGGAACCTGGACTGGGCGGTGCAGCGCGTGCCGGCCTACGAGTGGGGCGGGCCGCTGCTGACCTTGGGCCGCTACTGGGCCCAGCTCCCCTGGCCCAAGCGCGACCGCAAGAAGGCGCTCGAGAGCCTGCGCGCCGCCGTCTCCGGGCACCCCGAGAACCTGCGCGCCAAGCTCTACCTGGCCGAGGTCCTCCAGGCCGAGGGAAGCGGGGCGGCCCGGCGGGAAGCCCGGGTTCACCTCGAGCGGATTCTCGGCGCGGCCCCGGGCAGGTACGATGCGCCGGAAGAACGGCTCATCCAGCGCCGCGCGCGGGCCCTGCGCGGGCAGCTGGAGAAGGAACGCTAGACAGGGCGAGGCACACCCAGAGGGAGTCACCATGGTCCCGCAGAGCGCCGAGCAGCAGGGCCCGGCCTACACCATCCGCTCGCTGCACACCGCGCAGAACATGCTGGACCTGCTGCTGATGTGGACCGCCAAGCAGCCCGAGCGGGCCGCGGTGAAGTCCAAGGTGCGGGGCCAGTGGAAGGACGGCAGCTGGGCGGAGGTGACCGAGCGGGTGCGCCGGCTCTCCCTCGGCCTGACCGCGCTCGGCGTCGAGGCCGGCGACCGGGTGGCGATCTTCTCGCAGACCCGGCTGGAGTGGACGCTCTCGCAGCTGTCGATCTGGGCCTGCGGCGCCATCGTGGTGCCCATCTACGCCTCGAACACGGCGGCGGAGGCCGAGTACATCCTCAAGGACTCCGGCTGCAAGGCGCTCTTCCTCGACCACGACGACGGCGAGGGCCGGCTGCCCGGGCGCCTGCAGCGGCTCAAGTCGGTGCGCGCGAAGCTGCCGGACCTCCAGCACGTCGTCGCCTTCGAGCTGGCCACGCGCCCCGACGACGGCGTGCTGGGCTTCGCCGAGCTGGAGTCCAGGGGCGCCTCGCTGCTGCCCGCGCAACCCAAGGCGCTGGAGGCCCGCGCCGCGGCGCTGCAGTGGGACGACACGGCGTTCGTGATGTACACCTCCGGGACCACCGGCGCGCCCAAGGGCGTGATGCTCACCCAGGGCAACTGGACGAGCCATGCGCGGGCGGTGTTCGACATCAACCTGGTGGAGCACGACGACCTCGTGCTGCTGTTCCTGCCGCTGGCGCACTCCTTCGCCCAGGTGGTGACCTCGGCGTGGCTGGGGACGGGGCTGACGGTGGCCTTCGCCGAGTCGGTGGAGCGGGCGGTGGACAACGCCGCGGAGATCGGCGCCACGGTGATGACCGTGGTGCCGCGCGTCTTCGAGAAGGCCTACAACAAGGTCGTCTCCGAAGGGGGCGCCTCGTCGGGCCTCAAGGGCCGGCTCTTCACCTGGGCGATGGGGCTCTTCGAGGAGTACGCCAACGCGCGCTCCGCCGGCCGCGAGTTCGACTCGCTGCAGTGGCCGGTGGCCAAGCGGCTCGTCTTCAGCAAGCTGCAGCAGCGGCTCGACGCGCGCTTCGGCGGCAAGCTGCACAAGTTCATCAGCGGCGGCGCGCCGCTCTCGCGCAAGCTGGGGTACTTCTTCGAGCTGTGCGGCTTTTTGGTGCTCGAAGGCTACGGGCTGACCGAGACCAGCGCCCCCACCCACGTCAACCGCCCCACGCGCAACCGCCTGGGCAGCGTGGGCGAGCCCTTCCCCGGCGTGCAGGTGAAGATCGCCGACGACGGCGAGGTGCTGGTGAAGGGCCCGCCGATCATGAAGGGCTACTGGAAGCTGCCCAAGGACACCGAGGCGGTCTTCGAGGACGGCTGGTTCAAGACCGGCGACATCGGCGAGGTCGACTCCGACGGCTACCTGCGCATCACCGACCGCAAGAAGGACCTCATCAAGACCTCGGGCGGCAAGTACGTGGCGCCGCAGGAGCTGGAGAACGCGCTCAAGTGCGAGCCGCTGGTCAGCCAGGTGCTGGTGCACGGCGACCGCCGCAAGTTCGTCAGCGCGCTCATCACCCTGAACGAGGAGACGGTGAGGAAGTTCGTCGCCGAGAAGAAGCTGAACGCCAAGGACTTCGCCGAGATGACGCGGCTGCCGGAGGTGAAGGCGCGGGTGCAGGGGGCCGTCGACGCGCTCAACGCGGTGCAGCCGTCCTACGCCTCCATCAAGCGCTTCGCCATCCTCGACCACGACTGGGCGCAGGAGACCGGGGAGATGACGCCGTCGCTGAAGGTGAAGCGCAAGTTCGTCAGCGACAAGTACAAGCGGATCCTGGACGGGTTCTACGAGGGGGAGAAGTTCGACTGACGGAGCCGGGGGTTGAAACCCTGCTGTCACCCCACATCTCTTCGGATGATTTCCACCAATTAGCCGGCGAGCTGGGTAGAGCCCGGCCTCCGTGCCGGGGGCGTGTCGGTCGGTTGGTCGTGTCGGGCTGGGAGTGCCCGGCCGGGCTGCCGTGATCTTGCCGAAGGGTGCCGGGGTCGTGTCGGTATGTTTGGTCGTGTCAGCGCGGACAAAGGCCGCCCCCGCCACGGAGGGCGGGCTCTACCCAACTCCGCCGGCTGAAGATGTGGGGTGACAGCAGTGGCTTCAGCCTCCGGCGGGCGCGCGGCTGAACCGGTACCCGACTCCCCGCACGGTCAGGAAGTGCCGCGGCGTCTCCGCCTCCGGCTCCAGCTTCTGCCGCAGCCGGCTGACGAAGTTGTCCAGGGTCCGGTCGGTGCCCTCGTAGTCGTAGCCCCAGACCCGCCGGACGATCTCCTCGCGCTGCAGCGCCTCGCCCTCGCGCGCGAGGAACAGCTTGAGCAGCTCGAACTCCTTGGTGGTCAGGTCCGCCGGCTTGCCCGAGACCCGCACCTGCCGCGCCACGAAGTCGACCTCGACCGACCCGAAGCTCGTCTGGTCGATCTTCTTCTCGGCCTGCTGCCTGCGCCGCAGCACGGTCCGCACGCGCGCCAGGAGCTCCGCCAGCCCGAACGGCTTGACCACGTAGTCGTCCGCGCCCAGGTCCAGCCCGCGCACCTTGTCGACCTCCTCGCCCTTGGCCGTCAGCAGGATCACCGGGACGTCGATCTGCAGGCGCCGCAGCTCGCGTAGCACCTCGAAGCCGTTCAGCTTGGGCAGCATCACGTCGAGGAGGATCAGGTCCGGCCGCTCGTCCACGGCAAAGCGCAGGCCCAGCTCGCCGTCGCCGCAGACCTCGACCGAGTAGCCTTCGAACGAGAGGTTCTGGCGCAGGCCGCGCGCGATCGCCGGTTCGTCCTCGACCACCAGGATGCTCTCCATCGTCGTCTTCCCCTCTACGCCTTCGACGCCGTCTCCGGCAGCCGCACGGTGAAGGTGCTGCCGCGCCCGGGTTCGCTCTGCACTTCTACCTTGCCGCCATGCGCCCTGACGATGTGGTCCACGAGGCTCAAGCCGATGCCGCAGCCGCCGACCTCGGTCGTGCGCCGGCAGTCCACCCGGTAGAACTTCTCGAAGATGCGAGCCTGCTCGCTCTTGGGGATGCCGATGCCGTGGTCCTCGACGCCCAGCTCGATGAAGGCGCCCGAGCGCTTGGCGGAGATCCTCAGGCGCTTGTCCTCAGGGCTGTACTTGATGGCGTTGGTCACGAGGTTGATGAGCACCTCGATGAGGGCGTCGCGATCGGCGACCACGGTGGTGACGTCCGGCGCCACCACGACCTCGACCTGGAAGCCGGCCTGCTCGATGACCGGGCGGCAGGCCGCCAGCGCCTGCTGGATGACGTCCAGGACCGGCTCGGGCTTGGGGCTGTAGGCCTTGCGCCCGGCCTCCATGCGCGAGAAGTCCAGGATGCGCTGGGTCAGCCGCGAGAGCCGCTCGGTCTCCTGGGCGATGACCTGCAGGCACTCCTTGGACTCCTTCTCGTCGCGCACCCGGCCCAGCAGCAGGGTCTCGGTGAACATGCGGATGGAGGTCAGCGGCGTGCGCAGGTCGTGCGAGACGCTGGAGACGAAGTCCACCTTGAGCCGCGACTGGCGGGCCTCCTTGACGATGGAGCGCACGGTGTAGGCGATGCCGGCGACGAGGGCGCCGACGATGAGGAGCAGGGACCAGAGGAAGAGCCGGGTGCGGTTGCCCTGGAGGGTGAGCAGGCTGGTGTCGGTCGTGGTGGGGACGAAGATGAGCTCCCAGGCGAGGTCGGTCCGCTTGAGCAAGGCGTAGGCCGCGACCTTGTCCTCTTCCTTCATCCAGTCCTTGTCGCTCCAGAACGGCGGACACAGCACCGGCCAGATGAGGGTCTCGGTCGGCAGCGGCGGGCCGGCCTGGCTGGTGGCCTCGGTGACCAGCGCGTCGAAGCTCGAGGGCACCAGCTCGTAGCCCACCAGCGCGCCGTCGATGGGCTGGGCGAGGACCACGCGGTGGAAGCCGTTGACGAAGAAAGCGTGGATGGTCGGCGGGCCTTCCTTGGCGTGGCTCAGGTGCGAGAGGTGGTCGAGCAGGGCAGGGCGCTCGGCGAGGTACATGAGCTTGCGGCGCACGGCGTTGACGCGCGGGGACTCGGGGAGGGTCTTGAGGCGGCCCGCGACGATGCGAGCCACGTACTCGATGTACAGCGGGGACGCAGTGAAGGTGGGAGAGGAGAGGTCGCGGGAGAGCGCCTCCGCGGCCTCGATGAACGGAACCGGGTCGGTCGCGCGCTTCGAGGCCAATGCTCTGAGGTCCTTCAATCGCTTGGTGAGGGCGGCGTCTCGCTCGTCACAGTCGAGGACGTCCTCGGCGTGGGCTGCACCGAGGGAGTCGCAGCGCTGGAGGGGCAGCGCCCAGTCGAGCTCGATCGTGACGCCATCCTTGAGGGTGTAACGGGCGGGCTCGCGCTCCTGGGCAAGCTCGGACTCGAGCGTCCTGCGCTGCTCTGGGTTGAGCGCCTTCACCGCCTCCGTCGCATCGGGCGGGACCAGCGGCAGCAGGACCTCGCCCTCGGAATCCACGACGAACGGATTGACTGCGAAGGGAGCCGCCGCGGCCTTCGAGAAATCGAGTTGGGATGCCGGTCGAGCGACCTCGTCATAGTCGGCTCTCCCGACGTTCCGCATCTTCGCGAACAGCTCCGGCGCCTCCTTGATCAGCTGGTCCAGCGTGCCGTTGAACTTCTCCGCCGCCTTCTGCAGCACGGGCTTGTACTGGGCCTCGAGCCGGCTCTTGGCTGCCGACGCCTCGTTGCTCACCGCCAGCGCCGCGAACCCGGTCAGCAAGAGGCTCGGCACCGCGATGGTGAGCACCACCAGCACCACGACGCTGCGCGCGCGCTGTCCGCTGGGATCCATGGTCCGGATTCTAGCGGGCGAATGTCACCGGCATGTCACCGGAGCGCCGCGAGATGGCCCGAAACCCATGACGAAACAGTGACCCGGCGATGAGGAGCCGGTGAGCGCCCCAGGGCTACCTTCGGTCCCAGAAAAGCGGCCGTGCAATCGATTTCCGGGGCGGCCGTAAGGGGAGCAGAGGCTGGATGAATCGGAGGCCTTCAATGAAGTCGCGAATGGGCGAGGTGGGCATCATGGCGAACTGCGCACTTGGAATCCTCACGGCGGTGGCGCTGACCCTGGGCATGGGCGGCGTGGTGGCGGCACAGCTCAACCAGACGTTCTCCACGACCCAGCTCGAGCCGCGCAGCCCCGGCGGCAGGCGCGGCGTCGTCCTGGTCCAGTCCGGCACGGCCGAGGTCCTCGACCAGTGCCTGGCCCAGTGCGATCCGGTGTCGAGCCCGGCGCTGGCCTGCCAGTCGACGAGCCAGAGCGTCGACAGCGGCTCCTAGGATCTTCGAGCTTCACCGGGCGCCCGGCCCCCCAGGCGCCCGTGGCCCTCCCGGCTGCCCCCAGCCGTGGAGGGCTCTTTTTTCCATGGATCGCCACGAGGTGTCTCCGAGGATACCCGACCTGTTCCTCGGTCGCGCTCTCCCGCCGGGGGCTGAAGCACCCCGGCTCCGCGTAGGAAGCCAGCTGAACCTGGCTGGGTCCGAGCTGATCCGCGCCTAGACCCAGGTTGGCGGGCCGAGGCAAGCCCAGCCGGCTTCAGCCGGCTTCCCAAGGCGAGACGGGGTGCTTCAGCCCCCGGCGGACATCGACAGGGACGCCGCCAGGGCTTTGGTCTCCGGCTGGCGACCGAGCCGCGATAGACTTCCAGGCATGCTCCGCCAAGTCCTCCTCGCCTCGCTCGTCGCCCTGGTGCCGCTCCCGGTCCTCGCGACGACCGTCCTGCCGCTCACCCGCGCCGACCTCGCCACCCGCGCCGACACCATCGTCCGCGCCAAGGTCGGTCCCCAAGCCGCGGTCCGCAGCGAGAAGACCGGGCGCATCCTGACCCGGTCCAAGCTGACGGTCCTGGCGACCTACAAGGGCGAGGCCAAGGCCGAGCTCGAGCTGGAGCAGATGGGCGGCACCCTCGACGGCGCGACCCTCGTCGTCCCCGGCGACGCCCGGCTCGGCAACGGCGAGGAGGTCGTCCTCTACCTGCGCTGCGCCGGCAAGGCGCGCTGCCACGTCTTCGGCCTCGGGCTGGGCAAGTACGGCGTCCGCACCGAGAAGGACGGCCGCAAGACCGCCATCCGCGACCTGCAGGGCCTCAAGTCCCTCTCCGGGCAGCCGCTGCCCGAGGAGCGCGCGCTGCCCCTGGCCGACCTGGAGCGCGAGCTGAAGGGGGCGCGGCGATGAGCGCACGCCTCGCGATCGCGGCCTCGCTCGCCGTGGCTGCGGCGGCGCTGCTCCTCCTGGTCCCGTCCAGCGCGCTCGCGCTCGACTGGCTCGGAGCGAAGCTGCCCAACGGCCCGGGCCAGCCCTGGCCCTACGCGGTCGACGGCCACAAGGCCAAGCCGGCGGGCATCGATCGCGTGACCGTCGAGCAGGAGTTCCAGGACGCCTTCCAGGAGTGGCAGAACGTCACCTGCCAGTACCTGACCTTCAGCTACCAGGGCGTCGACAGCCTCCACGGCCTGGTCCAGCCGGACGGCGTCAACGTCGTCGGCCTGTTCATCGAGACCCCCGCCGACGACCCGGAGTTCTACGACAACGCCCTCGGCGGCGGCGCGGCGGTCTCGGCGGCGACCCCGCTCCACTACGGCGGCACGATCTACGAGTGCGACATCGGCATGAACGCCGTGGACTACCAGTGGGGCACCAACGGCCAGGTCGACCGCTTCGACCTGCAGAGCCTCGCCAACCACGAGACCGGCCACTGCCTGGGCCTGGACCATTCCGGGGACCCCAAGTCGGCGATGTACGCCACCATCGGCGTCGGCGAGCTGCGCCGCGGGCTGAACAACACCGACCAGACCAACATCTGCGGCGTCTACCCCAAGACCGGCTCCGTGGGCTCGCCCTGCAACGCCGGCCACACCTGCACCAACGGGCTCTCCTGCGTCGGCACCGGCGCCACCTCGTTCTGCACCAAGGGCTGCGACCCCGCCGCCGCCAACGCCTGCCCCATCGGCTTCTCCTGCCTCACGCCCTCGAAGGTCTTCGGCGAGCCCGGCTCGTGCGACTTCGGCGGCGCCTCGGCCATCAAGGTCGGCGAGCCCTGCACGCTGGCGACCACGCACCAGGACTGCGGCGACCCGGACGACGCCATGTGCCTGGTCTACGACTCGGTCGCCGATCGCTGGGCCGAGGGCTACTGCATGGCGGACTGCTCCATCAATCCGTGCCCCTCGAGCTCGCACTGCTACGACCTCGTCAACGGCGCCGGCGGCATCGAGAAGCGCTGCCTGAAGGACTGCCGGCCCGGCCTGGGCGACTGCCGCTACTACTACGCCTGCGAGCCGGTGGGCGAGGGGCTGGGCCGCTGCATCCCGGAGTGCCACAGCGACGGCGAGTGCAACGGCGGCCAGTGCCGCAACTGCGACGGGCTGTGCATCTCGCCCGGCGGCCCCAAGAACGTCGGCGACTTCTGCACCGACGACGCGCAGTGCCCGGCGGGCGGGGTGTGCCGCAAGGACATCAACCGCGGCCTGTGCGTGATGTCCTGCGGGACCAACAACTGCGCCGTCTGCCCCCAGGGCTCCACCTGCATGACCTACCGCCCGACCGGCGAGCAGCTCTGCTTCAAGGACTGCCTGCAGCCGTCCGACTGCCCGGCCGGCCAGGGCTGCTTCCAGGCGGGCAACGTCAGCGTCTGCGAGCCCGCCTGCTTCACCGACAGCGACTGCCCCATGGGCATCCCCTGCGAGCAGGGCTCCTGTATGCGCCCGGCGGGCTTCGACGGGGGGACGTGCCTGCTGTGCGACAAGCGGGACGCCAGCACGCCTCCCGGCCCGGACGCCGCCCAACCGCCCGGCGACCCGCCTCCGAAGGGTTGCGGTTGCGGCAACGGCGGCGCAGCCTCGGCGCTGGTCGTCATCCTCTCCAGCCTCATCTTCGTCCCCACGCTCCGGAGGCGTTCGCGATGCCGAACGTAGGTCAGCCCAAGCCGCCGAACGCCGCCGCCAACCCGCCGACCCTGGCCAAGGGTCCCGCCAAGGACGCGGAGGGCGCTCCGACGCCGGCTCCTCCCATTCCCGCGAGGCCGGCGGCGGGCAAGGCGGGCGGCGCGCCCAAGCGCTCGCGCCTGCGCAGCGAGTTCTCGGTGATGTACGTGCTGCAGGCGATGGCGGCCTACGGGCTGCTCTCGCCCGAGCAGGTGCGCGAGGTGAAGCTCAAGGAGAACGGCGTCCGCTCGCGCATCTCCAAGGACCTCGGCGCCGACGGCCGCCGCTACGACGTCTCGGCCATCGAGATCGTCGCCGACTTCAACTTCCCGGTGCCGGGGCGCCCCGGCCTGTTCCTGGACCAGGACAAGATCAGCGAGATCTGCGCGCTGCAGGCCCAGGTCCCCTACCAGAAGATCGACCCGCTCAACCTGGACATGGCGCTCATCACCCGCACGCTCTCGCGGCCGTTCGCGAGCAAGCACGCGGTGCTGGCGCTGGAGCGCGTCGACGCCAGCCTGCACGTCGCGGTGGCCAACCCCTTCGACGACGAGCTGTTCGACAACCTGCGCACCATCGTCGGCTCGCCCATCGTCCCGGTGCTCTCGTCGAAGGCCGACATCCTGCGGGCCATCGACCACGTCTACGGCTTCAAGAAGAGCATGGCCGCGGCGGTCGACCAGCACAGCCACGCCGGCCCGGACATCAGCAACTTCGAGCAGCTCTTCCGGCTCAGCACCAACCAGGAGCTGGACGCCAACGACAAGCCGGTGGTGGCGGCGGTCGAGTACCTCCTGCGCTACGCCTTCGACCAGCGCGCCAGCGACATCCACATCGAGCCGCGGCGCGAGGACTCCATCGTCCGCATGCGCATCGACGGCGTGCTGCACCCCGTGCACACCATGCCCAAGGCGGTGCACGCCCCGGTCGTCTCGCGCATCAAGATGATGAGCCGGCTGGACATCGCCGAGAAGCGCAAGCCCCAGGACGGGCGCATCAAGACCGACCGGGACGGCCGCGAGATCGAGATGCGCGTGTCGACCCTGCCGTGCGCCTTCGGCGAGAAGGTGGTGATGCGCATCTTCGACTTCGAGTCCCTGGTCCAGGACCTGGCCGAGGTCGGCTTCATGGCCGAGGAGCTGCAGCTCTTCGAGAAGTGGATCGAGCGGCCGCACGGGATGATCCTCGTCACCGGCCCCACCGGCAGCGGCAAGACGACGACCCTCTACTCGGCGCTCCGGGTGCTGGCCGGCCCGGAGGTGAACGTCGTCACCATCGAGGACCCCATCGAGATGGTGCACGAGTCCTTCAACCAGGTGCAGGTGCAGCCGCGCATCGAGCTCGACTTCGCGGCGGCGCTGCGCCACATCCTGCGCCAGGACCCGGACATCATCATGGTCGGCGAGATCCGCGACCCGGAGACCGCCCGCTACGCGGTGCAGGCCGCGCTCACCGGCCACCTGGTGCTCTCGACGCTGCACACCAACGACGCCTGCGACGCCGTCACCCGGCTCATCGACCTGGGCGTGGAGCGCTTCCTGGTGGCGAGCGCGCTGGTCGGGGTGATGTCGCAGCGGCTCGTCCGGCAGATCTGCCCGCACTGCGCGACGGACTCGATGCCCAGCGCGGACGAGATCCAGGCGCTCTCGGTGTCGCTGCCGCTGTTGCCGCAGGGCACCTCGTTCAAGCGCGGGACCGGCTGCGCCCAGTGCCGCGAGACGGGCTTCCTGGGGCGCACCGGCATCTTCGAGATGCTGGACGTCGGCAAGGAGATCAAGGCGCAGATCCTCAGCGGGGCGAACCCGGCGGAGCTCAACGCCAAGGCCCGCCAGCTGGGCATGCGCTCGCTGCGCGAGTCGGGCGTGCTCAAGGTGGCCATGGGCATCAGCACCATCGACGAAGTGGTGCGGGTCACCTGAGCCTCGTCCCCGGGGCCTGCCTCGCCTCGCGCGACGAGCTTCCCCGGCAAGCGGGGAAGCGGAGCCTCGTCCATCGGCGCTGATCCCTCTCCTCCGCGTGCGCAGCGTGTGCGTTGCGCCGGGGAGGGCGACCCAAGATGCCGAAGCTGCAGAAGCAGGGGCGGAAGAGCCAGCGGGCGGTCGGGTACGCGGTGATCGGGCTGGGGCACATCGCGCAGACGGAGGTGCTGCCGGCCTTCGCGAACTCGCGCTCCGCCAAGCTCGTGGCGGTGGTGTCCGGGGACAAGGCCAAGCGGCGGCAGGCGGAGCGCGCCTACGCCGGCGTGCGCGCCTACGGCTATGAGGACACCGACGCGTGCCTGGCCTCCGAGGACGTGGACGCGGTCTACATCGCCGAGCCGAACACCCTGCACGCCGAGTTCGCGGTGCGCGCGGCGCAGGCCGGGGTGCACGTGCTCTGCGAGAAGCCGATGGCGCCGACCGAGGAGGAGTGCCGGCGCATCATCGACGCGTGCCGGGACACCGACGTGAAGCTGATGATCGCCTACCGCCTGCACTTCGAGGAGGCGAACCTGAGGGCGGTGGACCTGGTGCGCAAGGGCCGGCTGGGCGAGCCGCGGCTGTTCAGCTCCGTCTTCAGCTACCAGGCGAGGCCGGGGAACATCCGGCTGAAGCTGGAGACCGGGGGCGGGCCCGCCTGGGACATCGGCGTGTACTGCGTCAACGCCGCGCGCTACCTGTTCGCCGACGAGCCGATCGAGGTGACGGCCTTCGCGGCGGCGGGTGCGCTCCCGCGTTTCGCCGAGGTGGAGGAGGGGATGGGCGTGCTGCTGCGCTTCCCCCGCGAGCGGCTGGCGGCGTTCACGATCAGCTATGGCGCGGCGCCCGAGGGCTTCTACGAGGTGGTGGGGACCGAAGGCCGGCTGAGGCTGGACAACGCCTACGACTACGACGGCGACCACACGCTCACCTGGAAGATCGGCGAGAGGGAGCGGAGCAAGGTCATCCCCGAGTCCGACCAGTTCGGGCCGGAGCTGTCGTACTTCTCCGAGTGCGTGCTCGCCGACCGGCAGCCGGAGCCGTCGGGGCAGGAGGGGCTGGCGGACGTGAGGATCATCTCCGCCATCTACAAGTCGGCGGCGCAGCGGACGCCGGTGAAGATCGAGCCGGTGAGGATTGCCAAGAGGCCCGGGCTCGGCCAGCTCATTCGCAGGCCGCCCGTGGGGAAGGGGGCGGCGGCGAGGGTGGTGGACGTCGAGGCGCCTACGTCGTAGCGGAAAACCGCCCCCCAACCCCCTCCAGCGGAGCTGGAGGGGGAGCCGTTGGTTGCCTTCGGCGTTCCGGTAGGAGCTACCCGGCACCGACACGCCCGAGTCGTGCGAAGCCTTCCGCATCACCACGGACGTTCGTGGTGCAGTTAGCTCCGCAGAGGTGGAGTGGGGCAGAGAGGAGCTCCCCCTCCAGCTCCGCTGGAGGGGGTTGGGGGGAGGTTTGGAGGGCGCCGCCACGTCCGTCGACGCGTCACGATTCGAGCAGGGGCGCGGTGGTGCCGCTAGCTCCTACCGGGAGCGGAAGGGCGGTCGCGAGCTCCCCCTCCAGCTCCGCAAGGGGCGGGGCAGTGGTTTGCGTCACTCCTCGCAGGCGATCCTCACGGCGATCTCCGCCTTCTTCTCCGGCTCGACGTGGACCGTTCGGCGCACCGAGGGGAACCGCGGCTCTGTCTTGCGCGGGCACCGGGTCACGACGTTGAGCTCCCACGTCCCCGAGGAGAGGTCGTCGAGGACGATCTCGCCCTGGGCGCTGCTGGAGCCGGCTCTGTGCTGTCTCTTGGGGCCCCTGTCCTCCGGGCCAAGCGCCTCGAGGCTGGCGTTCTGTACGGGCGCTCCGGTCTTCTGGTCGAGCACGGCCACCCGAAGCGAGCCCTTCCTCCGCACGGTCACCACGATCGGCTGGGCGGTCGACGGGGAGACGTGAGCCACCCCGTTCGCGTCTCCAGTCGATGCCCACACGCGTGTCTTGCGCTCCGGCACGCACGACAGGACGAAGTCGCCGCGCTCGCCGCCCGAGATGGAGCTGAAGGCGCGGTCGTCGTCGCCCGCGAGCGCCGCCACCGAAACCCTGGAATAGGGCGTGCCGTCGGGGACGACCAGGCGTCCGCGGATGTCGAAGCAGAGTTCGAGCGTGATCTTCCCGAGGTCGACCTGGCGCGCCTCGCGCTCGACCTTCACCGTGAGCGTCCTGCGCGCGAGCCTCACGGCGCCGGAGCCAAGTGCGTTCTCGGGAGTGATCGTCAGCTCTACTCGTGGCCCGCTGGGGACGGCGTAGCGGAAGCTGCCGTCAGGGGTGTCGAAGCGCTGAGCGCCGATGGAGAAGCGGGTCACGGGCCGGCCGCCCGCGTCGACGACCCGCCCGCTGGCCACGGGCCGCGGCGAGACTTGCAGGACCACCTCTCTCGAGTCGGGCCCTGCCCTCACCGCGGTGTCCGACTCGAAGCCGAGCCCCGCGGCGTACAGGAACACCTCGGACGATTCCTCGAAGGAGAACGAGCCGTCCGCCTGGCTCTTGGCGACCAGGCGGATGCCAGACAAGCGCTGGATCTGCCGAGTCCAGTCGGGCTCTCCGTCCACCGGGAGAGGCGTGGGGAGCAGTCCATTCGGCTGGGCGAGCATCTTCAGGACCCACTGCTCGCTCATTCCCCTCGGCTCGACCGCGAACACGCCGAGATGGGGGACCGCCTGGCCATCCCCGTCCCGGACCACGCCCGTGAAGAGCGCCCGGTGGGGCACGACCAGCTTCACCTCCGTAGAAAGGCCGCTCGTCTTCACGGTGGCCTTGGCCGGCTGGTCGTCCCCGGGTCGGAATGCTTGCACCTTGTACTCGACGCCCGGGAGGACGCGAAGGTGGAACAGGCCCTGATCATCCGAACGGAGCGAGCGCTGGTCGCCACCACCGCTGACCTCCACCCGGACCCGCGCCTGCGGCCTTCCGAGGTCGTCCATCACGGAGCCGTCGAGCATCGGGTTTGCCGGGAAGCGGAGGGTGATCTCGCCCGGAGCGCGCACCTTCTGAGTGGTGACGCCCTGCACGGACTGGCGGGCCGCGACCACGTGGTCCCCGGGGGGCAAGCCTGTGAGCCGGAAGCGCCCATCGCGGCTGGTGACGAAGGACCGCCCGGAGCCTTTCTCGCTTTCGCCGACCTTGACCGAGACGCTGGCGCCGTCCACGGGCCGCCCGTCGGAGTCCAGCACCTTCCCGGTGATGAGCGCTGCTCGCATCAGCGGAATGATCTCCGAGACGGGGGCCGGCTCCTCGAGCGAGAGGTGGGCGTCCTTCGTTGGGATCCACTCGTCGGGGAGATCCAGCGAGCCTTCGCCGACCGGGAGCCTCTCGAACGTGCCCCGGCCGGCCGAATCGGTGGTGGCACGCAGGAAATGGCCGGAACCCTTGCGGGCCCTCCAGAGCATCCTCAGCTCGGCGTCGGTCACCGGCTCACCGTCCGGACCCAGCAGCGTCAGCTCGATCGAGCCGGTCTCCTCCAACGCGATCTCCGCCGGAGACGCCGGACTGCCCCGGCCGCGTCCGCTCCTTGGCCCCTTCCAGGCCTCCACGTCGAGGACCTGGTTGGACCGAAGGCCGCGAACTCGAGCGACGGAGAAGTTGCCGTCGGCGCCGGTCACGCGAGCAGTCGGGCACACCTCCGAATCGACCCTCACCGTCACGCCGGCCACCGGCTGGCCGTCGTCGGTGACGCGCCCGGTGAGCGGCTTGGGGGGCTTCAGCTCGGCCACGATCCTTTCCGGCTGCGGCGAACCGTCGTCCGACTTGAGCGGGAGCCAGGCCTCCTGCATCCCCTTCGCGATGGCCATCGCCTGCGCCCAACGCTCGACCAACGGCCCGATGCGGAACTCGCCGCCGGGCAGGCGCGCAGCGGGTTGCAGGCCGAAGCCGGCGTTGAAGATCACCGTGACCTCTTCTGCGCGCACGGACGGGGGCGTGCGCACCGAGACGGTGTGGAAGCGCGCCGGCAGGAGCTCCACCTCCGTGCCGCCTGGAAGGAAGGCCACCGGCGCGTAGCCCGCGAGGGTCCGATCGGTGGAGACGGCCAGCACGAGCAGGTCCGTTGCGGTCCAGGCCTCGGGACCCTCCAGCTCCAGGCTGAAGTCGCCGAGCCCGTCGGTGACTCCCTGGGAGAGTGGTGGGCGGGAACGGGCCAGCACCGCCGCCGCGAATCCATCGACCCGGTCAGGGCAGTGGCAGGCTTGGACCTTTCCCGCGCCGCAGGGCAGGTCCGAGTACCGGACCGGCGCCACGACCGACACCTCCACGCCGGGGACCGGGCGACCGTCCTGAAGGACGCGACCTTGGATGGGGACGCCGCCCGCGAAGAGCGGGAGTAGGGCGGAGACGAGCAGGGCGACCATGGGTGTCTTCTCCGGGAGCTCGTCAGTCCGCGCACGCGATCGGGATGGTGACCTCCGCCTGCTTCTCGGGCGCCACCACGACCGCGCGGCGCTCGACGGGGAAGAGGGGCTCGGTGTTGCGAGGGCAGCTCGTCCGCACGTTCAGGTCCCAGCGGCCGGGGCGAATGAGCTTGAGGAGGGCCACGCCCTGCGCGTCGCTCGAGGCGCTCTCCCTGGCGGGTTCGCCCGTGTCCACGCGGTCGGGGCCGAGCGCCTCGAGCCTCGCTAACGGCAACGGCGCTCCGGTCTTGCGGTCGGTGATTGTCACGCGCAGCGAGCCGTCGGCGAGCAGCTTGAGCACGATCGGCTGCGGCGTGGACGGGGTGACATGCACGAAGGCGTGCCAGCCCCTGGACGGGACCTCGGTGTAGCCGTTGACACGCACCGGTACCGCCGGCACACAGCGCAAGGTGAAGTCGCCCCGGGCGCCGGTGCGGTCGAAGGCGACGCCGACCCTCGAGTCGTCGACGTACGCCTGCGCCGCGCCGCGGACCGGCGAGCCGTCGGCGGAGACGAGCCGGCCGCGGATGTCGAAGCAGCGCTCGAGGCGGATCTCGCCGAGGTCGACCTCCCGCTGGGCCTGGTCGACGTCCGCCGACAGCCTCCGCGGGGCGAACTCGCGCTTGCCTGTCCCGAGATCGGAGGACATTTGCGTGACCTCGACCGGGATCTTCTTTCCGACCGGGATGGGGAAGCGAAAGCGGCCGTCCGGCGCGTCGAAGGACTTGCCGTTCACGAGGAAGCTTCTGACCGGCCCGCCGCTCGGGTCCACGACTCGCCCGACGCCCACGGGCCGCGTCGCGACGCGCACGATGGTGTCTGTGGAGCCGGGGCGGGCTGGCGTAGGGCGATCGGATTGGAAGCCGACGCCCACGGCGTAGACCAGCATCTCGGTGCCTGCCTCGAAGTCGAACGAGCCGTCCGCCTTGGTCCTGCCAACGGAGCGGGCGCCCAGGCCTCCGACCGAGCCGCCGAGGTGCGTGGCGCCCAGGTTCGGCGGGAGCAGGCCCTTGGACCACTCGAGGTGCTGCTTCATCGAGGGGTTGCGGCTGAGGTCGGCGTCGAGAGCGAAGACCTCCAGATCGGGCAAGCCGTGGCCGTCGTCGTCCTGGACGACTCCGGCGATCCGTTCCAGGCGCGGCAGAACCAGCTTCATCGAGACGTCCTCTCCACGAGACACGACTGTCTGTGGCTTCGTTCCCGACTCCTGACCGCGAAAGACGGTGACCTCGTAGGTGACGCCTGCCCGGAGGAAGAGGCGGAAGCGGCCCTGCTGATCGGCGTAGGCGAAGCGCCGGTCGCTGTCTTGCGGCCTCCTGACCGGCTTCTCGACTTGCTCGGCCACCATGACGGAGACGTTGGGGACCGGCGCGCCGGCGCGGTCCACGACCTCGCCCTCGAGCGCGGGCGAGGTGGGGTAGCGCAGAGTGATCTCGCTGGGCGCCTTGGCGATCGTCGTCACCCGGCCGTAGAGCCGATTCTCGGCCGTGACCGGGTACTCGCCTGGCAGCAGCCCCTCGATACGGAACTGGCCTTCCGGGTTCGAAGTGCCTTCCCAGACCCTCGGCGATTCGTTCGCCGACACCCTCACGCCGCGGAGCGGATTGGCGTCGGGGTCGAGGACCACGCCGGTGATCGAGACCGTCGGAGCTACGGCCACGGTCACCGCAACCCGGCCAGGCTTTTCCAGCAAGATCTGGACGTCCTTCGTGGGGCGGTATCCGTCGACCTGAACGCTGCCCCTCCCGAGGGACAGCCCTTCGAGCAATGCGCGGCCATTCCCGTCGGTGACGGCGACTCGCACGTCGCGCCGATGTTCGTCGAAGAGCTGGACCGTCACGCGTCCGCCGGAGACGGGCTCGCCGCCGGGGCCCACCAGCGTCACCTCGAGCGAGGCCGTCTCCTTCAGCTCGAGCGGCTCAGGCTCCTTGGCGCTGGCATGACCTTGTCCCTTGAGGGAGCCCTTCGAGGCCTTTGCGTACGCGGAATTGCCTCTGCCCCAGCCGACCGAGAACGAGCCGTCGGCCCCGGTGAGCACCGGAATCTCGCAGACGTCGGGGTCGACGACCACCTGAGCGTCCTTGACGGGCTTGCCCTCGAAGAGGACGCGCCCGGACACTCGAGATGGCGGCAGCGGCTCGAGGACGAGCGGGTCTGCAGGCAGCTTGGCTTCCTGGCTGAAATCGAAGCCTTGGGTGGCCGGCGCGAGTCCGGGAGCCATCGCCGTCACGGCGCCCCAGCGGTCGGCAAAAGGGCCGACGCGAAACTCGCCGCTGGGCAGCCGCTCGGCGAGTTGCGGCGAGTGCATCGCGGCGCCGTAGGTGAAGTAGACCACCACGTCCGCCGCGCTCACCCTGGCAGGCACCTTGACGAGGACCCGGTAGTAGCGCGCCGGCACGAGGCCGATCTTCGTCTCGCCGAAGGAGATCGGGGCCCGGCCGGCCAAGGCGCCGTCTGCAGTCAGCGCCAGCAACTGCAGATTCTGGGCGGCGGCCTGGGAGGCGAAGTCGAGGTCGAGGCTGAAGTAGCCGAAGGCGTCCGAGACGGCAGTGGAGAGGGCCGGGCGGGCGCTCGCCCTGACCGCCGCTGCGAACCCGTCGATCCGGCTCGGGCAGAAGCAGCGCTCCGCCAGGTCGGCGCCGCAAGGGAAGTCCGCGAGGCTGGGCGGGTCGATGGCCACGACCCGGACGCCGGCCACCGGAAGTCCTTCTGCCAGCGTCCGGCCCTGCACGGAGACTCCGGACGCGAGGAGCGGGAGCAGGGCCGCGAGCACGAGCGAGGGCATCGGGAACTCCTGGCGCAAGAGGGGATGACCAGCGCTCGCAGACAAAGACACCGCGAGGGTCGTTCGGTTCCCGGCTCTCGGGAGAGCCGAGGCCGAGTGGAACAACTCGCACCGGAGCTGTCAATGCGCACGAACTGCCAGTGCGTGCCGAGCGAGACTCGGGCGCAAGTCTCCAGGCGAAACGACGTGGTGCCGTTAGCTCCGCAGAGGTGGAGTGGGGCGGAGAGGAGCTCCCCCTCCAGCTCCGCTGGAGGGGGTCGGGGGGAGGTTTGCCGGGGGGCGCGTTGCCAAGTCCGCCACCGACTCGATGGTGATCGCCGCCAGCGCCGCGCAGTAGTCGAGGTCGATGTTCTTCATGGTGTCGTTGGTGTCGTGGTAGCCGGTCCGCCGGATGTCGTAGTTCTCCATGAACAGCACGACCGGGATCCCGAGGTCCGAGAAGATCTGCCCGTCGGTGTTGTAGAGCGCGCTCCGGGGCTCCCACTCGGTCCGGATCTCGCCGCGCAGCGCCAGGTGCTCCGCGGCCTGCGGAACCTGCTTGGGGTCTTCGATCCGCTTCGAGCGGCCCTTGCCCTTGCGCTCCGCATCCTTGTTCCAGGCGGGCACCGACTTGTTCCAGCGCTCGTTCGCCACGTGGGCGAGCTGCGCCAGCCTGGCCGACCCCGCGCCTTCGCCGGGGGCGATCTGGAAGACGTCGCGGTCGTTGTCGTTGTTGTGCCCGATCATGTCGAGCACGTAGGCCCCCACCACCTTCGCTCCGGCGACGTCCACCGGCTGCCCATCGGCCTGGGTGAGCGCCAGGTCGCCGCGGACCAGCGAGCGCGCCAGCGCCCGCGCGCCCAGGCAGTCCGCGGGGAACTCTTCGCCCGTCAGGTGCACCAGCCAGACGGTCTTCTCCAGCTTGCCCTCCCGCGCCATCGGCAGGAGCGCGTCCGCGGCCAGCAACAGCGCGGTGGTCGCGGAGTGGTTGTCGTCGGCGCCGTGGGCCGCCGCGCGCAGCTCGTCGCCGCCGCGCGACGGGTAGAAGACGTCCTCCATGTAAGCGGTGTCGTAGTGGTCGGCCATCACCACCACCTGCTTCGGGTCCTTGCCCGGGATGACCACCACGACGTTGCGCTCGGATGGCTTGCTGCGGTTCTTGCTCCAGCCCTTCGACCAGCCCATGTCGAAGTCGGTCTCCCAGCGGAAGCGGTGGTCGGCCACGAAGGCCCGCCCGGTCATCCCGTGCGCGTCGATCTTCCTCTGGTGGAGCACGTGCAGGTGGTCGGCGAGCTTGTCCAGGTCGCGCGACCTGGCCGGGGCGAGGCCCAGCTTCAGGCCCAGCTCTCCGCCCGTCTTGCCTTCGTTGTAGGTGACGACGTCGGCGTTGTCCTTGTGGCGGAACTCGCCGCCCTCGGCCAGCGCGGCGATGGTCGTCCACAGCTCCTCTTCGAAGGCCCGGGTGTGGGTCTTCGCGTAGGTCAGCGAGGCCGGGGCGCCGTCGCCCGCCGCCGCCGCCGCCGCGGGCGCCGAGAGCTTCCGGCGCACGACCTCGAGCGCCTTCTCGCCCTGCGCGGGATCCGCGGCGCGCGCCTTGAGCGACTCGAGCCACGGCTCCAGCGCGCTGTCCTTGGCGACGTCCAGCAGCCGGTGCGCCAGCGCCGGGGTCAGCTTGCCGCCGAGCATCTCCGAGAACTCGAAGATCTTCCTGAGGTTGGAGGTCGTGGTCCGCCGCAGCAGGCCCTTGTCCTGGACGAAGCTGTCCGCCGCCTCGCGGTGGCCGTCGCGCCGCAGCAGCGTCGGCCTGAGCTCCAGCGGCTTCTCGGCGTCGCGCTCCGCGGTGACGAAGCCCAGCAGCGGCTCGGGCGGCAGGGTCACCGCGCCCGTCGCCGGGTCCATCCGCGCCAGCAGCGGCCGGTGCCAGAACAGCGAGCGCGCCCCGGCGCGCATCGGCGGGAAGAAGAAGCGGTAGCCAAAGCGGCCTCCCGCCCGGACCGCGGCCGCCGCCTTGGCCAGCGCCTTGGCGTCGGCGCGAGGTCCGTGCAGCACCGCGTCGTAGCCCGGGGTCCAGATCTGGCTGTTGCGGGCCATCGGCTTGCGGTAGAGCCCCAGGTCCTTCGGGTCGTCGGAGAAGAGCGCCACCGTCACCAGGTCCGCGTAGGCGTCGGCGGCGAGGTCGGCGTCGCGGGCCACGCGCTCCCAGCGGTGGGTGCGCACGAACGTCCGCGCCATCTTGTGCCCGTCGGCGCGCGCCTCGCCGGCCTTCTTCTCGTCCAGCCAGCCCGACTGCGGGATGCGCAGCGCGTAGCTCGACTCGCTGCGCGGGAACATCTGCAGGAGCGGGATCTGCTGGGCCCAGGGCAGCGCCTTGGCGAGCGAGTGGTACCCGGGGTGCTCGAAGAAGGCGAGCCCCGCCGGGGTCGGGACCAGCGTCATCGCGTCGGCGAGCCACGCCTGCTTCAAGGGCGGCGGCAGCTTCTCGAGGGGCTCGAAGGTCAAGAGCGTCTTGGGCGCCGGCGAGCCCGCCTTCCACAGGAGCGGCTTGGCGAACGCCGGCAGCGCTCCCTCGTCGAACGCCGGCAGGGCGGGGTCCGCCGTGCGCGGCAGCACGCGCAGGCCCGCGGCCTCGAGCGCCTGGAGGGTGTCGGCCTGGACCCCGGCGAGCCACGCGGCCGCGGCGACGAAGCGCGCCTCGTCCCTGGGGCCGAAGCTCTCCCAGAAGGCGCGCGCGGGCCCCGCGTGGCTCGTCCCGAAGAGCGTCCAGCGGACCCGGCCCTTGTCGTCCTGGGTGCGCGACAGCGCCAGCGACAGGGCGAGGGTCAGCGGCCTGGGCGCGCGCTTGGCGCAAGCGGCCTCGGCCGGCCAGGCCGGATTGCCCTTGAGCAGCGTCGCCGAGAACTCGTGCTCCTTGCGCTGGGCGGGATCCGGGTGGGGCCGGACGAGCTTCTCGATCTCGAGCAGCAGGTGCCTGGCGATGCGCGCGAAGCCGGGGGCGAGCTCGTCCGCCTCCTCGTACTCGGTGACGCCGAAGCCCGAGCCGCCCACCGCCGGCAGGCCCAGGTCGTCCAAGGCGTAGGGCTTGAGCGCCACGTACGGCGGCGGCATGAACTCGGAGTAGGCCCGCGCGGCCACGGGGTCGTCCTGCGTGAAGCAGCGGGCGGCTTCCTCGGCGATCGTCTTCCAGGCGGTCATCAGGGGCCCTCCTTGCGAGCGCTCAATCCTAGCCGCTCGCCGCGCTCCGGACAGGCTCCGCGACGGACCGGCCCGGAGCCCGTCGAGGGGCCCTTTCGGGCCGCGGGGCGCGGCCGGCCCCATCGTTTTGGACAGGTATCGCTCCGCGGGCGGCACCCGGGGAGCAGGGCGGCGGGGGAGCATGGGCTTGCCAACTCCGGCAGGGCGCGACCTGGAGCGACTCGAGCGGCCGTTCCGGGTCATCGCGTTCGACTGGGACGGCACCGCGGTGATGGGCCGCAAGGAGGACGCCGGCGAGGTCTGCGCGCTGCTCGTGCGCCTGCTGCGCCGCGAGGTGACGGTGGTGGTCATCACCGGGACCAACCTCGCCAACACCACCGCCCAGCTCGCCCCGGCCATCCGCGACGCCGGCGAGTACAACCGGCGGCTCTACATCGCCACCAACCGCGGCTCGGAGGTCTACGGCTTCGACGGGCGGACGCGGCCGGTGCCTCGCTTCCGGCGCAGCGCCAGCGCCGAGGAGGAGGCGCGCCTGACCGCCGCCGCCGAGGCCGTCCGCGACGAGCTGTGCTCCCGGGCGGGCATCGAGGCGCACATCGTCTACGACCGGCTCAACCGCCGGAAGGTCGACCTCATCCCGCTCCCCGAGTGGGCCGACCCGCCCAAGTCGGAGATCGGCCGGCTGCTGGAGGCGGTGCAGGCCCGGCTCTTCGCCGGAGGGCTCACCGGCGGGCTGCAGGAGGTGCTGCACCTCTCCGAGCGCGCGGCGGCCGCGGCGGGGCTGCGCGACGCGCGGGTCACCAGCGACGTCAAGCACGTGGAGATCGGCCTGACCGACAAGTCGGACTCGGTGGAGTGGATGATGCGCGAGGTCTGCGCCCGCGAGCGGATCCGCCCCGGCCAGGTGCTCATCGCCGGGGACGAGTTCGGGCCCATCGGCGGCGTCGAGGGCAGCGACCACAAGATGCTGACCCCGGGCTCGCGCGAGGCGGTGTTCGTCTCGGTGGGGCCCGAGCCGGGCGGGGTGGAGCCCCTCGTCATCCACCTGGGCGGCGGGCCGGCGCGCTTCCGGGAACTGCTCTCGCTCCAGGCCGACCTGCACGAGGGCCGGCGCGCGGCGCGGCCGGGGGAGGAGGCGGGGGCGGGCCTGCCCATCCCCGCCCCGACCACCGAGGCCGACTGGACCATCGTCGGCGAGGGGCTCGACCTGGCGCGGGAGCGGGAGGCCGAGTCGGTCTTCGCGGTGGGCAACGGCTACCTGGGCACCCGCGCCGCGCTGGCCGAGCGCCATTCGCTGGCCAGCTCGCCGGCGACCTTCGTCGCCGGGGTGTTCGACTCGCTGCCCTCCTCCAGCGCGGTGCCGGAGCTGGCGGTCGGCCCGGACTGGACGCGCCTGACGGTGAGCGTCGAGGGGCGCGATCTGTCGGTCTCGACCGGCACGACGCTCGAGCACCGGCGCATCCTCGACCTGCGCCAGGGGGTGAGCTGGCGGGAGTGGCGGCACAAGGACGCCGAGGGCCGGATCACCCGGCTGCGCGGGCTGCGGCTGGCGAGCCTGGCCGACCGGCACGTGCTGGTGCAGGCGCTCGAGGTCACCCCGGAGAACTGGAGCGGCCGGCTGGACGTGGAGGCGGGGGTGGAGCCGGCGACCAGCGTGGTGGCCGGGCTGCCGGTCGCGCGGCCGAGGCTGTTGCCGGTCCCGCACGGGGAGGCGGCGCTCGCCTTCCAGACCCGCCGCGGGGACGTGCGGCTGGCGCTGGCGAGCACGAGCCAGCTGACCGGGCCGCCGCACTCGGTGCCGGAGCTGCGCACGCGCACCGATCACGGCTCGTTCGCCGAGCGCTGGTCGGTGGACGCGGAGCTGGGCGAGACCTACCGGCTGGAGCGGATCGCCTCGGTGTTCACCAGCCGCGACGGCCGGCGCCCGGAGGAGCTGGCGCGCGAGCGGGCCTCGGCCGCCTCGGCCCGGGGAGCGCGCGCCCTCGGGGCCGAGCACACCCGGGCCTGGCACGAGCGGTGGGAGGCCTGCGCGGTGGAGGTCGAGGGCGACCGCGCCGCGCAGCGCAACCTGCGCTTCGCCGCCTACCACCTGCTCTCCGCCGCGACCCCCGAGGACGAGCGGGTCTCCATCGGCGCGCGCACGCTCACCGGCGAGTCCTACAAGGGCCACGTCTTCTGGGACACCGACGTGTTCATGCTGCCGTTCTTCACCTTCACCTGGCCGCAGGCGGCGCGCGCGCTGCTCGCCTACCGGCACCACACGTTGGACGGCGCGCGCAAGAAGGCGCGCGAGGCCGGGTACCGGGGCGCGCTCTACGCCTGGGAGTCGGCGGAGACGGGGGAGGAGACGACGCCGCGCTTCATGGTGGCGCCGGACGGCGAGGTCATCCCCATCCTCTCGGGCATCCAGGAGCACCACATCAGCGCCGACGTGGCCTGGGCGGTCTGGGAGTACTGGGAGGCGACGCGCGACGAGGCCTTCCTGGTGGAGCGGGGCGCGGAGATCCTCCTGGAGACGGCGCGCTTCTGGGAGAGCCGCGGGACCTGGGGCGAGGACGGCCTCTTCCACCTGCGCACCGTGATCGGCCCGGACGAGTACCACGAGGGCGTCGACGACAACGCCTTCACCAACCGGATGGCGCGCTGGAACCTGGAGCGGGGCCTGGAGGTCCGCGCGCTCCTGGCGCAGCGCTGGCCGGAGAAGCTGCGGGCCCTGGAGGCGAGGCTCGCCCTCTCCGCCGAGGAGGCCGCGCGCTGGAAGCGCGCGGCGCAGGGCATGGCCTTCGGCGTCGACCCGCAGACGGGGCTCATCGAGCAGTTCAAGGGCTACTTCGCGCTGGAGGACTACGACCTGGCGCCGCTGCGCGCGCAGGGCAGGGCCTCGGCGCCGATGGACATGCTCCTGGGCCGCGAGCGCACGCAGCGCTCGAAGGTCGTCAAGCAGGCCGACGTGGTGATGCTCATCCAGCTGCTCTGGGACGCGTTCCCGGCGGAGCAGCGCCTGGCGAACTTCCGCTTCTACGAGCCGCGCACCTGCCACGGCAGCTCCCTGAGCCCGGGGACGCACGCGCTGGTGGCGGCGCGGCTGGGCGAGATGGAGACCGCGCTGCGCTACTTCAAGCAGGCCGGCGAGATCGACCTGGCCAACAACATGGGCAACGCGGCCGGAGGCGTGCACGCCGCGGCGCTGGGCGGGCTCTGGCAGGCGGCGGTCTTCGGCTTCGGCGGGGTGGTGGTGCGCGGCAGCGGCGCGCTGGCGGTGCAGCCCCACGTGCCGGCGGCCTGGCGCGCCCTGCGCTTCCCGCTCACGTTCCGGGGCACGCGGCTGAAGGTGAGCGCCGGCCCCGACTCGGTCGAGGTGCGCTGCGAGTCGGGCGGCCCGATCCCGCTGGAGCTGATGGGGCACGACGTTCGCGAGCTGCGCGCCGGCCAGTCGCTGGCGGCGGGGCTGCGGGAGGGGCGCTGGGAGCTGCAGGAGGCGGGCCCGGCATGACGACGGAGCTGCAGCCCGTCGGAGCGGCCGCCGGCCTGCGCCCGGAGTCGGCCAGGAGCTTCGTGGTGCCGCTCGACGGCAGCGAGCAGGCGGCGGCGGCGGTGCGCGTGGCGCGGGTGCTCGCGCAGGTGATGGGCGGCACGGTGCACCTGGTCCACGTGGCGGCCGGGGCGGCGCTTCCGCTCTCGCAGCTGGTGGGCGCGCTGCACCTGAGGCCGGGCGAGCTGGTGGGCAGCATCGTGGACGAGCTGACCGGAGAGCCCGCCGAGCGGATCCTCGCGCTGGCCGACCTGCTGGAGCGTCCGCTGGTGGTGCTGAGCGCCGAGGCGGAAGAGGACGCGCTGGGCCCGGTCGCCGGAGCGGTGCTGGAGCGGGGCACCTCGCCGGTGGTGCTGGTCAAGCCGGAGCGGCTCGAGGCGCCCTGGTCGCTCTCCCACGTGCTGCTGCCGCACGACGGCGCGGCCTCGACGGGCGCGGCGCTGGGGCCGGCGCTGGACCTGGCCGAGCTCGCCGGCGCGCAGCTCACCGTCCTGCACGTGGCCAGCCCGGAGACGGCGGCGGCGCTGCCCGCCTACGAGGACCAGCCGCAGCACGAGTGGACGGCCTGGACCCGCCTCTTCCTCGAGCGGCTGGCGATCCACGCCGGGGTCGCGATGCAGCCCTCGACGCAGCTGGTCCTCGCCCACGGCGAGGCGGGCCCGGAGATCGTCCGCTTCGCGGCGAGGCACGAGGTCGACCTGGTCGGGCTCGCCGGGCTGGGCAGGGCCTTCCGCGAGGTCGTCCGCCGCTGCAGCTGCCCGGTGATGGCCCTGCGCTGACGACCTCGCCGGCACGCGGAGAATTGCGGTCGCACATCGGGTCCCCCCGTGATAACCCGGCGGTCCTCCAGGCCGAAGACCGCAGGGGAGGGGTGTTCCGATGAGGAAGTCCGCTCGTTTGTCGTTGGCTTGTGTGCTGTCGCTCGCCGCCTGTGAGCTCACTCCCGGAGCGCCGCGGGCCGCGGAGGACCTCGGCGATCTCGCGCGGAGGAAGGACGCGGTGGGGGGCGCCTGCGCCGCGAACCAGACCTTCCTGGTCGGCACCGGGGTCTTCGACATCACCGGGCCGGCGGCCGAAGTGGGGATGATGGGCTACGCGCAGACCGGGCAGAAGACGGCCGGCATCCAAACCCGGCTGCGGTCGCGGGCCTTCGTCCTGGGCACCCCCTGCAACGGCAAGCGCATCGTCTTCGTCAGCGCCGACCAGCTGGCGGTCTTCCAGGGCGTCAAGCAGCAGGTGATCGAGCGGCTGCAGGCGGCCTATGGGAGCACCTACGGCGACGCGAACGTCATCCTCAGCGGCACGCACACCCACAGCGGCCCGGGCGGCGTCTCGCACTACGCGCTCTACAACCTGACCGTCCTCGGCTACGACGCGCAGGGCTTCGAGGCGGTGGTCGACGGCATCTACCAGTCCATCGTCCGCGCCCACGACAGCGCGGTCGAAGGGCGGATCAAGATCGCCCGGGGCGACCTCCTGGACACCACCGTCAACCGCTCGCCCACGGCCTACCTCGCCAACCCCGCCGCCGAGCGCGCGCAGTACGCCTACGACACCGACAAGCGGATGACGCTCCTGCGGCTCGAGAGGGCCGACGGGACCGAGCTGGGCGTCATCAACTGGTTCGCCATCCACGCGACCTCGATGGGCAACGACAACAAGCTGATCAGCGGCGACAACAAGGGCTACGCGTCCTACCTGTTCGAGAAGGCCAAGGGGACCGACTACGCGGCCGCGAGCACCTTCGTGGCGGCCTTCGCGCAGTCCAACGCCGGCGACGCCTCGCCGAACATCTACGGCGGCGAGACCGGGGAGGGCGCCAACGACTTCGAGAGCACCCAGATCTCGGGCAACAAGCAGTACGCCAAGGCGCTCGAACTCTACACCGGGGCCAGCGAGTACCTGATTGGCGCCGTGGACTACCGGCACACCTTCGTGAAGATGGACGGGGTCACCGTCGGCGCGGCCTACACCGGCGGCAGCCCGGCTCCGACCTGCACCTCGGCCATCGGCCTCTCGATGATCGCCGGCGCCGAGGACGGCCCCGGCTACGGCAGCGAGGGCGCGACCTGCCAGGACGTCTCCAACCTGTGGAGCGCGTTCACCTGCGCCACCACCACCACGTCCTGCCAGGCCGAGAAGCCCATCGTGCTCTCCACCGGCGACAAGACGCCGTTCCCGTGGGTGCCCGAGGTCCTCCCGATGCAGGTGGCCACGGTCGGCAACCTGGCGGTGGTCGCCACGCCGTTCGAGATCACCACGATGTCCGGCCGCCGCCTGCGCAACACGGTCGCCAGCGGCCTGGCTCTCATGGGCATCACCGACGTGGTCGTCGCCGCGCCGAGCAACGCCTACGCCGGCTACACCGCGACGCGCGAGGAGTACGCGCTGCAGCACTACGAGGGCGCCTCCACCCAGTTCGGGCCGTGGCAGCTGGCGGCGATTCAGCAGGAGGTGGATTCGCTCTCCGAGGCGCTCGCCAGCGGGACGGCCTCGCCGGCGGGCCCGACCCCGCGCGACCTGCGCAACGAGCAGACCACCCTCCAGACCGGCGTCCTCTTCGACGACAAGCCGCTGCTCAAGAGCTTCGGCTCGGTCTACTCCAACGCCGCCGCCTCCTACACCCGCGGCCAGACCGCGAGCGTGACCTTCTGGGGCGCCCACCCGAAGAACAACCTGCGCACCCAGGGCAGCTTCCTGCAGGTCCAGCGCAAGGTCGGGACCTCCTGGACGACCGTCGCGCAGGATTGGGACTGGGAGACCAAGTACAGCTGGGCGCGCAACAGCTGCGTCCCGACCTTCGCCTGCTCGCACGTGACCATCCAGTGGGCCATCCCGCAGACCGCCGCGCCGGGCACCTACCGCATCCGGCACGACGGCGACTGGAAGTCCGGCTGGGACGGGCTGATCCGCCCGTACACCGGTACCTCGCGCGAGTTCACGGTCTACTGACCCGCGGCACCCCCTCGAGGCCGATGAACCTGCGCCTACCAGTCCTGGCAGCGGCGATGGCGATGCTCCTCGCCGCCTGCCGAACCGCCGCGCCCATCCCGCCGCAGGCGATCGAGTACAACGCCGAGGGCGCCAAGGTCCTCGAAGCGGGCGATCTCGACCGGGCGCAGCGGCTCTTCGAGTTGGCCCTGGAGTACTGCGCCGACTACCCGGACCCGCACAACAACCTGTGCCTCGTCTGGAAGATGCGCGGGGAGCTGGGGAAGGCCAAGGCCGAGTGCATCAAGGCGCTGCGGCTCTTCGGCGACTTCGCCATCGCCCACAGCAACCTGGGGACCGTCTACCTGCAGGAGAAGCGCTTCCGGGATGCGCGCGACTCGTTCCGGGCGGCCTTGAAGATCGATCCCGGCTACGTCGAGGCCCGCTACAACCTCTGCCTGTCGTACCTGCACCTCGGCGAAGCCAGGGACGCCCGCGAGTGCTACCTGAAGCTCATCGAGGTGAACGCGCGGAAGACCGACGCCTACCACGACCTGTGCATCCTCGATCTGCAGGACGGCAAGCCGCTCGCGGCGATCGAGAACTGCACCCGGGCCGTCGAGCTGGACCCCAAGTACGCGCGGGCGTTCCTGCACCTGGGCATGGCCTACGCCGCCGTCGGAAAGAGCTGCGAGGCCAGGGCGGCCTTCCACAGCTGCTTGCTGCTGGAGGCGGGCAACGTGGAGTGCGCGGAAGCGCTGGCGAGGACGGGCGGCGCGGGGTGCGAGGAGGCGGCTCGGTAGGCCGCGCCTCGTAGTGCTTCGCGTTCGAGACGGCCGCCACGTCGCTGTCTGCGCTCAGGGCGAACGGGGGCGTCGCCTTACGGCTGCAGATCCACCGCGCCGCCGACCGCGCGCGGGCAGAGCTTGATGGGGATGCGCGCCATCAGCCGCACGAAGACCCAGAGCAGGTCGGCGTCGAACCGGTAGCGCAGCGGGCCCCACATCGCGCTCAGCGCCTGGTCCTGCGAGTAGGCCGGCCGCTCTCCGGAGGGCGAGGTCATGGCGTCGTAGTGCGAGGCCACGGCCAGCACGCGCGAGACGAAGAGCGAGTCGCCGCGCTGCTGCCAGGCGGTGGCGCCCGAGGCGTCCCGGAGGGCGACGAGGTGGCTCTCGTGCATCTGGCCCACGGCCAGCGCCCGCAGCTGCTCGAAGCGGCGGAACGGCGTGGCGGAGAGGGCGCGCTGCGACTCCTCGGCGAAGACCTGGGCCCGCATCTGCTGGTGCTCGGGAGGCAGCCGGTCGGGGTCGGCCGGCATCCACAGCTCCGGCGCCACGTGGACGAGGGTGGCGTCGCTGGTCAGCGCGGTCACCGCGAGGTCGCGCAGCTGCGGCCGGGCCAGCCCCAGCCGCTCGGCGAAGGAGACGGCGATGAGCGCGGTGTTCACCAGGTGGTGCGACAGGGCCCGCGGGCCCTCGCCGTTGACCAAGAGCGGCAGGAGGCTGGAGCGCACCCGGGAGTTGGCGTCCACCAGGTCCTGCGCCACGCGCGGGCAGACGGCCAGCACGTCCTCGGAGCGGCGCTCCTTGAGGCTGCGGATCTGGAGGTCCGCCCACAGCACCGCCCGGGCGTAGGCCGTCAACGCGTGGCGGCGGGCGGCCTCGGGCGACTCGGCCGCCTCCGTGCCGGCGGCCTGCGCGGCGGCGGAGGCCCGGCGCAGCCGCAGCTCCTGCATCTTGTGCCCGGGCAGGCCGTCGTCCGCCGGGGCCTCGGAGGCCTCCTTGACGAAGAGGAAGAAGAAGTTGCGCAGGTCCTCCACCGAGACCGGGCCGCTGGCGACGAGCGCGCGGATCCCGTGCGCCTTGAAGTCCTGCGCCAGGCCCTTGAGCGTGTCCTGGGCGGCGTGGTCCAGCGCGACCGGCGCCCCGTTGACCTTCAACGCCGACTCGAGGACCTCGATCTCCAGGCGCCCGGCCAGCGTCACCGCGTGGTTGAGCGGGTCGAGCAGGCCCTGCAGCTGCTTGAGGAAGACGGCGTTGTCGGTGCTGTAGATGCGCACCGACCTGGCGAGCATCGCCAGGCCGCCCAGCACCTGCCGCCCGAGGGCCGCCAGGTCTTCGCCGCCGCCGCCGGTCAGTGGCCACCTCCGCGCTTCTTGTCGGAGGGCACCGGCGTCGCCCAGGGAGGCGGCGCGGCGACGGGGTCGGGGAACTCGAGCAGCGGATCCGGCGCCTGGGATCCCGCCGACTGCGACGGGGAAGCGGCGGCGGGCGTGGGCGGCGCGACCGGGGCGGGCGCGGTTTGCGGCGGCGGCTGGCGCGCGGTCAGGCGCCTCTTGATGTGCTCGAGGGCCCGCACCAGCTCCGGGGGCAGGATCTCCGGGCCGGCCGCGGCCCCGGTCCTGGGCGGCGCTCCGCCGGCTCCCAGGACCGAATCCTTCACGACGGCGGCGGCCTTCTGGGCGGTGGACGTCGCCTCCGGGTCCTGGTCGGGCATCGAGCCGACCGCCTGGAGGAGCTTGAAGGACTGGAGGGTGGGCATGCTCTGCAGCGCGTGCACCGCGAGCAGCTTCAGCTCGGTCCTCTTGCCGCCGAACAGCCCCTTCTTCGGCGCCTGCAGCACCGAGGACAGGAAGGCGAGCGCCTCCTCGGACTCGGTGCGGCCCAGGCACTCGAAGAGGAACTCCTTCTCGGGCATCGGCCGCTTGTCCCAGTCCGGCAGCTTGGGCAGGCGCGACAGGTCCTGGGCGGCGCGCGACGGCACCAGCGCCACCAGCGTCCGCCACGCCGCGGCGCGGATGCGCGAGTCGCCGTCCTTGGTCGCGTCCAGGACGAAGCGGTGCATCGCCTCGGGCGAGGAGGTGTGGGCGAGCGCCTGCAGGGCGGCGATGCGCACCTCCGGCGCCTTGTTGTGGATGGCCCGGTCGAAGAGTTTGCCGCGCTCGGCCGCCGGCAGCCGCTCCACCAGCGCCAACAGATCCGGAACGACCGCCGCGCCCTCGGCCTCCAGCCGGTCGGCCAGCGCCGCTCCCGCGCCCTTGTCGAGCCCGGCCACCGTCTCCAGGACCAGCAGGCGGCAGTGGCGGTCCTCGAGGCTGGGCAAAAGCTCCAGCAGGGCGCCGGCGGCGCCGCTGCGGCACTCGGCCAGGTAGCGCGCCAGGGAGGCCAGGTCGGGGTTCGGCGCGTTGAGCAGGCGCACCAGGGTGCGCAGCCGCTGCCCATCGCTCAGCTTCAGGGCCAGCGCCTGGAGGATGGCGGGCCCCTGGGGCGGCTGCAGGCCCTCGAGCGCCTCGAGCAGCGTCGCGAGCGGCGAAAGGTTCCCCTGCGCGAGCATCGAGTCGACCAGCCGCGCCAGCAGATCGGAGGCGCGCACCGGGTCGGACATCGCGCCGGTGCGCACGTGGCTGACCGCCAGCGCGATGAGCTGCGGGGCCAGCCGCCGGGCGTCGTCGTGCGCGCAGTCCTGGCGCGCCCGCTCGGCGAAGGCGGAGGTGACCTGGCCCTGCAGGACGCAGGGCGCGGTCTTGTTCTCCAGCGTCTCCAGCTTGAGGTCCAGCCCCTGGCAGACCGCGGTGGCGCGGGCGCGCAGCTCCGGGCTCGCCGCGGCGTGGCGCCGCTCCAGGTCGGCCACCAGCTTCTGGATCTCCAGGTCGAGCTGCGACTCGCTCAGGCCGCCGAACGCATAGGTCTCGGAGAGGGTGACCCCGAGGTGGGGCAGGGCGGCGTTGAAGAGCCGGGTGGCGAAGTCCTCGCCGCCGCGCTCCGGGCGCGACTGCAGGACGCCGACGAGCGCGCCCAGCTCGTCCTCGGCGAGCCCCGGCTGCAGGGTCAGGCCGCGCACGCCCGAGCGGTGGAACAGCCCCGGGGTGTCGTCGGTGCCCTCCGCGGCCCAGACCGGGTCGTGGTCGAAGGTGAAGGCGTCCGGCTGGACGCAGACGGCGACGGGGCCGGCGGCCAGCAGTGCGCCCAGCGGCTCGCAGAGCGACTTGACCAGCGCAGCGCGGCGCGCCGGGTCCTCGGGGAACATCGCCAGCTGGCGCACGCCCTTGCGCAGCCCGAGGAAGAAGGCCTTCACGGCCCTGGGGCGCGCCTCGGCTGCGGCGGGGGCTGGCGAGGAGGGCGGCGGCTGCACGACGGCCGGGGCGGCCCCGGCGGGGTTCGCCAGGGTCGCGGTCGAGGCAGCGGGCGCGCCAGGCTGTGCGGGCGGCGTGGGAAGGTCCCCCATCGCCGCCAGTCTAGCCCGGGCAAGAGCGGAAAGAGTGGGCTACTTCAGCTTGGCCTTCAGCGTGGCGACCAGCGTCTTGGGGTCGATCGGCTTCTGGAACACGCCGTCGAGGCCGAGCTTGTTGACGTTGGTGGTCTGCGACATCTCGTCGCCCATGGAGCTGAGCATGTAGATGGGCGCCTTGCTGCCCAGCGCCTTGATCTTGGTGACGAGGTTCGTGCCCGAGTCGATCTGCTCCATCATCAGGTCGACGAGGACGAAGTCCGGCTGGGACTCCTGGTACTTCCGGTAGCCCTCCTCGGCGCTGGAGGCCTGGACCGCCACGTAGCCGTTCTTCTCCAGGATCATCTTCAGGGTCTGCAGGATGTCCTGGTCGTCGTCGACGCAGAGGATCTGGTACTTGCCACCCTTCATGGTGCTCCCTCCAGCAGTAGGTCCCAAGGCAGGTCTGCTAGCCCCGCGGGCGCGATTACAGGTCGCCTAATTAGCTGTCGCCCCGGATGCCGTCAAGCACCGGCAGTCCCGGGCGGGGGGCTACATTCCCGCGTCTTATCGGCACCATAAGCGCCAGGGGGACGACGCGTCCGGGGGCTTGGCAAGTTGGCCCGGCAGGCGTTACATGCCCGGCCACCCGAACGGGGAGGGCTGGAGAGGTACACCATGGATTCGCATCAGAGCCCGTTCATCGACGAAGCGCGCATCGCGCAGACCCTGCAGGCCGCCGCCGCAGGGCCGCTGGACCCCCAGAGGCTCAAGGACGTGCTGGCCAAGGCGCTCGAGCTCAAGGGGCTCGACGCCTCGGACGTGGCGGTGCTCTCGCAGGTGTCGAGCCCGGACCAGGCCGCGGAGCTGTTCGCCGCGGCGAGCCGGGTCAAGGACTCGATCTACGGATCGCGCCTGGTCCTGTTCGCGCCGCTGTACGTCTCGAACCTGTGCGCCAACGAGTGCCAGTACTGCGCCTTCCGCGCGAACAACGCCGAGCTCAAGCGCCGGGTGCTCAGCCAGTCGGAGGTCGCCGCCGAGGTCAAGACGCTGGTGGAGCAGGGCCACAAGCGGGTGCTGCTGGTGGCCGGCGAGAGCTACCCGCGCCGCGGCTTCGACTACGTGCTCGACTGCATCACCACCGTCTACGCCACGCGCCTCGGCAAGGGCGAGATCCGCCGGGTGAACGTCAACGTCGCGCCGCTGGAGATCGAGCAGTTCAAGCGCCTGAAGGAGGCGCGCATCGGCACCTACCAGCTCTTCCAGGAGACCTACCACCGCGAGACCTACGCCCGCGTCCACCTGGCCGGCAAGAAGGTGGACTACGACTGGCGCGTGACGGTGATGGACCGGGCGATGGAGGCGGGCATCGACGACGTGGGCATCGGGGTGCTCTTCGGCCTGGCCGACTGGCGCTTCGAGCTGCAGGGCCTGCTGCAGCACATCCGGCACCTCGAGCAGGCCTTCGGCTGCGGGCCGCACACCATCAGCGTGCCGCGCATCGAGCCCGCGGTCGGCTCGCCGATGGCCTTCGCCCCGCCGAGCCAGGTCTCGGACGACGACTTCAAGCGCATCGTCGCCATCCTGCGCCTGGCGGTGCCCTACACCGGCCTCATCCTGTCCACGCGCGAGAACGCCGAGACGCGGCGGGCCTGCTTCGCGCTGGGCGTCTCGCAGATCTCCGCCGGCAGCCGGACCAACCCCGGCGGCTACCAGGAGCAGCAGGACGACGTCGCCGCGCAGTTCTGCCTGGGCGACCACCGCGAGATCGACGAGGTGGTGCGCGACGTCGCGTCCATGGGCTACCTGCCCAGCTTCTGCACTGCCTGCTACCGGCTGGGACGCACCGGCGCCGACTTCATGGAGTTGGCCAAGCCCGGGGAGATCAAGTACCACTGCGACCCGAACGCGCTCTCCACCTTCCAGGAGTACCTCGCCGACTACGCCACCCCGCAGACGCGCGAGATCGGCGAGGCGCTCATCGCCAAGACGCTGGAGAAGATGGACGCCAAGCAGCGCGAGGTGTCGACCAAGCTGCTCGAGAAGGTGAAGGCCGGGCGCAGGGACGTGTGCTGCTAGAGGCAGTCGATAGTCGGTAGTTCATGGTCGATAGCTCGACGGGAGGAGGACCCTACATGGCCGCCAAGAAGGAGAAGCACGTCGTCGTCGGAGTGCACATCACCGACCGCGTCCTGCACGCGACGCACGTGCAGCAGGTCTTCACGGACTTCGGCAAGAACATCCGCACCCGCCTCGGGCTCAACGACGTCGGCAGCGGCAAGGCCGGGCCGAACGGGCTGATCCTCCTGGAGATGGTGGGCGACGAGAAGGTCGCCGACGACATGATGAAGCGGCTGCGGAAGATCGCGGGCGTCGACACCAAGAAGATCATCTTCGAGCACCGGTAAGGACGCGGAGCCCCGAGGGGGCTTCGCCGACGGAGCCGGGGATTCCGATCCCCGGCGGGCGGTCGGATGGCGCGCAGAGAGCGAGATCTCCTGGGGGAGCTCGAGGTCGGCGACGACCTGCTCTGGGGCATCCACACCGAGCGCGCCCGCGAGAACTTCCCCATCGCCCGGCGCCCGGTCCACCCGGAGCTGGCCCGCGCCTACGGGGCCGTCAAGCTCGCCTGCGCGCGCACCAACCGCGCGCTGGGCGCCTGGGGCGACGATGCCGCCAAGGCCGACGCCCTCGAGCGCGCCTGCCGCGAGCTGGCCTCGGGCGAGCTCGACCGGCACGTCGTCGTCGACGAGCTGCAGGGCGGGGCGGGGACTTCGACCAACATGAACGTCAACGAGGTGCTCGCCAACCGGGCCCTCGAGATCCTCGGCGAGCCGCGCGGCCGCTACGAACGGGTCTCGCCGCTCGGCGACCTCAACCTCCACCAGTCGACCAACGACACCTATCCGACCGCGCTGAAGCTGGCCGCCATCCGCCGGCTCCAGGCGCTGGAGAAGTCGGTCGTGGCGCTCCAGGAGGCCTTCCAGGCCAAGGAGAAGGCCTTCGCGCACGTGGTCAAGGTGGGGCGCACCCAGCTGCAGGACGCGGTGCTCACTACCCTGGGCCGCGAGATGGGCGCCTACGCCGAGGCGCTCTCGCGCGACCGCTGGCGCATCTACAAGTGCGAGGAGCGGCTGCGGGTCGTCAACCTCGGCGGCACCGCCATCGGCACCGGGCTCGCCGCGCCGCGCCAGTTCATCTTCCGGGTCGTCGACGCGCTGCGCGAGGAGACCTCCGTCGGCTTCGCCCGCGCCGAGAACCTGGTCGAGAACACCCAGAACGCCGACGTCTTCGTCGAGGTCAGCGGCATCCTCAAGGCCTGCGCCGCCTCGCTGCTCAAGATCTGCTCGGACCTGCGCCTGCTGTCGTCGGGACCGGAGACGGGCTTCGGCGAGCTGATCCTCCCGGAGCGCCAGGCGGGCTCGTCGATCATGCCGGGCAAGGTCAACCCGGTGATCCCCGAGGCGGTCAGCCAGGTCGCGATGAAGGTCTTCGGCCTCGACTCGACCGTCGCGCTCGCCTGCGCCTCGGGCAGCCTGGAGCTCAACCCGTTCCTGCCGCTCGTCGCCGCCTGCCTGCTGGAGAGCCTGGACCTGCTCGAGCGCGGCTGCGACGTCCTGCGCCGCCACTGCGTCGAGGGGCTGGGGGCCGACGAGGCGCGCTGCCGCAGGAACCTCGAGGCTTCGACCGCCGCCGCCACTGCGCTGGTGCCTGCCTTGGGCTACGAGCGGGCGAGCGAGATCGCCCGGAAGGCCCGCGAGTCGGGCAGGTCGGTGCGCGAGACGGTGTTGGCCGAAGGCGTGCTGGACGCCAAGGCGTTCGAAGAGCTGATCAGCCCGGAGGCTGTCTGCCGTCTCGGATCCTCCGATTCAGGGGGCGGGGTCCGGGGTGGGGCAGGGGAACGAGGATGACGCCGGAAGCACCGAAGGGGATGCGGCTGCACATCGGCTTCTTTGGCCGCCGCAACGTCGGCAAGTCGAGCCTGCTCAACGCCCTCACTCGCCAGCAGGTGTCCATCGTCTCGCCGACCGCGGGCACGACCACCGACCCGGTCGAGAAGGCGATGGAGCTCTTGCCGCTCGGGCCCGTGCTCTTCATTGACACGGCCGGCATCGACGACGAGGGAGCCCTCGGCGAGCTGCGCGTGCAGAAGACGCGGCAGGTGTTCGACCGCACCGACCTGGGTGTGCTGGTCGCCGAGGCGGGGCGCTGGGGCGCGTTCGAGGACCAGATTCTCGGCGAGCTCGAGTCGCGCAAGGTCCCGGTGGTCGCCGTCTTCAACAAGGTGGACCTGGGCGGGCCGGCGCCGGACCGGGTGGCGGCGCTGGCGCAGCGGAAGATTCGGGCCGTGGAGACGGTGGCCTCGGAGCAGCAGGGAGTGCTGGAGCTTCGCGAGGCACTGCTGGCGGCCGCTCCCGAGGACTTCATCGACAACCCGAGCATCCTCTCCGACCTCGTCGGCCCCGGGGAGCTGGCGGTGCTGGTCGTCCCCATCGACAAGGAGGCGCCGCGCGGCCGGCTCATCCTCCCGCAGGTCCAGGCCATCCGGGACCTGCTCGACGCCGACGCGATGGCGCTGACCGTCAAGGAGCGCGAGCTGAAGGAGGCGCTCGGCCGGCTGACGCGGCCGCCCAAGCTGGTCGTCACCGACTCGCAGGCCTTCCTCAAGGTGGCCGCCGACACCCCGCCCAGCGTGCCGATGACGAGCTTCTCGATCCTGATGGCGCGCTTCAAGGGCGACCTGCTCTCCCAGGTCGAGGGCGCCCTGGCGGTGGAGAGCCTCAAGCCCGGCGACCGCGTGCTCGTCGCCGAGGCCTGCACTCACCATCCCATCGGCGAGGACATCGGCCGGGTGAAGATCCCCCGGTGGCTGACGCAGTTCGTGGGCGGCAAGCTCGAGTTCGAGCACGTCCAGGGCAAGGATTTCCCCGAGGATCTGACGCCGTTCCGGCTGGTCATCCACTGCGGCGCCTGCACCTTCAACCGGCGCGGGATGCTCTCGCGCATCGAGCGGGCGCGGCGGCAGCGGGTGCCCATCACCAACTACGGGCTCGCCATCGCCTACAGCCTGGGCATCTTCGAGCGGGCGCTGGGGCCCTTCCCGGCGGCGCTCGAGCGGTTCCGAGCCGCTGCGGGGGCGGGGAAGGCGGGCGCGCGGTGAGCCTGGCGGAGCGGAACCTCACCCGCGACGAGATCGTCGGCTGGCTGCGCGAGGAGTCGGCGGAGCGGCTGGAAGAGCTGTTCGCGGCGGCCGACGGCGTGCGCCAGGCGAGGGTGGGGGAAGAGGTCCACCTGCGCGGGCTCGTCGAGCTCTCCAACTACTGCCGCCGGCAGTGCGGCTACTGCGGCATCCGGGCGGGCAACGGCGCCGTCGAGCGCTACCGGATGACCGCCGAAGAGGTGCTCGCCTGCGCCGACAAGGCCCAGGCGTTCCGCTACGGCACCCTGGTCATCCAGGCGGGCGAGGACCCGGGCCTGGAGGCGGGCTGGGTGGCGGACCTCGTCCGGCGCATCAAGACGCAGACCCGGCTCGCCGTGACCCTGAGCCTGGGAGAGCGGGCGGACGAGGAGCTTCGCCTGTGGCGCGACGCCGGCGCCGACCGGTACCTGCTGCGCTTCGAGACGAGCGACCGCGCCCTCTTCGACCGCATCCACCCGCCCGCGCCCGGACAGTCGGTCTCCGACCGGATCGCCCAGCTCGGGGCGCTGCGCCGGCTGGGCTATGAGGTCGGCAGCGGCGTGATGATCGGCATCCCGGGCCAGAGCTTCGAGAGCCTGGCGGACGACCTGGGGCTCTTCCGCGAGCTCGACCTGGACATGATCGGCGTCGGGCCCTTCATCGAGCACCCCGCGACGCCGCTCGGCTCCGGCGGCGAGAGGCTGGCGCCCGGAGCCCAGGTCCCCAACACCGAGGCGATGACCTACAAGGTCGTGGCCCTCGCCCGCCTGCTGCGCCCCGACGCGAACATCCCCTCGACCACGGCGCTCGCCACCCTGAACAAGAAGAGCGGCCGCGAGCTCGGCCTCTCGCGCGGGGCGAACGTGGTGATGCCCAACCTGACTCCGGTTCGCCACCGGGCCAAGTACGAGATCTACCCGGGCAAGGCCTGCATCAACGAGACGGCCGAGGCCTGCGCCGGCTGCCTCGAGGCGAGGATCCGCTCGATGGGCCGCAAAGTGGGCGTGGGGCAGGGCGGTCGCCGCAAGGTTTGACTGCCGGTCCGGAACGAGCGCTCCCAGTGCCTCAGTCGGCCGAGTTCGTGACAAGAATTCACGAATCACGAAAGCCGGTGGTCCAAGGCCGTGACCTGTCGCGATTCACGATGGAACTCATGAGCTTGGGGTCCGAGCAGGCTTCCGGAGCCGGATCGAAGTAATCGAAGCTATGGACTTTTAAGAGAGTTCTGGCTTGGGGCGGGTCGTGAAACGCTCCCCGAACTGTTCAAAAACGGCTTGACTCTGTTTGCGTCTGGAGTAGTATATCTCGTGAAAGTTGTAACGGCGTTCAGAGCATCACGAATTTTGGGCCGGCTCGCGAGGGCTGTGAAATATGACCTCTGACAAGACCATCGGACGGCTCGGGCTGTACCGCCGCTGCCTGAACCGCCTTCAGGGGGAAGGCCGTCCGTTCGTCTACTCGCACCAGGTCGCCGCCGAGACCGGGGTCAGCGCCGCCCAGGTCCGCCGCGACCTGATGGCCATCGGCTACTCCGGCAGCCCCAACCGCGGCTACCAGACCACCGAGCTCATCAAGAGCATCGGCGAGCACCTGGACGGGCCCGGCGAGACCGGCGTCGCGCTCTTCGGCCTGGGCAACCTGGGCCGCGCCATCATCGCCTACGTCTCCCGCCAGCGGCCCAACCTCGCCGTCACCGCGGCCTTCGACAAGGACCCCGCCAAGGCCGGCCGGGTCATCCAGGGCTGCCGCTGCTACGCGGTGGAGGAGATCTCCGCCATCGCCCGCGACAAGAACATCCGGGTCGGCATGATCGCCGTGCCCGCCTACGCCGCCCAGGACGCCGCCGACCGCCTGGTCGCCGCCGGCATCTGCGGGCTGCTCAACTTCGCGCCGCACTCCCTCAAGGTGCCGGCGCACGTCCATGTCGAAGAGCTGGATCTGACGCTGTCGCTGGAGAAGGTCGCCTTTTTCGCCCGCCGCAGCCAGGCTGTGAAGCCGTCGAACTCCGGAGGCCAATAGACCATGTTTTCCCCGTCCCCCACCGCCGGGCCTCAGCACTCGCCGCCCCCGGGCAAGCTCGCGAGCGTCTTCGCGAACTTCCCCGACGCCAAGCGCGAGTACCTCATCCCCCTGCTCCAGGCCGTGCAGGAGAGCGAGGGCTTCCTCTCGCGCGAGTCCATCGTGGCCATCGCCCAGCACCTCAAGCTCCCCGCGAGCAAGGTCTACGGCGTGGCCACCTTCTACAACCAGTTCCGCTTCCAGGCCCAGGGCCGCTTCCACGTCCAGGTCTGCCGCGGCACCGCCTGCCACGTGAAGGGCTCGGCCAACGTGCAGAACGCGCTGCAGCGCGCGCTCAAGGTCCAGGCCGGCCAGACCACCCGCGACGGCCTCTTCAGCCTCGAGGTGGTGGCCTGCATCGGCGCCTGCGGCCTCGCCCCGGTCATCACCGTCGCCGGCGAGTTCCACGCCGGCGTCGCCCCCGAGAAGGTCACCGGGATCCTGAACCCCTACCGCCGGAAGGCCGCGACATGAGCACCGCGAGCACGAACCCCATGACCGTCGAGCGCCCCCGCTGCTGCGACCAGTGCTGGCACACCCCCGAGAAGCCCTGCCACGACTTCGTGGCCTGCCTCTCCGAGGGCCCCAAGTGCCACTCCGACGCGCGCTGCGCGCAGTCCCTCAAGGACCGCGCCGCCCGCCTGCGCCGCGAGACCCTCGCCCGCCCGGTGGTCTTCGTCGGGACCGGCACCTGCGGGCTGGGCGCCGGCGCCGCCAAGACCCTGGCCGCGGTCCGGCAGTACCTGGCCGACAAGAAGGTCGACGCCGACGTCGTCGAGGTCGCCTGCATCGGCCTGTGCACCGCCGAGCCGATGGTCGACGTCCAGCTGCCCGGGCGCACCCGCGTCTCGTTCAGCAAGATCACCGCCGAGAAGGTCCCCGGCCTGCTCGACAACGTCCTCGCCGGGAAGGTCCCCTTCGAGAACCTCGTCGCCCAGATGCGCAACGCGGCCCACACCTCGTGGGAGGGCGTGCCCTTCTTCGAGCAGCACCCGTTCTTCGCGCCCCAGACCCGCCGGGTGCTCGTCAACTGCGGCACCATCGACCCCGCCTCCATCGACGAGTACATCGCCCACGGCGGCTACCGCGCCATGGCCGACGCGCTGCGCGCCAAGACCCCCGCCGAGGTCGCCGACGTCGTCGAGGCCAGCGGCCTGCGCGGGCGCGGCGGCGCCGGCTTCCCCGCCGGCACCAAGTGGAAGTTCGCCGCCAAGGAGTCCGCCGACCAGAAGTACCTCGTCTGCAACGCCGACGAGGGCGACCCCGGCGCGTTCATGAACCGCGCGGAGATCGAGGGCGACCCGCACCGCCTCCTCGAGGGCATGGTGCTCGCCGCCTACGCCATCGGCGCGACCAAGGCCTACATCTACATCCGCGCGGAGTACCCGCTGGCCGTGCGCCGCCTGTTCTCCGCCATCGACCAGGCCAAGGCCTACGGCCTGCTGGGCAAGAACATCCTCGACTCCGGCTTCAGCCTGGACATCCACGTCAAGCAGGGCGCCGGCGCCTTCGTCTGCGGCGAGGAGACGGCGCTGCTGCACTCCATCGAGGGCCGCCGCGGCATGCCGCGCCCCCGCCCGCCCTTCCCGGCGGTCAAGGGCGTCTTCGGCAAGCCCACGGTCATCAACAACGTGGAGACCCTCTTCAACGTCCCCAGCATCGTCTCCAAGGGCGCGGAGTGGTTCGCCTCGGTCGGCGCCGGCAAGAGCAAGGGCACCAAGGTCTTCGCCCTGTCCGGCAAGGTCAACCGCACCGGCCTGGTGGAGGTCGCCTACGGCACCAACGTGCGCCAGATCGTCTTCGAGATCGGCGGCGGCATCCCCAACGACAAGAAGTTCAAGGCGGTGCAGATCGGCGGGCCCTCCGGCGCCTGCCTGCCCACGGTGCTGCTGGACCAGCCCATCGACTACGAGTCGATGAAGAGCGTGGGCGCGATGATCGGCTCGGGCGGCCTCGTCGTCATGGACGAGGACACCTGCATGATCGACGTGGCGAAGTTCTTCATGGACTTCATCCAGCGCGAGTCCTGCGGCAAGTGCATCCCCTGCCGCGAGGGCACCCGCCGCATGCTGGAGGTGCTCACCTCCATCACCGAGGGCCGCAAGTCCGAGAAGGGCATCGACGCCCTGCACCGCATGCACGGGGTGATGTCCCTGCAGCGCCTGGCCGGGGTCATCAAGGACACCAGCCTGTGCGGCCTGGGCCAGTCCGCGCCCAACCCGGTGCTCTCCACGCTCAAGTACTTCCGCGACGAGTACGAGGCGCACATCTACGAGCGGCGCTGCCCCTCGCACGTGTGCACCGAGCTGTTGAGCTACTCCATCGACGCCCACACCTGCACCGGCTGCGGCGTTTGCGTGAAGGGGTGCCCCGCGGGCGCGATCCGCGGGCAGGTCAAGCAGCCTCACGAGATCGACCAGGTCAAGTGCATCGGCTGTGGCGCCTGTGTGGACACCTGCCGCTTCGACGCCATCCTCGCCGCCTGACAAAAGAGACCCCCCATGACTGCGACGTTCAACATCGAGGTCAACAACAAGACGGTCGAGGCCCGCTCGGGCGAGACGCTGCTCGCCACCTTCAAGCGCGCGGGCGTCCACGTCCCCACGCTGTGCCACATGGAAGGCATGCTGCCCACCGGCGCCTGCCGCATGTGCGTGGTGGAGGTGGAGGGCGCCCCCAACCTCGTGCCCAGCTGCGCCTTCCCGGTGCGCGAGGGCATGAAGGTCAAGACGCACACCCTGCGGGCGGTGCGGGCGCGCAAGACCATCGTCGAGCTGCTGCTCGCCAACCACCCCGACGACTGCCTCTACTGCGGCCGCAACGGCAACTGCGAGCTGCAGACCCTCTCCGAGAACCTGGGGGTGCGCGAGCGCCGCTACGCCGGGGCCAAGAACGACTACAAGATCGACGCCTCCAGCACCTCGGTGGTGCGCGACCCCGCCAAGTGCATCCTCTGCGGCAAGTGCGTGCGCGTCTGCGAGGAGGTGCAGGGCGTCGCGGCGCTGGACTTCATCGGCCGCGGCAGCAAGACCCGGGTGGGCACGGTCTTCGACCAGGGCCTGAACGTGTCCAGCTGCATCAACTGCGGGCAGTGCATCATGGTCTGCCCCACCGGCGCGCTGACCGAGCAGAGCCACTGGCGGCACATGCTCGACGCCATCGACGACCCGGACAAGACGGTGGTCGTCCAGGTGGCGCCGGCGGTCTCGGTCTCGCTGGGCGAGCTGTTCGGGCTCAAGCCGGGCGCCGACGTGGCCGGGCTGCTCAACGCGGCGCTGCGGCGCCTCGGCTTCGACCGCGTCTTCGACACCGGCTTCTCCGCCGACCTGACCATCATGGAGGAGGGCAGCGAGCTGGTGGACCGCCTGGGCAAGGTGGCCGCCGGGGCCAAGCTGCCGATGTTCACCAGCTGCTCGCCGGGGTGGATCAAGTTCGTGGAGGAGTACTACCCGGACCTGATCGGCAACCTGTCCACCTGCAAGAGCCCGCAGCAGATGATGGGCGCGATCATCAAGAGCTACTTCGCCGAGCGCGAGAAGCTGGACCCGGCGAAGATCTTCACCGTCTCGGTCATGCCCTGCACCGCCAAGAAGTTCGAGGCGGGCCGCGGCGAGATGGGGCGCGGGGACCTGGCCGACGTGGACCTGGTGCTCACCACCCGCGAGCTGGCGCGCATCATCAAGCTCAAGGGCATCGACCTGCACGCCATCGAGCCGGAAGGCGCCGACACTCCCTTCGGCGAGCGCTCGACGGCCGGCAAGCTCTTCGGCGCCACCGGCGGAGTGATGGAGGCCGCGCTGCGCAGCGCGCACTTCCTGGTCACCGGCAAGGAGCTGGAGAACCTCAAGGTGCAGCCGGTGCGCGGGCTGACCGGCGTCAAGGAGGCCGACGTCCCGGTGGGCGACACCACGCTCAAGGTGGCGGTGGTCAGCGGGCTCACCAACGCCCGCAAGATCCTCGACGAGGTCCGCGCCGGCAAGAGCCCCTACCACTTCGTCGAGGTCATGACCTGCCCCGGCGGCTGCATCGCCGGCGGCGGCCAGCCCATCGGCGCCGACCTGGAGGCGGTCAAGGCGCGCATGCAGGCGCTCTACAAGATCGACCGCGAGGAGGCGCTGCGCACCAGCCACGCCAACGCCGGAGTCCAGCGCCTCTACACGGAGTTCCTGGGCAAGCCGCTGGGCCACAAGAGCCACGAGCTGCTGCACACCCACTACGAGGCCCGCCAGGTCGTGAAGTAGGAGAGCCCCCGGCCGAGCCGGACCCGCCATGGAAGCCCTGCACGACATCCCGCTGATCTCGACCATCAAGGAGCGCTGCCGCGTCTGCTACACCTGCGTGCGCGAGTGCCCCGCCAAGGCCATCCGCATCAAGAGCGGACAGGCCGCGGTGATCGAGGAGCGGTGCATCGGCTGCGGCAACTGCGTGAAGGTCTGCTCGCAGGGGGCCAAGCAGTTCCGCCGCTGCGTCGAGGTCGTGCAGGGGATGCTCAAGAGGGGCCGCAAGGTCGCGGCCATCGTCGCCCCCAGCTTCCCGGCCGAGTTCCCGGGCCTGCCGTACCCCAAGCTGGTGGGGATGATCCGCGCGCTCGGCTTCTCCTACGTGATGGAGGTGGGCTTCGGGGCGGACCTGGTCGCGCGGGCCTACAAGCAGCTGCTCGACCGCGACCCGCTGCGCCGGTGGATCGCCAGCACCTGCCCGGCGGTCATCGGCTACGTCGAGCGCTACCACCCCAAGCTCGTGCCCAACCTGGCGCCCATCGTCTCGCCGATGATCGCCACCGCCCGCGTCGCCCGCCAGGTGCACGGCGACGACGTGAAGGTGGTCTTCATCGGCCCGTGCATCGCCAAGAAGCGCGAGGCGCTCAGCAAGCTGGTGGAGGGCGACGTGCAGGCGGCGCTGACCTTCCTCGAGCTGCGCGAGTGGTTCCAGGAGGCGAAGGTCGCCCCCGAGAGCTCGCCACCCAGCGACTTCGACCCGCCGCTGGCCTCCAACGGCCGGCTGTTCCCCATCACCCGCGGGCTGCTGGTCGCCGCCAACATCGACGAGGACCTCGCCAGCCAGCGGGTGGTCAGCGCCGACGGCCGCGCCGGCGTCTTCGAGGCCATCGAGGAGTTCGAGAAGGGCTACCTCGACACCAACCTGCTCGACGTGCTGGCCTGCCGCGGCTGCATCATGGGCCCCGGCTTCGCCAACCCCGGGCCGCTCTACAGCCGGCGCGCCGCGGTGGGCTCGTACGTGGCCACCCGGCGGTCCAGCTTCGACCCGGTCTCCTGGCAGAAGGCCCTCGACCAGTTCGAGCACCTGGCGCTCTCCCGCTCCTTCCAGGCCTGCGACCAGCGCATGGGCGACGCCTCGGTGGACGAGCTGACCGAGATCCTCGAGCGGATGGGCAAGAGCGAGTTCAAGGACGAGCTCAACTGCGGCGCCTGCGGCTACGAGACCTGCCGCGAGCACGCCAAGGCCATCCACGCCGGGCTCGCCGAGAGCGAGATGTGCCTGCCGTACACCATCGACCAGCTGCGCAAGGCGCTGGGCGACCTGGCGGTGAGCCACCGGCAGCTGGCCGACACGCAGGAGGCGCTCATCCACGCCGAGAAGCTGGCCAGCATGGGGCAGCTGGCGGCGGGCATCGCCCACGAGGTGAACAACCCGCTGGGCGTGGTGCTGATGTACGCCCACCTGTTGCTCGAGGACACGCCGACCGGCTCGCGGCAGCGCGAGGACCTGGGGATGATCGCGGCGCAGGCCGACCGCTGCAAACGCATCGTCGCCGGGCTGTTGAACTTCGCGCGCCAGAACAAGGTGATGCTGCAGCCGGTGGACCTGCCGGCGCTGGTGGAGCACAGCGTGCACGCCTTCCAGGGGCGCGAGGGCGTGACCATCGCCGTCAACCACGAGGGCGATCCCTCGGCGGAGCTGGACCGCGACCAGATGGCGCAGGTGCTGACGAACCTCATCGCCAACGCCATCGACGCCATGCCCGAGGGCGGGCCGATCGTGGTCACCACCGGCGGCGACGCCGAGCACGTCTGGTTCCGGGTCCAGGACTCGGGAATGGGCATCCCGCAGGCGAACATGAGCAAGCTGTTCGAGCCGTTCTTCACCACCAAGCCGATGGGGAAGGGGACCGGGCTGGGGCTGGCGGTGACCTACGGCATCGTGAAGATGCACCGCGGAGACATCCGCGTGGAGTCCAACGCCGAGCCGGCCAAGGGCCCGACCGGCACCACCTTCACCGTCACCGTGCCTCGCCGGCCGGCGACGGAGTTTTGAAAAGCAGCACCCCGGAGACGCCATGAACGCCGAGACCGCCAACAAGACCATCATGCTCGTGGACGACGACGAGGATTACCTGCTCCAGACCCGCATGCAGCTCGAGTCCGCGGGGTACAAGGTCGTGACCGCCGGAGGGCTGGGCGAGGCCGACCAGAAGCTGGCCGAGGCCAACCCCGACCTGGTCGTCGCCGACCTGATGATGGAGTACCTCGACGCCGGGTTCGTGCTCTGCCACCACGTCAAGAAGCGCAACCCCAAGACCCCGGTCATCCTGGTCACCGCCGTGACCAGCGAGACGGGCCTGGAGTTCGAGAACGCCACCGGCGAGGAGCGCAGCTGGATCAAGGCCGACGCCATCCTCACCAAGCCGGTGCGCGCCGAGCAGCTGCGCAACGAGATCTCGAGGCTGCTGCAGGCCGAGTAGTCCCGCCGGAGTGCCGAGGGCGCCATGTCCCACGAACCGCTGCGCGTGCTGATGGTCGACGACGAGCCGGGCATGCGCCTGGGCGCGGCGCGCATCCTCGAGCGCTACGCGGTGAAGATCCCCGACCCCTCGGGCCAGGCCCCGGAGGGCGAGGTGGGCTTCGCGGTGGACACGGCGGAGAGCGGCGAGGAGGCCCTGCAGAAGATCGAGAAGTCGCCTCCGGACATCCTGCTGCTCGACCACAAGCTGCCCGGAATGAGCGGGCTGGACGTGCTCAACCGCCTCGTCGCCGACAAGCGCGAGGTCCTCACGGTGATGATCACCGCGTACGCCACGCTGGAGACGGCCGTCGCGGCGACCAAGCGCGGCGCCTTCGACTTCCTGGCCAAGCCGTTCACGCCCGACGAGCTGCGGGCCACCGTCTTCAAGGCCGGCAAGCACGTCGTCCTCCAGCGCGCCGCCCGCCGGCACGCCGAGGAGAAGCGGCGCATCCGCTTCGAGTTCATCAGCGTGCTGGGCCACGAGCTGAAGGCCCCGCTGGCCGCGGTCGAGGGCTACCTGATGGCGATGCAGGACAAGTCGCTGGGCGGCGACCTCGAGAGCTACACGCCGATGGTGGAGCGCTCGCTGGTGCGGCTGGGCGGCATGCGCAAGCTCATCCTCGACCTGCTGGACATGACCAAGATCGAGAGCGGGCAGAAGAAGCGCGAGCTGGAGAAGGTGGACCTGCGCGAGGTCGCGCTGGGCTCGCTGGAGACGGTCCGCGCCGACGCCGAGCGCCGCAAGATCACCCTCGAGCTGCACGCGCCCGGGCCGGTGACGATGACCGCCGACAAGAGCGAGATGGACCTGGTGCTCAACAACCTGGTGACCAACGCCGTGAAGTACAACCGCGACGGCGGGCGCGCCGACGTGTTCGTCGAGCCTCGGCCGGACGGCGCCTACCTGAAGGTCGCCGACACGGGCATCGGGATGTCGCCGGAGGAGCTGGCGCGGCTGTTCAAGGAGTTCGTGCGCATCAAGAACGAGAAGACGCGCGGCATCGTCGGCAGCGGGCTCGGGCTCTCCACGGTCAAGAAGATCGCCCAGCTCTACGGCGGCGACGCCAAGGTGAGCAGCGTCGCGGACCAGGGCACGACGTTCGAGGTCGACCTGAAGAACGCGACGGCATGAGTTTTTCCTCGGGGCTCGACCCGGTCGCCTTGGACCAAGCGTCCGGACCGCGGAAGGGTTCCCGAGGTCTTTCCAAGGGGTGGGATTGAAGGGTTTGCCCGGGGCTTCTCCGCGGCCGCCTTTGGACCACGCGTCCGGGCTGCGGGGCGGTTCTCGGGATTTTCGAGGGGTGGTTGCCCGGGGCCTTCCCGCGGTCGCCTTGGACCAAGCGTCCGGGCCGCGGGAGGGTTCCCGGGGTCTTCTCCTACCCGACCCCGGGAGAGCGCGGCGAGAGCCGGGGGCTGAAGCGCCCCGGCTCTTCTTGCGACCGTGCTGAACCCCGATGAAGCCCGCTGCGCGGGCTGCCGAAGCGAGCGGACAGATCACCGGCCGCCACTGCCGAGCCAGCCGGCTTCAGCCGGCATCCCAACAAGAGGCGGGGCGCTTCAGCCCCCGGCGACCGGTCTACCCCCGGCAAACGGATTGCCGCCAACCCAATTGGCGCCGGCGACCGCAAGGTCGGTGAACGGATGGCCCGGCAACGGACGCACCGCGGATTCCTCGAACGTGCGGTCCCCGGCTGGTCCTGCTGCCGCAGCAGCCACGTAACGGACTCGCTCGGGCAGTTCCCAATCCGAGCAGGCGGTACCCTGCGCGTGGTGCCTCTTTTGGTCGAGGATGTACCTGCCGACGACAGGGACGTCTTCCTTGCGCAGGGTGAAGGCGGCGTAGCCGTCCTGCCATCGGAACGGACGCCCGGGCAGGATGACGTGGCTCATGGCGTGCGAGGACCCGCCCTTCAAGTCGCGCACCAGCTTGCACAGGGCCAAGTCCGGAGGGAATTCCGCCAGCACATGAAGATGGTCCGGCATGCCGCCGACCCGGACGGCGCGTGCGCCCAGCGCGTTGCACCGAGCCGCGACGAGCGCCCAGAGGCGTCCTTCGACATCCGTTGTGACGAGTCGTTGCCGCTCGTGGGTGGACCACACGAGGTGTACGTAGAGCTTCAAGAAAGACATGAGCACCCCCCCTCGTTCCAACTGCGTTGTGGCTCCTCCGTATCACCCGTGTCCGACATTGCCTTCGGGACGAACGAACACCGGACCGAACCTGGCGCGTTGCCGCGTGGGTCGAACGATCCATGGGCCACCGGCGCGGGCGAGAGCCGGGGGCTGAAGCGCCCCGGCTCTTCTTGGGACGGTGCTGAACCCGGACTAAGCCCGCTGCGCGGGCTGAGAAGCGAGCGGACAGATCACCGGCCGGCACCGCCGAGCCAGCCGGCTTCAGCCGGCATCCCAACAAGAGGCGGGGCGCTTCAACCCCCGCCTCGCCGCAGCTTGCGCACCAGCCCCGGCGGCAGCACCCAGCGGATGACGCCGCGCCTGCTGTAGCCCTCGACGTCCAGGCAGGCGACGCCGGCCTTCTTCAGCTCGCAGATGGGGAACTCCACGCCGGCGCAGACCTTGGAGACCACCATCTCCAACTGAGGCGAGTGCCCCACGCAGAGGACCGCCTTCGCGCGCGACGAAGCGGCCTCCTCGACGAGGTCGGCCGCGGCGCTGCCGGGGGCCAGGTGCGCGGTGGTCTTCACCTTGGCCTTGGGGAACTGCCGTCCGACGATCTCCGCGGTCTCCCGCGCGCGCACCAGCGGGCTGGTGAGGATCAGCCCAGGCTCCACTCCGACGTCGGCGAGGGCCTCGGCCACCTTCTCCACGCGCACGCGGCCTTCGGCGGTGAGCGCCCGCTCGGCATCGCTGCGGGGGCCGGCGCCCGCGGCGTCTGCCGCCAGGCCGTGGCGCATCAGGTAGAGCAGCATCGGCGTCTCCGTCTCCCGCCTGGTCCGGTTCGGCGGCGGTCGCGGCATGATAAGAGCTTCACATTCGGTCATCCAAGCGGGGTCGGGTTGTGGAACGCAGCGGCCAGACGAAGAAGGAGCGGGCGCCGGAGCTGGGACGGCTCGCGCTCGACGATCGGCTGCCGCTGCGCATCGGGCTCGGCGCCGCGTTCGCCGGCGTCGTCGCCTACGCCGGCGCCATGGCCGACGCGGCCGTCGACGATCCGGTCCGCGCGGTCCACGAGTACCGCAAGGCGCTGCGCCGGGCGCGGGCCGTGGTCCGCCTGGCGCGGCCGGTGCTGGGCGACGAGTGCTACCGCGCCCTGGTCCACGACCTGCGCATGGCCCTGCGCGGCACCTCGCCGCTGCGCGATGCCGCCGTCCTCCTGGCCACGCTGGCGAGCCTGCCCGACGAGCGCGCCTCCCGGCCGGCGCGCACGGCGCTGGCGCGGCTGCTCCGCGCGGAGGGCAAGACCGCGGTCGCCGGAGCGCCGCACTTGGAGCTGCGACGCAGCCTGCAGCTCGTCTCGGACATGCCCGGGCGCCTCGTCGGCTGCCTGCCTCTGAAGGTGCGCTGGCGCGAGCTGCGCGCGGGCCTGGAGCGCAGCTACCGGCGCACCCGGCGCGCCCGCAAGCGCGCCTTCCGCTCCTGCGAGGACCTCGAGGTCCACGCCTTCCGCAAGCGGGTCAAGGAGCTGCGCTACCAGCTGGAGCTGCTCGACGCCGCCGGCGGGGGCAAGCCGGGGCGGGCGCGGCGCGAGCTGGCCGAGCTGGCCGAAGCGCTGGGCGAGATCACCGACCTGACGCTCCTGCGCCGCTGCGCCCGGCTGCGGGCCCGGGAGCTGGCGAAGGCCCGGCCCGCGGCGCTGCTCGAGGCGCTGGACCAGGAAGTGAGCGCGCGCCTGCGGGTCCTGGCGCGGAGCTCTCGCAAGGTCTTCGAGAGGTCGCCCGCCGAGTTCGCCGAGCGCGCGACGCGCTGCTTCCACTAGGATAGGAAAGTCCCGCCGGCCCCAAGCCCGGCGAACCACCCGAAGGCCCCGAGCGGATCCCGAATGAACATCGACCACCTGAGGGTTCCCTGGGACAAGAAGTTCAGCCTCAAGGCGCAGGACCCCAACTCGACCGACGGCTTCAAGGACGAGGAGGAGGCCGCCCCGCGGCTGGAGAAGAGCAAGGAGAAAATGGCCGAGCTGCAGGACAAGCTCTACGCCCAGGACAGCTGGGGCGTGCTGCTCATCTTCCAGGCCATGGACGCCGCCGGGAAGGACGGCACCATCAAGTCGGTGATGAGCGGGGTCAACCCGCAGGGCTGCCAGGTCTACGCCTTCAAGACGCCCAGCGCCGAGGAGCTGGACCACGACTACATGTGGCGCTTCATGCAGCGCATGCCCGAGCGCGGCCGCATCGGCATCTTCAACCGCAGCTACTACGAGGAGGTCCTGGTGGTGAAGGTCCACCCGGAGTTCCTGGAGAAGCAGAAGCTGCCCAAGAGCTGCCACAAGGACCTGTTCAAGCACCGCTACGAGGACATCAACGGCATCGAGAAGTACCTCGTCCACAACGGCATCCTGCCCATCAAGTTCTTCCTGCACGTCTCCTACGAGGCCCAGCTCAAGCGGTTCCTCAAGCGGCTGGACAAGCCTTCGAAGAACTGGAAGTTCAGCGAGAACGACGTCAAGGAGCGGGCGCGCTGGGACGACTACGCCGAGGCGCAGGAGGAGATGCTCAAGCGTACGAGCACCAAGCACGCCCCGTGGTATGTGATCCCTGCGGACAACAAGTGGTACACCCGTGTGGCGGTGGCCGAAGTCATCGCCAAGCGGCTCGAGGAGCTGGACCTGGACTACCCCGAAGTCAGCGACGAGCGGAAGGCGCAGCTGAAGGAGCTGCGCCAGAAGCTCGGAGGAGACCAGGGGTGACAAGGGAGGAGGTCGCTACGAAGCTCATTCACTTCACAGCGAGGTGGTGCCCGTTCTGCCCCGCCTCGGAACGTGCGTTTCATCTGTTGAGAGAGAAGCACCCGCGGTTGCAGGCCGAGCTCGTCGATGTCGACGAGGACCCGGCCCTGGCGGACCGCTATCACATCGACGCGGTGCCCAGCGACGTGATCGTCGGTGGCCAGCGTCCCATCCACGGCGCGTGCTACGACCTCGATGACTTCGAGGCCTTCTGGCGCAACGCGACGGAGAAACCGGAGAAGAAGATGCCCGCGAAGAAGCCTGCCAAGAAGATCGCCAAGAAGACCGCCGCCCGCAAGCCCGTGAAGAAGATCGTCAAGAAGCCGGCGCGCAAGGCCGTCCGCGCGGCGAAGAAGCCCGCGAAGAAGGCGAAGCGCTAACCCAGGCTCCGGGCTTTGAAGCTGCAGGCCCCGGCCCGAAAGGCTGGGGCCTGTCGCTTTTGGCGGGGGGTAGAGCCCGCCCTCGGTGGCGGGGACGGTCGTGACCGGTCGCTCGACCGAAACGACCGACGCGACGCGACCCCGGCACAGAGGCCGGGCACCACCCGCGCGTCGCTCGAGAGAGGGGACGGTCGTGACCGGGTGCTCGACCGAAACGACACGACCGACCGACACGACCGACACAACCCCGGCACGGAGGCCGGGCACTACCCACCCGTCGCTCAACAGAGGGGACGAGCGAAGTGCGTCACTTCACCCCGGGCGCCGTCCCCGGCCCCTGCGGCCGGAAGACCGACAGCCGCTTGACCCGCGCGGCCTCGGCCCGGGCGACGGCCTCCTCCATCATCACGTCCTGCTCGCGCCGCGCGGGCTTGCCCTTGGCGCCGACCGCGCGCTCCCAGGTGCCGTCCGGCTTGAGCCGCCAGGCGCGCTGGTTGTCGTCGAAGCACAGGTTGAGGAAGCCGACGAGCGAGCGTCGCGCGGCCTCGTCGCGCACCGGGAACATCAGCTCCAGCCTGCGGTCGAGGTTGCGGGGCATGAAGTCCGCGCTGGATCCCCAGATCTCCTCGGCGCCGCCGTTCCTGAAGTAGAAGAGCCGGCTGTGCTCGAGGAAGCGGTCGACGATGCTCACCACCTCGACGTTGGAGGAGACGCCCTTCACCCCCGGCCGCAGGCAGCAGATGCCGCGCACGCACAGCTTCACGCGCACCCCGGCCCGCGCCGCCTCGAACAGCGCCTCGATGAGCCCTGGGTCCACCAGCGAGTTCATCTTCAGCATGATCAGCCCGGGGTCCTCCTTGGACGACCGGGAGATCTCGCGCTCGATGAGCTGCCTGAGCCGTTCGCGCAGCCCGGTCGGCGCCACCACCAGCTGGCGCCACTCGCGCGGGTCGCTGTAGCCGGTGACCGCGTTGAAGAAGTTCGAGGCGTCCGCGCCGATCTCCGCGTCGCAGGTGAACAGCCCCACGTCCTCGTAACGGGTGGCGGTCTGGTCGTTGTAGTTGCCGGTCGACAGGTGCACGTAGCGGCGCACGCCGTCCGGCTCGCGGCGCACGATCAGCAGGAGCTTGGCGTGCGTCTTCAGCCCCACGACGCCGTAGATGACCTGCGCGCCCGCCTCGGAGAGCCGCTTGGCCCAGGCGATGTTCTGGGCCTCGTCGAAGCGCGCCTTGAGCTCCACCAGCACCGCCACCTGCTTGCCGGCGAGCGCGGCGCGCTCCAGGGCGGCGATGATCGGCGAGTCGGCGCTGGTGCGGTACAGCGTCTGCTTGATGGCCAGCACGCTGGGGTCGTCGGCGGCGGCCTCGACCAGGTCGACCACCGGCCGGAAGGACTCGTAGGGCAGGTGGGCCAGCACGTCCTTCTCGCGGATGGCGTGCCAGAGCGAGGGCGCGCCGTCGAAGGCGGAGATCGGCTGCGGCTCGAACGGCTTGTAGTGCAGGCCCTTGCCGTCCAGGCGCGAGGCGAACTTCATGAACGGCTTGAGGTCCAGCGGCCCGTCGATGGCGTAGAGGTCGCGCACCGGGTCGAGCCCCAGGTGCTTGCACAGCCAGGCGCACATCTCGGGCGAGGCCTCGGACTCCAGCTCCAGGCGGACCGGGTCGCTCTCCTTGCGCGCCCGCAGCACGTCCTCCATCGCCTCCAGCAGGTCGCCCACCTCCTCGTCGTCGACGGCGAAGTCGGCGTTGCGGGTGACCCGGAAGAGGGCCTCCTCCTCGATCTCGTAGCCGGGGAAGAAGCGCTCCAGGTGGTGGCGGACGATGTCCTCGACCAGCAGGTAGCGGTGGCCGCCCTCGGAGGGCAGGAAGAAGAAGCGCGGCCAGGCGCGGGGCAGGGGCAGGAGCGCCCAGCTCCGGGCCTCGCCGCGCGTGCCCTCGGCCCTCAGCCGCACCGCGAAGTGCACGGCCAGGCCGGCGACCTCCAGCCGCTCCTCGTCGTCGGGGATGGCGACCGGCGTCAGCGACGGGAACAGCTCGTCGGCGAAGTAGCGCTCGACGATGGCCTCGTCCTTGCGCTCCAGGGTCTCCGGGCGCACCCGGCTGATGTCGCGCCGCCCCAGCGCCGGCAGCACGTCCTGCTGCAGGCCGCGGTAGAGCTGCGCCACCATCGCGCGCGCGCGCTTGGAGATCTCCGCCAGCTGCTCGGCGGGGGTCATCCCGGCCGCGCAGCGGTGGTGCGGCTCGTCCTCGAGGGCCCGGCGCAGCTTGCCGACGCGGACCATGAAGAACTCGTCCAGGTTCGAGCCGACGATGGCCAGGAACGCCAGGCGCTCCAGCAGCGGGTTCTCGAGGTTGAGCGCCTCCTGGAGCACGCGGGTGTTGAAGGAGAGCCAGGAGAGCTCGCGGTTGATGAAGTTGCCCGGGGCGTCCAGCGCGCCGGGCTTCTCCACGGGCTTCTCGGAGGCGGGCTTCTCCGCGGCGGGCTTCTCCGCGGCCTTGTCGGACACGGCCGGCTTGGGGGTCATGGCGTCGTGCTCCTGTTGAGGACCACCTTGCGCCCGTAGACCTCCTCGAAGAGGTCGGCCTTCTGCCGCAGCGCGAGGCGCTCGAGCGCCAGGTCCTGGTCGCGGTCGGGGGTGAGCAGGAGCTCGTCGTCGCGCAGCTCGACCCGGGCCAGGCCCATGCGCTGCGAGTCGCGGTCCAGCGCGTCGGCGAGGCGCAGCAGCGCGGCGAGCTTGGAGACGGTGGCGCGGTCCTCGCGCGAGAGCGTGGCGAAGCCGGGGTGCGTCAGCGCCGGCAGGGCGCGCCGGTGGTAGCGGGCGATGCAGGCCACCATCGCCTTCTCGTTGGCGCGCACGCCGAAGATGTCCGAGGCGCTCACCAGGTACTCGCTGTGCTTGTGGTGCGAGCTGGTGCCGACGAACAGCCCGATGTCGTGCACCAGCGCCGCCACGCGCAGCAGGCGCCTCTCGCGGCGGCCCAGCCGGTGCTCGCCGGCCAGCGCGTCGAAGAGCACGCTGGCGAGGTCGGCCACGTGGTGGGCGTGGGCCTCGTCGAACTGGTAGCGCCGCCCCAGGTTCTCGGCCGACGCGTAGATCTGCGCGTCGAGCTCGGTGAGCTGCTGGCCGGTGTGCTCGGCGGCGACGTCCAGCAGCAGGCCGTCGCGCAGCGTGACCGCGGGGATGAGCACCTGCTTGGCCGGGGTGCGCTTGAGCAGCTCGGAGTAGGTGAGCAGCCCGGGGACGATCGACTCGCACTCCTCGATCGGCGCCCCGTACTGGGTGGCGATCTCCTCCGGGCGCAGCGGGGTGACGGCCTTGGCGAACTTCTGGAACGCGGCCCGCGAGACTGTGCGGATGGGGCCGGCCTGGCCCGGGAAGAGCCGGTCGGCGGCGAAGCGGGCGTCGGCGCCCAGCAGCACCAGGTGCTCGATGCGGCGCAGCGGGAAGCGGTGCTCGACCTCGTCCAGCGAGGAGCCGACGAAGCGCTTCATCAGGTCCAGCGCCGCGGCGCCGGTGCGCCGCTCGCTGGCCACCGCGTTGGCCAGGCGCAGGGTGCCCAGGGAGAGAGAGGTCGCGGCGACCACCTCGCCGCCCTCCAGCCGGGCGAAGTCGATGTGGCCCGCGCCCTGCTCGACGATGAGCGAGTCGAGGTGCTCCGCGCGCTCCTCGCGGCCGAAGGCGTCGCGCACGCCGGACCAGAGCAGGCGGTCCTCCTCGGCGCCGGTGATCACCTCCACCGCGATGCCGGTGGCCATGTAGATGCGCTCGACGAACAGCTCCTGGTTGCCGGCCTCGCGCACCGCGCTGGTGGCCACCGCGCGGACCTGGCGCACTTCGTAGGGCCGCATCACCTCCTGGAAGCCGCGCAGCACCTCGATGGCCAGGTTGAGCGTGCGCCGCTCGATCTTGCCCTTGTTGAAGCTGTCGCGGCCCAGCGGCACGGCGCGCTTGAGGCTCTCCAGCAGCTTGAGGCCCCTGGGGCCGACCTCGGCGATCTCCACGCGGATGGCGGAGGAGCCGATGTCGATGACCGCGATGGCGCTGGGGCCGGCGTCGGCGCCGGGCGGAGGGCGGGCGGGCGCCTGGGGCGGCGGCGGGGTGGAAACCGGTCTGCGGGTGACGGCCATCGGGCTTCTCGATTCGTTTTCGTCGCTGCCTCAGGCGTCGTCGCCCAGGCAGGTCTCGACCAGCCGCGCGGACTGCAGCCAGGGGTGGTCCATCGGGACGATCTTCTTGAACCCGGCGACCCTCTCCAGCGGCACCGGCTCGCAGCCGTCGCCCTTGACCGCCACCATCGCCCCGGAGACGCCGTCGGCGAGCAGCTGGGCGGCGCGGGTCCCCAGGCGGGTGCACAGCACGCGGTCGGCCGGGGTGGGCCCGCCGCCGCGCTGCACGTGGCCGAGGGAGGTCACGCGGGCCTCGATGCCGGTGAGCTGCTGCAGCTGCCGCGCGAGCCGGCTGGCCATCGGCTCCTGGACCAGGTGGAAGTGCGGGGCCCCGTCGTCGTTGGGCTGGGGCGGCATGGGCACCACCCCGCTCGCGGGATCGCCGTCGCTCGCCTCGTCGCTGTCCTTCTTCTTCTTGGGCTTGTCCTTGCCCTTCTTGGCCTTGGCCAGCGCCCTCTCCTCGGCGGCGTGCTCCTCGATGGAGCGCGCGCCCTCGGCGACGACGATGATGGAGAAGCGCTTGCCGCTGCGCCGCCGCTCGAACAGGTGCTCGGCGACGATGGACAGGTCGTAGGGGATCTCCGGGATGAGCACCACGTCCGCGCCGCCGGCGATGCCCGCGCCCAGGGCGAGCCAGCCGGCGTTGTGGCCCATCACCTCGCAGACGATGAGCCGGTTGTGGCTGGTGGCGGTGGTGTGCAGCCGGTCGATGGCCTCGGTGGCGATGACCATCGCGGTGTCGAAGCCGAAGGAGACGTCGGTCTCGGCCACGTCGTTGTCGATGGTCTTGGGCAGGGTGAGGACGTTCAGCCCCGCCTTCTGCAGCGCCAGCGCGTTCTTCTGCGTGCCGCCGCCGCCCAGGCACACCAGGGTGTCGATGCCGAGGCGCTGGGCGTTCTCCACGGCGGTGGCGGTCATGTCCATGACCCGGTCGCCCATCTGCATCTTGTGGGGCTTGTCGCGGGAGGTGCCGAGGATGGTGCCGCCGTGGGTGAGGATGCCGCTGACCGCGTGGTTGTCGAGGGCGATGGTGCGGTTCTCGACCAGGCCGCGGAAGCCGTCGAGGACGCCGATCACCTTCGTGCCGTACTCGCTGAGGGAGGCGCGGGCCACGCCGCGGATGGCGGCGTTGAGGCCCGGGCAGTCGCCGCCCGCGGTGAGGATGCCGATGCAGCGGTTCTTGGTCTTCTTGCCCACGGTGTGCTCCTTGACTTTGGTGCCTCGGACTCGGAGCGGCAGGCCTCCGCGCCTGCCAAACGGTTCAGGCCTCCGCGCCTGCCAAACGGTTCAGGCCTCCGTGCCTGCCAAACGGTTCAGGCCTCCGCGCCAGCGACCTGCCTACCGCGAGGCCTTGTAGAAGCCGATGAGCCCGTTGGTGGAGGCGTCGTGGCTGGTGACGCCGCCCTCGCCCTTCAGCTCGGGGAGGATCTTCGAGGCCAGCTGCTTGCCGAGCTCGACGCCCCACTGGTCGAAGCTGAAGACGTTCCAGAGCACGCCCTGGGTGAAGATCTTGTGCTCGTACATCGCGATCAGCGAGCCGAGCGCCCGCGGGGTGAACTTCTTGACCAGGATGGAGTTGGTCGGCCGGTTGCCGGGGAAGCACTTGTGCGGCAAGAGCGCGGCGACCTTGTCCGGCGCGAGCCCGGCGGCCTCCAGCTCCTTCTTGGCCTCCTCGGCCGTCTTGCCCTTCATCAGGGCCTCGGTCTGGGCGAAGTAGTTGGCGAGCAGGATGGGGTGGTGCTCGCCGACCGGGTTGTGGCTCTGCGCCGGGGCGATGAAGTCCGCCGGGATGAGCCGCGTGCCCTGGTGGATGAGCTGGTAGAAGGCGTGCTGGCCGTTGGTGCCCGGCTCGCCCCAGATGATCGGACCGGTGGAGTAGTCGGTGATCGGCTGGCCCTGCTTGTCGGTGCCCTTGCCGTTGGACTCCATGTCGCCCTGCTGCAGGTACGCGGCGAAGCGGTGCAGGTACTGGTCGTAGGGCAGCACCGCGTGCGTCTCGGCGCCGAAGAAGTTGGAGTACCAGACCCCGAGCAGCGCCAGCAGGACCGGGACGTTCTTCTCGAAGGGCGCGGTGCGGAAGTGCTCGTCCATGGCGAAGGCGCCGTCGAGCAGCTCCTCGAAGCGGTCCATGCCGACGTAGCAGGCGATGGGCAGGCCGATGGCGCTCCACAGCGAGTAGCGGCCGCCGACCCAGTCCCAGAAGCCGAACATGTTCTCGGTGTCGATGCCGAACTTGGCGACTTCCTTGGCGTTGGTGGAGACGGCGACGAAGTGCTTGGGCACCGCGGCCTCGCCCAGCTCCTCGACGATCCAGGCGCGGGCGGACTTGGCGTTGGTGAGGGTCTCCTGGGTGGTGAAGGTCTTGGAGGCCACGATGAACAGGGTGGTGGCCGGGTCGAGGCGCTTGACGGTCTCGGCCAGGTGGGTGCCGTCGACGTTGCTGACGAAGTGGGCGCGCAGGTCGAGGCGGGCGTAGTGCTTGAGCGCCTCGCAGACCATCAGCGGCCCGAGGTCCGAGCCGCCGATGCCGAGGTTGACGACGTCGGTGATGGACTTGCCGGTCGCGCCCTTCCAGGCGCCGGAGCGCAGCTTCTCGGTGAAGACGCGCATCTTGCCGAGCACGGCGTTGACGTCGGGCATGACGTCCTTGCCGTCGACGAGGATGGGGCGGTTCTGGCGGTTGCGCAGGGCGACGTGGAGGACCGCGCGGCCCTCGGTCTGGTTGATCTTCTGGCCCGAGAACATCGCCTCGATCTGGTCCTTGAGCTTGACCTGGTCGGCGAGCGCGACGAGCAGCTTGAGCGTCTCCTCGGTGATGCGGTTCTTGGAGAGGTCGACGAGCCAGTCCTCGAAGTGGCGCGAGAAGCGCTCGAAGCGCTTGGGGTCCTGCGCGAAGAGGGTGCGCAGGTGGACGTCGCGGACGGCCTGGTGATGGCGGGAGAGCGCCTGCCAGGCAGGCGAGGTGGTCAAGGCGGACATGGGAGCGACCTCCAGAGAGATGGGGAACACTGGTGGCGCGCGAATCATAGCCGTCCACGGGAGCGGGGGGCACTCTTCCCGGCGGTCGGTCGAGTGGAGGGCAAGAGGAGGGCAAGAGGGGCGGCGCTGCGCTGGGAAAAAAGCCCTCACCCCGGCCCTCTCCCATTCTTGCCGGCGCGCACGCTCTGCCTCGGCCCGGTCCCGTGCTTTGCATCGGCTCGTCTCTCGAATTGCGAGGGAGAGGGGGTCCGTGGGTTGCTGGCGGCGAGGAGGACGGGAGCGCGGCGCTCGAGGAAAAATGCCCTCACCCCGGCCCTCTCCCATTCTTGCCGGCGCGCACGCTCTGCCTCGGCTCGGTCCCGAGCTCTGCATCGGCTCGTCTCTCGAATTGCGAGGGAGAGGGAGTTCGTGGGTTGCCGGCGGCCGCCTCCCAGGATCTTCCCGGAACTCGGGGCGGAAGAGTGTCGGAGTCGCGAGGTAGAAGTGATCAGGACCTGCGAGAGGGGGGACGACGTGAACTACCGAGGAGAACTGCGGAGTGCTTCGCTGCGCGAGCGGTGCAGAGAGCTTCGGCGGAATGCAACGCCGGCGGAACGAAGGCTGTGGGAACTGCTGAAGGGACGGCAACTCGACGGCTGGAAGTTCCGGCGGCAGCACCAATTCGGGCCCTTCATCCTCGACTTCTTCTGCCCGGCCAGTCGCCTGGCGATTGAAGTCGATGGCCCAGTGCATTGGACGGCGCAGGCGGAGATGAGGGACGAAATCCGGACCGAATTCCTGGAGGAGAACGGCATCCGCGTCCTGCGCTTCACCAACGACGAGGTCTTGCACCGCACCGACGCAGTCCTGGTCCGAATCCAGGAAGCCGTGGCCGACGAAGATTGGGATGAGGTTCCGGAGCCTCCGCGGGTCATCGTGTTCGACCCGGATTTCCTTGCTCCTTCTCCCTTCAGGTAGACACGCCCACGGATTCCGAGGAGGCCGCGACAAGCACCAGGTATCGCCCCTCCCTCGTGGAGCAGGAGGCGAGCCAGTCAGTGCAGCCGAGGTCGTTCGAGGCAGAGGGCACGAGCCGGCAAGTTTGGGAGGGGAGGGGGCGGGCCCTGTCTTCTACCGGGCCGGAACCCGCAGCCTCACGACCGTCCATCCCCCGTGCGAAGCCAGCTTGGTGTGCCCGTCCGCGGCGCCCTTGCGCAAGGCCGCCTCGACGAGGCGGGTGGGGCCGAGCGAGACCCCCGTGCCGCCCGGTCGGACCCGGCTCGCCAGCGCCTTCCATTCCTGGAGCGCGCCGGCGTCGCCGAACGCCGGCTGGACCTCGGCGACAGCGGTGTCGAAGGGCGGCTCGGCCAGCTCCTCGAGGGTCGCGGCGGGCCGCAGCTCGACCGTGCCCTGCGCGTTGCGGCCGGTGAAGGAGAGGGCCAGGAGGTCGCGGTCGGCGGCGAGCACCTTCGCGCCGCGTCGGGCCAGGGTCCGGGAGACGGCGCCGTAGCCGCCGCGCCAGACCAGCGCCCGCGCCCCCGGCTTCGACGGCAGGCAGGACAGGAGCAGCGGCAGCCCTTCGCGCTGGTGCCCGGGGTCCTCGGAGATGTCGGCGGGGCGATCCAGCTCGAGGTCTCCGACCTTCACCCGATCGCGCAGATAGATGGTGTCGTCCTCCGCGGGGGCGCAGGCGCCGTCCCGAGGTGCGATGGCCCAGACCTCGTGCCGCGCGCTCTGGGCGGCCCGGCGGCCTTCGAGGCCCTGCGCGGCCAGGACCTCGGCCACCACCGGTCCGAGGTCGCGGATGACGACGAAGCGCAGCTCTCCGCCGCTCTGCAGGCGCGCCGCTCCGCCCTTGGCGAAGGCGGCGATGGCGTCGCGGCCGATGCGTGCCGGGACGTTGCAGAGGATCCAGTCGAAGGGCGCGCTGCCGACGTCGCGATAGCCCAGGCTCCCGGCGCAGATGACGTTGTTCAGGCCGTGCTCTCGCGCGTTGCGCTGGGCATAGCGGACCGCCAGCAGGTCGCGATCGACCAGCAGGAGCTTGGCGGTCGGGTGCGCCGCGGCGATGGGCAGGCCGAGCCCGCCGCAGCCGCAACCCAGATCGAGGAGGGTCCGGGGCGCGGTGGCGCTGGGCAGGTTCTGCAGCAGCAGCAGCGTCCCGTCGTCGAGGCGGTCGGCGCTGAAGAGGCCTGCCGCCGCGACGAGGCGCAGGCGCTGGCCCAAGGCCTCGGCGAGGAAGTGGTGTTCGATCAGAGGCATGGGTGCACCGCGGCGAAGAGGTCCAGCCTGACCTCCAGCGCGCCGTTCATGAGCGGGATCTCTCGGGCGGGCGCCATCCCGAAGGCGTCCCGCGGCGTCTCCGCCGGCACCAGCAGGGCCGCCCGCCAGCCGGCGAACCGCTCCCGCAGCGTCCGCCCGACGTCCCGGCACAGGCCTTCGAGCTGCCCGCGGCCGATGCGCTCGCCGTAGGGCAGGTTGGCGACGAGGAGGCCGCCGGGCGCCGGCGGAGTCCGCTCCAGGAACGAGCCCTCGGAGAAGGTGATGAACTTCTCGACCCGCGCGCGCAGCGCGGTCTTGCGCGCCAGCTCCACGAACGCGGGCCGGATGTCGGAGGCGAAGAGGGGCTGGGCCGGGGCAGGGCGCTTGGCGGCGCGAACCTGGTCGGAGACCTTTCGCCACAGCGCCCGATCGAAGAAGGCGACCTGCTCCAGCGCGAACTCGTCCTTGCCGCGGTGGATGAGCGGCGCCTTGTTCAGCGCGATGTAGGCGCCCTCGATGGCCAGCGTCCCCGAGCCGCACATCGGGTCGAGCAGCGGCTCGGAGCCGTCGTAGCCGGCCGCCAAGAGCACCGCCGCGGCCAGCGTCTCCTTGAGCACCGCGGGGTGGCCCTGCACCCGCCAGCCGCGCTTGTGCAGCGCCTTGCCGGCGGTGTCGATGCCCAGCGTGCAGACGCCGCCGCGCAGGTGCGGCACCAGCGTCACCAGCAGGTTGCCCTCGGGATCGAGCCGGGGCCTTCGCACCTCGGGGAAGCCGGCGAGGACTGCGTCGGCGACGGCCTTCTTCACGCCCTCCTCGCCGAGCGAGCGCGAAGCCGCGTCGGTGAGGATGGGCGAGACCTCGAAGGGCCGATCCGGCCGCAGCCAGGCAGGCCAGTCGATCGTCTTGGCCGAGGTCTCCAGCTCCGCCAGCGAAGAGGCCGGAATCTCGCCGACGACGCGCTGGATGCGGCTCGCGGTGCGCAGCGCGAGGTGCGCGCGGTAGGCGGTCTCCCGAGGAGCCTCGAACGAGACGCCGCGGAACAGAGGCCTCGGGTCCGCGACGCCGAGGGATGCGAGCTCCTTGACGAGGACGTCCTTGGTGTCCTCGGGGCAGGTCGCAAGCCAGCGTTCGGTCGCCTGGGGTTCCATGCGGGCGCCAGCCTATCCGAAGCGATCGAGCAGGGGGCGGAGAGATCCGAGGATCTTCGCGCCCTGGGAGCGCATCGTCGGCTCGAGGCGGCCGTCCTGGGCGACGCGCCGCCAGAACTCCAGCGCCAGCGCCGCGGCCCGGGCCCAGACGGCGCGCTGGTCTGGCCTGGGCAGCGGCAGGACCAGCTCCTGCGGAGGGACTTCACCGCTGGAGTCGGGCCGGAAAAGCATCGGCAGCATGTCGTAGGCGGGCGCCAGCCGGCACGGCCTGTCTCCCAGCAACAGGCCCGCATTGCCGAAGTGCATGTCCGTGTTCCCGATCAGCCCGCCGAACCACCAGAGCAAGCGCAGGCTGTTCGCATCCTCCTCGCCGAGCCAGCCGTCCCGCTCCAGCCGCTCCGCGGCAGCCGACCACGAGTCGAGCTTGCCGTAGTAGGCGGAGTCCAGGGGGAGCAGGCTGACGAAGGGGCGGCGTCCGAAGGCGCCGACCCGGTCGAAGCGCTGGGCCTCGAGGAAGACCCGCCCGCCGCCCTCCACGAGCTCGGTCCGGCAGGCCGAGATCCCCCCTTCCCGAAGCACCGTCGAGGCCAGGTGCTCGCAGACCAGGAGGTCGGCCCAGCGCCGGCCGCCTGCGGTGTCGCGCAGCGGCGAGAGCTTGACGATCGCCTGGTGGAGTTGGCCGTGGTCGTCGACGCAGGCGGTGAACTTGGGCTGCTCGCCTCCGGCCGACGAGCCCGGGACCTCTCCCTGCAGCGCTGCCGCCGCGAGGTCTGGATAGCGCGCGGCCCTTTCTGCGGAGGGGATGCACCTCGGCGCGGACAAGCTCGCGCGCTGAAAGCGGTCGAGCGTCCGGTCTCCGAGGAGGAAGTCCCCTGGCAGATCCTCGCCGTGCAACAGGAGCGAGACGAGGACGCCCTCGGCGCCCCAGAGAGTGGGGTCTGCTGGAAGCCCCAGCTCCTCGGAGTAGCGGCGCGCGAAGGCCCGCCCGACGAACCCCTGGGGACGCAGGTCGTCCAGGAACCACGGCAAGTCCGGGAAGACGCCGAGCGAGAACTCTCCGGCGAGCCAGCCGGGGCGCGGCCCGGTGAACTCGTACCACCACTCCCGAGGCTGCAAGGCGTGAAGGTTCGCGCAGTGGCTGGCGCGCCCGTCTTCTCCGATCCGGTACACCGGCCACTTTGAGCCGTAGGTCCGAATCTCGCGCGCGAGCGCATAGTGCGTCGCCCGGGTCCGCCCGATCCGCAGGACTCCGGGGGTGCTGCGGACCCGCCGGGAGAGGGAGGGCTTGCTGGTGCCAAGCCTCGAGAGAACCCGCCCCGCCGGGGTGGCTCCCTCTGCCAGAAGCTGCTCGAGTGTGTTCTTGTCCCGACGCATGACGCCAATTGTGAAACGAAAGTGGAACGTAAAATGGCACCTAATCTAGCTCTGGAAAACCCTCGTTGCAGGCCTATTATGCTGAAACCTAATTGGAACGTAAATCAGCCTCGGCCGCCCGGGAGATTCCAGTTCCGGAAGCCCAAGGAACTTCGAAGGGTTGCGAACAGGCACTCCCGCCGAATAGCCTCCTGGGACTCGGAGGGGTAGCAGCCGGCCTTGGTGCCGGTTGGATGGACGTCAGGAGCGCCGGTTGAACAGCGGTCGAGCCTCGAACACCAAGATGGAGCTTCTGGCCCCTGCCGGCGGAGTCGAGGCGGGTCTCGCCGCCTTCCAGTACGGCGCCGACGCGGTCTACCTCGGCCTGAAGAAGTTCTCGGCGCGCGCGGACGCCGACAACTTCACCCTCGACGAGCTGGACGCGCTGGTCGGCTACGCGCACTCGCTCTCGCCGCGCCGGCGCGTCTTCGTCACGCTCAACACCCTGATCCTGCAGTCGGAGCTGGCGGCGGTGGCGCAGCTCGTCGGGCCGCTCGCCGACCTCGGCGTCGACGCGGTGATCGTCCAGGACCTCGGGGTGCTGCGCCTGATGCGGCGCCACTTCCCGGAGCTGGAGCTGCACGCCAGCACCCAGCTCGCCGCCCACGACCGCCCCGGCGTCGAGGCGCTCGCTCGCATGGGCTTCAAGCGCGTGACGCTCGCCCGCGAGCTGACCCTCGACGAGATCCGCGACTGCGCCAGCGTCCCCGGCTGCGAGGTGGAGACCTTCCTCCACGGCGCGCTCTGCTACTCGTACAGCGGCCTGTGCCTGCTCAGCTCCCACGAGATGGGCCGCAGCGGAAACCGCGGGCGCTGCGCCTACCCGTGCCGCGACCGCTGGCGCGCCGAGAGCGTCTGCGACGGGCCGGTGACCGCGCTGTCCGACCAGGCCCGCAGCGGCTTCGCCTTCTCGATGAAGGACCTGGCCCTGGGCGAGTTCGTCCCCGGGCTGCGCGAGGCCGGCGTCGCCTGCCTGAAGATCGAGGGCCGCAAGAAGAGCCCGCTCTACGTCGCCACCACCGTCGACTACTACCGCTCGCTCATCGACGGCACGGCCCAGCCCGCCAAGCGCACCGAGCGCGAGGCCGACCTCAAGGCCGTCTTCAGCCGGCCGTGGACGAAGCTCTTCGTCGAGTCGAACCAGGACAAGGACGTCGCCGACCGCGACTTCGTGGGCCACCGCGGCGTGCGCATCGGCACCGTGGAGCGGGTGGTGAAGTCCGGCCAGGTGGTCTCGGTCCGCTTCGAGACCAGCCGGGCGCTCGCCAAGCACGACGGCCTGCAGATCGACATCCCCGGCCTCGACCGGCCCTTCGGCTTCGGCGTCACGGATCTGAAGGCCGTCGGCTCGACCCGCGGCTCCCTGGAGGTCCCGGCCGGGACGCACGTGGACGTGCCGCTGCCCGACGACTACCCGACCGTCCCCGAGGGCGCGGCCATCTACTGCTCCTCCTCGCAGCAGGTGAAGAACCGCTTCAAGGTCGCCAGCCCCAACCTGAAGGCGTTCCGGGCCAGGCTGGGCCTGCGGCTCGACGCCGAGCTGTCGGCGGACACCTTGAGCCTGGTGGCGCGGGTGGCGGACCGGAAGGCCGAGATCGAGCGCCGCATCGAGGGGCCGTTCGAGGTCGCCAAGGACGCCGCCAAGATGGACGGCGCGGCCCGGGGCGCCTTCGAGAAGCTGGGCGACACCCGCTTCGCGCTCGAGCAGTGGAGCTTCAAGAACCCCGACACCCGCTTCGTCCCGGTCTCCAAGCTCAACGAGGCCCGCCGGGTGCTCTGCGAGGCGCTCGAGGCCGAGGTCGCCCAGCGGGCCCGGGCGCGCACGGACGAGGCCGTCGCCAACTGCGCCCCGGGCGCGGCGGCTCCGGTCTCGCGCGACGGCCTGCGCTGGTCGGTGAAGGTCGACCGCCTCAAGTCCCTGAGCGAGTTCGGGCCCGAGGAGTGGGCGGCGATGGACGAGGTCGTGGTCGACATCTCCCGCGAGCCGCAGGACGACCTGGACCGCAAGCTGCGCAAGCTCTCCGAGCGCTCCGGCCGGCCCATCCGCGTGGCGCTGCCGATGGTCTCTCGCGGCTGGGAGGCCAAGTCGCTCGAGTCCAAGATCGCGCTGTTGCGCGGGGCGGGCTTCGAGCGCTGGGAGGCCGCCAACGTCTCCGCCTTCGGCCGGCTCACCAGCGGTCTGTTCGACCTGGCGACCGACTGGTCCCTCTACGTCACCAACCGGCTCGCGGCGCAGCAGGTCATCGACTGGGGCGCGACGCGGTTCTGCCTCTCGCCCGAGGACGGCCTGGACAACATGCGCCCGCTGCTCTCGGAGTTCGGCGAGCACGCCACGGTCATCGCCTACCAGGACACGCCGCTGTTCGTCTCCGAGTCGTGCCCCTACGCGAACTTGAAGGGCGGCTGCCCCGGCCCGGCCCGGTGCGACTACGAGAGGATGGACCTCGTCTCCCACCACGGCGGGCGGGTGCTGGCCATCAACGACCGGTGCCGGACCTGGGTGGTCAACGCCACCCCCTTCAGCCTCGCCGGCCGCCTCGACGCGCTGCGCCAGGCCGGCGCCCGCTCGCTGCGCGCGGACTTCGTGCACAAGCCCTACGCCCCGGCCGAGGTAGCCGCGATCTTCCGCCGCCTCCGAGCGGGCGAGCCAGTCGCCGGACATCGCGGTAACTTCGAGCGCGGCCTGGGCGGGGAGTAGGGCAGTAGGCAGTAGGGGGGACCAGACAGAGGATAGAGTGCGCGTGCTGGCTGGCCCGGCTTGGGGCCGGCCGCCGGGCAGACGAGGGAACGAGCGGATGGAACTGACGCTGCGTGGCAAGACGGGCGACTGCCGGATCGTCCTGGGCGACTGCCCGACGCACCTGCCCGCCCTCTGCGGCCAGCGCCGGGTGGTCGCCGTCACCGACGCCAACGTCCGCCGGCTCCACCGGGCCGCCTTCCCCCAGGCCGAGGTGATCGAGATCGGCCTGGGAGAGGCGAACAAGACCCTCGAGACGGTCTTCGGGCTCTACGAGCGCTTCCTCGAGCTGGGGCTCGACCGGAACGCGCTGGTCGTCGGCATCGGCGGGGGCATCGTCTGCGACGTGGCGGCCTACGCGGCGGCGACCTGGCTGCGCGGCCTGGACACCGGGCTGGTGCCGACCACGGTGCTCGCCCAGGCCGACGCCGGCATCGGCGGCAAGAACGGCGTCAACTTCCGCGGCCTCAAGAACCAGGTCGGCACCATCCGCCAGCCGCGCTTCGTGCTGTGCGATCCCGCCTTCCTGAAGACGCTGCCCGAGGCCGAGGTCAGGAACGGGTTCGCCGAGGTGGTCAAGGCGGGCGCCATCGCCGACGCCGCGCTCTGGGACCTGCTGGAGGCGAAGGCCGAGGCGGTGCTGGCGCTCGAGCCGGATTCCCTCTCCCGCGCGATGTCCGCGGCGCTGGCGGTCAAGCACCGGGTCGTCGAGGCCGACGAGCTCGAGACCGGGCTGCGCCGCACCCTGAACTTCGGCCACACCGTCGGCCACGCCTGGGAGGCGCTCCTGGGAGTCCGCCACGGCGAGGCCGTCAGCGCCGGCATGGTCTTCGCCGCCAGGCTCTCCGAGCAGCGCGGCCGCCTCGCCGCGGGCCAGGCCGACCGGCTGGAGCGGCTGCTGCAGCGCTTCGGGCTGCCCACCCGGCTCCAGGCCGACCCGGACGCCGTGCTCGAGGCCGTCGGCAGCGACAAGAAGCGCGCCGGCGACTCCGTCCACGTGGTGCTGCTCGAGCGGATCGGCCGGGCGGTCGTCGAACCCGTTCCCCTCACCGAGCTGAGCCGCGCGCTCTCTTCCTGTTCCTGAATGACTGCCATGAACCTCTACGCCGTCGTCGGCAAGCCGGTCCTCCACAGCCTCAGCCCGCTGATGCACAACGCCGCCTTCGCCTCGCTGCGGCTGCCGGCCCGCTACGTCCGGGTCGCCGCGGACGACGCCCAGGCCGCCCTCCGGGCCGCCGACCACCTCGGGCTCAAGGGCTTCAACGTCACCTCGCCGTTCAAGGAGGACGTCGCGCGGCTGGTCCCGTACGCCGACTCCAGCGTCGAGTACCTGCAGGCGGCCAACACCATCGTCCACAACGGCCGCGGCTGGGAGGCGTTCAACACCGACCCCCTGGGCGTTGTCGGCGCGCTCGCCGACGCGGGCTGCCGCCTCGAGGGCAACGCGGTGGTCCTGGGGGCGGGAGGCGCCGGTCGCGCCGCCGCGCACGCGCTCGACACCTGGGGCGTCAAGGTCACGCTCGCCAACCGCACCCTGAAGCGGGCCCAGCAGGCCGCGCGCCGCCTGGGCTGCCCGGCGTGCGCCCTGGGATCCAAGGAGCTGAAGGCCGCGCTCGAGGACGCCCGCATCATCGTCAACACCACCTCCACCGACGGGCGCGTGGTGGCCGCGCAGGACCTGCCGCGCGGCGCCTTCGTGCTCGAGGCGCGCTACGCCTCGCGCTCGCAGCTGGCCAAGGACGCCCGCGCCCGCGGCTGCCTCGTCATCGACGGGCGCGCCTGGCTCTTGCACCAGGGAGAGGAGTCGTTCCGGGCGTTCGCCGGGCGCGACGCCCCGCGCGGCCGGATGGACAAGGCGCTCCTGGCCGCGGCCGAGCCCCGCGGCGCGCACCTGGCCCTCGTCGGCTTCATGGGCGTGGGCAAGTCGACCATCGGCCGGCTCGTTGCCGAGAAGCTGAAGCTGCGCTGCCTCGACACCGACCAACTGGTCGGCCAGCGCGCGGGGATGGAGGTCGCGCAGCTGCTGGTGAAGAAGGGCGAGAAGGCGCTGCGCCGCCACGAGGCCGCGGTCGTCGACGAGCTGCCGAAGAAGCCGCAGATCCTGGCCTGCGGCGGCGGGCTCGTGACCATCCCCGCGACCCGCGCGGCCCTGCGCGCGCGCACCAAGCTGGCCGTCTGGCTGTGGGCGAGCCCGGAGACGGCGCTGGAGCGCATGGGGGACCCGAGCACCCGCCCGCTGCTGGGCAACCGCCCGCTGGCCATGGCGCGCAGCCTCCTCGACGCGCGCCTGGGGCACTACGCCGAGGCCTGCGACGTGGTGATCGACACCGAGGGCCGCTCGGCCGAGTCGGTCGCCGAGCAGATCGCCGGGCTGTGGCGCGAGGCCTGAGAGAAGAGAGAGCAAAACCATGGGTGAACCCCTGCTGGGCCTGCTGCCGACCATCCTGCGGACCGGCTTCATACAGCTCGAGGACGTCTCGCCGGTCGCGGTGATCCGCTACGTCAAGGTGCTGCGCGCTCTCTCGCCGGACCAGCGGATCCAGGCGACCGCGCAGCACAACCGGGAGGCGCTGCGGTTCGCCTTCCGCAACGTCAACCTGCTCGAGAAGGACGTGCCTCCCTACGGCGCCTGGCGGGCGCTGGCGGAGGCCCGCTACGGAGCGCTCCCGCAGGCGCTCAAGGTCCGCGACCCGGAGCGGGTGACGAGCATCGACGGCGTGAACCTGGCGCAGATGGCCTCGGCGGTGGGCTACGCCCTGGAGACCGCGGGGGCGCGCTGGTGCCTGTCCGGCGCGCTCGCTCGCTGCGCGTTCGGCGAGCCGCGGCCCGTGGCCGATCTGGAATTCCTGGCGACCGTGGACAAGGACTCGCTGCCGGCGCTCACCAAGCAGCTGGGCGAGTCGTTCTGGTCGAGCCAGGGCCAGCTGGAGGAGGCGGCCGCCGAGCGCAAGGCGGGCATCCTCTACCACCTGGCCACGCTGACGCAGATCCGCCTGGTGCCGGCGGGGGGCGAGTTCCTGGACTCGGTCCTCTCCCGGCGCATCCGGGTCGAGGGGTCGGCGTCGGGCCGGCTCTGGGTGCAGTCGCGCGAGGACTCGGTGCTGCAGGGGCTCGTCGCCTGGCGGGACGCCGAGGAGGGCGAGGAGCTGCACTGGCGGGACGTGGCGCTGCTGCTGGCCGCGCAGCCGGAGATGGACGCAGCCTACGTGGACGCCTGGGCGCAGAAGCTGGACGTCGTCGACACGCTGCGCGAGGCCCGCGCGCAGGCCGGCGCGGAAGCGGGAGGCGAAGCGTGAACACCTTCGGGAGGCTCTTTCGCGTCGCGATGCTGGGCGAGTCGCACGGTCCGGGCGTCGGGGTGCTCATCGACGGCTGCCCGGCGGGCCTGCGCCTGTCCCCCGAAGACTTCGAGCCCGATCTCGCCCGGCGGCGCGCGGGCGCGCGGGGCACCACGCCGCGCCAGGAGCGGGACCTGCCGCAGCTCGGCACCGGCATGCTCGAGGGCCGGACGACGGGCGCGCCGCTGCTCATCACCTTCCCCAACGAGAACGTGGACTCGTCGAGCTACCGCGAGCTGCGCGAGCGCCCGCGGCCGGGCCACGGGGACCTGGTGGGCCAGCAGAAGTTCGGCGGCTTCGCCGACTGGCGCGGCGGCGGCACCTTCTCGGCGCGGCTGACGGTGGCGCTGGTGGCGGCGGGAGTGGTCGCCAAGAAGCTCCTGAAGTCCGTCCGCATCTCGGCGCGCATCGTCGAGGTCGGCGGCAAGGCGAACGTGGAGAAGGCGCTGGACGCCGCGGAGCGGTCGCAGGACTCCATCGGCGGCGTGGTGGAGTGCCAGGTCGACGGCCTGCCGCCAGGCCTGGGCGAGCCGTTCTTCGACTCCGCCGAGTCGGTGCTTGCGCACGCCGCCTTCTCCATCCCGGCCATCAAGGGCATCGAGTTCGGCGCCGGCTTCGCGTCGGCCCGGATGCGCGGCAGCGAGCTGGCCGACCCCATCGTGGACCGCAAGGGCAAGACCGCGACCAACCACGCTGGCGGCATCAACGGCGGGCTGACGAACGGCAACGCCCTCGTCTTCCGCGTGGCCGTGCGCCCGCCCTCGGGCAGCGCCCGGGTCCTCAAGACGGTGGACCTGAAGAGCGGGCGGCACGTCGAGCTGACGCCCAAGGGCCGGCACGACCGCTGCGTGGCGCTGAGGGTGCCGGTGGTGCTGGAGGCGGCGACGGCCATCGCGCTGGCGGATCTGATGATGCTGGAGCAGCGGATCCCTCGGGTGCTGAAGGCCGGGCGGGGCAAGGCGTGAAGACCGACAAGCTCGACGGGTTGCGCCAGCGCATCGGCCAGTTGAACCGCCGCATCCTGGACGACCTCAACGAGCGGCTGCGGCTGGTCGACGAGATCCGCGCGGTGAAGCTCGAGCGCGGCCTGGCCTTCCACGATCCCAAGCGCGAGAAGGCGATGCTGCGCGAGCTGGCAGCGGCCAACGAAGGGCCGCTCACCGAGGCTCAGCTCCGGCGCATCTACGGGGCCATCTTCGAGGCGGCGCTGGAGTACCTGGAGGCCGGCGCGAAGAAGAAGGGCAAGCGCGAGAAGACCAAGACGGCTCGCTAATGACCGTCTTCTGGTTCGTCGCCAGCACCCGGAAGCTGCCGGACGAGTTCACCGAGGGGATCTTCTGGTCCGAAGAGGTCCGGGACGACGCCGAGGTGCCCGAACAGGAGCTGGCCTACGCGGCCCTGTGCAGGGCCGAGGCGGACTCGGATCTCTCGGCGCGAGCGGCCATCGCGAACTGGTTCGTCGACTCCGGAGAGTCCGAACCTCCGACGCTGGCCGCGCTGGACCTCTCGATGCGCCGTCTCACCCGCCGGGAGAAGGCGATCGCCGATGGGATGAAACCAGGGGAGGTGCTCGTACGGTCGGTCTTCGTCGCCTATCCGCACACGGAGACGAAGGGGCGGGAGGAAGCAGCGGCGCTCTTCGAGGGCGCCGTCGCCAAGAGCTGGTGGCAGTGCTGGCGGTAGGTCTCATATCCTAGCCATCAACCCAGTTAGTGGCTAAGATATGAGTCATTATGAGGGCGTCCCGAGCACTCCCCGCTTTGCCATCGGCGCTGCAACGTGCCTTCGCCAAGCTTGGGCAGGATCTCTCCGCTGCCAGGCGGCGGCGCAGGCTGACCATGGCGCTCGCCGCTGAGCGGGCCCTGATCAGCCGGGCGACGCTGTCGCGGGTGGAGCGAGGCGATCCCAGCGTCTCGATGGGGATCTACGCCACGGTCCTGCACATCTACGGACTGGGCGACCGGGTCGGGGAGCTCGCTGACCTTGGATCCGACGAGATCGGCCGAGCCCTGGAGCTCGAGCGCCTGCCGAAGCGGGTGAGGCGGACCTCCCGAATCCCCGACGGGGGCGGGCCGTGAACCGGGCTGGAGGCTCGCTCCGGCCTATGACCTGAACCCGATGCCCGCCGACGTTCGGCCGAGGGTCCATGCGCTCGCGCTGGACGAGACTGATCCGACGGCATCCATGGAGACCGCGTTCTCCGTCGCGGGCAAGTTCGGCCTCACCTCCGCCGAGGCGCGCGCCCAGGCGAGGGAGGTCGCGGGAGCCGTGAGGAAGTGGGCCTCCGTCGCCAAGCAGAGGGGGTTGAAGCGCAAGGAGTTGGAGCGCATGGAGAGCGCCTTCGAGCACGCGGACCTGGAGTTGGCGAGCCGGTGAGCTTGGCGTCAGGCCTTCGCCGGCCACAGCTCTGCCAGCGTCGCGCCCCAGCCGCCGGCTCCCTCGTCCGCGGGCCGGAAGCTCTTCACCGCCGGGTGCTTGCCGAGCACCTTGGCCACCGCCTCGCGTTGCACGCCGAGGCCCTTGCCGTGGATGACCCTCACCGAGAGGATGCCGCGCGCCTGGCACTCCTCGACGTACGTCGCGACCACGTCCTTCACGTCCCGCGGGGCGAAGGTGTGCAGGTCGAGCACGCCGTCGATGGGCACCTCGACCGACTCGGGAGGCCCCTCGTCCTCGAGCCCCTCGTCGTCCGCATCGATCATCATCTGCGGCCCTTGGGGGTCAGCAGGCCGAGCGGGTTGCCGTCGGGGTCCTGGACCGCGGCCACCCATTCCGCGCCGGCGTCGTACGGATTCAGGAGCGGCTTGGCGCCCAGCTCGACCAGCCGGGCGAACGCCGGCGGGCAGTCCTTGACGGTGAAGTGCGGGCGGATGCCGCCGGTCCCGGGACGGTGGCCTTCGGACGTGCGCTGCACGAACAGCGAGACGCTCCCCAGCGACATCCCGATGAAGTCCGGGGTCGAGAGGAACTCCTTGGACTCGAAGGCCGTGGAGTACCAGTCGGCGAGCCGGCGCGGGTCGTCGGAGAAGACGACCACGGCCCGGATCTCGCCGACCTCGACCTTCTTGGCGCCGAACAGGCTCACTTGCCGGACTTGTGCTTCTGGTAGAGGCCGACGAGCTCCGCCTTCTCGAGGATGTGCCCCTGCATGGCCTTCTCGAGGTCGGGCTTCTTGGGGCTCTTCAGGTCCGGCAGCACCGTGTCCAGCGCGTAGAGCTTGAAGAAGTACCGGTGCTTGCCGATGGGCGGGCAGGGGCCGCCGTAGCCGGTCTTCTTGAAGTCGCTGACGCCCTCCCTGGTCCCGGCCGGCAGGTCCTTCGGCAAGACCGCCGCCGGCAGTCCGTTGGACGTCGTCGGCAGGTTGTAGAGCAGCCAGTGGACCCAGGTCATCTTGGGCGCCTTGGGGTCCGGCGCGTCCGGGTCGTCGACGATGAGCACCAGGCTCTTGGCCGCCGCCGGGACGTTCGCCCACTCGAGCGCGGGGGAGTTGTTCGGGCCCTCGCAGGTCGCCGAGGAGGGCATGTCCGTGTTGGCCTGGAAAGCGGGGGAGGTGAGGGTCAGTGCCATGCCAGCGTCTCCTTTGGTCTGCTGCGCGAGCGCCGAGGAGGGCAGGGCGAGGGCCCAACCCAGCACGAACGCCGCGGTCGTCGAGCCGTTCACGGTGCGCTTCCCCCTCGAACGGGTTGCAGGAAGGCGGAGAGGCTCACACGAACGATGCGTCGCGTTCAAGCCGCGATGCAGGAAAGGCGGGAAAGCCTGTGCGCTTCCGGCTACCATCCGCCCGTGCAATTCCGCTCGTTCCCGACGATTCCCGGCCTGCCGATCTCCACGCTCGGCTTCGGCTGCATGCGGTTGCCCCTGAAGGGCCGATCGCCCGCCGACATCGACGAAGAGGCGGCGACCCGGCTGCTCCACGACGCCATCGACGCGGGTGTGAACTACGTCGACACGGCTTGGGTCTACCACGCGGGGCAGAGCGAGCCGCTGGTCGCGCGGGCGCTGCGCGGCGGGTACCGCGAGAAGGTGCAGCTGGCGACCAAGCACCCCGTCTGGCTGGTGCAGTCCGAGGCCGACTGGGAGCGCTATCTCGACCTGCAGCTGAAGAAGCTGGAGACGAATCGCATCGACTTCTACCTGCTGCACGCCCTGGACGCGGAGCGCTGGGAGACGGTGCGGAGGCACCGCGGGCTGCAGGCGATGGAGAAGGCGCTCCGCGACGGGAGGATCGGCCACCTGGGCTTCTCGTTCCACGGCTCGCAGGAGGCCTTCAGGACGATCGTCGCGGGCTACGACTGGGACTTCTGCCAGATCCAGCTCAACTACCTGGACACCGGCTACCAGGCGGGGCTCGAGGGGATGCGGCTGGCCGCCGAGCGCAAGATCGGCGTGGTGGTGATGGAGCCGCTGCGCGGAGGAGCGCTGGCCAAGGCTCCGGCCGCCGTCGAGACGATCTGGGCGGAGTCGGGTCGCTCGTGGTCGCCCGCGGAGTGGGCGCTGCGCTGGGTCTGGAATCTGCCCGAGGTGGTGACGGTGCTCTCGGGCATGAACGCGCCGGAGCAGCTGCGCGAGAACCTCGCCGTCGCCGAGGGCTCGCGACCCGGAACGCTGACCGCCGCGGAGCTCGAGCTCGTCGACCGGGCGCGGCGCATCTACCAGGGCAAGGCCAAGGTCCCGTGCACGACCTGCGGCTACTGCCTGCCGTGCCCGCACGACGTCTTCATCAGCGACGCGCTCAGCCTCTACAACGCGGCGCTGATGTTCGACTCCAAGGAGCGCCCCGCGGCGACCTACCAGGCGCTCTTCGTCAGCGACGGCGCCGGCGCCGACCAGTGCATCCGCTGCGGCGAGTGCGAGCCCAAGTGCCCCCAGGGAATCAAGATCCCGGACCTGCTCGCCGACGCTCACGCCTACCTGATGTCGCCGTGAGCCGCTGAGAGTGACCACGCTGCCGGCGCCCCCGCCGGCCCCTTCGAACCGAGGCGCAGAGATCATGAGCCACCGCTACCGCGTCCGCATCGTCCCGGAGCGCCTCGAGATGGAGGTCCAGCTCTTCCTCGACGGCGCCACCGCCGGCCCGTTGCGCGTGATGACCCCGACCTGGGTCCCGGGGGCCTACGGCTTCATGAAGTACGGGCGCGACCTGTTCGAGGTGAAGGCCTTCGACGCCAAGACCCATTCCGAGCTGACGGTCGTCCGCGATGGCTGGCCCGCCTTCGTGGTGGAAGCCAGGGGCGCGGTCGAGATCCGGTTCAAGGTCGTCGCCGCCGACCCGGCCTGGGGCGAGCTGGTGGGATTCATCGGGAGCGAGCAGGCGCTGCTGCTCGGGACGCACCTGCTGTTCGCGCCGAGCCTGCCGGGGCCGTGCCGGGTGGAGTACGAGCTGCCGAAGGGCTGGCCGATGCACCACCCCTCGGGAGCCAAGCGGATCTCCGAGGGCGTCTACGAATACCCGTCGTATCCGGCGCTGCTGGACGCCCCGATCGCGGCGGGCCGGTTCGAGCGGCGGACTCGGGAGCTCGGCGGGGTCCCGTTCCACTTCGTCTTCTTCGAGAAGGCGCTGGGCTACGACGAGAAGATCGAGGCCTTCCTCGACGCGCTCGCCCGCATCGCCGACCGCTGCCACGAGGTCTTCGGCAGCTTCCCGTTCGAGGACTACACCTTCTTCTTCACCTTCAACCCGCTGGCGAAGTGGGGCCTGGAGCACGCCAACTCCACGACCATCGCGCTGGACGAGGACACCTTCTTCGACGACGACAGCTGGGCGCGCGGCCTGCGGGTGGCGGCGCACGAGCTCTTCCACGCCTGGAACGTCTGCCGGCTCAAGCCCGCGCCGCTGGGCAAGCCCGACTTCGAGCGCGGCAGCTTCCCGGACGCGCTCTGGGTCAGCGAGGGCGTGACGCGCTACTACGAGTTCCTGCTGCTCGCCCGGGCGGGAGTCATCGGCGCGCCGGTCTTCTTCAGCAACGTCGTCAACTACTGGCGGCAGCTCTCCTCGCAGCCGGCGGCCTCGCGGGTGAGCCTCGCCGACGCCTCGCGGGCGACGTTCCTCAACCACAACAAGTACCCGGGCAGCGTCAACACCAGCATCGACTACTACGACGCGGGGATGCTGGTGGCCTTCGACCTGGACGTGGCGCTGCGCGGCGCGGCCAAGGCCGATTCGCTCGACGCAGCCTTCGGCGCCTTCTACCGGGACTTCGTGGGCCAGGGCGACGGCTTCACGCACGCCCAGGCGGCCGCCTTCTTCGAGGCGCGGGTGCCGGGGCTGGGCGCCAGGCTCGACTCCAAGGTGCTGCGGCCGGGCACGCTGTCGATCGTCGAGGCGCTGGAGAAGCTCGGATTCGAGGTCGTGACGGGCAAGTCCAAGGTGTTGGGTCTGGTGATGGCCGAGAAGATCCCCGCCGAGATCGCCAACGTGCTCGACGACTCGCCGGCCGGGCTCTGCGGCCTCGCCCCGACCGACGTCATCGAGCGGGTGAACGAGTACCCGTTCAAGCCCAAGGTGCTGGCCTGGGCGACGGCGAACCTGGCGCCGGTGTTCCTCGAGGTCCGCCGAGGGTCCCGGCGGCTCGCCTTCGACGTGGAGCCCGCGGCCCGCGAGCAGATCCAGGAGCTGCGCTGGGTGGGCACCGAGGCGCAGGCCGAGGCGGTGCGCGGCTGGCTGGGGCAGCCGGACTTCAAGCCCGCGCAGGGCGAGCGAATCTCGCTGGCCGCGTTCGAGAATTTTCATGGTATCCAGAAGGTCGTCTGAAGCGCCGCGGGACCGAGGCTTTCAGGAGGGAACGCCCCACATGCCGAGCAACCGACCGCTGACCATCCTGGCCATGGCGAGCTACTTCAAGGGCGAGCGCTTCCTCCAGCAGGCCAAGAAGCGCGGCGCCAAGGTCTACCTGCTCACCATCCAGAAGCTGCTCGGCAAGGAGTGGCCGCGCGAGTCGCTGGAGGACGTCTTCGCCCAGAACGACGGCTCGACCCTGCCGCAGACGCTCAACACCATCAGCTACCTGAACCGCAGCATCCGCTTCGACCGCATCGTCGCCCTCGACGACTTCGACGTGGAGGTCGCGGCCTCGGTGCGCGAGCACCTGCGCATCCCGGGGATGGGCGACAGCCAGGCGCGCTTCTTCCGCGACAAGCTGGCCTGCCGCCTGCGCCTGCGCGAGTTGGGCCACCTGGTCCCGGACTTCACCCCGGCCTTCAACAACGAGGTGGTGGCGGACTGGATCGCCAAGGTGCCGGCGCCGTGGATGCTCAAGCCGCGCTCCGAGGCGAGCGCCACCGGCATCCACAAGGTGCACACCCCCGACGAGCTGTGGAAGCTGCTCGAGGCCAAGGGCGACGCCCGCAGCCAGTACCACCTCGAGGCCTTCATCCCGGGCGACATCTACCACGTGGACGCGCTGACCTGCGACGGCAAGGTCGTCTTCGCCGAAGCGGCGATGTGCGGCGAGCCGCCGTTCAGCGTGGCCCACAGCGGCGGCATCTTCAACACCACCACCATCGAGCGCGGCACCGAGGAGGAGAAGACCCTCAAGGCCTTCAACGAGCGGATCCTCACCTCGCTGGGCTACCAGTACGGCGCCTCGCACCTCGAGTTCATCAAGGGCAAGGCCGACGGGCGCTTCTACCTGCTGGAGACCTCGGCCCGCGTCGGCGGCGCGCACATCGCCGAGATGCACGAGTTCGCCACCGGCATCAACCTCTGGGAGGAGTGGGCGAACCTGGAGGTGGACCACGCCGCCCAGCCCTACCGGCTCCCCGCCCGCAAGGCCGACTACGCCGGCCTGTTGATGACGCTGGCCAAGCAGGAGCGGCCCGACTTCTCCGCCTACACCGACAAGGAGATCGTCTTCCGCGCGCCGGAGGCGAGCCACGCCGGCCTGGTGGTCGCCTCGCCGGACCGCAAGCGCGTGGCCGAGTTGGTGAACGGCTACAAGCAGCGATTCGTGAACGACTTCATGACCGTGATGCCGGCGGCCAGCAAGCCGTCGAACTAGTCGATGGTCGAGAGTCGATGGTCGATAGTGGGTAGCCGGTAGCACCTCTGGAGGATCGATGGATCCCAAGTACCGAGCTGCGTTCAACGCTGCCTACTCGCCGGAGCTGGTCGCGCGGCTGATGAAGACCCTGGAGGACAGGGTGGGGTACGTGCCCTTCCGCGTGGCGGAGACGCCGCTCTTCATCTCGCCCGAGCTGCGCGCCTACCTGGCCCAGAGCGCCCTGGACATCACCGCGCAGCTCTCTCCGCCGGAGGTCGTCGCCAAGCTCAAGAAGGCCATCCCCAAGGAGTACGACGTGCCGGGGATGGACGAGCTGCCCAACACCGCCCAGGTGGACTTCGCCCTGGTCGAGGGCAAGGACGGCAAGCTCGAGGGCCGGCTCATCGAGATGCAGGGCTTCCCCTCGCTCTACGCGCTGATGCCGGTGATGGGCGAGTGCTGGGCCGAGGTGATGAAGGGCATCCCCGGCCTCGAGGGGCCGTGGTCGGCGTGGATCCCCAAGAGCCGCACCGAGGCCGTCGACGTCCTGCGCCGCACCATCGTCGCCGACTGCGACCCGAAGGAGGTCGTGCTCGTCGACATCTACCCGGAGAAGCAGAAGACCCGCTCCGACTTCGTGGCCACCCGGCAGCTGCTCGGCGTGGACGAGCTGTGCGTGACCAAGATCCTGGTCGAGGGCAGGAAGCTCTTCCGGATGAAGGACGGCAAGAAGCTCCCCATCAAGCGCATCTACAACCGGATGGTCTTCGACGAGCTGCAGGCCAAGAAGGTCCAGGCCCCGTTCAAGTGGTCCGACGAGCTGGACGTGACCTGGTGCTCGCACCCGAACTGGTACTGGACCTGGTCGAAGTACTGCCTGCCGTACCTGAAGCACCCGGCGGTCCCCGAGACGCGCTTCCTGTCGGAGATCGACAAGCTCCCGGAGGATTTGGAGAATTACGTCCTCAAGCCGCTCTTCTCCTTCGCCGGCGGCGGAGTGATCATCGACGTGACTCAGGATGCGATACACCGCATCCCCGCCGAGCAGCGCCCGTTCTGGGTGCTGATGCGCAAGATCGCCTACGCGCCTGCGGTGAAGATGCCCGACGGGACCGGGGTGAAGGCCGAGGTCCGAGTGATGCTGGCGCGCCCGCCCGGGGACAAGGTGATGACGCCGCTGCTCTGCCTGGTGCGCACCTCCCGAGGGAAGATGATCGGCGTCGACCACAACAAGGACATGCCCTGGACCGGGGGCAGCGTGGGCATGTGGACGGCCTGAACGGACGTTCCTCCCGCGCACTGTCGAACGCTCGATAAATCAGTGACCTAGACAGTGGGTCCCGTGTATCCTCTGCCGCTTCGCTAGCCCTAGGGGCTGGCGAGGCTTTGGCTGGCAGGCAGAGGTGCGGCAACCATGAGCGAGCAGACGACGGGCACCGGCAAGGTACCTGCCCATGTGCGCAGTGAGTTGGTGTGCGACCCCAAGGCCAAGAGCCTTGTGGAGGTCCTCCGGAAAGCGGCGGCCGAGCGCCCCGACGCGGTGTACCTGAACCTGCTCGACTCGGCCAACAAGCCCAAGGAGCTGACTTTCCGCGCCGTGCTGGAAGGCGCCGAGCGCTGGGCTCGCTGGCTCGTGTCCAAGAAGGTCGAGCGCGGCAGCCGGATCGCCGTCCTGCTGCCCACCGGCGAGGACTTCCTCTTCGCGTTCTTCGGCGCGCAGATGGCCGGCGCCACCCCGGTGCCGCTGGCGTTCCCGCTGGCGCTGGGCAACCACGAGCCGTACGTCCTCAGCCTCTCGAAGATCGTCGCCAGCGCCTCGCCGAAGATGTTCGTGACGGTGCCCAACCTCGAGGCGCCGGCCAGGAAGCTGCTCGAGGGGATCCCGGGCTGCGAGCTGTTCCTCCCGACGCAGGTCGGCGAGGCCCCCGCGGCGAGCTTCCCCGAGGTCCGCGAGGACGACGTCGCGCTGGTGCAGTACGCCTCCGGCCGCGTCCACGCCCCCACCGGCGCCGTGCTGACCCACCGCCAGGTCCTCTCCAACGTCTTCGGCCTGGGCACGGCCCTCAAGCTCACCGCCGACGACGTGGCCCTGACCTGGGTGCCGCTGGTCCACGACATGGGCCTCATCGGCGGGCTCTTCACGAGTCTGTATTGGCGCTGCCCGCTGGTCGTGATGCCCCCGCAGACGTTCCTGATGCACCCCTACCTCTGGCTGAAGAACATCACCCAGTTCAAGGTCACGCTGGCCGCCGCCCCCAACGCCGGCTACCAGCTGTGCGTCAAGCGCGTGCAGGAGCGGCACCTCAAGGACCTGGACCTGTCGCGCTGGCGGCTGGCGCTCAACGGCGCCGAGACCGTCCACCCGTCGACCGTCCAGGCCTTCTGCGAGAAGTTCGCGGGCGTGGGCTTCAACCCCAAGGCGATGTTCCCGACCTACGGGCTGGCCGAGAACACGCTGGCCACCGCCTGCCCCAGCCAGGACCTGCCGTACCAGACCGAGCAGCTCGAGGGCGGGATCCCCGTGGCCTCGCTGGGCGGACCGCTGGCCGGCCAGGAGCTGGCGGTGGTCGACGGCTCCGACGCGGTCGTCGGCGAGCGCGTCGAGGGCGAGGTCGTCGTCCGCGGGCCGTGCGTCATGAGCGGCTACCTTGGCAACGAGGACGCCACGCGCCACGCCATCGACGAGAAGGGCTGGCTGCACACCGGCGACCTCGGGTTCATCACCGGGGGCCGGCTGTGCCTGACCGGCCGCAAGAAGGACATGGTCATCAAGATGGGGCGCAACTACTACCCCAGCGACGTCGAGGGCCTGCTCGCGAGCTTCCCCAGGCTCGCCGGCGGCAAGACGCTGGCCTTCGCGGCCGCGAACCTCGTCGAGGGCACCGAGGACCTCATCCTGCTCGTCGAGAGCGATCCGCTGGACGAGGCGGCCAGGAAGTCGCTCACCACCGAGCTCAACGCCGAGATGCTCGGCAAGATCGGCATCCGCGCCGACAAGGTCGTGACCGTCGCCAAGGGCGCCCTGGGCAGCCTGGACCGCGCGGGGCGCGCCGAGCTGCGCCGGCGGTACCTGGAGGGCCAGCTCCCGTGAAAGCGGTCGTCCTCGGCGCAACCGGGTTCCTCGGTCTGAACCTCGTGGAGGCCCTCAGGGCCGCCGGCCACGACGTGGTCGCCACGCGCCGCCCGAGCTCGAACACCATCTACCTGCGCCGCTTCAAGGTCCCCCTCAAGCCCGTCCGCCTCGAGGACCCCGACAGCCTGGTCGCGGCCATGGACGGGGCCGAGGTCGCCTTCTTCTCCGCCGGCCACTACCCGCGCCTCTCCATCGACACCGAGAAGCAGGTCGAGCAGGGCGTGCGCGGCCTGAGGAACGCCCTCGCCGCGGCCCGGCAGGCGGGCGTGAGGCGCTTCGTCTACACCGGCAGCGTGGCCACCATCGCCCACCCCAAGGACGGCCGCCCCGCGGTCGAGAGCGACGGGCTCATCGCCAAGGCGCCCGAGGGCTCGACCTACTACGCGGTGAAGCTGGCGATGGACCGCGCCATCGACGGCGCCGTCGCCGAGGGCCAGGACGTCGTCTCGCTCCTGCCCACCGGCTGCTTCGGCCCCTACGACCACAAGGTCGGCACCGGCTTCTTCGTGGTGGCCATGGCCAACCGCTCGCTCGCCGCCTACGTCGAGGGGCGCATCAACATCGTCGACGCCCGCGACGTCGCCCTGGGCCACATCGCCGCGGCGACGAAGGGCAGGGCGGGCCAGCGCTACATCCTGGGCGGGACGAACGTCGGCATCACCGACCTCTTGCACACCATGGCCGACACCTTCGACGTCCCGCCGCCGGGCCGCTGCCTGCCCGCCGCCGAGGCGCTGGAGTTCGCCACCGCCGAAGAGGCCCGCTGCCACGGCACGCCCAACCGCCCCGCCATGTCCCGCGAGATGGTCGACATGGCCGTGCACGGCCAGTTCGTGGACGTGGCCAAGGCCCGCCAGGAGCTCTCCTTCCACCCGCGGTCGCTCGAGGAGACCCTCACCGGCTCCTTCGAGTGGTACCGCCAGAACGGCTACATCCGCATCGCCGCTTAACGACGAAAGGAACCACCATGACCGCCACCCGCCAGCAGGTTTCTGACCGAGTGCTCGCCATCGTCGCCGAGCTGACCCACACCAAGGTCGCCGACATCAAGACCACCGACCGCCTCCGCGAGGACCTGGGCCTCGACTCGATGCAGAGCATGGAGATGCTCTCCCGCGTCAGCGAGGAGTTCGAGGTCGACCCGGACATGGAGAAGGCCATGCAGGTCCAGACCATCGACGAGGTCGTCGCCGTCCTGGCCTCGACCCTCAACGCCGCCTAGCCAGTCCCCCCCGGCCCCTCCCGGCAGCGGGAGGGGCGACTCCTACCGCCAACGATCGACCTCCACCGTCCGGAGCTCCCGTGAAGATCACCTTCGTCTACCCGGCGTTCGAGCGCCACGCGCAGGCCCACCCCGAGCTGCTCGAGCACGTGCCGGCCAGCGAGTACATCGGCCCGCCCTCGCTGGGCATCGCCTCGGTGGCGGCGCAGACGCCGGCCGGCCACGAGGTCAGCTTCATCGACGACCGCGTCACGCCGTTCGACCCCAGGAAGGCCGACGCCGACCTCTACGCCCTGTCGTTCTTCACCCCCGCGGCCACGCGGGCGATGGAGATCGGCGACCAGCTGCGCGCCGCCGGCAAGAAGGTGGTGATGGGCGGCATCTTCCCGTCCAACATGCCCGCCGAGTGCGAGCCCCACTGCGACGCGGTGGTCGTGGGCGAGGGCGAGCCGGTCTGGCCGCAGGTGGTGCAGGACGCCGCCGCGGGCAAGCTGCAGAAGCGCTACGTGGCGCCGCTGTGCGAGCTGGACAAGTTCAAGCCGCCGCGGGTGGACCTGTACCTGAACGCCGAGCGCGACGGGTACCGCCCCGACGACTACCCCCTCCAGGTCAGCCGCGGCTGCCCGCTGCAGTGCGACGCGTGCGTGCTGCCCATCTACCTGGGCAAGAAGAGCCGCTTCTTCCCCACCGACAACGTCGTCGACACGATGAAGCAGTACGCCAAGGCCGGGAAGCTCCTCTCGCTGACCGAGGACACCTCGTTCTTCCCCGGCGCCCGCAAGAGCTTCCGCGCCTTCCTGGACACGGTCCTCGGGCTGCAGAAGGAAGGGCACAACGTCCGCATCAGCTACATCGGCATCAGCATGCCGATGATCCTCAACCTCGACCCGACCATCGTCGAGCAGCTGCAGGCCACCAAGATGGACCGCTTCTACCTGGTCGGCGGCTTCGACCCCATCACCCGCAACGCCTTCGGCAAGGGCGACAAGGACGCGCTCGACAAGGCCGAGCGGGCCATCAAGCGCTGCCAGGACGCGGGCATCGACCCCTACGTCAGCTTCCTGGCCGGCAACCCGGACGACGACGAGGGCACCTTCGACCGGATGATCGAGTTCGCCAAGAAGACCAAGATCGACCTGGCCGAGTTCGCCGTCTCCACCCCGTACCCGAACACGCCGATGTGGCACAAGTACGTGAAGGAAGACCGCATCTTCGACCGCCAGTGGAAGCACTACAACGACGCCAACGTCGTCTTCCGCCCGCACAAGATGACCGCCGAGCGCCTGCAGGAGGGCTACCTCTTCCTCTGGAAGGAGTTCTACAAGGGCCGCAACGAGCTCACCGGCCGCGACCACACCCGCAAGACCATCCAGTTCTAGAGAGCAGCGAAGCTGTCGGGCGGGCGCAGCGGCCCGCCGCTCCGTTCGCCAACCGAGGCCTTCATGTCCGCCCCCACCTCCAACGTCGACCCGATCTCCCGAGTCCTCTCCGACGTGCGCAACACCGCCGACCGGCTCACCCGGCCCGCGGTCGACGACGCCGAGATGGAGACCGTCGAGGCCGTGCTCCAGGGAGTGCGCACCTGGGGCGCCCGCGAGCTGGACTCCGCCAAGACCGACGCGGCGGCCACCATCCCGCGCCAGACCTACGAGCAGGCCGCCGAGATGGGCCTGTTCGGCCTGACCATCCCGCAGGAGTACGGCGGGGCCGGGCTGTCGCTCTTGGCCGCCGGGCGCATCACCGAGGAGCTGGCGCTCTACGACCGCTCGGTCGCCACCGCCATCGGCCTGCACAACGGGCTGGGCCTGCGCGGGCTCATCCGCTTCGGCTCGCCGGAGCTGAAGCAGAAGTACCTGCCGGAGCTGGCGGCGGGCACCAAGCTCGCCGCCTTCGCCGCCACCGAGCCCGGCGCCGGCTCGCACATCGCCGGCGTCAAGACCACCGGCACCTGGGACGGCAAGGAGGGCATCGGCGTCAGCGGCGAGAAGGCCTACGTCACCAACGGCGCCGTCGCCGACGTCTACACCATCCTCGCCTCGACCCCGGGCATGGGCGGCGCGCGCAAGGGCTTCAGCCTGCTGCTCGTCCCCAAGGCCCTGCCGGGCGTCAGCGTCGGCAAGGAGGAGCACAAGCTGGGCATGAAGGGCTCCTCCACCACCCCGGTGCTCTTCGAGAACGTGCAGCTGGGCACCGACCACGTCATCGGCGAGGCCGGCAAGGGCCTGGACGAGATCGCCGAGGTGCTGGCCTGGGGCCGCACGCTGATGTCCGCCGGCTGCATCGGCACCGCGCGCGAGGCCTTCCGCAAGACCGCCGAGTACGTGCAGACCCGCCAGCAGTTCGGCAAGCCCATCGGCACCTTCGACCAGGTCCGCGAGAAGATCGCCCAGATGCGCGCCCGGCTGTACGCCGCCGAGAGCCTGGTGCGGCTGGTCACCCTGGAGGTCTCGCTCCACGGCTCGGACATCATCTGGGAGTCGTCGATCGCCAAGGTCTACTGCTCGGAGATGGTCTTCTCCGTCTCCGACGACGCCATCCAGCTGCACGGCGGCTCCGGCTACATCGAGGAGACCGGCATCTGCCGCATCGCCCGCGACTGCCGCGTGACGCGCATCTTCGAGGGCGCCAACGAGCTGTTGCGCTTCCACATCTCGGCGATGGGCCTGGGCTACCCGGCCTCGCTGGTCGAGGCCAAGCCGCTCGCCGGGCAGCTCGCCCCGGAGCTGGAGATCGAGAGCAAGCGCTTCGACGGGCAGCGCGCCCGGCTGGCCGAGGCCTGGGCGACGATCAAGAAGAAGTTCGGCTTCCGCACCGCCGAGCACCAGCTCGCGCTGGCCCGCGCCGCCGACGCCGCGGTCGGGGTCTACACCACGCTGGCGGTGCTGCTGCGCACCGACGGCGAGCTGAAGAAGGGCCCGCCGGCCGCCGAGAGGGACCAGCTGCTGCGCCTGGCCCGCTACTCCTGCCAGATGCTCGACCGGCAGACCGAGGAGGCCCTGGCCGCCGGCACCCGCGAGGCGGACGAGGCGCTGGTCCGCGGGCTGAGCGACCTGGAGTACGAGAAGACGGCGACGCGCGCCTGAGAAGCTTCCTGCCGGCGACTGGCCGGCGAGCCGAGTTGAGCCAACGAGAGGCTGAGAAGACCGTATGAAGAGGCCGATCCCCGACGTCTCCAAGACGCACACGCCGACGGGGCCGTTGATCCCGCTGGCCGTCCGCGAGGGCGCGGACCTGGAGGGCTACCACCGGTTCCTGCTCCCCGAAGGCGGCGAGCTGGAGTTCGACCGCGCGCAGATGTCCGACGCCATCGACCAGCGCGGCCTGCACCTCTTGGCCTGCGGGCTCAAGAAGGGCGACCGGGTGGGCCTGGTGCTGCCGCAGAACCACGAGTTCGTGCTCACCTTCATGGGCGCGCTCGCGGTGGGCGTGGTGCCGGTGCCGATGTACCCGCCGCTGTCGCTGGGCAAGCTCGACAGCTACGTCTCCACCGCCGAGCACATCCTCGAGGCCGCCCAGGCCAAGGCGCTGGTCACCGAGAAGAAGGTCCAGCCGGTCCTCTGGTCGCTGGTCGGCAAGGTGAAGAGCCTGAAGGCCGTCCACTGCGTCGAGGACTTCAAGGAGCGGCTCCCCGGCCAGCCGGACGTCTCGCACCTCAAGCCCGGCGACGTGGCCTTCCTGCAGTTCACCTCGGGCTCCACCTCGCAGCCCAAGGGCGTGATGGTGACGCACGGCAACCTGGTCGCCAACTGCTACGCCATCCAGGTCGACGGGCTGAAGTGCAACCCGAAGGACGTGGGGGTGAGCTGGCTGCCGCTGTACCACGACATGGGGCTCATCGGCTGCGTGCTGTCGCCGTTCTTCATCCACATGCCGATGACCTACATCCCCACGCTCACCTTCGTGAAGCACCCCACGCTGTGGATGGAGACGATGCACCGGGTGCGCGGGACGATGGCCTTCGCGCCCAACTTCGCCTACGCGCTGGCCCGCCGGCGCACCAGCGAGGAGAAGCTCGCCAAGCTCGACCTGTCGTGCGTGCGCATCCTGGGCTGCGGCGCCGAGCCGAACCACCCGGACACGCTGCGCGCCTTCTCCGACCACTTCGCCAAGGCCAAGCTGTCGCCCGGCGCCATCCTGCCCTGCTACGGCATGGCCGAGGCGACGCTGGCGATGACCTTCTGCGAGCTGGGCCGGGGCCTGAAGACCGACGTCATCGACGCCGCCGCCTGGCACGACGAGGGCCGCGCGGTGCCGGCCCAGAAGGACGCCGCCGAAGAGGGCACGGTGGAGTTCGTCAGCTGCGGCCGGTCGTTCGGCGGCCACGAGGTGATGGTGATCAAGGAGGACGACACCCCGGCGCCCGAGCGGGTGGTGGGGGAGATCGTCTACAAGGGCCCCAGCGTCACCGCCGGCTACTTCGAGAACGCCGCGGCGACCAAGGAGGCCTTCACCGAGCTGGGCCTGCGCACCGGCGACCTGGGCTACCTCGCCGGCGGCGAGCTGTACGTCACCGGGCGCAAGAAGGACCTCATCATCCTCAACGGCCGCAACTACGACCCCCAGAGCATCGAGTGGGAGGTGGCCGAGGTCCCCGGCATCCGCAAGGGCAACGTGGTGGCGTTCTCCGTCCCCGGCACCTCCAGCGAGGAGCTGGTGGTGGTCTGCGAGAGCAAGGAGACCGACCGCGAGAAGCTGGTCGCCGCGGTGAAGCAGCGCGTGCAGCAGGCGCTGTTCCTCAACGCCACCGACGTGGTCCTGATCGGCCCGGGCGAGCTGCCGAAGACCTCGAGCGGCAAGCTGCAGCGCCGGCGCACGCGAGAGCAGTACCTGATGCAGTCGCTGGGTGAGGAGGGCGTGCGCACCCACGGGAAGAGCGCCGAGACGCTCATGCTGGCCAAGCACCTGGGCCGCGGCGTGATGGCGCGGGTGAAGCACAACGTGAAGCGCGGCGCCGAGGGCCTGAAGAGCGCCCTCAGCCGCGACTCCAAGTCCGACGACGAGAAGAAGGATTGAACATGACGACCGAGCGGGACCCCAAGGTCATCGACCTATTCGCCAAGGCCATCTGGGAGGTCGATCAGAAGAAGATCGACGATCTCGGCTTCGACAAGCAGATCTCCTCGCTGGGCATCGACTCCGTGGCGATGCTCGAGGTCATCGGCTTCCTCGAGGAGGAGCTGGAGCTCCACCTGCCGGAGGAGAAGCTGCAGAAGGTGGAGACGCTGGGCGACCTGGCCGACGTCATCGGCGAGGTTCGCGCAGGGCATTAAGTGCAGCACAGTGCCGCGGCCGTCGCAGCAGCGGGGGACAGGCCGCAGCCGGAGGCGGGAATGAGCGCGCAGCGCACGAGCAACGTGGACGCCAAGAGCGTGGCCATCGTGGGGATGGCCTGCCAGTTCCCCGACGCGCCGGACGCCCCCACGTTCTGGGAGAACCTCAAGGCGGCCCGGACGAGCTTCAAGGACATCCCCGCCGAGCGCTGGAACCACGCGCTGTTCCACTCCGAGATCCCGCGGGAGCTGGACAAGACCTACGTGCGCCGCGGCGCCTTCGTGGACGGCGTCGGCGACTTCGCGGCGCTGCACTTCGGCATCGCCCCGCGGCGCGTGGCGGTGATGGACCCCCAGCACCGGCTGCTGCTCGAGGCGGTGCGCGTGGCCCTGCAGGACGCGGGGCTGGAGCGCGCCGACTTCGACCGCTCGCAGATGGGCACCTTCCTGGGCGTCTCCTCCAGCGAGTACCGGACCATCCTCTCGGCGCGCACCCTGGCGCTGCAGATGGCCGGCGGCGCGCTGGGCGACACCTCGCCGGAGGCCGCCGAGGCCATCACCCGCGCGGCCCGGAACGTCGAGCCCATCTCCGCCTTCTCCATCCCCGGCACGCTGCTGAACATGACCGCGGCCAACGTGGCCCACCTGTGGAACCTGGGCGGCCCGGCGTTCTCCATCGACGCGGCCTGCGCCTCGGCGCTGGTGGCCATCCACGACGCGGTGATGTACCTGCGCTCGGGGGCCTGCGAGTCGGCCCTGGCCGGCGGCGTGTACCTGAACCTGACGCCGGAGAACCTCATCGGCTTCGCCCGCGCCAGCGCCATCTCCCGGCGCGGCGAGTGCCGGCCCTTCGACGCCGAGGCCGACGGCTTCCTGCAGGGCGAGGGCGCCGCGGTGCTGGTGCTCAAGCGCCTGGACGCGGCGCTGCGCGACGGCGACCGCATCTACGCCGTCATCCGCGGCATCGGCGTCAACAACGACGGCAACACCAGCGACGGCCCGATGGCGCCCAGCCAGTCCGGCCAGTCGGACTGCGTGCGCCGGGCCTGGCGCGACGCCGGCCTGCCGCCGCAGTCGGTGGAGCTGGTCGAGTGCCACGGCACCGCGACCAAGGTCGGCGACCCGGTCGAGGTCTCGGCGCTGCGCGAGGTGCTCACCGAGGGCGGCAAGAAGCCGCACGGCAAGGTGTGGATCTCCTCGGTGAAGGCCAACATCGGCCACACCATGAGCGCCGCCGGCGTGGCGGGCCTGATGCGCGTCGCGCTGGCGCTGCACCACGAGACCATCCCGCCGCAGGCCGGCTTCAGCGCCCCCAACCCGCTGCTGGAGCTGGAGAAGGGCCCGCTCGACGTCCCGCGGATGGCGCTGCCCTGGCCGCACCGCAGCGCCGCCGCCCCGCGCCGCGCCGGCGTCAGCTCCTTCGGCTTCGGCGGCACCAACTGCCACCTGGTCCTCGAGGAGGCCCCGGTCCCGCACCGCCCGATGGTCGAGGTGAGCGCCACGATCGAGGAGGCGCAGCGCGAGCTGTTCGTCCTGGGCGCCGAGAACCGCGCCATGCTCGCGCGGCATGCGCTGGAGATCGCCGGCGCCGTCTCCAAGGACTCCGCCTCGCGCCTGTCGGACATCGCCTACACGCTGACCGCGACCCGGCAGCACGACGCGGTGAAGCTGGCGGTCGTCGCCGAGAGCCGCGACGAGCTGGTGGAGCGGCTGGAGACGGCCGCCGAGGCGCTCTCCGGCGACCAGCCGCTGCCGCTGGTGCTGGCGCCGTCGATCTACCTGACGCCGGCCGGGGCAGGGGAGAAGAAGCCCAAGGTCGCCTTCATGTTCCCCGGGCAGGGCGCGCAGCGCGTGGGCCTGCTGCGCTGGCTCTTTGACCGCTCGGAGCTGTTCCGCAACAGGCTGCTCGCGCTGGAGAAGTCGCTGGGCGGCTCGCTGGAGCAGCCGCTGCTCACCTGGCTGTACCCGAAGAACGGCGACGCGGCCGCGGCCGAGGAGAAGCTGCAGGCCACGCAGGTCTGCCAGCCGGTGATGGCCGCCCTCGGCCTCGCCCTGCACGAGTTCCTGCTCGACCTGGGCATCGAGCCGGCGGTGTGCGTCGGCCACAGCCTGGGCGAGTTCGTCGCCGCGGCGGCCGGCGGGCTGTGGACGGCCGAGGATTCGCTCAAGTTCGTCGCCGAGCGCGGCCGGCTGATGGCCGCCCTGAACCTGCCCGACCCCGGGGCGATGGCCGCGGTCCGCGCCGACGCGGCGACGGTGGCCAGGTACCTGCGCGAAGGCGTCTGCATCGCCAACTCGAACCACCCGCAGCAGACGGTCATCTCCGGCGAGACCAAGGCGGTCGACGCCGCCATGGCCGCGCTCAAGGAGGCCGGCATCGGCTCGCGCAAGCTGCGCGTCAGCCACGCCTTCCACTCGCACCTGATGAAGGGCGTCGCCGCCGACATCGCCAAGCTGGTGGAGCGCCAGGCGCTCGAGCCGGCGAAGGTCCCGGTCCTGTCGGCCATCACCGGCACGGCCTACCCGGACTCGGTCGAGGAGATCGGCCGGGCCCGCGAGATCTTCGTCAAGCACGCGGCCTCGCCGGTCGACTACCAGGGCGTGCTCGCGCGCTGCCAGGAGAAGGGCGCCGAGTTCTTCCTCGAGGTCGGCGCGGGCAACACCCTGTCGAGCTTCGCCGCCAACACGCTCGACCCGCAGTCCTTCCGCGGCGTCGGCTCGATGGCCGCCGCCGAGGACGACCGCGGCCTGGAGCTGTACCGCACGCTCGGCCAGCTGGCCGTGCTGGGCCAGCCCATCCGCTTCGAACGGCTGTACCCCAAATCCCAGAGGCAGGTCGTCACCCTGCCCGCGGCTCCGCTGGTCCGGGAGCGCTACTGGGCGACCCGCGCGACCGGCGCTGCAGCACTCGCGACCCCCACCGTGTCCTCGCGGCCGGCGGGCGGGTCCGAAAGGACGGAGGCCCCCGTGTCCGACGATCTCATCAAGCTCTTCCGCGAACAGGCGGCGGTCCTGGCCCAGCACGCGGACATCATCGCGCGCCAGACGGCGATGCTCACCGGCCAGCCGGTTCCGGCGTCCCAGCTGCAGGCCGTGGCCGCCGCGGCCCAGCCGCTGCCCGGGGCCGTGGCCGCGCCGACCGCGGCTCTTCCGGCGCTGCCCGCCGCCGCAGCAGCAGCAGCCGCAGCCCCGGCCGGCGCGCCGCAAGCCGCCGCCGCCCCGGCCCCCGCCGCCGCGGGCGCCGACATCCTGGACGCCGTGCTGGTCGCGGTCTCCAAGGTCAGCGCCTTCCCCAAGGCCTCGCTCAAGCCGTCGCAGGGCCTGGTCGGCGAGCTGGGCCTCGACTCGCTGATGCTGATGGAGCTGGTCTCGGCGCTGCAGGCCGCCTTCCCCGGCATGGGCGAGGTGCCGCAGTCGCTGGTCAACGCCAAGACCACCATCCAGGACCTCGTGACGTTCATCGAGGGCAACGCCGGCGCGAGCGCCCCGGCCCCCGAGCCCGCCGAAGCCGCGTCGGGCTCCGCCGAGGCCAAGGCCGGCCAGCTGCGGCGCTTCCGCCCGACGCTGACCCCCAAGGCGCGCTCGTCCTGGCGCGCGGTGCCGGTCCCCACCGACGCCTGGACGCTGGTCACCACCGACGGTGGCGCGCTGGGCGAGGCGCTGGTCGCCCGCCTGACGCTGGCCGGCCGCCCGGTCGCCGCGGTCCACCTGGGCGCGCCGTTCGACGGCGTGAAGAAGGAGTCCGAGGGCGTCCTGCGGCTCAAGTGGCCGCGCGAGGCCGAGCACATCGACGGCCTGTTCGCCGAGCTCGCCCGCGCCGGCGTCAAGCCGACGGCGGTGCTGCACGCGGCCGACGTGGCCCTGGCGGCGCCGGTGGCCGAGTTCGTCAAGGCCGGCGCCTCCAAGTGGCCCGACCCGGTCCCCACGGTCTGGCGGATGGCGGCGAACCTGGCCGGCGGCAAGCCGCTGTCCTTCGCGGTCCTCACCGGCATGGGCGGCACCTTCGGCCTGAACGAGGGCGGCGGCAACGCGGTGTGGCAGACGGCGCTGCCGGGCTTCGCCAAGGCGCTCTCGCGCGAGTGGGACGCCCAGGTCAAGGCCATCGACGTCGAGCTGGCGCAGCCCGCCGACGTCACCGCCGAGCACGTGTTCGACGAGCTCTCCAGCGCCGACCGCGAGGTCGAGGTCTCGTTCCGGCAGGGCAAGCGCCACGTGGTGGCCCTGGCCGAGCTGCCCGACGACGCCTCGCGGGCGCTGCCCCTCGACGAGCGCTCGGTGGTCCTGGTCTCCGGCGGCGGGCGCGGCATCGGCGCCAAGATCGCCGTGGACCTCGCCGCGCGCACCCGCTGCGCGCTGATCATCGCCGGCAGCCGGGAGAGCAAGCCGGGGGACGAGGTGGACCGCAACCTCGCCGCGATGCGCCAGGCCGGCGCGCGCGGCGTCGAGTACGTGCGCTGGGACGTGCGCCGGGCGGACCTGCCGGCGGCGCTGGAGGCGGCCCGCCAGAAGCTGGGGCCCGTCACCGGCGTGGTCCTCTCCGCGGGCGTCATCCACGACAAGCGGGTGGCCGAGAAGAAGATCGAGGACGTCCGCGAGGTGATGGACGTCAAGGTCGCCGGCCTGCTCAACGTGCTGCGCGCCACCTCCCACGACCCGCTGAAGTTCGTCGTCGCCTTCTCGTCCTGGGCCGCCCGCTTCGGCAACGCCGGCCAGACCGACTACTCCGCCGCCAACGAGCTCCTGAACCGGCTGATGGTGTCGCTGCCCAAGCTGCGCCCGGGCGTGCGCGCCGCCTCGCTCGCCTGGCCGCCTTGGGAGAGCTCGGGGATGGGCCTGTCCATCCCCGCGCCGCTGCGCGCGGTGATGAAGAAGGAGGGCGTGCCGTTCGTGACCGACGACGCCGGCCTGGCGGCCTTCCGGCGCCAGCTGCACGACAAGGACGACGGCGAGATCCTCCTGTCCATCGGGCACCCGCCGGCGCGCCGCGAGGTGCGGGCCGGGTTCGACCTCTCGCTCGAGACCCACCCGTTCCTCGACGACCACCGCGTCAAGGGCACGCCGGTGCTGCCGATGGCCTCGGCGCTCGACCTGCTGGGCAGCCTCGCCCGCGAGCAGGTGGGCGCGCAGGCGCTCGAGCTGCGCGACCTGCAGCTCTACAACGGCGTGGAGGTGAAGCAGCCCGTCTCGGTCACCGCCGACCTGCGCGTCAAGGGCGACGGCCCGATGCAGCTGGAGCTCAAGGCCGACGGCCGGGTGGCCTACCGCGTCCAGGCGGTGGTCACCGACGGCGCGATGGTGCGCCTGGCGGTGAACCCCGCGGGCGCGATGCGCGGCGGCGCGCTGCCGATGGCGCTGCAGGACTTCTACCGCGACGTGGCGTTCCACGGGCCGCGGCTGCGCGGCATCGAGCTGGTGGAGGAGCTGGGCCCCAAGCACGTGGTGGGCTGGGTCCGCTCGTCGCTGCCGGCGGAGTGGATGAGCGGGACCGAGCGCGAGGCCTGGGAGATCGACCCGCTGGTCATCGACTCCAGCTTCCAGCTGGTCCTGTACTACCTGTGGGCGCACCAGAAGAGGCTGGCCCTGCCGGTGGGCTTCAAGCGCTACGTGCAGCACGCGCCGCTGACGGGCCGCATCAAGTGCACGCTGGTCCTCGACCAGGCGGGCTCCGACACCGTCGTCGGCTCCATCCAGTACGAGGACGACAAGGGCCGGCTGCTGGCGGTAATGACCGAGGCGCGCGCCAAGCTCATCGACCTCAAGGGCGAGGGGACGACCAGGGGCGCGATCTCGGCGGCTCCCGCCGCTCCTGCCGCGGCCCGCAACGTGGTCGCCGCTCCCGCTCCCGCTCCCGTGGCCGCGGCGGCCCCCGCCGAGGCGCCGCTGCCCGCGGCCTCCGCCGGCCCCGTCGACGAGCGCTACTACAAGGTCGAGAAGTTCCCGGAGGTGGAGTCGCTCTACGAGCGGCTCAACGCGGCGGCGAAGGCGGGGCTGCGCAACCCCTACTTCAACGTCAACGACGGCATCGCCCGCGACACCTCGATCGTCAACGGCCGGGAGATGATCAACTACTCCGGCTACAACTACGTCGGCCTCTCCGGGCACCCGGCGGTGAGCGCCGGCGCCAAGGCCGCGGTGGACCGCTACGGCACCTCCGTCTCCGCCAGCCGCGTGGCCTCGGGCGAGAAGCCCATCCACGGCGAGCTGGAGCGCGCCATCGCCGACTTCATGGGCTGCGAGGCCTGCGTCGTCTTCAGCGCCGGCCACGCCACCAACGAGACCGTCATCGGCTTCATGATGGGCGAGGGCGACCTCATCATCCACGACTCGCTGGCGCACAACTCGATCCAGCAGGGCGCGACGCTCTCTCCCGCCAAGCGCCGGCCGTTCCCGCACAGCGACTGGAAGGCCCTGGACAAGCTGCTCACCCAGCTGCGGCCGCACTACAAGAAGGTGATGGTGGCCATCGAGGGCGTCTACTCGATGGACGGCGACTTCCCCGACCTGCCGCGCTTCGTCGAGCTGCGCGAGAAGCACAAGTTCCTGCTGTTCATGGACGAGGCGCACTCGATGGGCGTGATGGGGCCCACCGGCCGCGGCATCGGCGAGCACTTCAAGACCAAGCGCACCGACGTCGACCTCTGGATGGGGACGCTCTCCAAGAGCTTCTCCAGCTGCGGCGGCTACATCGCCGGCAGCCGCGCGATGGTGGACTACATCCGCTACAGCGCGCCCGGCTTCGTCTTCTCGGCGGGCCTGTCGCCGGCGAACGCGGGGGCGGCCCGGGCGGCCGTCGCCGAGCTCAAGGCGCACCCCGAGCTGGTCAAGAAGCTGCACGACAACTGCCGGCTGTTCCTGACCCTGGCCAAGGCCAAGGGCATCGACACCGGCCTGAGCGACGGCTCGGCGGTCATCCCGGTCATCGTCGGCAACTCGATGATGGCGCTGCAGCTCTCGCAGGCCCTGGCCGACCGCGCCATCAACGTGCAGCCCATCGTCTACCCGGCGGTGGACGAGAACGCGGCGCGGCTGCGCTTCTTCCTGTCGTCGCTGCACAGCGAGCAGCAGATCCGCCGCACCGTCGACGCCATCGCCGAGGAGCTGGGCAAGCTGCGCGCCATGGCGGGCGTGCAGGGCGGCGTGCACCCGTCCTCGTAGGCGGCCCGAAGTCCGAGCACTCTCCGGCCGCGCGTGCGATTCCGCACGCGCGGCCGTCGCTCCTTCACCCCCGAACGCTGGCATCCGGGAGCGCCGTCTCCCAGAGTGGGCGACCATGGAAACCGCGACGATCCTCCCTCTGGAAAAGGCCGCCTCGGCGCTCGCCGGCGGCAAGGCCACCGGGCTCGCCAAGCTGCTGGAGCTGGGCTTCCGGGTGCCGCCCGGGTTCGTGATCATCGGCGGCAAGCCGGGCGAGCTGGCCGAGGAGGCGTTGAAGGCCTACCGCGCGCTGGGCGGCAAGGTGGCGGTGCGCTCCTCGGCGCTGGGCGAGGACGGCGAGCAGGCCTCCTTCGCCGGGCAGTACGAGTCGGTGCTCAACGTCGAGGGCGAGCTGGCCTTCCGCAAGGCCGTCGACCACTGCCTCAACTCGCTGCACAGCCCGCGCGCCGCCAGCTACCGCACCGGCGGGATGGCGACCCCGGGCGCCAAGCAGATGGCCGTCGTCGTGCAGCGCATGGTCGACGCCCAGGCGGCCGGGGTGCTCTTCACGCTCGACCCGATCAGCGGGCGCAAGGACCGGATGGCGGTGGACGCCGTCAAGGGCCTGGGCGAGGCGCTGGTCAGCGGCCGGGCGACGCCCGACCACTACGCGCTCTCGCGGGACGGCAAGGCGGTCCGCACCGAGCTGGCGGGCAGCGAGGCGGTGCTCTCCGAGGCGCAGCTGGCGGAGCTGGTGGCGCGGGCGAAGCAGGCCGAGGAAGGCTTCGGCAAGCCGCTGGACATGGAGTGGGCCTTCGACGCCAAGGGCGAGCTGTACTGGCTGCAGGCGCGGCCCATCACCGTCGCCGCCGGGGACCTGCACGAGCTGGACTCGTGCCCCGGCGCCGACCACGTCTACACCACGGCCAACATCGGCGAGATGCTCTCCGGCGCGAACTGCCCGCTGACCCTGTCGGTGACCGGCTACGGCATCGACTACGGCAGCCAGGTGATGTGGCACGCCGCCGGGACGCACCCGGAGGTGAAGAAGGAGCTGACCTGGATCGGCATCTTCAACGGCCACATGTTCATCGACATGATCGCCTTCATGCCGTTCAACTGCGGCGTCGCCGGCGCCTCGCCCGAGGTGGCCTGCACCACCATCGTCGGCGAGGTGGTCCCCGAGGTCGTCGCGCGCGCGCAGAAGGTCTCGGGCTTCCGGCGGGCCGTCAACGGCTACCGCTTCGCCCGCTACCTGCTCAGGGGCGAGAAGTGCATGCGCGAGCACGAGGCGGCCATCACCCGCTTCTCCATCCCGACGCCGGAGTCGGCCCAGGAGTCCTGGGCGGAGATCGACCGCGCGCTGCCGTTCCTGTGGGAGACCTACAAGGTCCACCTGCAGGTCTCGTCCGGGGCCGCGGTGATGGCCGGCGTCCTCGAGGGGATGCTGGCCAAGAACCCGGGCACCGCGGCGGAGAAGGAAGCGCTGATGTCGGGGATGCTGGCCCACGCGGGCGAGGTCATCAGCGCCAAGCTCATCCGCGAGCTGGAGGAGGTCCTCGACCACCTCGAGCAGATCCCGGACGTCGAGCAGCGCTTCCTCGAGGCCGACGCGACGGAGGCCCTCGCCTGGCTGATGGGGGCGGACTCCGGCCGGGCCGGCGGCGCCTTCCGCAACTACCTCGGCCGCTGGGGCCACCGCGCCTACCGCGAGCTCGACCTGCAGGAGAGGGGTTGGGGCGAGGAGCCGCTGCCGCTGGCCCTCTCGCTGCGCGCCTCGCTCGTGGGCCGGCGCCGCACCAAGGCCAGGCCGACCAAGCTCGAGACCCACCCGCCCGTGAAGGCCAAGGCCGAGCCGCCCAAGCCCAAGAGCGGCTCCATCCGCTGGGCGTTGGAGAAGGCCAAGAAGGGCGTCGTCGGGCGCGAGTACACCAAGAACATGCTGGTGACCGTCAACGACCGCTTCAAGAAGGCCTACCGGCAGCTGGGCGCGCGGATGGCCGCCGAGGGCCTGCTCGCCGCCGAGGACGACGTCTTCTTCTTCTCGCACCCGGAGCTGGGCCGCATCGCCCGCGGCGAGGACGCCGAGCTCTCCAAGCGCGCGGCGCCGCGCCGGGATGCGCTGCAGCGCCAGCAGGCCTACGAGTACCCGGTCGTCTCCATCGGCATCCCCGAGCCCCTCTCGCAGGAGCTGCCCAGCGAGAGCATCGCGGGCGAGCTGCGCGGCAAGCCGGTGAGCCCCGGCGTGGCGACGGGGCGGGTGAGGGTGGCGCACTCCGCCGACGCCAGCGCCGCGCTGCAGCCCGGCGAGATCCTCGTCGCGCCCAGCGCGGACGTGGGCTGGACGCCGTACTTCAACCTGATCGCGGGGCTGGTGACCGAGGTCGGCAGCGCCTTCTGCCATGGCGCCGTGGTGGCCCGCGAGTACGGGCTGCCGACGGTGGTGAACGTCAAGTCCGCCACCAAGACGCTCAAGACGGGCGACTGGGTGCTGCTCGACGCCGACCACGGCGTGGTGCGCCGCCTCACGCCGGACGAGGTCGTCGCCGCCGAGACGCAGGAGAAGGCCAAGAACGCCAAACCCGGCACCGCGCAGGCGACGGCCGCGTAGAGGCCAAGGGAAGAGGGAGAAACGAAACCATGCTGACCAAGTTCGATGAGCTGACGTGCCACCAGGTCGTCTCGACCTTCGACCACCCCGAGTCCTCCGACAAGGCGTGGACCGAGAAGCTCTGGTGCAACCTCCACGACAAGAAGGGCAAGTTCGTCCTCGCCACCGGCTTCGGCATCTACCCGAACCGCAACGTGATGGACGGCTACGGCTGCCTGAACCTCGAGAACAGCCGGCAGGTCAACGTGCGGCTCTCGCGCGAGCTGCGGCCGAAGATCGACGAGGTGGCGGTCGGCCCGCTCAGCTGGACGGTCATCGAGCCGTGGCGGCGCATCCGCATCGCGATGGGCGAGAACGCGCAGGGCCTGTCCTACGACCTCGAGTTCCTGGGCGACTTCCAGCCGGCGGAGGAGCAGCCCCACTTCGAGCGCCAGTTCGGGCGCACCGTGGTCAACGCCTGCCGCTACGCGCAGTCGGGGCACGCCAAGGGCTGGGTGAAGCTCGACGGCGTGACCTACCCGATCGACCAGAAGGACTTCATCGCCCAGCGCGACCACAGCTGGGGCATCCGCATGGGCGTCGGGGCGCCGGAGGAGGGCGTGCAGGCGCCGGACACCGCCCCGTACCAGGGAATGATGATCGACTGGTTCACCTTCCAGTTCGACGACTTCGCCATGGCCGGCTACCTCATCGAGAAGGACGACGGGACCATCACGAGGCTGACCGGGCACATCGTGCCGCGGCTGGACTCGACCACGCGGCAGATCCCGATCGTCGGCATCGAGCACGACTGGAAGTTCCACGAGCGCAGCCTGCGCACCAAGGGCGGCAAGCTCGTGGTCCACGGCATGGACAAGAGCCGCTACGAGCTGGACCTGCGCGAGCTGACCACCATGTACCTGCGCGGCGGCGGCTACGTCGGCACCAAGGACTTCCGCCACGGCAAGTGGATGGGCCCGAGCTGGGCGGACGGGGAGAGCTGGAACGTCGCCGACCCCAAGGTCGCTAACGACGTGCACGGGCTGGACGACACCGTCATGGAGATCCGCTGCGGCGACAAGGTGGGCTACGGGATCATGGAGAACATGGTCATTCCCAGCGCACCCCCGTTCGGCGGGCGCTACAAGGACCAGATTGCGTCGTTCGTGGCGCACATGATGGCGCAGCGCCGGTAGGAGAAGGCGGCGAGCACGAGCACATGGTGATTCCCATAGCACCCCGGGTGTTTCATCTAGACGCCGACGCGCCTTCGCTCGACTTGAGCGGGACGCGCTCTGGATGTACGGTCAATCCATCACGGCCGGTGGAGGGACTCAACATGAGAGGGACGCTCGCCGTTGTTCTGTTCGCACTCGTGTCCGCATGCTCGACCAGCACGCCGTGGCCGCCGCGTTGCACAGGGCAGTCCGACTGTGCGGCAGGGGAAGTCTGCATGCCCTCGCCTGATGAGTTGTACTGCCAGACGAAATGCAGCAACGACTCCGACTGCACCAAGATTGCGCCCGGCCAGTGCATGCACCGAATGTGCTTCATATCCGATGCGGGGCCTTCGATTTGCGGCGGGCAGGGCTGCGAGTAGGCCTTCTGGTTGATCCGGGGGACTGAGTCCGGGGTGCGGCGCAACATCAACAGGTGATCCCGCCGTTCAAGAAGTACCTGCCGATGATGCCGCCGCGGAAGTAGGGCAGTGCTGGAACAGAATGAATGACCCGAAGCGCCGGCCTCGTGCCGGCGCTTTCCATATCAGCGCTTGTAGTGGATGAGGCCGCCGGCTGCGAACCAGATGTCGTCGGGGCTCGAGCCCCAGATGTCGTCGACAAGCCCGCCGATTCCGGTTTCGACCATGGACCAGGACGCGCCGTCCCAATGGATGACCCGATAGGAATCGGGGGGCCAAGGTCGCCCCAGTGGCCAGTTGCTTCCCGAGGCCCAGACGTCGCTTGGCCCCGCGGCCCATACCGTGCCAAGCGGAAACACGTCGCCAACGGACACAACCGTCCATGAGGATCCATCCCAATGCGCCGCGTAGCCTTGCGTCAGGAGGCCCCCGCTGACGGTCGCAGTCCCCCCAACGGCCCAGATGTCTGCGGAGCTTGAGCCCGAGATGCTGTTCAGCCGAGAGAGAGGCCCAGGGTCGAAGGCAGCCGTCCACGCATTCCCGTCCCAGTGAAGGATCCTGGAGCCCGCGGCCCAGAGATCAGAATCGGAGGAGCCCCAAAGGCCCAGCAGCACCGTTTCTGGAGGCAGGCCGACGGCGATGTTCGTCCATTGACTGCCGTCCCAGTGGAACGACGCTGCCGTCTCGTTCGGGTGGTCGCCGGTGTACCCGACCGCCCACACGTCGTCGCCTGAGAACCCCCAGAGACTCCAGAGGCTCGCGGTCAAATCCACGACCGACTTGGTCCAACGAGATCCGTCCCAGTGGGCGACAGCTCCCGAACGGTCGGCCGTCCAGACGTCATTCTCAGCACCCGCCCACAGCGCCCAAGCGTGATCCAGGCCAGGTGCCTCGATGCGCTCCCAGCCTGTATTGGAGAGCCCTGCAACGGCGGCCGAATAGTCGAACTGAGGTGGGCGCTCGTACTTTCCGCCGAGCGCCCAGACGTTGGACGGACTCGAACCGTGAACCCCTCCCCAGAACAGTTCGCAGCCCTTCTCGGTAGAACTCGTCCAGCCCGAGCCATTCCAGTGCAGCAGCCGACCACCGATACCCACTGCCCAAACGTCGTCAGGGCCGCTGCCCCTTATCTTCGTTAGCTCACCGCCGTCGTCGCTCAGCTCTCGCTCGAGCTTCGCGCCATCCCAGTGATCAATCGCCGCAAAGGAGCCGACACCCGAGCAGGCACCGAAGCAGTCCGCGCCTGCAATCCAAATGTCGGTTTGCGATGTTCCCCAGATGGACTGCGCTCCGAGGATGGGATCACTGGCCAACTTGGTCCACGTCGTGCCCGTTCGCTCCAGAAGGTGGCCCTTGAAAGTGCAGTACATGCCCGACGAGTCCGGACTCCAGGCATCCGCCCCACAGCCAGCCACGGGAGTCCAGGCCGTGCCGTCCCAGTGGAGCGCTGATGAGCCATCGAATGCCCAGACGTCCGCAGCGCTGGTCCCGGTCACGCGCACGAGTGCCTTCGCGCCTTCGGGCTTGACGGCGGTCCAGGCTTGCCCGTCGAACCGAGCGATGACTCCCGGGCCCGTCGGCAGTGTGGATCCGTCCGTCGAGGGATTCGAGTGGTCGAACCCGACCAGCCAAAGGTCCTGGCTGGAGGTGCCCCAAACGCCGTTGAACACGAATGGCTCAGAGAAGGGTGTCGCCACCGGCGTCCAGGCCATGCCGTCCCAGTGCAGCACGACCTTGCCGAAGCCGACGGCCCACAGGTCGTTCGAGGCCGGGCCCCAGATGTCGTTGATGCGCGATGTCGTTCCGCTCGGCACGTGCGTCCACGCCTTCCCGTCCCAGTGCATGAGCAGGCCGGCGCCGCCGCCGACCCAGACGTCGTCCTCGGCGACCACCCAGAGTGCGAAGAGGTTTTCAGAGGTTGGCCTCGGGTACTCCCAGTAGAAGTGGCTGCCGGGGAACGTCTCCCAGGCGCCGGTGCCCGGCGGGCAGACCGTCGATATCCCGTCGCACCAGGAATTGCTGCCGCAGTAGGTGGCCTTGGGCTCGAGCAGGTCCGGCGGACACTCGGCGGAAACGCCGTCACAGGTCTCCGCCTGGTCGCAAAGGCCTTCCGCGGGCCGGCAGACGACTCCAGCCGTCTTGGGCTGTCTGGAGCAGGCTCTGGCGGCGTCGCAGGTCCAGGACTCGCAGGGCAGCAGGGTGGGGCCGGCGTCCAACGGCGCGCCCGCGTCGGGCGGGTCGTTGGCATCGGGCCGGGCCGCGTCGAGGCCGACCTCGCCGCCGACGTCAGGCCGCGCCGCCGCATCGCGTGCGGTCCTCGGGTCCACCGGCTCGAAGCACCCCGCGAGCAGGGCGATTGCGCTCGTGGCTGCGAGGAGGCGAAGCATGGCCCCGATTCTGACACCTCACGACACCTTGGGTGAAGGCGCGCACTGCGAGTTGTGTCGGGTGGGATCAAGCCCGAGTCCGGGGCACCGGCGAGCGCAGGCGCTCGTGGAGACATGCCGATGATGCCGCCGCGGAAGTAGCGCGGTACGATGCGCCGTCACGACTTGGGGTCGTGAAGCTTCTAACCAGGAATCAGACAGCGAAGGAGCAGGCCATGGCGGAAGTCGAAGTCGGACACGTGAACAAGTTTTTCGACAAGATCGGCGTCGGGATGATCCAGGTCACCCAGGGCGAGCTCGCCGTCGGCGACACCATCCACATCAAGGGCAACTCGACGGACCTGACCGCGACCATCAGCTCGATGCAGGTGCAGCGGCAGCCGGTGCAGGCCGCCAAGGTCGGCGACGAGGCGGGCATCAAGCTGGAGAGCAAGGTCCGCCCGAACGACAAGGTGTTCAAGGTCACGGCGTAGTTCGCGACCGGCAGACTTGAGATGGACTTCGAGGCGGTCCCGGGTTCGGGGCCGCCTCGAGCTTTGCGGAACAGCCGAATGGCGGGTTCCCGAGCTCCAAGTTACGGCCGGTATTGCAGGATGGCCCCGCCAACGCCGCCGAACCACACGTCGTCCACGGACCGGCCCCAGATAGCGTAGATGCCCACGTCAGAACCGTATGGGACGGAGGTCCAGGTGGTCCCGTCCCAGCGGAGGAGTTCAGCTGAGCCTGGTGGCGGCCAACTGGACCAGTAGAGCGAGCCGGAGGCCCAGGCGTCCGACGAACTCCCGGCCCAGACCGCAAGAAGCGGCCACTCCGGCCTCACGGGAACTTCAGTCCACGCAGAGCCATCCCAGTGGAGCAGGAGTGCATCCGGGAGAGTCAGATCCCCGTCCTCCCCGACGGTCCAGACGTCATCTGGTCCGGACCCGAAGACCCTATGGAGGATCCCCGGCACGCTCGTGACCTGGGTCCATGTGGTGCCATCGAAGTGGAGGATGAACGCCTCGTGCGGCCAGGACCCATTGCCGATGACCCAGAGGTCGTCCGGGGCGGTGCCCCAGATCCCGTCGAGCGTGGACCCCACGGGCGCAGCAACGGACGCCTCGGACCAGGCAGATCCATTCCAATGCCAGGCCTTTGGCGACCCCACGTTGCCTTGAGGCGTCGTGGACCACTTCACTCCGACTGCCCAGAGGTCATCTGAGCCGTTGCCCCAGAGATCATGGATGGAATCGTGGTCGGCGCCGACGTCAAACCCCGTCCAAGTGCTTCCGTCCCAGTGGAAGGCACGCTGGTCGCCTGCCGCCCAGAGGTCCTGAGCGCCGACGCCCCAGAGCGCGGAGAGAACTTCGGAAGGGCCGGCGTCCTGCCTGCGCCAACCGTCTCCGGAGTTGCCGACCACCAGCCCGGACATGGTGACGCCGAAAGCGGCATCGACTCTTCGTTCGGTGCCAACTGCCCAGGTGTCCCCCGAATCGCCCCACACGTCAGCCACTCCAAGCTCCGGCGCCGCTTCCGTGGCCGATGCCCAAGAGGTGCCGTTCCAGTGGAACAAGGTGCCCGAGCTTCCGACCGCCCAGATGTCGTTCGGCGACGTTCCCCGAATTCGTCTCAGCTCCATTCCAGGAAGCGGGTACTCGACCCAGCGGTCACCGTCCCAATGGGCGACCGCACTGCCAGGAACCCCAGCCCGCGAAGAGTCGCCGCCGGCAGCCCAGATGTCGTCGGGGCCAGAGCCCCAGATGGTGCCGCACGAGGACTTCGTCTCCAGGGCCTTCTGCCACGAGGAGCCGTTCCAACTGGAGATGCCGACGTTCCCGGAGACGCTCCAGAGCATGTCTGTGCTCATTCCCCAGAGGTCGGCGCCGCCACCTGCCCCTGCCATTTGGCTCCACGCATGTCCGTCCCAACGAATGACGTTCAGCGCGACTGCCCAGATCTCGTCGGCTGACAGTCCGAACACGGACCTGAACCCTGGGTATGCGGGCGCCGCGACCTCCGACCAACCCGTTCCATCCCAGTGGGCGATGACAGGAGGAAATTGGCCGGGGGTGAACCACTTCTCGGGGCCCGGGTTGGCCCAGTCGAAGCCCACGGCCCAGAGATCCTGCGGGGATGCGCCCCAGATGCCCAGGTATTGGTGCGTGTCCTCGAGATTCGTCAGAACGGGCGCCCACGCCGTCCCATCCCAGTGGAGCACGGTGTTGCCCGAGCCGACGGCCCAGACGTCGTTGGTCGAGAAGCCCCAGACGTCATGGAGCCGCGCTGCGGTTCCCGTGAGGACGCGGCTCCAGGCCTTCCCGTCCCAGTGCAGGGCCATGCCGTGGGCACCGACGGCCCACACGTCGTCGGACGCGCCGGTCCAGAGGCCGTAGAGGTCCTCGCCCATCGGATGGGGCCGGGTCCAGTAGAAGTGGCTGCCGGGCTCGGTCTCCCAGTCCGGCGTTCCCGGAGGGCAGACCGTCGACGTCCCGTCGCACCAGGAGTTGTTCCCGCAGTAGGTGGCCTTGGGCTTGGAGCGCTCCGCCGGGCAATCGCCTCCCACGCCATCGCAGATCTCCTGCTCGACGCACGAGCCGACGCCGGACCGGCAGACCTCTCCGGCGGGTCGTACGTGGCGCGAGCAGGCCCCGGCATCGCCGCAGGTCCAGGCCTCGCATGGAAGGAGAGTGGGGCCGGCGTCGGCGGGATCCGAACCGGCATCGGGCCCCGGTGGCTCCGCAGCGTCTGCATCGTTTTCTGAGCCGGCATCTGCTGCGGCATCGCGACCAACCGCGGCGTCATGCGCCGTGTACGGGCCCACGGGCTCGAAGCACCCGGCAAGCAGGGTAGTGGCGCTCAGGGCCGCGAGGAGGCGGAGCATGACCGACATTCTCACAGGTCACGCACTTCAGGTGAAGGAAGGGCAGGCGCGGAGGCCTGCCTCCACTGGGCTCTCCGTTCTGCAAATAGAAGAAGGGCAGGCGCGGAGGCCTGCCTCCACTGGCTCTCCGCTCTGCGGATAGAAGAAGGGCAGGCGCGGAGGCCTGCCTCCACTGGGCTCTGCGCTCTGCGGATAGAAGAAGGGCAGGCGCAGAGGCCTGCCTCCACTGGGCTCTGCGCTCTGCGGATAGAAGAAGGGCAGGCGCGGAGGCCTGCCTCCACTGGGCTCTGCGCTCTGCGGATAGAAGAAGGGCAGGCGCGGAGGCCTGCCTCCACTGGGCTCTCCGCTCTACAAATAGAAGAAGGGCCGGCGCGGACGCCGGCCCTTCGATCCATCAGCGAAGAGGAAGACCTACCCCTCGCGAACCTCGATCCCGCGCATGGTCTCTTCCATGAGCCAGTCCACGACGGGCTTCATGTCGCCCTCGGACTTCTCGTAGATCTCGATCTGCCGGTGCGCGCTCGTGCCCTCGTGCGCGATGTGCAGGATGCGGTCCATGTACTTCTGCGTCCCGAAGATGTCGGTGGCCTCGGAGACGAACCCGACCAGCTCGTGCGCCAGGGTGGGGTAGGGCCGCTCCTCCTGCAGCGCGAAGTCGATGAGCTTGGCGTCCGTGCCGTAGCGCGCCGCGCGCCACTTGTTCTCCTCGATCAGCGGGCGGCTGTAGCTGCGCCAGGCGGTGTTGCGCTTGTACATCAGGTACAGCTTGGCCATCAGCGCCTGGATCAGCGCGACCACCGCGAGCGTGTCCTCGAGGTGGGTCGGCATGTCGCAGATGCGCACCTCGACGGTGTCGAACTTGTAGTGGGTGCGCACGTCCCACCAGATCTTCTTCCCGTTGTCGATGCAGCCGGTCTTGATGAGCAGGTTGATGAAGTTCTGCAGCTGCTCCTGGCTCTCCCACTCGTCGGGGATGCCGGTGCGCGGGAAGCGCTTGAAGACCTGGCTGCGGTAGCTCATCAGGCCGGTCTTGCGGCCGCGCCAGAACGGCGAGCTGGCGGTCAGCGCCAACAGGTGCGGCAGGAAGTAGCGGATCTGGTTGGCCAGCGCCAAGGCGACCTGCTTGTCCTTGATGCCCACGTGCACGTGCAGGCCGAAGATGAGGTTGGCGCGCGCGACGTCCTGCAGGTCCTCGACGATCTGGTGGTAGCGGCTGTGGTTGGTGATGTCCTGGGCGCGCCAGTCGCTGAAGGGGTGGGTGGAGGCGGCGACGATCTTCAGGCCGCTCCGGGCCGCCAGCCGCGACAGGTCGCCGCGCATCTCGGTCAGCTCGCCGCGCACGTGCTCGACGCCGGGGCAGATGCCGGTGCCGACCTCGACCATCGACTGGTGCATCTCCGGCCGCACGCGCTCGCGCAGCACCGCGTGGCCGTCCTCGATGAGCTTGCTGATGTAGCTCTTCAGCTCCCGGGTGACCGGGTCGACGATCTGGTACTCCTCCTCGACGCCGAGCGTGAACTGACCTTCGAGCATGAGTGTCCGTCCTCGTGGTGGGATGGCGGGGGTTGTCGACCGCTTCCTAATCTAGCCGGCAAGCAGCGCCGACGCCCCTGAGATTGGCACAACAGGTGGCGCATCGGGAAGCGACCCGGGGCGCACCCGGGTCCTCTGGCCGGCCCGCTGGCGGGCCGGCGTGGCGGAGGGCCGGGCGCTCTGGAATTTCGAGGTTAGCCGCTCTTCTTGGCGGGGGCGGCGGCGGCCACCGGGCGGGGCACCGGCTTGTCCAGGTACTTGCGGAAGTTGTAGCCGGGGTTGTTCTTCCGGCCTTCCTTGGCCGCCCGGGTGACCAGCTTGGCCATCTCGTCGACGGCGACCTTGAAGTACTTGGGCAGGATGGAGTTGACGTCGAAGTCCGGCGCCGGGTTGGTGAAGTCGATGGCGTAGGGCACGCCGTCCTGGATGGCGAACTCGACGCTGTTCATGTCGTAGCCCAGCGCGTTGTTGAGCGCCCAGGAGCCGTCGAGGATCTTCTTCTCCAGGTCCTTGGACAGGAAGCCGTCGGCGTCGACGTAGCAGCGGCGCTTGGGGTCGTACTTGATCGGCAGGATGAACTCCTTGCCGATGCACAGGCAGCGCACGTAGTTGTCGAAGTCGATGTACTGCTGCAGGGTCATCGCCAGCTGGCCGGACTGGTTGTAGGCGCTCCACAGCTCGTTGAGGTTGTGGACCAGCGAGACGTTCTTCCAGCCGCCGCCCTCGGCGGGCTTGAGGATGGCCGGGAACTTGACGTAGTCGACGATGGCTTCCCAGTCGAGCGGGAACTCGAGGTTGCGCAGCGACTTCTGCGGGTTGATGGCCGGGATGTACGAGTGCTGGGGCAGCAGCACCGTGCGCGGCACCTTGATGCCCAGCTTGGCGGCCAGGGTGTAGCCGAAGAACTTGTCGTCGGCGCTCCACCAGAACGGGTCGTTGATGACGTAGGTGCCGGCCAGCGCCGCGGTCTTCAGGAAGATGCGGTAGTACGGCACCTCGTGGCTGATGCGGTCGACCAGGACCTTGAAGTCCGGCTTGTGGGTCTCGTTGATGCCGCCCAGCTTGGCGAACTCGCAGGAGAAGCCGGGGATGGAGTTGACCTTCTCGATGAAGGCGGCCGGGAAGCTCTGCTCCATGCCGCAGATGATGCCGATGCGCTCGGTCATTGGGGGTCCTTGGTAGGGCCTCGGAAGGAGGCTGGGTGGATAGGGTGGCGAATCTTCTCAGGTGGAAGGGGCGCGAGGCAAACCCCGGAGCGCCTGGAAATGCTCCGGGAGCTCAGCGGGCTACCCGTTCGCCGCCTTCTTGTCCCCGAAGAACTCGTTCAGGTCCTGGACCGGCGGGCCGACGGGGTTGAGGCCGTGGTGGGCCGCCCAGACGTCGAACTTCTCGTGCAGCCAGGTGGGCACGAAGATGGCGAAGGTGCGCGCGACCCGCGAGGGGTCGTCCAGGGTCTTGATCATCCGCTGGTAGAGCGCCTCGCTGTAGGCCTTCTTGAACTCCGCGGCGCGCTCCTCGTTGTAGACCCAGGCCATCAGGCCCGCGCGGTCGGCCTCGGGGTGGAACTGGGTGGCGACGACGCCCGGCGCGTACTCGAAGCCCAGGACGGCCTCTCCCTTGTCGGTCTTTCCCGGGCGGCTCTCGCGGGCCAGGATGCGCGCGCCCAGCTCCTTGATCCGCTTCTCGTCGGGGTGCAGCGCCTCCCAGCGGCGGTTCTCCCAGACGAACATGCGCTCGCCGAAGGGCTTGAAGAGGCTGTTCTTCAGGCCCTCGGCCGTCGTGTAGCTGGGCATCACGCCGAACTTGTTGCCCGCCGGCCGCGCCGACATCTGGGCGACCTTGAAGTGGATGGTCGCCAGCTCGAAGGAGTGGCAGACGGCCAGGACCTGGGGCGCCTTGGCGCCGTCCACCTTGTTGCGCTCGACGACCCAGTCGAGGAAGTTGCGGTAGTTGGTGCACCACGGGTCGTCGTAGCCGTCGAACGGCGAGCCGGGGCCGCCGGAGGACAGGAAGAGGTCCGCGGTCCGGTCGGGGATCTCGTTGAGGTTCCGGGGCTGGACGTGGACGTAGTCCAGGGTCAGGCCAGGGTTCTTCGCCTGGGCCTCGGCCATCAGCCCGTCCACCAAGCGGCGGAAGCAGCGGATGGCTTGGTTGGGCACCCCGTTACACATGTCGATGTAGCAGATCTTGAGCTTGGTCGTCGTCATAGGGGCGCGGATTGTAGTAGAAGAGCGCGGGCGTTTGCACGGTCGTCTTCAGGGGGTAGGGCACGGGGGCCAACGGCCCAATTTCATTGAACTTTCGCAGGAGCCAGTCGAAGTGCCACACCGAATCCGAGAGATGGCCGCCGCTTCCAAGAGCAACCGCCCCGAGCCCCTGCCCATCGTCGAGCGCATCGGGGGCGACCCGCGCTTCACCGGCCACGGAGTGGTGGCGGCCTTCCTGGACTCCGGCTTCTACGCCCACCCCGACCTGACGACGCCCTTCAGCCGCATCCACGCCTACTACGATCTGATCAGCGGCAAGTTCGGCGCCCAGCACCTGTCCTCGACCTCCGACCCCTCGAGCTGGCACGGGATGATGTCCAGCGTGGTGGCGGCCGGAAACGGCAGCCTGTCGCACGGCCGGTTCAAGTCGCTGGCGCCGGACCTGGGCCTGGTGCTGGTCAAGGTCGGCACGCTCTCGCGCATCCACCACGACGACATCGCCCGCGGCCTGGAGTGGGTGCTCGTCAACCGGCACCGCTTCGACATCCGCATCGTCAACATCTCCTGCGCCGGGGACTACGAGGCCAGCTACCTGACCGACGTGCTCAGCCGCTTCGCCGAGGCCTGCGTCCGGGCCGGCATCGTGGTCGTCTGCGCGGTCGGCAACCGGGGCGACCGGCCGGGCTTCGTGCTCCCGCCGGCCAGCGTCCCGGCGGTCATCAGCGTCGGCGGCATCGACGACCTGGGCAACCCGCGCCTGGGCCACATCAGCCTCTACCGCTCGTCCTTCGGCCCGACCGTCGACGGCCTGCAGAAGCCGGAGGTGGTGACCATCGCCGACTGGGTGCCGGCGCCCATCCTGCCCAACACCCCGACCGCCAAGCAGGCGGCGCTGCTGCACCTGCTCGAGAGGACGCCCGACGAGGACCTGGTCAAGGTCATCAACGAGTACGAGGGCGTCTACAAGCCCCTCGACGAGGCCAAGAGCCAGCCCATCTACCTGCTGCGGCAGATCGTGGTGGCCGGCCTGCGCGACGGGCTGGTCATCGACAAGCACTACAAGATGGTCGACGGCACCAGCTTCGCGGCGCCCATCGTCAGCTCGGTGGTGGCGCAGATGCTGGAGGCCAACTCGGAGCTGACCCCGCAGCAGGTGAAGATGATCCTGGTGCGCACCGCGCGAAGGCT
>DASXVQ010000073.1:0-23134 GCA_036504155.1 Myxococcales bacterium
CTGCTGTCACCCCACATCTCTTCGGATGATTTCCACCAATTAGCCGGCGAGCTGGGTAGAGCCCGGCCGAGCCTGCCCTGAGCTCGCCGAAGGGTGCCGGGGGCGTGTCGGTCGGTTGGTCGTGTCGGGCTGGGAGTGCCCGGCCGGGCCTGCCGTGATCTTGCCGAAGGGTGCCGGGGGCGTGTCGGTATGTTTGATCGTGTCAGCGCCCGACAAAGGCCGCCCCCGCCACGGAGGGCGGGCTCTACCCACCTCCGCCGGCTGAAGATGTGGGGTGACAGCAGAATTCAACCCCCGAGCAATTCAGCCAGCCCGCAGTCAGTGCCGGCCGCGCGACCGCGCAGGCCGCTGGTACGTCTGGAACGACTCGGGCATGGACACCGCGATCCTCTGCTCCGGCTCTGCGCCGACCTGCACCGACTGCCGCGCCAGCTGGAGCGAGTCGTCCTTCCCGGCCTCGCGGAAGAGGAGGAGCGTGTACGGCCCCGGGGTCAGGTGGCTGAAGGCGGCGTCGGCCCCGGAGCGGTCCGGCTGCAGCACGCCCGCGAACGTGACGTCGAGGAGCTCCTCGGCCTTGGCAGGCAGCGCCACCTCGCCGGGGAGAATCATCACCTCCAGCTCCAGCGGAAGCGTGACCACCAGGCGGGTGCCGCCGGTGGCTTCCTTGAAGTCCACCTGCACCTCGCCCGACTCGGGCACGTCGATCGTCTGCGGGAGGAACGCGACCTCGTCCGACGAGTAGCTGCGCACGCGGACGACGAACCGGCCGGGCGGGAGGCCCACCAGCCGGTAGGCGCCCTTCTCGACCAAGTTCTCGAAGCTGGCTCCCTGCGGCCCGTGCGCCGAGGCCCAGGCGCGCGCGGCGGGCTTTCCCGCGGCGTCGGTCACGGTGCCCTTCACCACCGTCCCCGGGCTCAGCCGGATCGTCAGCGACGTCTCCGAGGCGCCCAGCGGCTGCGCCGCGGGGCGATAGCCCTCGAACGTCGCGAAGATCCCCATCGCCACCGGCTCGACGTGCGGCAGGGTGAAGGTGCCGTCGGCGCGGGAGACCACCGCGCCGTGGCCGGTCGACAGGCGCACGTTGCTCTCCGTCAGCAGCTCCGTCGCGCCGACGTCCACCAGCGCCCCGGCGAGGGGCGCATTCGTCCGGGCGTCCAAGACCTTGCCGGTGAGGGTCCGCCCCTTCCCCAGGACGACGTCGCCCAGGTCGACGTCCTGCTTGTCGCCGGCCTCCGCCTCCACCTTGCGCTCGGTCGCCGCGAAGCCATCGGCCTCGAAGAGCAGCGTCCCGTTGCTGGCCCACTCGAGCGGGATCTCGAAGGCGCCCTGCGGGTCGCGGTAGTCGTTGCGCTCGATCTTGAAGTGGGTGATCGGCGTGCCGGTCTCCTGGACCACGCGCCCGCGCAGCTTGGCGGCCTCCTCGAGGACCAGGGTGACTGCGGTGTCCCCGGCTTTGGCGGTCACCGGCTCGGAGCGCGACGAGAGCCGGCCCTTGGAGTGCTGGGCGGTGATCTCGAAGCTCCCCGGCTGGAGGTTGCGCAGGGTGAAGCTCCCGTCGTCACCCGACTCGGACGACGAGAACCGGCCCTCGGAGTCCGGCGAGCCCTCGGCGCCCTCCAGCTCCTTCATCCGCGCGAAGATCCGCACCTCGGTGGCCGGCTTGCCGTCCTGGCCCACCACCTTCCCGGAGATCGACAGGCCCTTGGGGAACTGCAGCTTGATGGGCCCGGTCTTCGGCCCGTGGACCACCACCCTCTGGCTCGCCTGCCGGCCGTCGCCGCGGGTGCCGCCGGCCGAGGCGGTGACCTCGTAGGGTCCCTCGTCCAGCCCGCGGACCGCGAACTCGCCCCGGGCCGTCGTCGCCTCGCAGCGCTTGAAGCTCCCCGGCGCGCGCGGCCGCGGGTCGTCCGCGCCCTGGTCCGGGATGGCCATGACCCGCGCCCCGGCGACCGGCTGGTCCTCCTCGTCGACGACGGTGCCGGTCAGCTCGATCCCGCGGGAGAGCACGAGGCGGGCGGTCTTGGTCGGCGCCGTCAGGTCGAGGCGAAGGTCGAGGTAGGCCTCGTGGACGACCCACACCTCAAAGGGGCCGGGGGACACCTTGTCCACCGAGAACGAGCCGTCGCGGTGGGACGAGGCGGAGCCGATGACTCCGCGCATCCGCTTGGCGGGGTCGTCGCCGCGGCGGTCGCTGCCGGCGTGCTGCGCCTGGACCTGGGCGCCCTCGACCGGGTTGCCCTCCTCGTCGACCACCAAGCCCTCGAGCGGGCTCGCGTCCTCGAGCGAGAAGTCGGCGGTGGCGGTGCCGCCCTCGGCCACCTCGAACTCCCGGACCTCGGATTCCAGGAAGGCCTCGGCGTCGACCCGGGCCCGGTACTTGCCCGCCGGCAGCGCCGCGACGTGGTAGGTGCCGTCGCTGCCGGTGCGCTGCTCGGCCCGCGCCTGGCGTGAGCCCACGATCACGCGCGCGTCGGCGACCGGCCTGCCCGAGACGCCGCGCACCGTCCCCACCAGCTCTCCGCCGGGGCCCAGCCGCAGCGCCACGTCGAGGACGTCCTTGCCCGCCTCGAGGTTCAGCGTCTCGCGCGCCTGGTAGGTGCCCTCGCTGGCGACCAGCGTGTAGCGCCCGGGGCGCAGCCCGGGGAAGAGGAACGCCCCTCCCTCGCCGGAGGCCGCCTTGAGCCTGCGGTGCGGCCCCTCGAGCGTCACGGTCACGCCGCGCGCCGGCTCCTCCTCGCGGGTCACGCTCCCGCCCAGCCGGCGCGGGGCGGGGAGGTCGAGCCTCCTCACGTCGGGGAAGGAGCCGCTGACCGCGGCGGCCGCCGGGAGCAGGCCGCGGGCGCTGGCGACGACGGTGAGCTTGGCCCGCGGCACCGGGCCGATGGCGAACGAGCCGTCGGCGCCGGAGACCGCGTCGAAGAAGCGGGTGCTCTCGGCGAAGATCGCGGTGACCGAGGCTCCGGCGACCGGCTTGTCGGCGTCGGTGACGGTCCGGCCGCGGACGACCATCCCCGGGTCGACCTTGACCTCGACGCCCTCGGCGCCGGCCCTCACGCCGCGCTCGAGCCCGATGAGCACGCCGGGCTTCTCGGCCCAGAGCGCGAACGAGCCGTCCTCGAGGCCCTCGAGCGCGAAGCTGCCGTCGTCGCCGCTCGTCGCCCGGGCGAGCGGCGGGGCCTCGCCGCGGCGCTGGACGGCGAGCTCGACCAGTTGGCCCGCGGCCTCGGGGCAGCCAGCCTGGAGCAACTTCTGCTCGCAGCGCTCGTCGCACTTCGCCTCGAGGTCGGAGAGCACCTCCTCGCCGCCGTCGGCGGAGGCCACGACGATGGCGCCGGAGACCGGGCCGGAGGGGCCGAGGACGCGCCCGTGGATGGTCAGCGCGCCCTTGGCCGCGGGCAGCTCGGCGTTGAGCAGGGCGTTGTTGAGCTTGGCGGGCGCGGCGGTCGGCGACGACGACTCCGTGCCGCCGGCGGACGCCGCGGCCTCGTCGGTGGTGGCCGGGCGCAGCAGGTACCACGAGACGAGCGCCACGGCGCCGAGCGCGATTCCTCCGACCCAAACCCTGTTGCGCATGCGGCCCTCTCGAAGTGCGCCCGGTGGCAACACTCTAGGACAGCCGCGCGCCGGGCGCAGTTCTGGGCCTGCGGAGGGCGGGCGGGCGGGAGTACCGGGCTCCGTGCCTGGGCCGAGCGGGCGGGCGGCAATGGTCGGGCGGATTCACCATAGCGCCTGAAGTGCCCACGACGCGTCCGACCGACCCCGGCGCGGAGGCCGGGTACTCCCGCACGCCTACTTGACCCGAATCGTGCTGAACGACTCCGGCTTGGGCACGGTCACCCGCTGCTCGGGATCGGTCCCGACCTGCAGCACCTGCCGAGCCACCTGGAGCGAAGCGTGGTCCGTGCCGCGGTTCAGGAGGAGCAGGGTATGAGGCCCGGGAGAGAGGGCCGAGAACGCCCAGCCCCCTTCGCCGCGCTCGGAACGGATGGTGGTGATCGACATCGCGGCGAACTCCTCCATCTTCGTGGGTGCCGCCACCTCGCCGGCGAACAGCAGGGGGTACATCTCGTCCGGGACCGAGAGCAGCAGCCGCACGCCGCCGCTGGCCGCCTGGAAGTCCACCTTCACCTCGCCGGACTCCGGCACGTCGATCGTCTGCGGGTTGAAGCGCTCCGACCCGCGCGAGAGCACGGCGAAGGTCAACCGGCCGGGCGGGACGCCGGCGAAGCGGAAGCGGCCCTGCTCCGCCACCGCGGACAGCTCGGTCTTCTCGCCTCGCGCGGCGATCATCGCCTGGCCCATCGGCTTGCCCGCGGCGTCGGTGACCGACCCGGTCACCACCGCGCCGGGGTCCATGAGGACGGTGACGTTGTCCTCCTTCGCGCCCAGCGTCCGCTCGGTCCAGCGGTAGGCGTCATGCTGGGCGAAGAGGCCCAGCGGGGTCGTCTCGACGTGCGGCAGCGTGAAGGTGCCGTCGGCGCGCGTGGCCACGGCCCCCGCCTCGAGCGAGTTGCGCAGCCCCGTTCGTCCCATCAGCTCCACGCCGCCGACGTCCACCAGCGCCCCGGCGATGGGCGCCCGGGTCCGAGCGTCGAGGACCTTGCCGCTGACGGAGCGGCCCTTGCTCAGCACCACGTCGCCCAGGTCCACGTCGGCGCCGTCCTTGGACTCCACCGTGCGCCGGGTGGAGGCGAAGCCGTCGGCCTCGAAGACCACGTAGCCGTCGGCCGAGGGCCGCAGCGGGACCTCGAAGGCGCCGTTGGCGTCGCGCAGCTCGCGGAAGTCGACCTTGAAGTGGGTGATGGGCTCGCCGGTCTCCTGCACCAGCCGGCCGCGGATCCTCCCGCCGCCCTCGACGACGATCTTCACGTCGGTGTCCCCGGCCTGGGCGCTGACCGGCTCGGACCGGGCGAACAGGGTCTTCGAGCGGGCGCCCACCTTGTAGGCGCCGGGCTTGAGGTGCCCGAGCACGAAGGCGCCGTCCTCGCCGGTCTCGGCGGTGGCGAAGCCGTTGTCCAGGGAGTCCTCCGCCGGCTTCCCGCCCGATCGCACGTCCGCGAAGGCGAAGACGTTGGCCTCCTTGACCGGCTTGCCGTCCTTGAGGGTGACCTTCCCGGAGATGGAGAGCCCCTTGGCGAACTGCAGCGTGATGGGGCCCGTGGCGGGGGAGTGGATCTCCACGTTCTGCCGCACGCGCTGGCTGCCCTTGGCGGAGTCGCCGGAGATCGCCATGACGACGTGGGGCCCTTCCTCGAGCCCGCGGATCCGGAACTCGCCCTTGGAGTTGGTCCCCTCCTGCGACTTGGAGGCGTTGCGCTCGTAGGCCCGCCGCTCGTCCGGCCGGCTTTTCTTGCTGTCCGGCGCGGCGACGACGCGGACTCCGGCGACGGGCTTGCCCTCGTCGTCCAGGACGACGCCGGTCAGCGCCACCCCGTGCGACAGCACGATGCGCGCGGTGGTCGTCGGGGCGGTGAGCGAGAGCTCCTGGCGCTTGAAGGCGGGGTGTTCGGCGACGACCTCGAAGCGGCCCGGCGCGAGCTGGTCCACGGAGAACGTGCCGTCGCGGCGGCTGCGGGCGTGGCCCGAGGAGCCGCGGGGCTGCTCGGCGTCCTCGTCGCTCCGGGAGGGCCTGGGAACCTCGACCGAAACCGACGCCTCGTCGACCGGGTTGCCCTCCTCGTCGACCACCACGCCCTTGAGCGGGCTGGCGGACTCGAGGACGAAGTCGGCGGTCGCGGCGCTGCCGACGGCGACCTCGATCTCCTTGCGCTCGGGCTCGACGTGGCCCTCGGCGTCGACCGAGACGTCGTACTTCCCGGCGACCAGGGCCGAGAGCCGGTAGGAGCCGTCCTTGCCGGTCCGCTGCTCCGCCCGGGTCCCGGAGGTGTGGGCGCTCACCTTGGCGTCGGCGACGGCCGTGCCCGAACCGTCGCGCACCACCCCGGCGATCTCCCCGCCGGGCCCGAGGTCGAGCACCACGTCCAGGACGTCCTTGCCCTCCTTGAGCTCCACCGACGCGCGCGCCTGGGTGAAGCCGGTGTTGGCGGCCAGCGTGTAGCGGCCCGGGTGCAGCCCGGAGAAGGCGAAGGCGCCGTCCTGGCCGGCGGTGGCGTCGAGCTTCTTGTGCTCACCCTCGAGCCTGATGGTGGCGGCCGCGACCGGCGCGCCCTCGCGCAGCACCTTGCCGCCCAGCCGCCGCGGGGAGAAGAGCTTGAGCTTCTCCACGTCGGGGCCGCTGCCGCTGGCCTTGGCGTTGGCGGCCAGCAGCCCGGGCGCGCGGGCCACGACGCTGAGCTTGCCCATGGGCACCGGGCCGATGGCGAACGAGCCGTCGGGGCCGGAGGCGCCGTCGAAGAAGCGGCTGTGCTCGGCGTAGATGGCGGTGATCGAGGCGCCCGGGACCGGCTGGTCGTCGTCGGTGACGGCCTTGCCGCGGATGGTCATCCCCGGGCCGATCTCCACGTCGGCGCCCTCGGCGCCGGCCTTCACCGCGCGCCGCAGCCCGATGAGCGTGCCCGGCTTCTCGGCCCAGAGGGCGAAGGAGCCCTCCTCGAGGCCCTCGAGCGCGAAGGTGCCGTCCTCGCCGCTGGTGGCGCGCGCGATCGGAGGCGCCTCGCCGCGGCGCTGCAGGACCAGCTCGACGAGCTGGGCGGCGGCCTCGGGGCAGCCGCACTGCAACAGGCGCTGGCCGCAGCGGTTGTCGCAATGGCAGAGCAGGTCCGAGAGCACCTCTTCGCCGCCGTCGCTGGACGCGACGACGATGGCGCCGGCGACGGGACCGTCGGGTCCCAGCACGCGGCCGCGGATGGCCAGCGAGCCCTTGGCCGCCGGCAGCTCGGCGGTGAGCAGCGCGTTGCGGGGGACGGCGGGCGCGGCGGCCGAGGCGGCTTCCGACCCGGGAGCCGCCGGGGAGGAGTCTTCGGGCGCCGAGGGCCACAGGAGGAAGAAGAGAAGCGCCGCGACCGCGGCGAGGACGATCGCTCCGACCCAGGTCCTGGCTCTCATGGTCCCCTCTCCCGTGATGTGTCGAGCCACACCTTAGGACAAAAGAGCGAGGGGCGCAGTTCTCCCGAGGACCGGGTCTCAGTCACGCAGGCCGATGGGTTGGTCGAGGGCGACGCGGCCGAGGTTCTGTGGAGCAGGAACGGCGGTCCTCTGCTCGTGCTCGGGGCCGACGGAGAGCGGTTGCCGCGAGATCTCCAGGACCTTCGCACCGAGCTGCCGGTGCAGGAAGAGCGTGTAGGCCCCGGGGAGGACCGCAGGGTAGACGGCGCCCGTGCTCGTCGACTCCTCGCGGAGCGCAGCGAACTCGAGCGAGAGCACGTCTGCCTGCTGGGAAGGCATCGGTGGAGCGCCCGGGACGAGCAGCGGCGCGAAGCCCTCGGGCAGCGCCAGCTCGACGCGCACTCCGCTCAGGTTCTCCTGGAAGTCGACCTGCAGCTCGCCCGACTCGGGCACCTCGACGACGCGGCTGGGAATCTGGGCGCGAACGCCGGAGAAGTTCGCCCGGACGGTCAGCCGGCCCGGGGGCACGCCCTCGAGGCGGTAGCGGCCGAGGGTGACCTCGGCTCGCAAGAGCCCTTCCGAGCCATAGGCCATGAACCAGCCCGCCGGCACGAGGGCCCCCTCGGCGCTGGTCACCGTCCCATGGATGGTCGTCCCCGGCGTCATGCGGATGGTCACCACGTCCGCGTCCGCGCCCAGGAGCTGGCGGGCGAAGCGGTAGCCGGACCGTGAGGCGAACAGGGCCTGCGGGACCGCCCCGACGTGCTGCAGGGTGAAGGTCCCGTCGGCGCCGGTGACGGCGGCCCCGTCGTCCTCGGACAGCCGCACGTCGAGCTGGCGCAGCAGCTCCGGCGGTCCGCCGTCCACCCGCACGCCGGCGAGGGGTGCGTCGGTGCGCGAGTCGAGCACCTTGCCCGTGACGGTGCGCCCCCGGGTGAGGACGATGTCGCCGACCACCTGCTCGCCCTGGCCCAGCTCCCGCCGCGTGGAGGCGAAGCCCTCGGCCTCGACGACCAGGACGTCGTGGCAGAAGCCATCGCGCGGCAAACGGAAGGCGCCCTGGGGGTCACGGAACTCGCGATCACAGACTCGGAAATGGGTGACCGGTTCCAGCGACTCTCGCACCACGCGGCCCTGAACCGCGGCCTCCGGCCTGACGACGACCTGCACGGCGGCGGCGCCGGCCTGCCTCAAGGGCGCTTCGCCGTAGGCCGTGGAGGCGTGCTCGGTGGAGGCCTGCAGGCGGTAGGTCCCCGGCCGCAGGTGCCGCAGCACGAAGGTGCCATCCGCGCGGCTCGTCGCATCGGCGCCCGCTGCGAGGTCTTCGGGGCCGTCCGCCTTCCCCTCCCGCGAGGCGTAGACGTGCGCGTCGGGAACGGGCCCGCCGCTCGGGGTGACGACCGTGCCGGAGATGGAGAGGCCCTGGGCGAACTGGAGCCGCACGGGACCGGTGGAAGCAGGCCGCAGGTCGATCTCGAGGCTGGCACGCCGGGGGTACTCGCCCTCCCCGAGGCTGGCCATCACCAGATGCGGCCCCGGTTCGAGCCCACGCAGGCGGAACTCGCCTCGCGGACCGGTGGCGTCCTGGGAGTTGGAGCGGTCCCGGTCCATGCTCTCCCGAGCGGGCCACGAGTCGACGCGGGCGCCGGCGACGGGCTGGCCCTGCTCGTCGACGACGACCCCGGAGAGCAGCAGTCCCCGCGAGAGGACCCACCGCACGCTGGCGTTGGGGACCTCCACCTGCGACTGCAGGCCCACGTAGGCGCGGTGGTGGACCAAGGCGGAGTAGGGTCCTGGTCCCAGGCGATCGATGAAGAACGAGCCGTCCTCGCCGGTCGTCGCGTTGCGATGGCCGAGGTGAACGATTTGGTTGGCGGTTATCTCCGAAACACCGATTTCAGCCCCCTCGACCGGACGTCCCTCCTCGTCCACCACGACACCGGCGAGCGGGCTGGCGGGCTTGAGGACCCAGTCGAGGGTCGCAGTGCGCCCGGGCGCCACGTCCGCCAGCCGGTCCTCCTTCGTCTGGAAGTGGTCGGCGGCGGCTGCGACCAGGTAGCTCCCCTTGGGGAGGGCTGCGAGGCGGTATGCGCCGGCGGCGTCGGTCTCGGTATCGACGCGCGGAAGCCCCTGCCGGTTCCAGGTCCACAGCCTCGCGTTGGCGATGGGCGAGCCATCCTCGCTGCGGACCAAGCCGGCGATTTCGCCGCCCGCGGTGAGGTCCAGCGCGACGTCGAGCACATCCTTGCCCCCGGACTCGAGCGTCACGCGCACGCGGGCCTGATCGAGGAGCTTCGTGGCGGCCAGGTCATAGCTGCCCGGGCTCAAGCCTCCGAAGAGGAAGGCGCCGTCCGCGCCCGTGGTGGCCTCCACCTCCTTCTCCCGGCTCTCCAGCCGGACCTTGGCGCCGGCGACGGGGGCATCGTCCTGCTGGACCGTTCCACCCAGGGCGCGAGGACGGCTGAGCAGGACCCGGCCCAGCTCGCGATGACTCGTCTTCGCCGGCTCGGAGACCGGCAGCAGCCCCGGCGCGTTGGCGACCACCTGCAGCTCCCCCAACGGCACGGGCCCGATGCTGAAGCTTCCATCGGCACCGGAGAGGGCGTCGAAGAAGCGGCTGTGCTCGAGGAAGACCGCGGTGAGCGAGGCGCCGACGAGGGGCTTGTCGTCTTCGTCCACCACGACGCCGCCGATCTTCATCCCGGGCCCGATCTCGACATCGGCGTCTTCGCTGCCCGCCTTCACTCCCCGGCGCACGCCAATGAGCTTCCCGGGGATCTCGGCCCACAGCGCAAAGGCTCGTCCTTCGAGGCCAGCGAGCTCAAAAGAGCCGTCCTCGCCGCTGACGGCGCGCGCGAGGGGCGGGGCCTCGCCCCGGCGCTCGAGGACCAACTCGACGATCTTCACCTTGGCCGCGGAGGAGCCGCAGCGCAGGAGCCGCTCGTCGCAGGCGTGCGCCACCGAGCAGCTCATCGCCGAGAGCACGTCTTCGCCGGTCTCCGGGGAAGCCACGACCACCGCGCCGGAGATCGGGCCGGCGGGACCGAGCACGCGGCCGCGGATGGAGAGCGCGCCGCGCGCCGCAGGAATCTCGGCAGTGAGAAGGAGGCTGGCGCGCGCTGCGGGGACGTCGTGGCCTCGAGCGGACGGAGCCGAGGACGCTGACCCGACGGACGAGGTGCTGCGCAGCAGGAAGAACCAGCCCAGGACGGCAGGGACGGCAAGGGCGGCCAGGCCACCTGCCCAGAACCGGGTGCGCACGAGCCGTCCCTCCTTCCCGGCGCTCTTGCTAGCGACCAGTGCGTCCGTGCTGCTCCAACCGCTCCTCGAGGCTGGTCCTGCGCAGCTGCTCCAGGAAGCTCTTCCGGTCGGTGCGGACCCGCAGCGAAGGACGCGGCGGCAGCGGGCTCGGCCCGGCGGGCGGCTGGTACGCGCCGACGAAGCTGCGGGTGCGCAGGAACTCCGGCTTGCCCGCGGCGTCGAGCATGAAGGTCGCGCCGAACGGGAAGCCCTGGACGGTCAGCGTGAAGTTGCGGTCCGAGGTCGGCACCAGGTCGTGCGAGTAGGGCACCGAGTAGGCGTCGAGGTCGGGCATGGAGATCTTCAAGCGCGTGCCCTCGAGGGTCACGTTCATCGTCCCCACCTCGTGCGGGTCGAGGTAGGTGCCCACGAAGCGGTTAAAGCTCGCGGGATCGATCTGCGGGTCGGGCCAGGTCCCCGCGGGGCCGTGCGGGACGAACGTGTCCAGCGCCAGCGCGATGGACTTGCTGAAGTAGGCGCCGCTCTTGTTGGCCAGCACGACGATGGCGAAGTCCTGGGCCGGGACCATCACGATCTGGGTGGCGAAGCCGTCCAGGTAGCCGTCGTGCTGCACCGTGTCGGTGCCCGGGACGTACGCCGTCTCCAGGAAGAGCCCGGTCTGCGTCCACAGGCCGAAGTCGTAGTGGAAGAGGTCGAGGTAGCTCTCCATGTCGAACTGGCGGGTCTGCATCGCCAGCCGCTGCGCCGAGGGCAGGATCGCGTCGTCGCCGTGCATCAGGAACCGGGCCCACTTGGACAGGTCCACCACGTTGCTGAACGAATAGCCGCACGGGCGCGCCCAGGTGTTGTCGTAGCTGTCCGGCGCGTTGAGGACGCGCTGGCCGTTTTGGTCGGTCGAGACCCCGGTCGCGTAGTCGCCGTCGGCGAGGACCTCCGAGGGGAGCAGGAACGTCCGCGCCATGCCGATGGGGCCGAAGATCTTGAGCATCATGTACGGCCGGTAGCGCAGCTTGGTGACCTTCTCCACCAGCAGGCCGGCCACGTTGAAGCCGGTGTTCGAGTAGTTGTAGAAGCGCCCGGGCGGCGCCATGAAGTAGCCGACGCCCGCGTAGCGGCCGGTGGTGTAGAAGCGCTCCAGCGCCGTGTCGCCGAGCTCGTCCGGCCGGTTGGAGTACTCGAGGTAGTCGTTCAGGCCCGAGGTGTGCGTGAGCAGGTGGCGCACCAGGACCTGCTGCGACGTCTCGAGGTCGAGCGCGAAGTTCGGGAGGTAGTCGGTGATCGGCTTGTCCAGGTCGAGCGCGCCGAGGGCGACCTGCTGCAGCACGGCGGCGGCGGTGAGCTGCTTGGTCACCGAGGCGAGCCGGAAGTTGGTGGTCGGCAGCATCCCGGCGTCGGCCTGGTCCGGGTGCCTGAGCCCGAAGCCCTGCGCGAAGGTCATCTGGCCGTTCTCGACGACCGCCACCGCCACGCCCGGCGAGCCCAGCTCCGCCATCTCCGCCCGGATGCTGGCGGCCAGCGCGTCGTAGCGGCGCGGATCGATCGCCGCGGCGTCCGCAGGCTCGACGGCGGCATCGGGCGGCTCGACTGCGGCGTCCGCGCCGGGGGCGACCCCCGCGTCCGGCGAAGCGGCGGCGGCGTCGTCCAAGCCCGGCCCGGCAGAGGCGTCCGGGGGATTGGCGGCGGGGTGATCGCAGGCCGCGGCCAGCAGGAGCGCCAGCAGCCAGGCGCTGCGCGCGAAGAGCGGAGACTTCGACATGGCAGACCCCTCCGGTGCGACCTACGACGGAGCGCCAGCCTCGGGCCGGCGCATCACTTCTTGCGCGCGAGGATCATCAGGTCCGCGTGCTGGTAGCTGAGCCAGCCGTACGGGCTCGACCACTCCGGGGCGAGCCGCGCCGCGGCCAGCAGCGCCTGGACCGAAGGCATGGCGAAGTGGCGCACCGGCAGCGTCCCGGCGCGCGGGGCGTCGGCGGCCGCGTCGTAGGCCTCGCGCTCCACGCGGTGGCTCTCGGCGACGCCCAGCTCGGAGACGCGGAAGTCGTCGAACGGCTCGTTGGTGTAGGGCACCGCCAGCAGCAGGTGGGCGCCGGGCGCGAGCCAGCCGGCCAGGCGCGACATCACCTTCTCGGACCCGACGCAGGAGACGTGGCCCAGCACCTGGAGGCACTGCGCGAAGCAGAGCTGGCCGTCGAGCTCCGGCAGCGCCTCGGAGGAGACCTCGAGCGGGAAGCAGCGGACCGCGGGGCACCGCTGGTGCGCGGCGGCGATGCGGCGCGCGTCGGCGTCCAGGCCGAAGGCGTGCTCGAAGCGCGCCGCGAGATCGGGCAGGTACTCCCCGTCGCCGCAGCCCGCGTCCAGCGCCGTCCCCGGGACCGGGTGGGCCTGGCCGAACGAGCGGTCGAGCGCCTCGGCCCACAGGCGGCGCTCGGCTTCCCGCTTGGTCGGCGGCAGCTTGGCCTCGATGGCCGCCGCCGCGTCCGGGTAGCGGTAGGGGCTGTCCGGGAGCCGGGAGAGATGCTCGAGCAGGGCGGGGAAGTCCATGGGGGGCGCAAGGATACCTCAAACCACCCCCCAACCCCCTCCCGCGGAGCGGGAGGGGGAGCCGTGGGTTGCCTTCGGCCATCCGGTAGGAGCTAGCGGCACCACCGTGCGCGTGCTCGTCACTGCCGGCCGTTTTCGTCGCGGCGCTCCGCTGGGAAGCGGAGCGAGCAGAGCCGTGGGCAGCCCTCTGCCTACCCTGCTCATGGCCCCGCGACCTTCGTGCTGAAGGCGAGGCTCGAAGCCGGCGCGGGCGCTGTGGTGTCGATAGCTCCTACCGGGCCGGTAGGGCGGTCGCGAGCCCCCCCTCCAGCTCCGCTGGAGGGGGCTGGGGGGAGGTTTGCGCGGGCGGCGCTGCTGCTACTCCTTCTTCTTCAGCTTGTCGGCGAACAGCTCGCCCAGGCTGGTCTTGGCGCTGCCCTGCTGCTTCTCCATCTCCTCGCGGTAGTCCTCTTCGGCCACCTCGGTGAGCGCCTTGACCGACAGCGAGACCTTCTTGTCGCGCTGGTTGATGTCCAGGACCTTGACCTCGATCTCCTGGCCCACCTTCACCGCGCTGGCCACGCTCTCCACCCGCTCGGCCGACAGCTCGCTGATGTGCACCAGGCCGTCGATGCCGGGCTGGATCTCCACGAAGGCGCCGAAGTCGGCGAGGCGGCTGACCTTGCCCTTGAGCGTGCTGCCGACGGGGTGCTGCTTGGCCAGCTCGCTCCACGGGTCGGCCAAGAGCTGCTTGATGCCCAGCGCCAGCCGCTCGTTCTCGACGTCGATGTCGAGCACCTTGGCCTCGACCTCGTCGCCCACCTTGTAGACGTCGCCGGGGTGCTTGATGTTGCCGGTCCAGCTCATCTCGCTGATGTGCACCAGGCCGTCGATGCCGTCCTCGATGCCCAGGAAGACGCCGAACTCGGTGATGCCGCGCACCTTGCGCTTGAGGGTCGAGCCCACCGGGTACTTCTCGTGCAGCTTCTCCCAGGGGTTGGGCTGCAGCTGGCGCAGGCCCAGGCCGATGCGGCGGGTGCGCGGGTCGACGTCCAGCACCACCGCGGTCACCTCCTGGCCCAGCTTGAGCTCGTGGCTGGGGTGCTTGACGCGCTTCCAGCTCATCTCGCTGACGTGCACCAGGCCCTCGACGCCCGGCTCCAGCGCCACGAAGGCGCCGAACTCGGCGAAGCCCACGACCTTGCCGGTGACCTTGCTGCCCACCGCGAAGCGCGCCGCGACGGAGGCCCAGGGGTCGTCGCTGAGCTGCTTGAGGCCCAGGCCGACCTTGCCGGTGGCGGCGTCGTACTTGAGCACCTGGACGGTGACGTCCTGGCCCAGGTGCAGCAGGTCGCGCGGGTGGCCGATGCGGCCCCAGCTCATCTCGCTGACGTGCAGCAGGCCGTCGACGCCGCCCAGGTCGATGAAGGCGCCGTAGTCGGTGAGGGTCTTGACCGTGCCCGACAGGACCGCGCCCTCGGCGAGCTTGGCCAGGGTCTCCTTCTTCTTGGCCTTCTGCTCCTTCTCCACGATGGAGCGGCGGGAGACCACGATGTTGCCGCGGCGCTTGTCGAACTCGGTGATGGCGAAGGTGTACTTCTGGCCGACCAGCGACTCGGGATCCTCGATGCGGCGGGCGTCGGCCTGGGCCTGGGGCAGGAAGGCGCGCATGCCCACGTCGACGGCGAAGCCGCCGGGGATGCGGGCGACCACGGTGCCCTCGAGGTGGCCGTTCTTGCCGACCTTGGCCACCGACTCCCAGATGCGCAGCTTCTCGGCCTTCTCCTTGGAGACGACGATGGTGTCGGTCGTCTCGCCGAGCGCCTCGATGAAGACCTCGAAAGCGTCGCCCACCTTGACCTGCGGCTGGCCGTCCTCGCCCTTGGCGAACTCGGCGAGCGGGACGTTGCCCTCGGCCTTCCAGCCGAAGGAGACCACCGCCGCGGCGTCGGTGACCTTCACGACCTTGGCGGGGACGATGGCGTACTCGGCCGGGCCCTGCGGAGCGCCCGCGGAGGCGTCGGTGTCGGAGGCGGCGATCTCGGCGTGGATGATCGGAGGGTGCTCGGCCGCGGCGACGTCGGCGGCGGGCTTCGGGGTCTGGGGGGTGTTCTCCATGGCGTGGCTCTCCGGAGGCCCGTTCGCTGGCGTTGGGGGGACGGGCGGAACGCGCACCATACACGAAAAACCCTCCCCCCAACCCCCTCCAGCGGAGCTGGAGGGGGGGCTTGGGTTGCCTTCGGCCAGCCGGTAGGAGCTCTTCGCAACGCACGCGCGCGTGCTCGCCTCCACCAACGAGTGGAGCACGGCCGTGGCGGCGCCGTGAGCTCCGACCGAGGTGGAGTCGAGCAGAGCCGAACTCCCCCTCCCGCTCCGCGGGAGGGGGTCGGGGGGAGGGGTTGCGAGGGCCCGCCCCTGCGGCGAGGATGTCGCACCATGCTCAAGCGCACCCTCGCCCGACTCCTGGTCAGCCGCCAGCGCGACCACGGCTTCAGCCTCGCCGAGCTCGAGTCCAAGCACGTCGACCGCTCCAAGCCCAACACCAACGACAGCTCCTGCTTCTACGGCGGCGACGAGGCCGGCAACGCCGGCATCTTCCGCCTGGCCTTCCGCGGCAGCCGCATGCCCGAGTGCTGGCTGGACGTGCGCCTGGCCAAGGAGCAGGGCGGCCTGCGCTTCGGCTTGCCCGCCAACCCCGGCCCCGAGCGCGACGGGCACGTGCTGGGCGACGTCTCCTTCACCTGCGAGGAGCCCGGCAAGCGCTGGCGCATCCGCTACGGCGGGCCGCTGACCGACGCCGCCGGCAACCTCGCCAGCGGCGAGGTGGACCTGCTCTTCAGCGCGACCCACCCGATCTTCGACTACGCCCAGAGCACCGACCGCCGGATGGTCGCCGAGGCCCTCGCCCGCGAGCGCTGGTCGCGCTCCTTCTTCGAGAAGGTGCGCGAGCTGGGCCAGGTCCACTACGAGCAGTTCGGCAAGCTGCAGGGCACCGCGCGCTTCGGCGAGACGGCCGTCCGGCTGGATCTGCTGACCACCCGCGACCACTCCTTCGGCTCGCGCGTCTGGGCCGGCTGGGACCGCCACTACTTCCTGAGCGGGATGACGCCCGCCGGCGAGGGCTTCACCGTCATCGCCGTGCGCTACGACTTCTGCGGGCCCATCTACGCCGGGTTCACCTGCGCGCCCGACGGGAGCCACGACCCCATCGTCCACTGCACGCCGCTGGAGGAGGTCGCGCGCGAGCGGGCCTGGCCCGAGAACGGCTCGGTGGAGCTGCGCACGCGCTCCGGGCAGCGGCACACGCTGGAGTTCAGGCGCGACGGCCACTTCCCGTACGTCGGCGACGGCACCTATCTGATGAAGGAAGGCATCGGCCGCTTCCGCTTCGACGGCAAGGACGCCTTCGGCCTGTGCGAGTTCGGCTTCGACAAGGCCAAGTACGAGAAGGCCATCGCCGAGCCGTCGTCGGCCGAGCCCCACCCCTCGGTGCTGCAGGGCGGGCCGGAGGAGGCCCGGCGCAGCTTGTCGTGAGGCCGTCGTCGCCCGTCACCGGAGGCGGATCCTGCGAGCCCGAACCGTCATCGCCGCGCTGGCCCTCCTGCTCGCCACGGTCCTGGCCTGCGGACGCTCGGAGGTCCTGGAGCCGCGCATCCACGGCGCCTCCGACGCACACCTCTTCAGCTGGGACTCGAGCCATCCGCCCCCGGGCGAGGACGCGGGCGCCGATGCCGGCAAGCCCGGGCGGGACGCGGCTCGCACCCCGGACGGCGGGCCGCCGCCGGGCCGGGACGCCGGGACCTGCACGCAGGCGGTGCCCTGGAAGCTCGAGCCGCGCGGCATCAACTCCGTGAGGCTGGCCGCCGAGAGCTTCGCGAGGCCGCGAACGGGCTCGGGCGTCGCGCTGGAGGTCGAGGTCCAGCTCCTGAGCGGCTGCGAGGAGTTCGCGCGGCTCGATCTCGTCCTGGTGCCCGGCAACGCGACCGATTTCGTCACCCTGAACGCCTACGCCTGGGTGCAGCAAGGGGGCGCCTGCGAGCCGGTGGCGCCGGTCGTCACCACCGCGGCGCACCTCCCCGGGCGCGGGTTCGGCAACATGCGGGTGGTCGTCTCCGATGGCAGCGCCCCCGGCGGCGCGCTGCGCCTCACCTTCGACGTGGAGCCCTGCCCGAGCGCGACCTGCGGGTGCACCGTCTGGGACCCGCCAGGGAAGGTGCAGGAGTTCGGAGCGTGCGAGACGGAGTGCGACTGCGCCGCGGGGCTGTCGTGCCTGCCGGCGCTCTCGGCGAGCGGCGCCCTGTGGACCTGCAAGCGGCCCTGCACCAAGAACACCGACTGCCCCGAGAGCGGCTGCACGTTCGACAGCACGACCATGCCGTGGGTCTGCGGCAGCCTCGACGCGTGCCCGTACCCGCAGGACTGTCCCGCCGGTTTCTCCTGCGTCATCCGCGACTCGCCCAGCTTCTGCCAGGACCAGCGGATGGCGCCCACCTCGGGGCCCTGCCAGTGCGACGCGCAGTGCCTGCCGGGCCAGCGCTGCATCCAGGGCATCCGCGAGACGCCGACCTGTGAGATCCCCTGCGCGGACGCCCAGGACTGCCCGTACTCGTGGCTCACCTGCGGGACGCCGGCCATCTGCGTGCCGCTGGTGGACTGACCGCCCGACACCCCGGGCTGGTCGAGGGGCGCGGATTGGGTCGGTGCGAGCTCGAGAAAACGACCTACCAGCGGCTGTTCATCTGCTGGAACCGCTGGTCCAGCTCGTCGCGCGAGGCGCGCAGCATCCCGGCGCTGAACCCGAAGCCGATCTCGGTCTTGTCCGCCTCGAGGTCCTTCATGACCGGGGCGACGAAGTCGTCGGCCGACAGACCCGCCTTGAAGCCGCCGCGCTGCTCGCGGCCCTCGGGGTTGAGCTCGGTGTCCACCGCCGGCGGGACGATCTCGACGACCTGGATGCCCACCTTCGAGAGCTGGAGCCGCAGCGCCATCGAGAAGGCGTGCAGCCCGGCCTTGGTGGCGCTGTAGACCGGCATCTTCGCGGCGGGCACGAAGCCCAGGCCCGAGGACACGTTGACGATCGTCGCGCCCGGCTTGCCGGTGAGCAGCGGCACGAACATCCCGGAGAGGACGATGGGCGCCTCGAGGTTGATCTCGATCTCGCTGTCGCCCGACTCGAACTGCTCGATGCCGTGGGTGAAATCGATGTCGCGCTGGATGCCGGCGTTGTTCACCAGGACGTTGATGCCGGGGAACTTCTCGCCGACCCACTTCACCAGCGCGCGGCGCTCCACCGTGCTCGAGACGTCGCAGGGCTTCACGTGGACCTGAGGGTGCTTCTTCTGGACCTCGAGCAGCCTCGCCTCGCGGCGGCCGCAGAGGATGACCTCGCTGCCGGCCTTCAGGAACGCCTCGGCCATGGCCAGCCCGATGCCGGTGCCGCCGCCGGTGATGAGGATCGTGTTTCCGGAGAGCTTCATGGAGTGCCTCGCTTTCGCGTCTTCGCGGGGTAGCCGATGGTCTGCCCGAACGTGGGCCGCTGAGCCTTGCGCAGCCCCAGCCTCGCGGCGAGCGCGGACCTGTCGCAGTTGTGGAACCACGCCGCCAGGCCGACCGAAGCGGCGAAGAGATAGACGTTGCCGGCGATGAGCCCGGTGTCGGCGAAGTAGTACGAGCGCTGCACCTCGGGGTCCTGCAGGCCCGGCTCCTGGAAACCCTGGGTGTGCGCGAGCCGGTCGACGTCGGCCACGAAGACCAGGCGCACCGGAGCCTTTTCGCCCCAACCGGCCTGTCCGCGGCCGATGGCGAGACGGCGCAGGTCTTCGGCGACCACCGGCAGCAGCCGATGGCGGAGGGGTTCGTAGAGGAACGCGCCCTCCTCGAGGAGGACGAAGACGTCGATCTCCTGGGAGTTGCTCGCCGTGGCCGCGGTGCGTCCGGGGACGTCGAACGGGCCCTCCTCGCGGTTCACGCCGCAGGCGGCCCAGAGGAGATCCGAGAGGAGCTGCCGGCTGAGCTTGCGGTCGCCGATCTCGCGGACGGTCTGGCGCAGCTTCAGCGCCTGCGCGACCGACTTGCTGCGCTTCAGGGACGGCTTGGGCAGGGCGATCGGCTTCGAGGTCTTGCGGATCATCGGCACCCCGGAATCGTGTTCGGCCGGAATCTACCCTCGTGGCGCCGGAGCCGGGGAGCCGAATCCGCTGCGGACCGAGGGCTCGGCGCGGCGCCGACACCCGCCGCAAGAACCTCCGCCGCACTCCCTGCCGGCCGAGCCGACTCCGCGGGGCGGCCCGGATACAATCGGCCGGCATCAGTACCTCGGAGAAGAATCATGCGCGCGGGACTCGCTGGACTGTTCATCTGCGTGGTGGTCGTCCTGGGCGCCACCTGCCGGCGCCAGGAGGCGACCCCCGCACGCAGCGCCACTCCGCCCTTCGCCATCTCGGACGTCGTCCGGCGGGTGCACTTCTCCTTCCGGCCGGCCGGCGACGGTTTCGAGGGCGCCCACGAGACGTTCTCGGTTCGCGCCGAGCGCCGCGGAAACTTCGAGATCACTCCCCACGACCCGCGCCCGGGCTCGAGCGGGAAGCCGCTCGCCTTCGAGACCGTGGGCGCCACGCGCGGCGACGCGTCGCTGTGGTCCCCGGGCGTCATGCGGGTCGGCGACGACGGAGCGATGGCGATCGAGCGAGGTGCCTTCACCGAGTTCCTCGCCAACTCCGAGCAGGGAGTCGAGCAGAGCTTCCGCTTCGCGCAAGCGCCCGCGGGCAGCGGCGACCTGCTGGTGTCCGTCGCCGTGACCGGGTCCGCGTCGGCGACCACCACCTCCGAGGGAGTGCACCTCCGGGATTCCCAGGGCGGCCTGGGCGTTCGCTATGGCCATGCGACCTGGGTCGACGCCACGGGTGCCCGTACGCCGCTGCCCGTCGTCCTCGTCAACTCCGCGCTCCGGCTGCGGGTTCCGGCCGACCTGCTGGAACGCTCGCGCTACCCGGCGGTGCTCGACCCGCTGATCTCGCCCGAGCGAGCGGTCGGCGACGCCATCCTCGCCGCCCCGCCGGAGGGCCAGCTCAGCCCCGCCATGGCCTTCGACGGCAGCCGGTACGTGATCGCCTGGTCCGATCGTCGATCGGCCATGCGATACGACCTCTTCGCGGCGCGCGTCTCCACGGACGGGACGATCCTGGACCCGGCCGGCATCGCGGTCGCCTGGAACTACAACGACCAGAACACGCCGGCGGTGGCTTGCGACGGCGCGGGCTCGTGCCTTATCGCCTGGAACAACGCCGGGTCGAACATTCGCGTGGCGACGCTCGATGCCTCGGGAACGGTTCACGGAGGCCCGAACGGCATGCCGCCGGGGCTTCCCGTCGCCGGCAGCAACAACTCCAGGCCCGCCTTCGCCTACGCCGGTGGCTCGTATCTCCTCGCCTGGACCGGCGCCCCTCAGACCATGGCCGCCTGGGTCGCCCTCGACGGGACCGTCCTGGCGCCCGGCGCCTTTGCCGCCCTCGCGAGCGGCGCCCAGCCGCCGGCGGTCGCCTGCGAGCCGTCGGTCGCGTGCGTCGTCGCCGCCGCCAACGCGGGCGACGTCCTGGCCGCCCGCATCCCGGTCGGCTCGAGCACGGCGTCGGCGCTGACGCTCCCCGGGATGTCCGGGACGCAGGCGCTTCCCGCGCTCTCGTTCTCCGCTGGGGGCTACCTCCTCGCCTTCGAGGACGCGCCCGTCTCGGCCTACGGCGTGACGATCCAGCGGCTCTCCTCTCTCGGGGCGGTCCTTTCGACGACGACCGTGAGCGACACCGGCGCCTCGCACCTGCCGCGGCTGGCCGCCGGCGAGGCGGGCCAGACGCTGCTCACGTGGCAAGAGGGAGCCGCCTCCCAGGACATCCACGGCGCCATGCTCACGGTGGGGGCGGGCGACAGCCTCGCCGCGGGAGCCGTCTTCCCGATCGACTCGGCGGTCCAGTCGCAGACCGCGCCGGTCGCGGCGTCCGACGGCTCCCACTACCTCGTGGCCTACGCCGACACCCGGCTGAACGCGTATCCGGACGTCCGGATCTCGCGGGTCCAATCCGATGGTTCGGTGCCCGCCTCGGGAGCGCTGCTCAGTGCCTGTGCCGGCCTGCAGCTGACTCCGAAGGTGGCCTTCGACGGCTCGCGCTGGCTGGTCGTGTGGTCCGAGTACCGGGCGGGCAACCGCGACATCTTCGCGACCCGCGTGGAGCGCGACGGCACCGTCGTCGACCCCGCTGGGATTCCCATCTCCGTCAACTCGGCGAACGAGACGGATCCCGCGGTCGCCTTCGGCGGAGGGCGCTACCTGGTGACGTACGGGCGCTTCGCCCCGGTGCGGCTCGTCGCCACTCCCGTGCTGCCGGACGGAACGGTGCTGCCGGAGAAGCTCCTGGGGAGCGCGGCGACGAGCCCGAAGGTGGCCTCCGACGGCACGTCCTTCCTCGTCCTCGCCCAGGAGTTGACGGGTCTCCAGGCGATTCCCGTCGCGGCGGATGGCACCGCCGCCGCCAAGATCCCGCTGGGCGTCGACTCTGGCATCTTCAGCGTGACCTCTTCGGGCACGCAGTGGCTCGCGGCCTGGGCGGTGGCGCCCGGCACCTATCCGTATGCGGATGTGGGGGCTGCGCGACTGGCCGGAGGCACGTTCGCTCTCAGCCCCGTGTCGTTCGGCCCTCCAGCCGCGGCGCGCAACGCACCCGTCGCGGTGAACGACGGCTCGCAGTTCATGGTGTCGTGGCAGGAATCGACTCGGCTCTACGGCGCGCGCGTCTCCCCGACTGGAATCGTGCTCGACCCCGGAGGAGTCGTGGTCCCGGGCTCGTCGAATCTCGCGGACGCGGCGTTCGACGGCAGCGACTACATGCTCCTCTTCCGCCAGTACTCGAGCGGCCAGCTCTTCGGCTCGCGGGCGTCGGCGAGCCTGGCGGCCCTGGGCGCCAACTTCGCGATTTCATCGGACCTCCCGCGCCAGAGCGCCAACGCCTCGATCTCCTGCGCTGGCGACGGCTCGTGCCTGGTCGTCTACGAGCGCTACGAGCCGTCGGCGGGAACACGAAGGGTGTTCGGCAAGGTGGTCAGGTTGCTGGGCCTGGGCCAGGCCTGCATCCAGGCCGACGATTGCGCCAGTACCTTCTGCGTCGACGGGGTCTGCTGCAACGAGGCCTGCGGCGGTGGGCTGGGTACCGACTGCATGGCGTGCAGCACGGTCGCCGGGGCGCAGTCCGATGGGACCTGCGGCCCCGTCGCGGCAGGGACCGCCTGCCGTGCTGCCGCCGGCGATTGCGACCTGGCCGAGTCCTGCACGGGATCATCTGCGTCCTGCCCAGTCGATGGCTTCGTGCCGGCAGGGACCGCCTGCCGCGTCGCCGCCGGCGATTGCGACCTCGCCGAGGCTTGCACGGGATCCTCTGCGTCCTGCCCGGTCGATGGCTTCATGCCGGCAGGGACCGCCTGCCGTGTCGCCGCCGGCGATTGCGACTTGGCCGAGTCCTGCACTGGATCCTCCGCGTCTTGCCCGGTCGACGATTTCCAGCCGGTAGGGACCGCTTGCCGTGTCGCCGCTGGCGATTGCGACCTCGCCGAGTCCTGCACGGGATCCTCCGCGTCCTGCCCGGTTGATGGCTTCGTGCCGGCAGGGACCCCCTGCCGCGTCGCCGCCGGCGATTGCGACCTCGCCGAGGCTTGCACGGGATCCTCTGCGTCCTGCCCTGTTGATGGCTTCGTGCCGGCAGGAATCGCCTGCCGTGTCGCCGCCGGCGATTGCGACTTGGCCGAGTCCTGCTCCGGATCCTCTGCGTCCTGCCCGGTCGATGACTTCGTGCCAGTAGGGACTGCCTGCCGCGTCGCCGCCGGCGATTGCGATCTAGCCGAGTCCTGCACGGGATCTTCTGCGTCCTGCCCGGTTGATGAATTCGTGCCGGCAGGGACCGCCTGCCGTGTCGCCGCCGGCGATTGCGACCTGGCCGAGTCCTGCACCGGATCCTCTGCGTCCCGCCCGGTTGATGACTTCCAGCCGGCAGGGACCGCCTGCCGGGTCGCCGCCGGCGATTGCGACCTCGCCGAGTCCTGCACGGGATCCTCTGCGTCCTGCCCGGTCGATGGCTTCGTGCCGGCAGGGACCGCCTGCCGCGTCGCCGCCGGCGATTGCGATCTAGCCGAGTCCTGCACTGGATCCTCTGCGTCTTGCCCGGTTGATGGCTTCGTGCCGGCAGGGACTGCCTGCCGCGTCGCCGCTGGCGATTGCGACCTCGCCGAGTCCTGCACGGGATCCTCCGCGTCCTGCCCGGTTGATGGCTTCGCGCCGGCAGGGACGGCCTGCCGCGTCGCCGCCGGC
>DASXVQ010000074.1:0-8001 GCA_036504155.1 Myxococcales bacterium
CCGCCGGGTCGGCAGTGGTCGGTCGACGGATGCCGGGAAGCTCGAACTCGCGACCCGGCGCGGAGGCCGGCAGCTACTGACCGCCTACAACCCACGCCACCGCCGGAACTGGCTCAACGCCGCCTTGAGCATCTTCGGCGCCCCGTCGAGCGCCGCGACCGCTTGCGCCAGCTCCGCCGCGGTGCACTTCTCCGGCAGCTCGCCAATGCGACCTTCGACCTGCCGGGAGAAGGTGCCCCCGTAAGCCTTCGCGGTCGATCCGGCCACCTCGCTCGCCTGGAGCAGCCAATCGGCGAAGCGCTGGGCCCAGACTTCGGGATGCTGCTTCTCGCCGAGCTCCCCATCCGGCGCCGCCACTTCCACGCCACTACGGAGGGTGCTCGTCTCGGTCCCCTTCACTGCACTGGGCTGACCGTTCCCCGCGCGCTCACGCTTGCGGCTCGTCACTTCCTCCGCTTCGTCGGCCTCCTCTTCGTCCTCTTCGCCCTCCGTCGTCTCCGGCGCGCCCTCGCCCGCGCGGATGAGCGCCAGGAGCTCCTCGGTCGACAGCTTCGCCGCCGCCCCCGTCCCGCCGAGCACGCCCGAGACCAGGTCCCGCTTCTCCTCGTGCAGCGACAGGATGGCCTCCTCGATCGTCCCGGTCGACACCAGCCGGTACACGGTCACCGGCCGGGTCTGCCCGATGCGGTGCGCGCGATCGCTGGCCTGGTCCTCCACCGCGGGGTTCCACCAGGGATCCAGGTGGATGACGTAGTCCGCCCCGGTCAGGTTCAGCCCGGTGCCGCCCGCCTTGAGCGAGATGAGGAACGCCTCGCCCTCCCCGCGCTGGAAGGCGTCCACCCGCTTCGCCCGCTCGGCCTCCGGGGTCTGGCCGTCCAGGTACAGGAGCTTGACGCCCTCTTCCTCGAGCGCCTCCCTCACCAGCGCCAGGTGCGAGGTGAACTGGCTGAAGACCAGCGCCCGGTGCCCCTCCTCGCGCAGCTCGCCGACCAGCTCCACCAGCGCCTTGAGCTTGCTCGAGGGCACCTTGGAGCCCGGGTCGTACAGCTTGGGGTTGCAGGCCAGCTGCCGCAGCCGGGTCAGCGCCGCCAGGACGGCGAAGCGCTTGTCGGCCGCCTCCCCGCCCGCCGCGCCGGAGAGGTCGGCGACCGCCGCCATCCGCGCCTCTTCGTAGAGCCGCCGCTCGGCCGCCGAGAGCGTCACCGCGCGCCGCAGCTCGGTGCGCGGCGGCAGCTCGGGCGCCACCTGCGCCTTCCCGCGCCGCAGGATGAACGGCCGCACGACCTTCGCCAGCGCCTCGCGCCGGGCCGGGTCCTTGTGGCGCTCGATGGGCGTGGCGAAGCGGTCCCGGAACTGCTCCCAGCTGCCCAGCAGGCCGGGGGTCAGCACCCGGAGCAGGCTCCACAGCTCGCCCAGGTGGTTCTCCATGGGCGTGCCGGTCAGCCCCACCCGCCACTCGGCGTCGAGGTCCCGGGCCGCCCTCGCCCGCTTCGTCGCCGGGTTCTTGATGGCCTGCGCCTCGTCGAGCACCAGGGTCCCGAAGTGCACGCCCTGGAGGTCCTCGGCGTGCCGCAGCAGCAGGCCGTAGCTGCACACCAGCAGATCCCCGGGCCCGAGCTCCTTCAGCGTCGCCGCGCGATCGCCCTCGCGGAAGACGACCGGCCTCAGGCCCGGGGTGAAGCGCTCGCACTCGCGCACCCAGTTGAAGCCCACCGAGGTCGGCGCGACCACCAGCGCCGGGCCGCGGTCCCTGCGGGCGAGCAGCGCCGCCAGCGCCTGCACGGTCTTTCCCAGGCCCATGTCGTCGGCCAGGCACGCCCCGACGCCCCAGTGCGCCATCCGCATCAGCCAGCGGAAGCCGGCGACCTGGTAGGCCCGCAGCTCGGCGTTCAGGCCCCGGGGCAGCGGAGGATCGAAGCTGCGCGCGGCCTTCATCCGCTCGACCAGCTTCTGCCACTCGACGCAGGCGGAGGTCTCGCCGGCGGCGTCGAGCAGGTCCGCGAGCGCGTCGGAGCCGGCGAGGCTGACCTCCAGGCCGCCGCGGCCGGCGAAGACGACCTCGGAGGCCTTCTTCAGCCGGGCCCGCAGCTCGTCGGCGATCTGCGCGTAGCGGCCCTGGCCCACCTCGACGTAGCGGCTGCCGCGGCGCACGGCGTCCAGCAGGGCGGCCAGGGCGATCTCGTCCTCGCCCACCTGCACCGTGCCCTCCAGGCCGAACCAGTCGCGCTTGGCCTCGAGCTTGACCTTGAGCGAGCCGGGCTGGGCGCGGCCGAGGATCTTCACGGGCTGCGCCTGCTTGGGCCACTCGACGACGACGTCGGGGCGCGACTCGAGCGCCGCCAGCAGATCGAGCGCTGCGTCTCCTTGCAGCAGCCGTCGCAGACCTTCGCCCGCGTCGAGCTTCAGCTCGCCGAGGAGCGCCTGGGCGCGGGAGAGCTCGCCGGCGAGGTCCCGGATGGCGTGGGCGCGCCGGCCGTCCACCTCGCCGCACAGCCGCCGGGGCTCCTCGCCCGGGAAGCGGACGGGCCCCTGGCCGAGCGGGCGGACGAACACCTCCACCGCGAGAGAGCCGTCGGCCTGCGGCGTGAGGCGGAGCAGGTGCCGCAGGTCGGCCTCGACCCGCGCTCCCTCCAGCTCCGGCGGGAGCTTGAGAGGCAGGTGGCGCTCCAGGGCGCTCAGCCGCGGGGCGAGATCCGCCAGCGCGCCTTCCGGCAGCCGGTCCAGGCCGCGGATTCCGTCCAGCAGCCGGGCTTGGGTCTCGGTCAGCTCGGCGAGGGTGCAGGTGTTCCCGCCATGGTCGAGGAGGGCCAGGTAGCGCCCGGCGCGGGCGAAGTCGACGCTCTGGGACCGGGTCCGGCCCTCGGCCTCGGCGCGAGCCGTGTCGGGGTCGACGGCGGGGCCGCAGACCACCTCGTCGATGGGCACGCCGTCCAGGGTGGCGCCGGGCCGCAGGCGGCCTCCTCGGACCGCCAGCTCGACCTGCAGCGCCCCCTTGCGCACCGAGAGCGGCGCGTCCAGCCGGTCGATCAGGTGCAGGTCCGGGTCGCCCGCGAGCAGCAGCAGCGCGCGAGCAGCGCGGTCGTCGGAGCAGGAAGGGGCGCGCTCCGAGACCAGCACCTCGAGCACCCGCTCCGCGTTGGGGAAGCGCAGCCGGGGCAGCTCGCGCTTGAGGTCCTCGACCTTGGTGCGCGACCCCGCCGACCAGCCTCCCTTCTTGGTCGGCCTGTGCAGCGTGGGCTCCAGCAGCAGGCCGCCGTAGAAGAGGCTCAGCCGCCAGGTGATCCTGACCGGCTCGAGCTGCTTCTTCTCGTGGTTCGAGGCGAGCGCGGCCAGGTCGTCGAGGTGGCGCAGGGCCCGCCACCAGGGCGGCCGGGTCAGGACCTCGACGACCGTCTGGTGGGCGGGGTTGGGCTCGCGGTGCAGCCAGGCGACGAGGTCCGCCAGCGCCGCCCGGGGATGGTCGCAATCCCGCTCGCGGTAGCTGCAGTACGCGGCGAGCGGCCGGGAGAGGTCGGAGGCGTCGATGGTGACGTGGTGCCGCTCGCGCTCGTAGTGGCCCTCCCAGCGGAACACCAGCGGATCGTCCGTGAAGGTGAGGGCGAAGCGGGGCGGCCGCGAAGGAGCGCCGCGGTGCGCGCGGCTCAGCTCGCGGTAGGCCTGCACCAGCGCGCGCTCCAGCGGCTCGAGGCCGGGATGGGCCAGGGGAGCCGCGGCTTCGGGCGCGATGGCGTCGGGCGAAAGCGGCGCGACCACGCCCCCCAGCGCCTTGGCGTGCAGCAGCCCCAGGGCGCAGCGCTGGATCAGCTCTCGCTCGGGCTCGGTCAGGAGCGGCGGGCGCCCGCCGGTCGCCAGCGACCAGAGCGAGGTCGTCCGGGGCATCTTGGCGGCCAGGTACGAGGGAGCCCAGAAGAAGAGCAACTCGCCCGCCGGGCTCGTGGCGCCGGGGCCCATCTTCGTCGCCCGCAGCCAGGCCTCCAGCTCCCCGGGTTCCGAGGGCGGCGGAGGGATCTTCGCCCGCGCTTCCACGTCGGTCGGCGTCGGGGCGTCGCTGGCCAAGAACTCGCGCACCGCGCCCAGCACCACCGCCAGCATCTTGGAGCGGTGCAGCTCGTGGAGAGGCTCCGGCGCGCCGGTCGCGACCGGGTCGAGCAGCTGGCGCAGCGTCGCCTCGGGGTGCGGCCGCAGCGCTCGCTGCAGGTCGCGGCGGGCGTCGCCGAAGAGGGCGGAGCGCAGCGCGAAGGCCAGCGCCGGCTCGTCGAGCAGGCGGCCTCGGCCGGAGGCGTCGACCGACTTGACGAGCGCCGGACCGGACAGGAGAGGGACGACGTTGCTGGGTTCCACGCCTGCTCACCCTCGGTCAGCGCTTGGACGCGGTCTCCAGGTCCTCGACTCGCTTCTCGAGGGACCTGTCTGCCTTGGTCTGGAGCTGGGCGCTGTGCTCGCGGACGGCCGACTCGACTGAGTCCAGGCGCGGGACGATCTCGTCGCGCAGTTCCTGGATTGCCCTTTCGCGCCTCTGCTCCTCGTTCGTCACGCTTTCGCCAGCGGTCCTGTTCTCGGCCCTGATCTGCTCGAGGAGCAGCGTCTGTCGCTTGATCTCGAAGACGATCTTCTCGTCCGTCTCTTTGAACTTCTCGTCCGTCTCTTTGAATCGCTGCTCTATCCAGTCCCGCTCCTCGGCAAACCGCTGGTCGATCACCGAGAAGCGCCCGAACACCTGCCCCATCACCTCATCGAAGTCGGCCTTCGTCAGCGGACGGTCCGCCGCCCGCCCCGCCGCTCGCTTTGCCGCCTTGTTCGCTTCGCGCTTCGCCATGTCCCCTCCCGTATCGCACCGCGCTCGCCCCCTGCAAGCGCCCCTTGGCGACGATGAGGTTGTAGCAGACGGGTCCGACATCGATTCCTCAGTGGGCCAACTCCGGCCTGCTGATCTGCTTGCAGCCGTGGAGCCGCAATCGGTAGCCACTGTCCCAGAGGACGTTGAGCGCGTACGCGGCCATGTGCTCGGCGCCCCGCACGCGCTCGTCGATCTTCGCGTCGGACAACGTGCCGCGTGCGGCTTCCCAACGTTTCATGTCTCCGAGGCTCCCGAACACCGTCCGCCGCCAGAAGCCGTTCTGCCCGCGCACGAAGTCCTCGTGGCGTCGCCGCTCACGCGCGGTCCGGACGAAGTCGGGCACGACCGGCTCCGCGCTCGGAGGCCAGGCCGCCGGCGTCAACAGCTTCTCCAGCCGCTGCACCGTGGCCTCGACCTGCGCGACCCGCGCCTCCAGGCTCTTCACCGTGGGCTTCCGGGAACTCGTCTTCTTCTTCTTGGGCTTGGGCTTCGCGGGCATGGGTCCATCTTGCTCCGGGCCGTGCGGGGCGCAGCAAGCTCGTGGGCCGGCCCTGGGCTGGCGGGTCGGTGCCCGGGCTTGACAGGCCGGGGGCCCACCGAGCCGCTCGCGCTCCAGCGCTCGAGGCGGCACATCTCGGCGTAGAAATCCTGCCGCAGCGGGTTCGTGGGATCGATCGTGAGCAAGGAAGTGCGACCAACCCAATCGTCTCGACCGCGTCGAGACAATCTCAAGGTCGGAGAAGGGCTCGGACTCTCAGGCGTTGGACTGCAGCAGCTGCTGAATGCGCTGGTGGGAAAGGCCCAGGAGTTCCCCCGCATCCCTCAAGCTCACGCCCAAGGCCGCCAGCTTCCTTGCCGCTTCCCTGAGCGCCGACTGGGCTCGCTCCTGCTCCTTCTCGGCCCGCTTGCGCGCCTCGGCCGTCCGCTCGACCGCTTCCCGAGCAGCTTTGGGGAGGTCGAAGACCCGAACGAGGCGCACCTTCTTCGGATTGACGTCGAAGAGCTCCAGCGCCTCGGAGATCCGGCGCACTCCCTGCTCGATGGTGCGCCCCTGGGTGTGGCAGCCCGGGACCGACGGCACCTGGACGATCCACCAACCCTCGGGGTCCTTTGCGAACACCACTTTGAGGTCTTTCATGGCTGCCGCCCTCGTCCGCGAAACATCACCGCCCCGCCAGCCATCCCGGCCACAAGCAGGGCTCGAGGTCCCGCTCAATCTGGTGCAGCGTTCCGGGTCTCAAATCCTCGCCCGCGTGGACCGGCACCGTGGTGGTGCACTTCCCCAGCTTGACGCGCACGTGCGACCCCTTTTGCCGCACCTCTTCGCCCCCTTGGCTCCTGACGACCCGGAGGACCTCCTTCCCGGTCATGAGATTTGTTGGCGGGCACGGAGGCCCGCCGCTCCGAACCCGGGGTGCCACGTCGCGGGACGACCACCGGGATTCAGCGTAGTCACGAGGCGAAGATCCGTCAACTCCGCTAGACAGTTTCGAGAGAGGCGACCCCGGCGCTCCCGCTCGACAGGGCGTGCGAGCTCCTGGTCCCCTCGAAGACCCTTGGCCATGGTTCCCCCTCTCAGCGTTCGACTGCACCGTAGCAGGCGGGTCCGACATCGCCGTTGCAGTAGCTAGCAGTAGCTGCCGGCGTCCCCGCAGGGTCGGCAGCGCTCGGTCGACGGATGCCGGGACGCTCGAACTCACGACCCGGCGCGAAGGCCGGGCTCTAACCCCTCGCGTCGTTGCGCTATCCTCCCTGGCCCGGCAAGCCCCGGAGGGCCGCCATGGTCGACTCGCCTCCAGCCTCCCTGCAGCAACCCTGCGCCTTCTGCCGGTCCGCCGCCGCGCCCCTCGCCTTGCGCCCCTCGGTGCCGCCGGAGTTCCTCGCCGACTCCACCTTCGACATCGATCCCCTGGGCAGCGCCGGGGCCGGCTTCGCGCTCTGCCCGGACTGCTCGCGCCTGCTCGCCGCGCCCATGCTCCTCGCCGAGGACGCCGAGGCCTTCGCCAAGGCGGTCGCGCTCCACCGCGAGGCCCACGCTCCCGCCGGGGACCGCGAGGCCTTCGCCGCCCGCCTGCGGCTGTGGCACCGCGCCCTGCACCTGGGCCTGCGCGCCCTGGTCGGCGAGCTGGAGGCCGCGCCCCTGCCCGTCGTCGTCCGCCCCGAGCCCGACCAGCTCGGCCTGTTCTCCTCGCGCGCTTCCCGCCTCGCCAAGGTCCTCGCCGCCCTCGAATCCGGCCGCCTGGAGGTGGCCGCCTCGGCCGCCGCCGAGGTCGCGGCGCGCTTCGACCTTCCCGAGGCGAGCTACCTCGCCCGGCACCTGCCCGTCCTGGCCGCCCGCCTGGAGTCGATGCGCCTCGACCCGGAGCTGCTCGCGCTGGCCCTGGAGGTGCCCGGCGAGCTCTTCGAGCCCGAGCGCAGCGGGGAGCTGCTCGCGGACGCCTTGCGCAGGGTCCTCCACGCCCGCGTGGCCGACGCGGCCGAGCGCTGCGGGCTCTGCGAGGTCCACGGGCGGCTCTCGGGCTGGCACTGGCTGCGGGCGGGGATGGCCGAGCGCGCTCGCGCCGCCTTCGACGACGCCGCCCGGAGGCAGCCGCAGCTATCGGCCCGCGCCCTCTTCGCCCTGGGCGATCTCGAGTTCGGCCAGGGCCGGCTCGCGGAGGCTCGCGAGCACTACCGCCAGGCGCTCTGCGAGGAGGCCGGCGGCGTCGATCCCGAGTCCGCGGCCGACCCCGCGGTGCAGGGCCTGGCGGACGAGGCTCGCGAGCTGGAGCTGGAGCCGCCCCTGCCCTGGCTGCCGCTCGTCGGCTGGGTCGCCGGGGTGTTCGGCCTGCCACCCGAGCCCGAGGGCCTGGGCCCCTGCCGCGAGTTCCATCGGGCGCTCCTCGCCGGGCGGCGCGGCGGCGGGGTCGAGGCCCGGAGACGCATGAAGGAGCTGGCGCCCCGGCTGTTCGAGCGGCTGCGCGACGAGGGACGGCTGTAGGCCTATCCAAGGATGTCGTCAGTAGCTGCCGGCCGAGCCTGCCCTGAGCTCGTCGAAGGGCGCCGGGTCGTGAGCCCGAGCGTCCTGGCCATCCGTCGACCGACAACTGCCGACAACTGCCGACCCGGCGGGGACGCCGGCAGCTACCGCCGCCCCACCCCCGCCTCCCCGTCGCGGCAAGACG
>DASXVQ010000075.1:0-64389 GCA_036504155.1 Myxococcales bacterium
CTTCGCGTTCGTCGAGTCGCCGCAGAGAAGGCGGTGCTTGCCGAGCAGCCAAAGCTCGCCGGCCTTGACGTAGGTCGCCTCCTCCTCCGGCTCCTCGGGCACCTCGTCGGCATCAGCGCGTCCGCCTTCGCCCGCGGCGTCGACGCCGAGGCTGCCGACGAGCGCCTCGAGCTCCGCGTCGGTGAAGCCGACACCGTCGAGGGCGTCCTGCGCATCGAGATCCTTGAGCATCTCGGCCAGGGCCTCGTTGTCCCAGCCGCCCGCCTCGGTGAGCTTGTTGCTCGCCAGCAGATACGCCTCGGCCTCCGCGTCCGACCGCGAGGCCCAGCCGCGCACAACCGGGACAAACCACTCGTCGCCCTCGGCCCGGATGCCGCTCGGCGCCACCTCGCCTCGCTTCCGCATGGCCAGCAGCGCCTCACGGCGCCCGTGGCCGGCAACGATGCGGCCGGTCCGCTCGTCGAGAACGATCGGCTCGACGTAGCCGAACCGGCCGATGCTGGTCCCGAGCTCGGCGCTGTGCTGCTTCGGGTTGCGGCTGGCGGACTGCAGCTTGCCCAGCGGCATCCACTCGAGACGAGTAGCGCGGCTGGCCATGTCCTTGGTCTCTGGCTTGGCTCGCGTCATCTCAGGTTTGCTCCCGAATGAAAGCCATCGAGGTATTGAAAGCGGCCAGTTTCATTCGCCGGCGGGTCGGGCCTTTGGCGCGATATTTCGAATGAAAGCGACTGGTCCCGACCCCGGAATGAAATGAAAGCAAGCGGATTTTCTTGGCGCGCAAATACAGGGGCGCAGTCTGCGGCCGAGGCCCCCTGCAAAGATTTCAGGGCGCCTCGGCCTCCTACTCCCCACTGCAAATGGGGACCGAGCGGGCACGAGCGGGCTCGAGTGGCACGAGCGGGCATTAAGCCGCCCTCGCTTCGACGGCCGGCGCGAAGGCGGGGATGCGCCTCGCGAGCGCCTTCTCGTAGGCCCTGGTCGCCTTGGCGAGCATCGCGTTCGCCTGCGCGGCAATGCCGTGGAGCGTGGCGCAGTCCTCGGGGAGGTGGTCGCTCTGCTTCTTCGCCACGCGCCACGCCAGGCGGACCAGCCACTCCTCGAAGGAGCGGGTGGTGTGGGAAGCCAGGTGGGCCTTCCTCGCGAGCGGGGTCAGCAGCGCAACGGCAGCAGTCTTGCCGAGCGCGTGGAGCTCGAGGCCACCGACCGGACCGTGGGCGGCGTACAGCACCTGCCTGTCGATGGGGCTCAGCTGCGCGAGGGCGCGAGAGACGGGACGAGCTCTGGACGCTGCGGCCAGACGGCCTTCGTCCATCTCGGTGCTGGGCAGTCCGCCGCTCACGGCACAGCCCAGGGCGATGGCGTTCGCCATGGCAATGAAGTTGGACGGGGCGCTCAGCTCGCCCTCGCTCCAGGTCCAGTACCACGTCAGGTCTGCTTCGATTCGTTGGTTACCCATGGGCCTTGGTCTCCGGGGCGGGCTACGTGGCCGCGTGGGGCACGCAGACCGCGTGGGTGGGGCTGGTAGGCGATTCGGCGGGGGAAACGCGACAGGCGGGCGCTGTGGCGATTTGGTGGGGCTGGTTGCGCGGGTCCTGCTTCGCGCTTTCAGCCCTTTCTGCGAGGACGGGCGGACTCCGGCACCGTCATTGCCAACCTAAGACCGAAATGCGCTGCGGCAAGGCGAATAGTGACGAATCTGAATGGGTGCGATCAAAACCCCATAGAAGCATTTCATTGTCTATAAGGGGTTTTGATCGCACCCCTCCGAAAGCCCCTGATGTTGAGCCGCGCGGAGGACCATCTCGCGAAGGCGAGCCTCAAGGCTCGCGGGGATCCTTCGGTCGCCTCGCTGATAGAGCTGGAGCATCCGCCTCGAGCAGCCAGTCTCCTTCGCGGCCGCGGAAGGCCCACCAGCCGCATCGAGCAGCGCCTTCACCTGCGCCGGCGGTGTGGTGGACCCCGTCGTCGGCCGGCCACCCAGCTTGCGGAACTCGACGGTGGACGATGCCCAGCCCGAGCCGCTGGGCAGGACGTTGCCGACATGCAGTGCTCGCCCTGGTCGAGTGCGATGGATCGTCCTGAGTCGCCCGTGAGCCTGCTCGAGCTCAGCGCGGCAGCGTGCCTCCAGTCGGGCCTCCCAGATCTCGTTCAGGGCCAGGAAGGAGACCTCGTTGCGGACGTCGCCCAGGTTCGGCCAGGGGTCGCCGAGGGTCACGAGGCAGTCGACGTCGGCCATGTTGTTGAGGCCGCGCACCGCGCCGTAGTGGGCGAGGCGGATGGAGCCAGGCCAGGCCCGGACCAACGGGCCAATGTTCTCCCGCGCCTCGTCCAGCGTCGGGAGCCTCTGGCCGAGCCTGCGCCAGTCGTCCTCGAGGGACTTCTTGGCAGGGTCGAGCGCAGCCGCGATGGCAACCTCGACCGCGTGCATCGTGATGAGCCCCATCGTGCGGGCCCCAGCGTCCTCGAGCGCCCAGGCGATCGCGGCGCGCACCGCAGTCAGCAGGCTCCCGCGAACATCGAGATGGCCGCCCCTGAACCAGACCTTCCGGGTCGCCGAGCCGCAGCGCAGCAGCGTTCGAGCGATGGGCGCGCCATCCACCGCGGCGAACTGGAGCAGCGGTGGCTCGTAGCCCACGACCTTGGCCATGACCGGCAGGTGCAGCTCGGCGTTGGCGTCGGTGACCACGACCGCACCATCTCGCTGGAGGGCCTTCGCGAGCTGGTCGCGGGCGAAGGTCACGAGGAGCACCCGCCCGAGCCGCGGACGCTCCTCGATGCGAGCGGCGACCAGGATCTTGGAAGTGACGGCGCGGTAGATGGTCCCGAGCACCTTGGACGCGATCCCGAGCTCGATCGCCTCTCCTACTACCCACTGCGCTTTGCGTACCGAGCGGGCACGAAGAGGGGGTGGACGGCCCGAGCGGGAAGGATCGTTGGCCTCCCTGACGCAGTCGACGGCGTCGCCGTTGGTACTCGTCGCCACGCACGCCTGATCGAACTCCCCGGGCGTGATCACGTCGGCGCAGGAGCGAATCGCGTCGGGGACGGTCGTCAGCGTGTCGAGAGCGCCGCGTTCGCGCAGCCACGCGCTCAGCGCATGGAGGGCAGGCTTCATCGCCGCCTCGTAGCGGTCCTCGAAGTCGGGAAGGCGGCGAAGCGCGAGGTCCAGGTCGCCCAGGGCAATCGCGGTCGTCTCGAGCAGCGCTGGGGGCTCGTCGATGACGAGCAGCCCCGTGGAGCCGGCGGCGGCGTCGAGAGCGTTGAGGAGCTGGTGCGGCCCCACCGCGACGCGTGCGTCCTCCGGGCCCTCGGCGCCGTCCTTGGCCGCGCAGTCCTCGCGATAGGGGCAGGGATCGGTTCCTCGTCCCTGGCAGAACTCCCACTGCATCGCCTGGCCGCCCTCGACGAGCGGACGCGCGCTGTCGTGGTATCGGCACACCGGCGTGCCGTCGGGGCTCTTGAGCGACAACGGGCCGAAGACGCGTCGGACGGCAGTCCCCTTGGCGCGAAGGCTGTTGGTGACCTGGAGCGCGAGGGAGTTCTTGTCGACGGAGATCGCGGTCTTCGACTGGGGCGGGGCACGATCGCCCTTCGCGTCGGCGGTGGCGTAGGGCTTCGCCGCGCGCTCGGCGGCCACGCGGACGGCCGCCTGCGTCTTCCCCAGGCCGCACTCGGCGCTGACGAGCGTCAGCCCGTCGGGCGCCCGGCGAATGGCCTCCTCGAGCGCCGCGGTCGTCTCCGCGAGAGTGCGCGGCCTGGCCGGCGCTGCGTCGATTGTCGCCAGGGCCCGCAGGTGCGCCTCGGTGCCCCGTGCCAGGGCTCGATCGAACGCGTTCGCCACCAGGGGCCAGGACGCCGCGAGCGCCCCGTAGCCGGTCGTCGGCAGACCGGCGAGGTGGCGCTGCACGGTCGTCCGCGCAGACGTCTCGCGGTCGTCGGTGCGCGTGTCTGCCTTCGTCGCCGCCGAGATCGCCCTGCAGATGGCAGGGACGTGCTCGTGGGGCACGCGGCGGGAAAGCAGCGCGCCGGCGAGCGCAAGGAAGAGCTGGTGCCACTCTGTCGAGACGAGCCGGACGGCCTCTGCGATTGGTTCGACGCAGGGTGCCCAGACGTCTGGCACCTCCTTGGTCCAGTCGATGTGCGGCACGGGCCTGGGAGCAGCGGGGGTGGCCGCGGAGTACGGAACATCGACGGCGGCGATTGGTTCCAGGGGGATCGGCCGCATCCGCTCCAAGCGCATGTACGGGCTGCTGTAGGGGTACTGGCGGCGACGCACATTCGGCAGGCGGAAGTGGCGAGTCCAGTCGCGGCACGCCCAGTCGACGGGCAGGCCGGCCTTCTCGAGCTGGAGCAGCCACCGGCGCAGATAGGGCTCGACCTGGGCGACCGGGATCGGCTGTTCGATGGGCTGGACGATTCGGCGGCCGTGCTCGGTGTGGTAGACGCCCGCGGTCTGCAGAACCTCCAGGGATTCGTACTGCGCCAGCGCGGCGTGCAGCAGCTCGCGGTTCCAGTTGCTGTGATTGGAGTTGTCGACGTCGCAGAAGAAGACGCCCATCTCCACGCGTCCGCTGTAGTGCGGCAGGCCGGACTTGTTGATCCGCGGCTGCCGCGCAGCGCCCGCGACGACGTAGGCGACCAGGTGCGCGTCGGTCGGGTACGTGCGCGTGAGCGCGTCGTGCAGCTCGAGCACCTCGAAGGAGAGCGCAGGCTCGCGCCCGGAGCCGTCGAAGCCCTTCGAGAACTTGTTGGGCGCGACGGCGACCAGGGTCATGGCCGCACCCGCCGCTCGGGAACGTCGAACTGGTCCCAGCTCACCGCGCCGCGCTTCTGCACGGCGTCGCGGAGGATCGTCTGGATGTCCCGGACCGAGATGTCCTGCGGGACGGTGAAGGACTTGGGCGGCCCGAACCCGAACCGCTCACGGAAGCGGTGGAAGACCCAGCCCGGCTGGTAGCCCTTCGCCTTGGCCTCGGCGCAGTAGTGCGCCCAGACCATCCGCTGGTGCTCGAGCCGACCCGGCGTGACCTCGACCAGGGAGTCGGCCGACTCCTTGGGCATGGGGATCTCGACGAGGCGCTCGCCGCACTCCGGGCAGACGCGCGTCGCCAGCGGCAGGACCGCCTGGCACTTCGGGCACGTCTTCGAGAGCGGGCCGGTCTGGCGCTTCGGCTTCCTCGGCGGGTCCAGGCAGAACTCGCGCGGGTCCTGGGGCAGCCCGTGCTCGAGTGCGCAGCCACCGTGGTCGAGGATGATGGCGCGCACGCCGTTCCACGGCCGCAGGATGCGACCGGCCTGCTGCAGGTAGAGCCCGGTGGACTTGGTGGGGCGGGCGAGCACCGCGCACTTCACCGACGGCTGGTCCCAGCCCTCCGAGAGAACGCCGCAGGAGCCGACGACCTGCGTCGTGCCCGCCTCCAGCCGCGCGAGGATCGCGTCGCGCTCGACCGTGGGCGTGGCTCCATCGAGATGCTCGGCGGCCACGCCAGCCTCGACGAACCGCTCGACGATGTGCCGGGAGTGGGCGACCGAGACGGCGAAGACGACCGTGCGCAGCCCCTGGGCGTGCTTCTGCCAGTGCTCGACGATGTTGCCGACGAGGGCCGACCGGTCGACGGCCGATGCGAGCGCCGCCTCGTCGTAGTCGCCGCCCCTCACGCGCACGCCGGATAGGTCTGGCATCGCCGACGCCGGCACCGTGAACACCCGCGGCTCGACCAGATAGCCCTGGTCGATGAGCTCGCGCGGAGAGGCCACGACCACCAGGTCGTCGTAGGCGTCCTTGAGCCCCTTGCCGTCGGCGCGGTACGGCGTCGCGGTGAGGCCGAGGTGGATAGCGTTCGGGTACTCGCCGGCGACGGCTCGGTAGGACTTGGCGGTCGCGCGGTGCGCCTCGTCGACGAAGACGACGTCGGCCGGCGGCTTGGCGCGGTTACGGATCGTGTCGACGCTGGCGACCTGGACGGGAGCAGCGGGGCGGCGGCGCGGGTCGGAGGCCATCAGCACGCCGACTTGCTCTTGGGACAGCCCCTGGTCGAGGAGCTTCCGGAAGGCCTGGTTCACGAGCTCGCGGCGATGGGCGAGGAAGAGCACTCGCGAGCCGCGCTCGACGGCGCTGGCGATGATGTGGCTGGCGATCAGCGTCTTCCCGCCGCCCGTGGGCAGGACGATCAGCACGCGGCGCGCGCCGCCCCGGATGCGGATGCGCACTCTGGCGATGGCCTCGAGCTGGTACGGGCGCAGACACACGCCTCCCGTGCCCGCCGGGCAGGTGCTCTCCAACATGGCTGGCTCCTGGTGGACCGCCTCCGGCCGGCGCTGTGCTCAACCGGCCGGAGGGTGCTGGGCGCTGGCCTCTCGGGCTCTGGCCCCTATTCGCGTCGGGCCTCTCGGGCCTCTACCTACTGACGCGTGCTCCACCACTCGCGGAGCAAGTCGATGAAGTCCTCGAGGTACATCGCCGCGATGGCGCGCTCGTTGTCGTCCTTGCAGACCGCGAGCAGCCACTTGGGCGCGTTGCACGCCTCGCTGGCCTGCTTGAGCGCCGCGCGGATGTTCGTGCGCCGCCCGCGCTTGCACTCGACCCAGAACGCCGGCACCTCGACGTCGGGCACCTCGGTGCCGCTGCGGTACTGGATGCCGCGCCGCGCGTTCTCCACACCGAAGACCTCACCGAGCACGCGCGCCATCTCGCGCTCGAAGTCGTGCCCCTTCCTCCTGCAGGAAGCGCCGTTCACTGGACACCTCCTTCACCCACGACCGCAGCGTTGCCGGTGGTGCCCGCGCCGATCAGCCGCAGGAACAGCTTGTAGGTCCGCACGACGTCCTCGAGCGCGCGGTGCGCGCCGACGTTCGAGATGCCGTAGTGCGCGCAGAGGTCCCGCAGCGAGAGGGACTGCACGAAACCGTGGCGGAGCAGCGGCCAGGCGAGCGTGGCGGTGTCGAGCAGGTGGTGGCCGACGTCGGGCCGGCGCAGACCGAGCCGCCGGTACGCCGCCGACAGGAATGCCCAGTCGAAGGCGGGGTTGTGGCCGACGATCAGGCAGCCCTCGAGGAAGCGCGCGAGCAGGGGCAGCACGATCCCGACCTCCGGCGCCTCGCTCCAGTCCTCGGCGCGGAAGCCGTTGAGCTCCGCCGCGCGCGGGTCGACCAGCACGCCCGGCGACGGCGCCACCTTCGTCTCGAAGCACCCCTCGACCGCGAGGCTGAGGGGATCGACGCGCATCGCCGCCACCTCGACGATGTCGTCGCCGTGGGGGTCGAGGCCGGTGGTCTCGATGTCGAGGAAGACCAGCGGGCGGAGGGAGGGCTGGGTCACCAAGTCGGGGACCAGGACCGGGGTCGTGGGCGTCCTGACAACGATGGCGGTGGTCACGGCGACACCTCCGTCTTGCGCTCGGCGTGGGCGACGAAGCGCGGCGAGTAGGTCTTCGTGGAAATGGCGTCGAGCTGCGCCTTGAACATCCGGGCGTACTCGCGGCTGTACTCGTCGCCCTCGTTGGCCTTCGCCTCCTGCTTCACGAGGGCATCGACTGCGGCCTTGTCGATGGCCAGCACGTGCTCCTCGATCTTCTCGTCGTCGATGCAGGTGATGTGCTCGTGGAGGAGCGCGAGGGTCGGTGCGACGGGGTAGCTGACCTGGGTGGTCTTGCTCAGGCCGTAGACCATCCCGCCGAGCTTCAGCTCGCCGACGTTCTCGATCTGCTTCTTGAGGATCCGCTCCAGCGCCTCCTTGCGGGCGTAGAGCGCCTTGGCGAGCTTCGCGACCTCCTCGCGCTCCCGAGCCACGGCCGCCAGGTCCTTCTCGTCGTGGCAGACGTTCTCGACCTTGCCGAGCAGCGCGCGGTGGTAGACGGGGCACTGCATCCGGTGGTCGCACCAGTTGCAGTTCTCGTTGAGGCGGGCCTCGTACTCGGTCGACTGCTCGCTCGCACGGCCGAGCATCGCGACGTACCTGCGCGTCGCCGCCAGGTCCTCGTCGCTGCGCGCGGTCTCCATCCGGAAGCCGTGGCGGAGCAGGTAGAACGACAGCCGCACCTTCTTCGCCCAGGGCCACAGGGTCCGCGCCGCCATGGCGTAGATCGAGAGCTGCAGGTCCTGGTCGATCTCCTCGCGGCTGAAGATGGCGCGGTTGGACTTGTAGTCGGTGATGAGGACCGTCTCGGCGTCGATGCGGTCGGCCCGGTCGATGAAACCGCGGACCTCGAAGCCATCGACCGTGAGCCGGAACTCCTGCTCGATCCCGAGGATGGTCGTGTAGTCGACCAGCGGGTTCTCGCAGACGTACGCCCGGAGGATCTTCACGCCCTCCTGGAAGCTCGCGAAGTCGTTCAGGGTGGCCTTGGCCCACTCCTCCTCGAAGAACGCGATGAGCTGCTCCTCCGGGAACCGGCCGATGAGCTTCATCTCGACGATCAAGCGGTAGACGCGCTCGAGCGCCGCGTGGAGCACGGAGCCGAAGGTGGTGGCGGGGTTGAACGCCGAGGGCTCGCCCTTGACGTAGTGGAGCTCGAAGCTCTTCGGGCACTGCGCGTAGCGCTTCAGGCGGGATGCACTCAGGTACTCGTTCTTGAAGGTCATGGGATCCTCGAGGGACGAAGGCGGGGGAAGAGGCCGATTTGGACGGGGCTGGGCTTCGGCGGGGCGGGGGGCGGCGAGGTCGCGCGCAGTTGCTTCAGGTGCTCGCGAGCGTCAGGCAGCGGGTCGCGCCCGTAGCCGTTGGCCCTGAGCCACTCGACGCACATGAACTCGTCGGGGCGCAGGCACACGCCGTCCGCGTAGTGGCTGCAGTGCCTTCCCTCGCCGGGCACGTACTTCGCGCAGGTGATTTTGGGCAAAGCCATGGCGTCTCCGTGCGCGGAGGGGCGAGGGTTGGACTGCGGGGAAGCGGCCCCTCCCGCGGAGCGCGGGAGGGGTCACCGACGCGAGCGGACGCTCACGCGAAGGGATCGACCTCGACGGGCTTGGGCTTGAACTCGGCCTCCAGCGCGTCGAGCACGTCGATCGCCATCTGCACCTGGGCCGAGGGGATCTCGCGGATGCGGGCCACGCCGAGCTTCTTGCAGAAGCGCTCCACCGCCTCCTTCGGCAGCGACTTGAGGACGACGGTGAGCGACTGCGCCGTCTTCTCGTCGATCGGGGCCGGCGCCTCGGCGGTCGCGGTGCCCTGGTAGAGCGCCGCCAGGTCGTGGAGCGCGAGCTTCTTGAACTCCTCCTGCTGCGCCGGGGTGAGCTGGTGCTCGGGGAGGATCGAGTAGGTGGTCTTCGGATCCTTCGCCGCGCCGTTGCGGCGGATCTCGAAGGCCCACTTGTCCAGGCCGTACTTCTCGCGGACCTGGCAGAGGTCCTTGAAGAAGACGACGCCCTGCTCGAGCACCTTGACCTCCTTGGTGTCGAGCATCGCCACGTTGAAGGCGACGCGCAGGGACGGCTTGTGGCCCTCGGCCTTCAGCTTCTCGTCGAAGGGCATGTACTTCCCGTCGGCGAAGCAGACCTCGCGGGGGAAGGGGTCGCCGAGGACGACGACCTTGGCCTTGTCGCCGTCGTTGGCGAGCTTCAGCCAGGTGCTGCTGTTCTGGTCGTGCTTCTTCGCCAGCTCCTCCGTCTGCGCCCAGGGGTTGGTGGTGTTGGTGGTCATTGCGCTCTCCAGGGACTGCGGTTGGTGAGGTGCGTTCGCGACCGCCGCGAACAACGACCACCTACTTTTCAAGCGCAGTGCCGAGCGGTCCCGCGGACAGAATCCCGAGTGAAAATGCGGGACGCTTGGCGAGCGGTGGATCCGTCGCGATCCCGAACTTCGCCTTCTCGCGCAGAACCCCCAACGAGTGACCGTTTCCCCTCAAGCAAGTGACCGATTCACCCCAACGACTGACCGTTTCTCTCGAAGTAACTGACCGATTCGCCGCAACCGAGTGACCGTTTCCAGCCCCGCCGAGTGACCGATTCGCGAGCTGGTCCTGCGCGCGGTGCGAGGCCCACGAGGAGCGGGGCGGCGTGCTCAACCTGAGGGAGAAGAGGAGGTTTCTGGCGCCGCGCACCGAAGCACGCGCCAGCGCGCGACGTCGGCACGCCAGTTGCCAATGCAGGCCGGCGTGAGCACCGACCACCTGCCCTACTCCCCCGAGTCCGACCTCACGCCAGAGGAGCGGATCGACGCCATCGCGGAGATCCTTCTGGACGCGATCCGCGAGATGTACGCCGAGCGCAACCGCGAGAAGACCCGCAGGTGCAGGGCGCGCCAGGCGGCCGCGACCACGACTGCGTCGCTTGATGATCAGGGCGAGCAGAGCCGTCATGAGGACGGAGGAGACGCGCCCGCAGGCCCGTCCGCTCCCACCTGAGAAAGAAGGCTCACGATGAAGCCGAAGAGCAAGAAGGGCCCCGGAAGCGGGGCCAAGGCCGAAGGCCTACCCAGCGCTCCACGCAAGTGCGCGATCTACACCCGCGTCTCAACGGACGAGCAGGCGGCGCTCGAGTACAACTCGCTGCAGGCGCAGGAGGAGATCTGCAAGAACTACATCGCCATCCGCGCCGCCGATCCTCAGATGGAGCGGAAGTGGGTCTACGCCAAGACCTACTCAGATGCAGGGTTTTCGGGCGGCACGCTCGAGCGGCCCGCGCTCAAGCAGCTCATCGCCGATTTCTCGGCCGGCAAGATCGAGGTCATCGTCGCCTACAAGATCGACCGCATCAGCCGGTCCATCTCGCAGTTCTACGAGATCTGGAAACTCCTCGAGACCCACCGAGTGGACTTCGCGTCGGCGACGCAGGAGTTCAACACGGCAACCTCGCAAGGGAAGCTGATGCTGAACCTCCTGCTCTCGTTCGCTCAGTACGAGCGCGAGATCATCGGTGAGCGGACGCGCGACAAGATCGCCGCCGCGAAGAAGAACGGCAGATGGTGCGGCGGCAAGCCGATCCTTGGATACGACGTCGAGAAGGAGAGGAAGCGGCTCGTCGTGAACGAAGCCGAGGCCGAGATCGTCCGCGACATGTTCCAGGTCTACCTGAACGAGGGCTCGCTCTTGAAAGCCCTCAAGGTGGTGCACGCCAAGGGCTATCGAACGAAGGAGTGGATCGCGGCATCGGGCAACAAGGTCGGCGGGCAGCCTTTCGACAAGTGCACGATCAACCGCGTGCTGCTCAACGAGGCGTACATCGGCAAGGTGCGCCACCTCAACAAGCTCTACCCCGGACAGCACAAGGCCATCATCGATGACGACACCTTCGCACGAGTGCAGAAGATGCTCGGGGACCATCACAAGCCGCACCCGACCGATCGGGTCGAGTACGACTACCTGCTGCGCGGCATCGTTCGCTGCGGGTGTTGCGATCGCGCGATGAGCCCTGGGTACGCGGCGGGCAAGATGGGGAAGAAGTACTTCTACTACACGTGCCAGCGCGCGATCCGCGAGGGGGCTGGCGCCTGCAAGGTCCGCAGCGTGAGCGCGCCCAGGGTCGAGAAGGCGCTGCTCGACCGGATCGGGGAGCTCGCCAGCGACAAGTCGATCGTCGCCGGGATCGTGAAGCGCGCCGGGAAGGTGGCGGTCGAGCGCACGCCCGAGATCCGCGAGCAGCGTGACCGGCTGGAGGGTGAGCTGCGGAAGCGGAAGGGCGAGGCTGCGCGGCTGGTGGAGGCCATCGCTTCGGGGGCGTCGGGCGCTTCGCTGCTCTCAGACCGCCTGCGCGACGGCGAAGACGCCATCCGGGTGGTCGAGAGCCGGATCGCCAAGCTCAACGACGAAGCCGCGCGGCTCCAGGCGACCCTGGTGGACCCGGAGGGCGTCAGGGCTGCTCTTGGGCAGTTCGCGGCGGTCTGGAAGACCGTCCCGCAGACCCGCAGACCGCTACTGGTGAAGCACTTTGTCCGCCAGATCGTCTTCGATCAGCGTGACAGGTCCGGAGGAAGAATCGTTTGGCAAATCGCGCCCTTCGCCCCGATCGGCGACCCAAAAGAAAGCGGCGCTCTTTTTCAAGAGCGCCGCGATCTGCGGGGTGGACGGGACTCGAACCCGCGCCCTTCGGCGTGACAGGCCGACGTTATAACCAGCTTAACTACCACCCCAGGTTTTCAATGGGCGGAGCAGGTTTCGAACCTGCGACACCCGGCTTGTAAGGCCAGTGCTCTACCCCTGAGCTATCCGCCCCAGGGGGTGAAAAAGGAAGCAGCCTTCTACTGAAACCGGTTTTGCCTGTCAAGCGCATTGCGTTTCATTTGAGCTTCTCCAGCTTCCCCGCCAACCTCGCGTCTCGGGGGGCGACCTGCACCGCCTTGCGCAAGTACCGCGCCGCCTCCAGGCGGTCGCCCTGCGCCAGCCGGCAATCCGCCATCACCTCGAGCGGCCCCACGCTCTCCGGGAAGAAGCCCAACGCCGCCTCCGCGGCCCGGCAGCCCTCCGCGACCTTGCCCTGCCCGAGCAGCGCCTGGGCCAGCCGCGCCTGCGCATCGCCGTCTTCGGGCCGCAGCTCCACCGCCCACTCCAGCGCCGCCTGCGCTCCGTACGGCTCCCCCACCCGCTGCAGGGTGTCGCCCAGGGCCTGCAGGTTGCCCGGCTCGGGATCGATCAGCGCCCGCGCCCGGGCCTCGCGCAGCGCCTGCGGCTCGGACAGCTCGAGGGCCGCCGCCATCCGATCGATCAGCCCCTCGTAGGCCGGGTACTCGTCCGACCACTGGAAGACGAGCTCGTAGACGAGCTCGCCCCGCCGCACGAGGAACGCCTTGAGCCGCACCCCGTTGCCTTCGTCGCTGTAGGTGGCCTCCAGGAGCCGCGCCGCCAGCCCGCCGATGCTCGCCGGACGCGCCGGGTGCACGGAGATGTCGCGGATGTTGCCGGCCTTCTCCTCCGGGGCGATGGAGCGCTGGACGAAGGTCTCCACCGCCTCGTCGAGCGAGCTGCCGGGGCTGACGTGGGAGCTGACGCTGAACGAGGCCCGCCCCAGGCCGGGCAGCCCGTTGGCGAACGCCATCTGCCCGAAGCGCTCGGTGCCCTTGACCCAGGTGCGCGGGACGCTGGCCTTGATCCCCAGCGGCTCGTCCTCGACCCGCTGCATCGCCGGCCCGCGCGCGGAGTAAAAGGCTCCGGCGGCGACGGTGCCGGCCGCGGCCAGCGCCAACGGGCTCAGCCGCAGGAGCACCGAGCGCGCGTTCGTCCGCCGGTCGAGCAGCAGCCGGGGCTTGAGCAGGAGCGCGGTGAGCGTCCCCGCCGTCAGGCCTCCCAGGTGGGCCCAGTTGTCGACCCCGCTCGAGGTGAAGCCGATGTAGAGGAAGGCGAGCACGGTGGGGATGGTGGCCTCGCCCAGCACCCGCCGATACCGCTCGGGGAGCAGGTCGCGGTACTTGATGCCGAAGACCACCGCCCCCCCGAATGTGCCGTACACGATGCCGCTCGCCCCCGCGGTCACCGCGTCCGGCAGGGCCCACAGGCTCACCGCCGTGGTCCCCAGCGCCGAGGCGACCAGCAAAAGCAGGTAGTCGAGCGGCCGGAAGGCGTTCTCCAGCGCCCCGCCGACGTTGAAGAGCACGAAGAGGTTGAAGACGATGTGCAGCGCGTTGGCGTGCAGCAGGTTCGCGGTCCACAGCCGCCAGAGCTGCCCCAGGTCCCACATCAGGGGGGCCACCTTCGCTCCCCAGCCGACCAGCGAGTCCTGGTCGATCGGGCCGCGCAGGCTCATCGCCAGGTAGATCCCCACGTTCAGCAGCACGAAGGCCGCGGTGAGCCGGGGGAAGCGGCCGAGGTTGAAGGCGCGGGCGAAGTAGAGGGTCTTGGGCCGGTGGTGGCGCTTGAAGATCTCCAGCTCGTCGGCGCGCACGAACTGGTCGCCGGTGAGCGGGGCGAACTGCACCGGGCAGTGGCCGGCCAGCTCCCCGCGCCGCACCCGAGCCTCGAATTCCTCGAGATCGAGCAGTTCCTCGCCCGACTCGTTGCGGATTCGGATGACCGGCGCCAAGGGCTCTCCCGCCTGGATAACAAGCGAATCTTGCTGGTCCTACGCAGGGTTCGGCAGGTCCCGGCTGGGTGACCGATGCCAGGGCCCTAACCCGCCAGATACGCTGCCATATTGCCGGAAGTGCCTTCGATGAGGCAGGATTTCGGCTCGGGTTGCTGCACAGTGCCGTTGTGGAGGCCGGATGAAGCTCATCATCGAGGACGACGAGGGACGGAAGACCGTTGTCCCCATCGTCCGCGAAGATGTCGAGATCACGATTGGTCGGCAGGAGGGGAACACCATCCGCCTGACCGAGCGGAACGTGTCTCGCAAGCACGCCAAGCTCGCTCGCAGGAGCGGCATGGTCTCCATCGAGGACCTGGGCTCCTTCAACGGGATCAAGGTCAACGGCGACCGCATCCAGGGCACCTACCAGCTCAAGGAAGGCGACCTCGTCCAGATCGGCGACTACGACCTCGCCATCCAGAGCGAGGAGCAGAAGGCGCCGGTCAGCCCCGCTGCCGCCGCCAACGCCCCCACCCAGCAGGAGATCGTGGCGGCGGACGGCGAAGGCGCCACGCTGCAGTCCGAGGTGCCGGAGGGCGAGGAGCACACCCTCCCGTCCGCCAAGAAGCACGACTCGACCGCGGTCATCAGCGGCAGCCAGCTGCGCGCCTCCAAGACCCGCAAGGTCGTCGACATCCCCGCCGAGGAGGCCCCGCGCCTCCTGCTCACCACCACCGACCTCGCCGGCCGCGAGTACGCCTGCATCCGCAGCGAGCTGAAGATCGGCCGGACCGACGACAACGACATCGCCATCGACCACCGCTCCATCTCGCGCAACCACTGCAAGGTGGTCCGCGAGGAGAACGGCGAGTGGAAGGTGCTGGACCTGCAGTCGGCCAACGGGGTCAAGGTCAACGGCGAGCAGTACGCCGAGAGCAACCTCAAGCCGGGCGACGTCCTCGAGCTGGGGCACCTGCGCTTCAAGTTCCTGGCGCCGGGCGAAGAGGCGCCGGCGTTGAGCGACACGCCGGCGGGCGGGGTGGAGACGGCCAAGAAGTCGATGATGCTGCCCATCGCGGTGGGCATCGGCTTCCTCGTCGCCGCGGGCGGCAGCCTGGGCGGCTGGTACGTGATGACCCACCGGAATCCGCACCCGGATCCGAAAGAGGCCACGCCGCTCCCCACCCCAGACAACCAGGCCAAGCCGGACGACCCGACGAAGACCGCCACCGGGCCGGAAAAGCCCGACAAGCCGGATCAGCCCAAGGTCGACCCGCCCGACAAGCCCGAGCTCCCGCAGCTCGACCCGAAGGTGACCAAGGCCTTCGAGGAGGGCAAGGACCTGCTCTCCAAGGGCCAGTGGGCCAAGGCGGAGAAGAAGCTCGCGCGCGCCAAGGACTTCGGCGTGGACGAGGCCGGGCCGCTGCTCGAGAAGGCCCGCCTGGAGCTCGAGGCGGAGAAGTCGCTGGCGGAGGCGGAGAAGCGCTTCAAGGCCTCGGACATCGCCGGGGCCAAGGCCGCGGCGGCCGCCGTGCCCGCCGACAGCGCCGTGGGCGCCAAGGCGAAGGCGCTCGCCGCACAGATCGCCGCGGCGGAGGACAAGCAGGCCGCGGTCGCCAAGGCCGCCGACGCCAAGGTCACCCAGGAGAAGAAGGCCGGCGCCGAGGAGCAGTTCAACCAGGGCATGACCCTGTTCTCGGAGCGCAAGTACAAGGAGGCCGCCGAGTTCTTCGTCAAGGCCATCCAGCTCGACGCGGGGCACGCCCAGGCCCACATGTACCTGGGCACCTGCTACGCCAAGACCAACCGGTTCGACGAAGGCGCCGCCGAGTACGAGGAGTTCATCCACCTCGCGCCCACCGACAAGATGGTCCCCAGGGTCATCGAGATCCTCAAGCCCTACTACCAGAAGAATCCCAGCAGGCTGCCGAAGTACCCGCTTCCGACGACGCCGTAGCTGCCGCCCTTCTCCTTAGGGGGGACAGACTGAGCGAGGCCCCAATGCCGTCGGAGGAGTCTGCCGACCTCGAGCTCGACGCACCCCGCCCCCACCCCGGCTCCGCGCTGCGGATCCTCATCGTCGACGACGAGCAGGACCTCATCGACTACCTCTCGCTGCTGCTGTCGCGCGAGGGGTTCGAGGTGGCCGGCGTCACCGACCCGGCCAAGGTGGTGGAGACGCTCAAGGCCCAGGAGTTCCACCTCGTCATCCTCGACATGATGATGCCGGGGATGAGCGGCACCGAGGTCCTCGAGCAGATCCGCAAGCACGACCGGGACATCGCGGTCATCGTCTCCACCGCCTACCCCAACGTCGACACGGCCATCGCCTCGCTCAAGCACCAGGCCTCCGACTACGTGCGCAAGCCCTTTGAGCCCGACGCCTTCCTCGCCACGGTCCACTCGGCGCTGGCGCGCAAAGGCCTGACCATCGACCCCGAGGCCCGGCTGCACCAGGCCATCGGCGAGGCCATCCGCGGGGCGCGCAAGAGCCAGGACCTGACCCTCAAGCAGCTGGCGCGGCGCACCGGCCTGTCCGTGTCCCTGCTCTCGCAGATCGAGCGGGCGGAGTCCTCGGCCTCCATCTCGTCGCTCTACCGCATCGCCAACGCGCTGGGCCTGAAGATGGCCGAGCTGTTCGGCGGGCACTAGCCTGGCGGCCCCCCGAGGTGCAGGCACGGTGGCCCGCGGCGCCCAGTTAGAGCCGGAGAGTCACGCCCAGGAACGCGGTGTGGCGCCACCAGGTGGTCGGCAGCGTCGCGGACGGGTCGCTCGGGGCGGCCACCTTCGGCAGCTCGAACCAATAGGAGGCGTAGCGCGCCTCGAGGTCGATCTCGTCGGTGACGGCGAAGCCGAGCTTGGCGCCCACCGAGCTCTGCGACTCGTCGTCCAGCAGCTGGAGATCCCAGGAGAGGAACACTCCGTCGGGGTAGCCGATGAACTGGTAGGCCGCCAGGAGCGAGGCGTACAGCCGCAGGGGCAGCTTGGCCGACGCGGCCGCCCACAGGCGGTGCCGCTCGCTCGCCTCGCCGTAGCTCGTGGAGTTGATGCGCACGTACGAGTAGCCCGCCTGCACCGCCACCGGGCCGCGGTAGCCGTACGAGACCTGGCCGCCGAACTGCGCGTCGCGCCGCCGCACCACCGGGTAGCCGTCGGCGCCGTTGGCGAACTCGGAGCTGCCCTCGTAGCGCGAGAAGCCGTTGTAGTACGGCAGCGCGCCGAAGAGCGCGAGGGTCGCGGTGTGCCTGCGCGCCGGCTGCCAGCGCAACGCCAGCGAGCCCTGCGGCCCGACCCAGTCGTAGGCGCCGTCGGCGTCCGCCGTCTTCGGGTCGACCGGCGGAGCCGCGGGGTCCGGCGGCCCCAGGTGCGCCGGCGGGTAGACGAAGCCGTGCGCCCCCGCCAGGACCCGCAGGCTCACCTGCCTGGCGAGCGCGACGTCGAGGAAGAGGTCCCCGCCGAGGTCGGCGTAGTCCCGCGAGCCCGAGACCGAGGCCCACCACTTCCCGGAGGCCTCCGCGCCCACCACGACCCGGCCCAGGCTCATCGCCCAGTCCAGCGCCGCCTGCTGCACCGCCAAGTCCTCGCGGTTCGTCAGGAAGAACTTGCGCAGCCCGACGTCGTAGCGCCCGGTCGCCTGCTGGCCCTCCCCGAAGGTGAGCTTGAGCTTGCCCGTCGCCGCCAGGCCCAGGTAGCCGTCCAGGGTCGAGGCGTCGTTGGCGACGGTCCGCGAGGGGTTGGTGTCCAGGCCGGGTCCCAGCGAGGCCGTCAGCGAGCCCTGGACCGCCGCCTGGGCGGCGGCGGCCGAGAGGAGAACGCCCAGCAGTGGGGCGATGGCAGAGAGGGCTCGCACGGGAACGCCGAGGGAGGGGGATGTTATTCGCCTGCGGCGGGGCGGTCCATGACCCGGCGCTTTCACCCGGCGTTCCGGCTACTTGGACCCTGCGGCCACTCGACCGATGCGGCGGCTTTCCACGCGCCGACTATACTCGAACCTGGTCTTCTCTTAGCTGGTCTGTTCTGGCCAGCGGAGGTCGGGTCTCATGCGATGTCTCCGACGGTTGAGCCGTGAGGATGCGCGGGGTCAGGCGGCGGTCGAAACGGCCATCGTCGCCCCGCTGTTCGTCTTCACGATGATGGGGCTCATCCAGTTCACCCTGCTCTACCAGGCCCGCGCGCTGCTCAAGTACGCCGCGTACCGCGCCGCCCGGGCCGGGGCGATGATGAACGCCTGCCCGACCCCGATGCGGACGGCGGCGCTCAACGTGCTGCTGCCGGTCATCGCCCTCAAGGACGCCTACCAGCCGACCCGGGACCTGGGCACCTACGCCCAGGCCATGATCAAGACCAAGGCGATGAACCGCTACTGGGACGCGCCGAACGTCAAGATCATGGACGTGACGGTGTGCGGGCCGCTCAAGTCGTGGCTGGAGGGAGAGAACGCCTTCCACCCCAGCAACGACCAGACGGAGGTCGACTTCGACGACCCCTACAACGCCCCGGGCACGCTGAAGGACGGCGGGCTCATCGGGGTCGACGGAGGCGAGGCGGCCAACCTCAAGGGCTTCGAGCGCACCCGCCTCCGCGTGCAGCTTCGCCTCAACCAGAAGCTGATCATCCCGCTGGCCAACTGGGTCATCTTCCGCGCCTGGATGGGCATGGGGACCAACAAGCTCATCCGCATGGGCGACAAGAACGCCAGCATCGTCAAGGGCTCGTCGCAGAACAAGCGGCTCAAGTACGACTCGGTCGCCACCAAGAACGACGTGCGCTGGAAGTCCTCGTCGGACGTGGTGAAGAGCAACACCAACCAGCTCTACATCGCCGCCATCGCGATGAAGCGTTACTTCATCCCGCTCTACGCCAACTACGGCTTCCGGATGCAGTCCAACTACTACCTCGAGGACTGCCCGCTGCCGGAGTCGAACCAGTGCTTCCACTACAAGTCGGATGACACCAACCCGTAGCCCGGGACGCCCGCCATGAGAAAGCTCTCGCGAAACCTCGAGCGGCGCCCCACGGGTCAGGTCATCCTCCTGGGGTCCGTCTTCATCCTCCTGCTGTCCTTCGCCCTGATGATGGTGCTGACCGTCAGCTGGGCGACCCACGAGCGCATCCGCATCCAGCACGCCGCGGACGCGCAGGCCTACTCGCAGGCGGTGCACACCGCGCGCGCCTTCAACTACATCGCCTACTCCAACCGCGCCGCGGCCGGCGCGCTGGTGTCGATGGCCATCCTCTCCTCCTACGAGAGCGAGGCCTCGGCGGCGGTGGACCTGTGGTGGTCGCACGGCGTCATCAACATCGTCGCCATGGGCTGCGAGTTCGGCATCTGCTGCAGCTGCCCCTGGGGCCTGTGCTGCAAGCTCAACCACTGCTGGCACGCCTTCGAGGACCTGGCCACGGCCATCGAGTTCTTCGCCTCGGCCTCGGACATCGCCAGCGACGTCCAGGAGCTCGACACCCCGTTCAAGAAGGCGATGGACGGGTTCCAGACGATGGTCAAGACCATCAAGCTCTGGAACTTCTCGGTGCTGGGCCTGCTCTCGGCCATGTACACCGCCGGGGGCGTCACCGACCTGGACGAGTACAACCTGCCTGCCGGAGTGGCCAACCCCAACGCCGGCGGGATGATCACCGCGGTCAACCTGATCAACAACAGCGTGTGGGGCTCGGTGAACGGGAAGGACGCGACCAACGACGAGCGCAAGCACAAGGACATGACCGAGGTCGCCAACGCCTCGCGCGGCGGCTGGACCCGCGGCCGCAACTGGGGCCTGGAGGCGCCGGTCATCCTGGCTCCGCTGTCCCTGAAGATCCACGGCGAGGACGGCGGCTGGTGGGTCCAGTTCCAGATCGGCTGGGGCCTGGGCGGCAAGGCCGGCATCACCGAGGACGGCGACCTGGCCCCCTCCAGCGACATCAAGGGCAACGGCATCAAGTCGCAGGACTTCTGGTACCAGGCCGGCATCTGCCAGCACAACTGCTGCCCGAACGTGAACGGCGAGCCCGGAATCTGGCCCATCTCCCTGGGCTGGGGCTGGTTCATGCCCGCGGTGGTGCACACCGCCGCCGACGGCAACTGGGAGCACGACGACAACATGATCGAGGGGCCGCACGACTCCGACGACCACGAGCTGGACGTCGACAAGGCCTTCACCGTCTACACCATCAAGATGCCCGACGACACCGAGCCCGAGGCGCCCTACAAGCAGCCCGCCATCTTCGCGGCCGCCAAGCAGCAGCTGAGCGTCAACGAGAAGGGCGACCCGCAGCCCTGGATGATCACCCAGTCCGGCACCCAGAAGCCCAAGCTGGTCGGCCAGATGCAGGAGCTCAACTTCAAGGGCGGCGACAACGCCGACGGCGACATGGCCTACGCCATGTCCAAGGCGCTGGTCTATTACCACCGCCCGGGCGACTGGCGCGAGCCGCCGTCTTTCTGGAACCCCTTCTGGCGCGCCAAGCTGCACCCGTTCACCAGGGGGGAGGCGGCCCTGGTCGCCGGTGCGACCGGTCACGGCAACACCCTGCAGCTCGTCGGCGCCGGCGCGATCCTGGGTTCCGGGCTCAACTTCTCGCAGGACGGCCACTAGCGGAGGCGGACCATGCGCATGAATCCATTCCGTCAGTGGAAGCGAGAGGAAGGCGGCGCCGCCGTTGAGTTCGCGGTGCTCATCTTCGTGCTCGGCCCCCTGTGGATGTTCACGATGTTCGCCAGCGACGCCGTCCAGCACCTGATGGACGTGCAAGAGGCGGTCATCACCACCACCTGGGACCTGAGCCAGATGCAGTACGGCGGCAAGGACGACCCGGACGTCGACGGGGCCGTCGCCATGAGCCGCCTGCAGTTCGCCGACCACGACTCCTCGTTCATCAACGAGGCGTCCATCAGCGGCGGCAAGTTCAGCGGCGACGCCCACCACGTCAACGCCTTCGCCCACACCTGCTGGTGCAACGGCGGCGGCGACGGCACCTGCGACTCGGCGAGCCAGACCGACCACACCGACCGCTCCCGGTCGCACCAGGTCTACTGCCGCAAGACCGACAAGGACCCGTACCTCGCGACGACCATGACCTTCCACAGCCAGTTCAACAAGGGCGCCGTCTACGAGTGCGCCGCCAAGGGCTGGCTGTTCAACTTCGCGCTGCCCGACAAGTTCGTCGGCGGCATCCCCGGCAACGAGCGCATCCCGCTGTTCTCCAAGCGCAAGCGCAGCGGCGGCACCGCCCACGTGGAGGGCGACTCGGGCGCGACCGCCGACCTGCTGCTGCGCGAGCACGCCGCCATCCTGACCGACCCCTGGGCCATCACCGAGCTCAAGGACATCGCGCCGGGCTCCGACCACATGGTCCCGACCGTGGACGCAGGCGACACCAACAGCCGCTACTACGACCGCGCGCAGTGGCAGTTCTACCTGGGCGGGCCGTGGCTCATCCAGCCGGGCATCTACACCGCGCAGTTCGCGCTCAAGGCCCTCACCAACAAGATCCTCATCTGCCCGTCCATCCCGCCGCTCCCCCGCTACGGCGCGAGCTCGGTGGGCCTCGAGAACCCGCTGGGCCTGTGGATGAACGTGCAGTGGCCCGATCCGCCCGCCTGCCCCACCGGCACCGGCTGCCCGGACGACTTCAAGGACAAGGACCAGGACGACGAGTTCTACACGACGCCGCTGCTCGACGGCAGCGCCGCCCGCAAGGCCTACGAGAAGCGCGGCCCGTACTACCTGGGAAGGACGAGGTAACCAGAAGCGCGATGCGAGCGACCCGGTCCATTCGGCGGTGGGGGTTGGCGGCGGCGGCGTTCGCGCTGCTCGGCGCCGCCCCTGCGCCCGCGCCCAAGCCCCCCGCGCCGAAGAGCCACAAGCCGGGGCAGCTGAGCACCGCCCGGCCCCCGACCGACCCCGCCGCCTACGACGCCGCGCTCGAGCGCATCCGCAAGATGCCGCCCGAGGAGGCCTTCGGCTTCGCCGCCTTCGACCACCAGCTGCCGGTGGAGAACCTGGGCCGGCAGGTGCGGCCGGGGACCATCCGCATGGCGTCGCTGACCTTGAAGCTGCGCCCGGAGGTGGTCTTCGAGAACTACCGGGTGGGCCTCTCGCAGAAGTACCTGCCGCTCTTCCAGGGCCGCATGGGCCGCAACTCGGCCTACGTCAGCTTCCGCGAGCCCGGCGACGGCTTCCTGCGGACCGTGACGGTCAGCGGCGAGGACACCGCCATCGTGTTGGTCGCCATCAGCGACCCCGACCGGCTCCTCAACCGGGCCCCGGCCTCGGCCGACCGAGCCCCCGCCGACTGGCCCATGCCGGCGGTGATAGGCTTGCCTGCCGATTTGGAGACCGAGGAGATGGGCGTCTACCAGCGAACCCGGGCCACCCAGGTCTCGTGCGCCGACTCGGCGGAGCCCTTGTCGTTCTTCGACACCCATCTGCCCGAGAAGGGCTGGCTGCCGGACAAGAGCACGCGGCACATCGCCCGCGAGGCGAGCAGCGAGGAATTCCACCGCGCAGACGAGGTTTGCGGCATCGTCTCCAGCTTCAAGCCCGGCGAGCCCTGCGGATTGAACATCATCTGCACATCGAGGAAATGAGCATGTGGTCGAGCCTACTGGTCCTGATGCTGCTCTCGGGCCATCCGCGCACGCAGAAGGACATCGACAAGGCGAAGAACTTCGACTGCGCGCCGAAGATCGAGAAGGCGGAGAAGAGCTGCAACAAGCGGTGCAGTAAGAAGAAGGCCAAGGAGAAGGCGGTCTGCCAGGACACCTGCGCCGAAGGCGTGCAGGCCATCAAGGACGCCTGCAAGGAGATCGCCAAGAACAAGGGCCGCATGGGGACCGGTGGCGGCGGCGGCGGTGGTGGTGGCGGCAGTGGTGGCGGTGGTGCTGAATCCGAGGACGTGCACTAGAGGTGATGCCATGACCAAGCTCAAGACTCAGCTCTCCCGGCTCGCCGCGCACCTGCGCAGCGAGGAGGGCCAGGGCATGACGGAGTACGCCTCCATCAGCTCCATCCTCGTCATCGGGGTCATCCTCGGCGTCGGCGGGACCCCGGTGTTCCAGGGGTTCATGAAGGCGTACCAGGACTACATGACCTCCATCTTCTACGTGCTGACCATCGCCTTCCCGTAAGCCGAGTCCCATGCTCACCCTTGCCACCGCGCTCTTGGCGCTGACGCTGTCGGAGGCCCCTCCGAAGGTCTACATCGACCCGCGCATCAAGGAGGCCGCCGCGGAGGAGAAGCGGATCGAGGGCAAGTACGTCGACAAGAAGCACCACCGCAAGAACGAGAAGGGCCTGTGCGGTGAGGGCTGCAAGCAGGTCGTCAACATGTGCATGTCGAACTGCCGCGGCGCCAAGGCCTGCAAGGACAACTGCACCAACACGGTGGAGAAGAGCTGCGTGAAGGGGTGCGCCACCAAGAACAAGTAGCATCGCGCCCGGGCTTCGGGAGGGCCGCGCGGGATGCTATGCTCGCGACTCTCGAAGAGGAATCGAAGCGGACCGATCTGCCCGCCCCACCGGACGTGCCCAGCTCCAACGCCAAAGCCGGCCTGCGCCCCTTCACCCCCACTCGCTTCGGGCGCTACACCTTGCTCGCGCCGCTGGCGACGGGCGGGATGGCCCAGGTCTTCCTGGCGCGGGTGAGCGGGGTCGAGGGCTTCGAGAAGCTCTTCGTCATCAAGAAGATCCTCTCGCACCTCGCCGCCGACGAGTACTTCGTCGACCGGTTCCTCGACGAAGGCAAGATCGTCGTCAAGCTCCAGCACGGCTCCATCGCCCAGGTCATCGACATGGGCCGGGAGGGCGACGAGTACTACATCGCCATGGAGTTCGTGGACGGCAAGGACCTGCGCAAGATCGCCGCGCGCTGCCGCGACCAGGCGGTGCTCCTGCCCACCGGGCTCGCCCTCTTCGTCTTCGTGCGCATCCTCGACGCGCTGGCGTACGCCCACCGCAAGAGGGACGACCAGGACCGCGAGCTGAACCTGGTGCACCGCGACATCTCGCCCCAGAACATCCTCGTCAGCTACGAGGGCGAGGTGAAGATCATCGACTTCGGGCTAGCCAAGAGCGCCCTGTCGCTGACCCGCACCAGCCCCAGCGTCATCCTCGGCAAGTTCTTCTACATGTCGCCGGAGCAGGCGCGGCACCAGCCGGCCGACCGCCGCAGCGACCTGTACGCCACCGGCATCTGCCTGTGGGAGATGCTCGCCGGCCGCAACCCCTTCGACGACACGCCGCCCGGCGAGATCCTGCGGGTGGTGGCCAACCCCGCCATCCCGCTGCTGCGGGACGTCTGCCCCGACGTCCCCGAGGCCCTCAACGACGTGGTGATGAAGGCGCTCGCGCCCGACCCCACGCAGCGCTTCCAGAGCGCCGAGGAGATGCGCGGCCGCCTGACGGCGGCGATGCTGGAGGTGGACCCGGCGGCAGGGCCCGAGACGCTCGCCGCCTTCATGCGCGAGCGCTTCGAGCGCGAGTACGACAACGAGCGCCGGATGATCGCCGCGCTCTCGAAGCTGCCGACGCCCTCCTCCGAGCCCGCGGCGCCCGCCGACGAGGCCGCCCCGGCCCTCCCCGCCGCCCCCGCCGCGCGCGAAGAAGCGGCGGACGAGCCCTCGCGGGCAGCCAACCGGAAGACCGTGGCCATGAGCTCGCTGCCGCTCAAGCGCAGCGAGGTCTTCAAGGATGAGCGCTCGGCGCGCGACATCACCAACACGGCGCCCCAGGCCAAGGACGCCAACCTCGACGGCCCCATCACCTCGCCGCTGCCGCTGACGCCCGACGGCCCCCTGTTCGGCGGCGCCGCGAGCGCCCCGGCGCGCAAGCAGAGCTCGGCCAAGCACAAGGCCTTCACCGGGCCCGCGGGCCCCGCGGCATCCACCACCGCCGACAAGCGCGCCACGGTCCGATACGACCCGCTGGAGTTCGTTCCCGGCGCGGAAGGGGTCGCCGCCCCGCGCCGCGAGGGCACCGACAAGAAGCCGGCGCTGCGCCCTGTGGCGCCGGCCGGCCCGGCGAGCGCCGAGTCGGTCACCGAGCCGCGGGTGCAGCGCCCCATCAGCCGGTCGCGCCCGGCCACCAGGGCGGTGGGCGAGCCCCCCGCCGCCGAGCCGAAGCCCGCGGCCGCGCCGCCGGAGACCCGGGAGCCGCAGGAACATGCCGGCGCCGCGCCGGCCCCCGTGAAGAAGGAGCCCGCCCCCGCGCGGGAGGCTCCCGAGCCGCTGCCCCCGACCGGGCCCAGCATCGTGGTCGCCCAGGAGCTCTCCGAGCCGGTCGAGGAGAACAAGGTGCTGGTGAGCCCCGAGCTCGCCGCCCCCGAACCGCCGCAGGACGGGCCGCCCACGCCGGCCACGCCGCTGGGGATACCGGTCTTCTCGCAGAACACCACCTCCCGCGGGATCGACCTGAGACACAACTCCCTGACCATCGTGCTCATCGTGGTCGGAGTGCTGTGCATCGCCGCCGCGGTCGTCATCGGCGTGGTGGTCTTCCGCCCGGCCTGGCTCGGCATCGGCGCCCCGGAGCAGGCGCCCGCCTCGCGTCCCGCCGACCCCGAGTCGGAGGCCCCGACCCCGCCCGACCCCGAGCCCGAAGCCGCGCCCGCACGCGCCCAGGCGCCTTCACCGGAGCCTTCACCCGCGCCCGCCGCGCCGCCCAAGGAAGCCAAGGCCGCATCGACGGCTGCTCCGGCGCAGCTCAAGGACGAATCGTCGATCGAGGAGCTGCCCTCCGCGCCCCATCCCAAGAAGTCCAAGCTGAAGAAGGCGGAGCTCGAGCGCTGGTTCGACGATCTCGACCAGCGCTTCGAGGAGCTTTCCGGCAAGTACCCCGCGCAGCGGATGCTCCGCCTGGCTTCGGCGCACGAGCTGGTGAAGAAGAAGCGCGCCCTCCTGGCGACGGCCGCGCGCTGGCCGGAGCTCGAGGTCTTCCTGGGCTGGTTCGAGAAGTCGATGACTGCGACCGAGCGCCAGCTCGAGAAGTGAGTGCCCGGTGCCCCCCCTGCTCCAGCTTCGCAGCGTGACCTGCCGGTACGGCGAGCGCGAGGTGCTGCACGCCGCCGACTTCGCGGCCGAGGCCGGGACGCTCACTGCCATCCTCGGCCCCAACGGCGCCGGAAAGAGCACGCTGCTGAAGGCGGCGGCGGGGTTGTTGCCCTTCACGGGCGAGGTCCTCATCGACGGCAAGCCGCTGTCCGGGATGCCGCGCCGCGAGGCGGCCCAGCAGATCGCGCTGGTCGCGCAGGACCCGCCCGCCGACGTCCCCTTCACGGTGCTCGAGCTGGTGCTGATGGGCCGCGCTCCTCGGCTGGGGCGCCTGGCCCTGGAAGGCGAGCACGACCGCGAGGTCGCCCACCGAGCGCTCGCCGACGCCGGGGTCGAGGACCTCGCCAGCCGGCCCATCGACCAGCTCTCGGGCGGCGAGCGCCGCCGCGTGTTCCTGGCGCGCGCCCTGGCTCAGGAGCCGCGCCTGCTGCTGCTCGACGAGCCCACCGCGTTCCTGGACCTCGGCCACCAGGCGCAGATCTTGGAGCACGCGCGCACTTTGGCCGGGCGTGGGCTCTGCGTGGTCGCCGTCCTGCACGACCCCAACCTCGCAGTGGCCTGGGCGGACGCCGCCGTGCTGATGAAGGATGGGGCGGTCGTGGTCTGTGGCCCCGCGCGCGAGGTCCTGCGGGCCCCCGCGCTCGAGGCACTCTACGGGGCGAAGCTGCTGGAGGCCGCGGGGCCCCAGGGCGAAGGGCCGTTCTTTGCGCCGGTCACGGCACGAAGAAGTGGATCGGGACCGTGAAGCAGGACGCGGTGCGCGGGAACGGCGCCGCCCTGGCGATGACGCAGTGCAGCGCCGCCTCGTCGAGCAGGCCCTGTCCGGACGACTCGACGATCTGCTCGTCGCGCGCGCCGCCATCCTCGGCCACGCAGAAGCGGACCCGCGCGGTCCCCTCGGCGTGGAACCGCCGGGCTGCGCGCGGGTAGCATCGGGCGGCGCTCGCAGCGAGACGCCTTCGCAGCTCCTGGTCGACCTCCGGGACGCCTGCTGTCCCGCTGCTCCCACCGCCGCCACCTGGAGTGACCGCGCCTCCCGTCCCGCCGGGGACGCCTTCGGCCCCACCTGAGCCCGGCGCCCCGCCTGCTGCGCCCGCTTCTCCCACGGCACCCGGCTGCCCGCTGACGGGCACCGCGAACTCGCTCGCAGGGCCTTCGCCCGGGGACTCGACGCTCGGCTCGGAAGCTTCGGGCGCTGACGGAGGCTCCGGCGTGGAAGTGGAGGACGTGGCGGGCGTTGCTGCCGCCCTCGTCGGCGACGCTGCCGCTGGCCGGACGGGCTGGGGCCGGGCGGCGGCTGCCAGCCCGGGCTCTGCCGCAGACGGGCCGGCGGCAGGCCCGGCGGGGCGCCGAGGTTCGGTGAAGACGACCCCCACCTCCACTGCTCCTGACGGCAGGAGGGCCCGCTGAAGCGGCTCGCGAGCGAGGGCGAGCACTGCCGCGGCGATGGCCGCGTGCAGCGCGATCGACCCTCCGACCGCCAGGCAGCGAGCCAGGGTCGCCATCCCTATCCCGGCGGCCACCGCATGCTGCGCCCGCCCAGCACGTGGAGGTGGATGTGGAAGACCGTCTGGCCCGCGTCGCGGTTCGTGTTGATCACGGCCCTCCAGCCGGTGCCGTGGATACCCCGCTCCTGCGCGATCTTCCTGCCGACGCTGAAGAGGTGCCCGACGAGCGCCTCGTCCGCGGGCTCGAGCTCGTTGAGCGAGGAGACGTGCTTGCGCGGGATGACCAGGACGTGGGTCGGCGCCTGCGGGTTGGTGTCCTCGAAGGCGACCGCCTGGTCGTCCTCGTAGACCCGCTTCGCGGGGATCTTGCCGTCCCTGATCAGGCAGAAGATGCAGGCGTCCATTCGGGGCCTCCGGCGCTCGTCGCGCGCGCACTCTAACGCCGCCCGGCGCGGCGCTCGATTGACAAACTGTCACGGTCGCGGCCCCGGACCGTGGCAGGTTGGCAGCTGCCCCGCGCAACCCCGCGATTCTTCGAAGCAAGAGGCATGGCGTGCCGCTTGCTAGACCATCGTTCACGCAATGGTTGCTCAGGCCGACCGTAAGGGATGCACCTGGAGAGGGGCGCCGCCCATGAAGAACATCTGGAGCTTCGCCATCTCGGCCGCCAGCTGCCTCGTCTTGTGCGTGGCCTGCGCCGGCATCTGGAGTCGCCCCACGCCGTCCGAGAAGCTCTTCTTTGCGCTGCAGATCGAAGACGGCGAGCGTGTGGTCGCCCGCCCGCAGGTGGTCGGCGAGGTGGGCAAGCGCCTGACGCTGAAGCTGGTGGAGCCCGACCGTCCCGACCGCCCCCGGCTCGCACTGGAGCTGGTCCCCGAGCAGGACGGCGACGGCTACCGCGTGCAGCTCAAGCTCGCCTTGCCCGACCGCGATGGCGAGCGCGAGGGCACCCTGGCGCTGGGCCACGGCGAGGAGCGCCAGATGCAGCTGGCCGACCCGGTCCGCAAGCTCTCGGTGCGGGTGATGCTCATGCGCGTCGCGTCGCCCGAGTTCCAGGCGTGGCTGCGCCTGGCCCAGACGCCTCCGGCGACGAGCTGACGCGAGCGAATGTCCTTGTCGGCGGCGCGCGCCAGGCGTTACACACCGGCGCCTCGGAGGAGGGACGCCTTGGACGAGCGCGAGCGCAAGTACCTGGACATGATCGAAGCGTTCCCGGAGAGCCCGCTGGGCCACTTCACCCTCGGCCGCTATTACGTCGAGCAGGGCCGCTTCCGCGAGGCCCTCGCTCCGCTGGAGCGCTGCGTCGCCGAGGAGCAGGACTGGGCCGCGGCGCTCGTCGCGCTGGCCGACGCCCACGCCGGCCTCGGAGACAAGGCCAAGGCCATCGAGCTGCTGGAGCGCGCGGGACGCACGCCGCAGGCGGGCCATGGCGGAATCGCCGACGACATCGCGGAGCGGCTCGAGGATCTGCTCGACTGATTCGCTCCCATCCGGGCGCTTCCCGCCGGTTCCGACGCATCGCCAATGTCAAGAGCCGGCGGCGTGCGCGCCGCGTTGACCCCCGCGGGTGCGCTGCTAGCATTCGGGCGCGTGGGGCTTTGGAGCGCGAGGGATGGCCAGAGCGAAGACCAAGAATTCCGAGGTGGTCGACCTCTCACGGGAGCGTGAGCGGCGAAGGCTGCGCTCGTACCGCGCGCGGGCCCGGTCGCTGCTGGACGCCAACAAGCGCGCGCTCACCAAGCTCTTCACGACGGGAACCCTCTACACCCGCCACGGCGCGCGCGCCGGGCGCGAGCTGCTCGGGACCTACCAGCACCTGCTGCGGGTGGACGAGGTGCTCGCGCGCCTGGCCGACCTCGAGAGCGTGCAGGGCACGATGAAGGGCCGCGAGGCGCGCCGCCTGCTGACCGAGCTGGACACGCTGGTGAAGCGCTCCAAGCTCCTGTCGTCGCACGCCGACGACCTGCTCGCTTGGTTCGGGCCCTGAACGACCGCGGCGCCCCGGCGAAGAGCCAGAGCGCCGCGTCGAATCCCGTCGCACAGGCGCAGACGCCTGGCTCTCCCGCCCTACCCCTTACTGCTCGCCCGCCTGCTTGCGCAGGAAGGTGGGGATGTCCCAGCGGTCCTCGTCGACCGACGGGGTGCCCGCCGGCACGGTGAGGGCCTGGTCGAGCGCGGGCGTCGGCGGACGCGTGGGGGTCTTCTCCATCGCGCCCATCGGGGCCATCGGCGCGGGGCGCGACGAGCGCGGGGGCTGGGTCGCGGGGAGCTTGAACTCGCCCTGCGACGGCGGCGGGCGGGTGGCCATGGAGTTCGTCGCCGCGCCGCGCTTGGCGCCGGCGCCGTCCTTGGGGGCGAAGCCGGTGGCGATGATGGTCACCTTCACCAGGTCCGAGGCGTCCTCGTTGATGAGCGAGCCGAAGATGATCTCGGCGTCGGGGTCGGCGGCCTCCTGCACCAGCGTGATGGCCTCGTGGATCTCGTTGAGGGTGAGCTCCTTGGGGCCGGTGATGTTGATGAGCAGGCCGGTGGCGCCGTCGACGGTGGCGTCCTCGAGCAGCGGGCTGGAGATGGCCTGCTGCATGGCGGTGAGCGTGCGCTTCTCGCCCTGGCCGACGCCGGTGCCCATCAGCGCCAGGCCCTTGTCCTGCATGATCGCCCGGGCGTCCGCGAAGTCGACGTTGATGTAGCCGTGGTACTGGATGAGATCGCTGATGCCCTGCACGGCGTTGAGCAGCACCTCGTCGGCGCGGCGGAAGGCCTCGAGCAGCGGCATCTTCTGGTCGTTGAGGGCCAGCAGGCGCTGGTTGGGGATGGTGATGAGCGTGTCGACCGCGGCCTTCAGCTCCACCAGACCCTGATCGGCCTGCTTGCGGCGCTTGTTGCCCTCGAAGATGAAGGGCTTGGTGACCACGCCGACGGTGAGCGCGCCCAGGCTCTTGGCGATGTCGGCCACGACCGGCGCGGCGCCGGTGCCGGTGCCGCCGCCCATGCCGGCGGTGACGAAGACCATGTCCGCGCCTTCGAGCGCCGCGGCGATGTCGTCCTTGCTCTCCATCGCCGCCGACCGGCCGATCTCCGGGTTGGCGCCCGCCCCCAGACCGCGGGTGATGCCGGTGCCGATCTGGATCTTCTTGGGGGCCCGGTTGGCCGCCAGGGCCTGGATGTCGGTGTTGCAGGCGATGAACTCCACGCGCTCGACGCCGGAGTTGATCATGGTGTTGATGGCGTTGCAGCCGCCGCCGCCGACGCCGATCACGCGGATCTTGGCCGCCTGCTTGATCTGCTGGAACTCGTTCTCGCTCGTCATCTTGGACTCCTTCGATTCGCGGGGCCGTCGTCCTTTCGGGCAGCCTCGCTCCCCTCCCGGGGATGGAAATGGTTCACGTCCGTTTCGTTGAAGGCCTTGGAAGAAGTCTCTAGATGATCTCCTGCAGCCAGCCCTTCATCCGGTCCATCACCTTCCGGTAGATGTTGTCCTCGCGGATCTTGAAGTGCTTCGCCTCCTGGTGCTTGGCGCCGTAGAGCACCAGGCCCACGCCGGTGGCGTACATGGGGCTCTTCACCACGTCGACCAGGCCGCCGATGCCCTTGGGCGTGCCGCGGCGCACGGGCAGGCCCATGACCTCCTCGGCCAGCTCGGACATGCCGGTCAAGAGCGAGCTGCCGCCGGTGATGACGACGCCCGAGGCCAGCACCTCCTCGTAGCCGCACTTCTGGATCTCGCGGTGCACCAGCTGGAAGATCTCCTCGACGCGCGGCTCGAGGATCTCGCAGAGGATGGAGCGGTTGAGCACACGCGGCTGGCGCCCGCCGACGCTGGGCACCTCGATCTGCTCGTCCTTGTCCACCATCGCGCTCAGCGCGCAGCCGTACTTCTGCTTGATGCGCTCGGCCTCGTGGGCCGGGGTGCGCAGGCCGATGGCGATGTCGCTGGTCAGGTTGTTGCCGCCCAGGGCGATGACCGCGGTGTGCACGATGGCGCCGCCGGAGAAGATGGCGATGTCGGTGGTGCCGCCGCCGATGTCCACCAGGCAGGCGCCCAGCTCGCGCTCCTCCTCGGCCAGGCAGGCCTCGCTGGAGGCCAGCGGCTGCAGGACGATGTCGGCCACGTTGAGGCCGGTGCGGTTGGCGCACTTGACGATGTTCTGGGCGCTGGAGACGGCGCCGGTGACGATGTGCACCTTGGCCTCCAGGCGCACGCCCGCCATGCCCAGCGGCTCCTTGATGCCGCCCTGGTCGTCGATGATGAACTCCTGGGGCAGGACGTGGATGACCTCGCGGTCCAGCGGGATGGCGATGGCCTTGGCGGCGTCGATGACGCGCTGGATGTCGTGCTCGCGCACCTCCTTGTCCTTCACCGCCACGATGCCCTGGGAGTTGATGCCCTTGATGTGGCCGCCGGCGATGCCGGTGTAGACGGTGCTGATCTCGCACCCGGCCATCAGCTCGGCCTCTTCGATGGCCCGGCGGATGGACCCCACCGTCGCCTCGATGTTGACCACCACGCCCTTGCGCAGCCCCTTGGACGGATGGGTGCCGATGCCGATGATGTCGATGCCCTCGTCGGTCTGCTCGCCGACGATGCAGCAGATCTTCGTGGTGCCGATGTCGAGCCCGACCACGAGCTCCCCAGACTTCTTGGACATGTGACTGTTCCCCTTCCTGCCTTCGAACCCTCGCCCTTTCGCCCGCGCACCCCGGAGTCGCCTCCGGCCGTCGAATCGGGGCGCCGTCGCCCCGCAAGGCTCTCGCCTGGACGGATATGCCCGAGCTACGGACCTTCCCCTTGGGCCAGCTGGACCGCTACCCAGCCCGGCCGAGTGCGGTTGTCGAGGCGGATGACCTCGGCTTGCGCACCCTTCTTGCCCAACTCCGCGTACAGCTGCTCCAACCTGCCGAACTTTTCCCGGTACTCGCCGAACCCGAGCTTCACCGCGACCGCGTCCTTGCCCGCCCAGAAGGTCAGCCCGTCCACGCGGTCGACCTTCACCTCGGAGACCGGCGCGGCCTTCTCCAGGCCGGCGTCGCGGTAGGCGGCCAGCGCGTCCAGGGCCTCGCGGAAGGAGCTGGACACCTCCTGCTCCTTGGCCTGGTACTCGTCGCGGGTGGCGCCCCGCAGGATGGCGAAGTCGCTCTCCTCGCCCGGGGCGAGCTTCTTGAACGGCTTGCCGGCGGCGTCGAGGTAGTACAGGCCGCCCAGGTCGGCCAGCGCGACCGGCTCGTGCTCGATGACGCGCACCACGACGGTCCGCGGGTAGTCGCGCTCCAGCGAGAGCCGGCGCACCCAGGGGTGGCCGGACATCGCCTTCTCGGCGGCGACCAGGTCGGCCTGGAAGATGTTGTCGCCCTCGGCGATGCCGGAGAGGCGCTGCAGCTCGTCCTTCTGCGCGTGCCGGACGCCCTCGAAGCTGAACCTCTCGATGGCGAAGGTGGGCGAGGTGTAGAGGTAGGCCTTGCCGTGCGCGGCGCCGAACGCGGTCGCGGCGCAGATGGCCACCAGGGCGGCGACGACGCCCAACGCCTTGAGCGTGCGCTGGGCTGCGCCCTTGGCGGCCTGCTTCACGGCGGCCTGATCCACCCGCCTGCGGTTCTTTCGCCCTCTGAGCACGGCTCGCTCCCTTGCCTCTTGGTTAGCCCTTCAGCGACGCGCTCATCAGCAGCCGCTCGCACAGCCCGCCGAAGTCGATGCCCTTGCCCGCGGCGATCTTGGGAAGCAGGCTCGCGTTGGTCATGCCGGGCAGCGTGTTGATCTCCAGGATCCAGATGGCGCCGGAGGGCTCGAGGATGAGGTCCGAGCGCGTCGCCCCGGAGCAGCCCAGCGCCTGGTGCGCGGCCACCGCGGTGTCGCAGGACCTCTGGTAGAGGTCCGCGGGGATCGGCGCGGGGAACAGGTACTTGGTCGTCCCCGCCTGGTACTTGGCGCTGTAGTCGTAGAACTCGTTGGCCGGGACGACCTCGATGGCGCCCAGGCCCTCGTCGTCGAGCACCGCCGCCTGGATCTCGCGGCCCTTGACGTACTTCTCGACGAGGATGGCGCCCTTGAGCTTGCCGGCCTCGGCCGCCGCGGCCTTGAGCGCCGCCTCGTCCTTGACGATCGACACGCCGACCGAGCTGCCCTCGCCCGAGGGCTTCACCACCGCCGGGTAGCCGAACGGGAGCTTGAAGCCGGCCTTCTCCAGCGCGGCGTAGGTCGGGAAGACCACCGACGGCGGGGTGGGGATGCCGTGCGCGGCGAAGACCTGCTTGGCCGCGACCTTGTCCATGCCCAGCGCCGAGGCGAGCACGCCGGAGCCGGTGTAGGGGATGAACATCGCCTCCAGCAGGCCCTGGATGCAGCCGTCCTCACCCCAGCGGCCGTGCAGCGCGTTGAAGGCGACCTCGATGCCCTCCTTCGCCAGCTGCGCTGCTACATCCTTCTGCACGTCGATACGGGCCACCACGTAGCCCTTTTGCTGCAGGGCCTCGAGGCACGCCTTGCCGCTGCGCAGCGAGACGTCCCGCTCGGTCGACAGCCCGCCCATCAGCACGCCGATCTTCTTCTTCTTCAGCTCTTCCACGGTGAAGCCCATGTGTTCTCTCCCGGCCGGGGCGGCCGAACTACGGCGCCTTGCCGTCCTTGAGCAGCCCGAGCAGCTCGACGCCGCTCTGGTTCACGTCGCCCGCGCCCTGGGTGATGACGATGTCGCCCGCCTGCACCCGGGTCCGGATGGCCGTCGCCAGCTCGGCGCGGGTGGGGACGAAGGTCACGTCGCGGTGGCCGCAGGCCTTGATGGCCTCGGCCACCCGCTCGCCGGTGGCGCCCGCGATGGGCTCCTCGCCCGCCGCGTAGACCTCGGTGACGAAGAGCACGTCGGCGTCGTTGAAGGCCGTGGCGAAGTCGTCCATCAAGAGGTGGGTGCGCGTGTAGCGGTGCGGCTGGAAGGCGCAGATGACCCGGCGGTTGAAGGCCTGCTTGGCCCCCTTGAGCGTGGCGCGGACCTCGGCGGGGTGGTGGCCGTAGTCGTCGACGACGGTGACCCCGGCCTCCTCGCCCTTGACGGTGAAGCGGCGCTGCACGCCGCCGAAGCTGGAGAGGGCGTCGCGCACCACGGCCAGGGGGATCTGCAGCTCCTCGGCGACGGCGATGGTGGCCAGCGCGTTCTGGGCGTTGTGGCGGCCGACCATGCGCACCGCGAACTCGCCCAGGTCCTCGCCGCGCCGGAAGGCCTTGAAGCGCGTCATGAAGCCGTCGAGGCGCACCTCGTCGGCGCGGTAGTCGGCCTGCGCCGCGAAGCCGTAGGTGACGACCCGCTTCTCGACGAGCGGCAGCAGCGCCTGGACGTTGGGGTGGTCCAGGCACATCACCGCCAGCCCGTAGAAGGGGACGCGGTTGGTGAACTCCGCGAACGCCGACTTGAGGTGCTCCAGCGTGCCGAAGTGGTCGAGGTGCTCGGCGTCGATGTTGGTGACCACCGCCACCACCGGGGTGAGCTTGAGGAAGCTGCCGTCGGACTCGTCGGCCTCGACGACCATCAGCTCGCCCTTGCCCAGCTTGGCGTTGGAGCCCAGCGAGTTGAGCTTGCCGCCGACGACCGCCGTGGGGTCCAGGCCGGCCGCGGCGAGGACGGTGGCGACCATGGAGGTCGTGGTGGTCTTGCCGTGGCTGCCGGCGATGGCGATGCCGTACTTGAGGCGCATCAGCTCGGCCAGCATCTCGGCGCGGGGGATGACCGGCGTCTTGCGCGCGCGGGCGACCACGACCTCGGGGTTGTCCTTCCTGACGGCGCTGGAGATGACGACGACGTCGCACTCGCCCACGCTCTCGGCGCGGTGCGGGCCGGTGTGGACGACCGCGCCCAGGGACTCCAGGCGCCTGGTGATCTCCGAGGCCTTCAGGTCGGTCCCGGTGACGGCGTAGCCCAGGTTGAGCAGCACCTCGGCGATGCCGCTCATGCCGATGCCGCCCACGCCGACGAAGTGGACCTTGGCCTTCCTGTCGCGCACCGAAACCATCTACGCCTTCCTTCCTGTCCGCCGGTTGAAACCGGCGGCCAGACCGACCAGGCCCGCCTTCGCGGGCCGACGCCGCGACCAGGCCGCGCAGGCGGCCTTCGTCGATGTAGCCGCCGGCTTCAGCCGGCGGCGGGCGTCGCGCGTCGCGACCTGCCCTCTGGCATGCCCCGTCGCCATCTACGCCTTCCTTCCTTCCGGGCCCCACTTGCCCCGCGACATCTCCACCAGCACGTCGGCGATCTCCTTGGCGGCCTCGGGGTGGCCCAACCCGCCCGCGGCCTTCTCCATCTGCTTGCGCCGCCCGGGGTTCATCAGGGCGAACACTTCCTTGGCCAGCCGCTCGCCGGTCAGGTCCTTCTCGAGGATCATCACCGCCGCCCCGGCCTCCACCAGGGAGCGCGCGTTGAGCTCCTGGTGGTTGTCGGCGGCGGCGGCGAAGGGGATGAGGATGGCGGCCTTCTTGGCCACGGTGATCTCGGCGAGCGTCGTCGCGCCGGCCCGGCAGACGATGGCGTCGGCGCGGGCATAGGCCCCGGACATGTCGCGGATGAAGTCGAGGACCTCGGCGTTGGCGCTCTGCTGCGCGTAGCCCTCGCGGACCTTGTCGACTTCCTTCTCGCCGGTCTGGTGCTGGATGACGAGCTTGTCGCGCACGCTGTCGAGGAAGGGCACTGCCTCGAGCATCCGCTGGTTGACCACGTGCGAGCCCTGCGAGCCCCCGAAGACCAGCAGGTTGAACTTCTCGTGCGGGACGGAGTTCTTCAGGTAGTTGTCGAGCAGCTGCCGGCGGATGGGGTTGCCCAGCATCTGCACCTTCCGCTTGGGGAAGTGCCGCTCGGCGCCGGGGAAGGCGGTGAAGACCGCCTTGGCGAACTTGGAGAGGACGCGGTTGGTGAACCCCGGGTAGGCGTTCTGCTCCTGCACCGCGGTGGGGATGCCGGTGAGCCAGGCCGCCAGCACCACCGGGCCGCTGGCGTAGCCGCCCACGCCCACCACCACCTCGGGCCGGTACCGGCGCAGGATGGCCAGGGACTGCAGGAGGGCGCGCGGGATGGCGAGCAGCCCCTTGAAGAAGCTCGCGAGCCCCACGCGCTTGAGCCCGGAGACCTCGATGAGCTCGAGCTTGAAGTTGTTCTGCGGGACGACCTTCGCCTCCAGCCCCTTGGCGGTGCCGACGAACAGCACGTCGTTGTGCTTGGGGTCGCGGGTGACGATCTCCTCGGCGAGCGCGATGCCCGGGAAGAGGTGGCCACCGGTGCCGCCGCCGGCGATGAGGACCCTCATCGGGAGCCTCCGGTCTGCGGCCGCAGGAACCCGCCGCTGCTCTGGCCGATGGAGAGGAGCAGCCCGGTCGCGGCCAGGCAGATGACCAGCGAGCTGCCGCCGTAGCTGACGAAGGGCAGCGTCAGGCCCTTGGTGGGCAGCATGCCCATCGCGACCATCATGTTGACCACCGCCTGCACGCCCAGCAGCGTGGTGAGGCCCAGGGCGAGGTAGGCGCCGAAGGGCTCGCTGGCGTTGAAGGCCGCGCGGAAGCCGCGCCAGACCACCACCCCGTAGAGCGCGACCACGGCGATGACGCCCAAGAGGCCCAGCTCCTCGCCGATGATGGAGAAGATGAAGTCGGTGTGCGCCTCGGGCAGGAAGAACAGCTTCTGCCGCCCGTCGCCCAGGCCCAGGCCGCCCACGCCGCCGGAGCCGATGGACATCAGCGACTCGGCGATCTGGTAGCCCACGTCGTGGCGGTGCGCCCAGGGGTCCATGAACGCCAGGATCCGCTTCATGCGGTACGGGGAGCTGGCCACCAGGTGGTAGAGCACCGGCAGCGCCGCGAGGATGGAGCCGACGAGGTAGCTGAGCTTGGTGCCGGCGGCGAAGAGCAGCGCGAAGAGGATGAGCCCCATCGTCACCGCGGTGCCGAAGTCGGGCTCCGCCAGCGCCAGCACGATCAGCAGCCCGGTGATCAGGCAGTGCGGCAGGAAGCCGACGGAGAAGACCTTCACCTTCTCGCGCTTCTTGGCCAGCGAGTACGAGAGGTAGACGACCAGGGCCAGCTTGGAGAGCTCGGCCGGCTGCAGCGAGAAGCCCGGCAGGCGGATCCACCGGCGCGCGCCGCCCGCGGTGGTGCCGATGCCGGGGATGAGCACCGCGACCAGCAGCGCCACCGCGACCAGCAGCGCCGGGTAGGCCAGCCACGCCAGCCGCCGGTAGCCGAACTTGAGCACGCCGATGCAGACGGCGATGCCCAGCGCGAAGGCCAGCGCCTGGCGCTTCAGGTAGAAGAAGCTGTCGCCGGTGCGGCTGAGCGCCGAGACGGCGGAGCTCGAGTACACCATCACCACGCCGATGGCGCACAGCGCGAGCGCCGCGGCGAGCAGGACGAGGTCGAGGCGGGCGCCACCGGCGCCTCCGCCGGTCCTCGTCGGGGGGCTCGACCCCACGCTGGTGCTCGTGAGCTCCATCGCGCTCCTAGGCCTTCCCCGTGGGAGGAGTGGGCAGCAGGCCCTTCACCAGCGCCTTGAACCTCTCGCCGCGCTCCTCGAAGTTCTTGAACTGGTCGTAGCTGGCGCAGGCCGGCGAGAGCAGCACCACGTCGCCCGCCGCCGCCTTCTCGTGGGCGGTCCTCACCGCCGCCGCCAGGTCCTTGCAGTCGACGATCGGCGCGTGCCCTTCGTAGGCGGCGCGGACCTTGGGCGCGTCCTCGCCGATGGTCAGCACGCACTTCACGCGGCCTTCGCCGGCCTTGACCATCGGCTCGTAGGGCGCGCCCTTGCCGCGGCCGCCGGCGATGAGCCAGATGTTCTTGGGGAAGGCCCTGAGCGCGACGATGGTGGAGTCGACGTTGGTGCCCTTGGAGTCGTTGACGTACTCGACGCCCTGGACCACCCCGGCGGACTCGATGCGGTGCGCCAGCCCGGGGAACTCGTCGAGCCCCCCCTGGACCTTCTCGGCCGGCACGCCCGCCAGGCGCACCGCCAGCACCGCCACCATGGCGTTCTCGACGTTGTGGTCGCCGCGCAGCGCCTTGTTGCGCAGCTGGTAGGTCTCCGGGCCCTGGCCCACGTCGACCTGGATGGCCTTGCCGTCCCACCGCGCGGCCCGCGGCGCGGGCTTGCCGAAGCCGAAGGTGTAGCCCTTGCACTTCTCGCCCTTGACCATCGCCAGCGTCGCCGGGTCGCGGGCGTTGAGCACCGCGAAGTCCTCGGCGGTCTGGTTCATGAAGATGCGCTTCTTGGCCGCGCCGTAGGCCTCGTGCGAGGGGTAGCGGTCGATGTGGTCGGGGGTGAGGTTGGTGACGCAGGCCACCTTGGGCCGCATCGTCTCCAGGCCCTCGAGCTGGAAGCTGGACAGCTCGCAGACGATGTAGTCCCAGGCGACGGCGGGCATGGCCAGGGCCGCGTCCGAGAGCGGCCTGCCCAGGTTGCCGCCGGCGAAGGTGCGGAAGCCGGCCTTCTCGCACAGGCAGCCGGCGAGCGCGGTGGTGGTGCTCTTGCCGTTGGTGCCGGTGATGCCGATGAGCGGCGCGGAGAGGAAGCGGCAGGCGAGCTCGACCTCACCGATGACGGGGACGCCCGCCTTCTTGGCCTCCTGGATCTCGGGGAGCGCCAGGGGCACGCCGGGGCTGACCACCATCAGGTCGCAGTCCTTGAAGGCCTTGGCGTCGTGGGGCCCGCAGACGAGCCGCACGCCCAGCTGCCGCAGGGTCTTGGCGGCCTCGCCCAGGTCCTTCTCGGCGCGCTTGTCGGTGGCGGTGACGAGGGCGCCGTGGCGGACGGCGAGGCAGGACGCGCCGACCCCGCTCTTGGCCAGGCCGACGACGAGGACGCGCTTGTTCTTGAGATCGAAGGGGGCGGGCATCTTGGCTTATCGGAGCTTGAGGCTGACCAGCGCGACGCCGGCCAGCAGGATGGAGGTGATCCAGAAGCGGACGATGATCTTGGGCTCGGCCCAACCGGCGAGCTCGTAGTGGTGGTGAATGGGCGCGCGCAGGAAGACGCGCTTGCCGGTGCGCTTGAACCAGAAGACCTGGACCATCACGGAGAGGGTCTCCATGAGGAAGACGCCGTTGAGGATGGCCGAGGCCACCTCGTTCTTGGTGAGGATGGCGAGCGAGCCGAGGGCGCCGCCGATGGCCAGCGAGCCGAAGTCGCCCATGAACACCGAGGCGGGGTAGCTGTTGTACCAGAGGAAGGCGATGCCGCTGCCCGCCAGCGCCGCGGCGAACACGGCCAGCTCCACCGCCGCCGGGACGTGGGGGATGTAGAGGTAGTCGGCGATGTAGATGAGCGAGCCCGCCTTGGGCACGAAGAGCGAGGCGCCGGCGATGTAGGCCAGGATGGTGAACGTCGAGGCGCTCACCACGGACGGGCCGATGGCCAGGCCGTCGAGGCCGTCGGTGAGGTTCACGCCGTGGCTGGTGCCGACCACCACGACCCACGCGAAGACCAGGTAGAGCCAGCCCATGTCCCAGTTGAAGAGGTGGGTGCCGACGAAGGGCAGGGTCAGGTGCGCGTCGAGGGCGAAGGGGAAACCGGCGCGCGAGGGGTCGAGGTTGATGGCGAGGGCGCCGGCGAACACCACCGTCTGCAGGACGAGCTTGAGCTTGCCGGACAGGCCCTTGGAGTTCTTCTTGGAGACCTTGAGCCAGTCGTCGAGGAAGCCGATGGCGCCGAAGCCGACGAAGAAGGCGAGCGCGGTCCAGACGTAGCGGTTGGTGAGGTCGGCCAGCAGCAGCGTCGCCACCAGCGTGCACAGGACGATGATGGCCCCGCCCATCGTCGGCGTGCCGGCCTTCTTCTGGTGGGCGTCGGGGGTGTCCTCGCGGATGTTGGAGACGCCGTGCTGGGCCTCGCGCAGCTTCCGGATGAGGACCGGGCCGATGATCATCCCCAGCACCAGCGAGACGATGAGCGCCGAGAGGATGCGGAAGGACGGGTAGCGGAAGACGTTGAAGAGCGCGAACTTGCTCGTCAGCGGGTAGAGGAGGTTGAAGAGCATTAGTGGGCCCCTCCCTTCACGCCGGTGAGGGCTTCCACGATCCGCTCCAGCTTCATTCCCCGGCTCCCCTTCACCAGCACCACGTCCCCCGCTTTGAGCTGCGCCTTCAGGAACTCGACCGCCGGCTCGACCTTGTCGGTCGCCGGCACGTGCAGCGCGCGCTCGCCCAGCGCGCCGCGCGCGGCTTCCCAACCCGCCTTGGACCGCGGGCCGAAGGAGACCAGCACCTGCACGCCGTTGGCGACGGCCCGCTCGCCCATCTGCCGGTGCAGCGCGGCCTCGCCGGCGCCCAGCTCGAGCATGTCGCCCAGCACCGCGACGCTGCGGCGCGGCCCGGCGAGCGACTTGAGCGTGTCGAGCGCCGCGCCCATCGAGGAGGGGTTGGCGTTGTAGCAGTCGTCGATGACGGTGAAGCCGCCCGGCACGTCGTGCAGCGAGAGCCGGTGCGCCCACGGGCGCGAGGCTTCCAGGCCGGCGACGCACTGCTCGGCGCTGCAGCCCAGCGAGACGCCCATGGCGAAGGCGCCGCAGGCGTTGACGGCGTTGTGCTCTCCCACGAACTTGAGCCGCGCGAGGTGCTTCTTGCCGGCCCAGGCGATGCGGACGGCCAGGCCGTCGGCGTCGTGGCTGACGATCTCCGAGAGGCGCACGTCGGCGTCGTCGCACTTGCCGTAGAGCAGCACCTTGCGACCGCAGGCCTTGGCCTGGGCGCGCACGAGCGCGTCGTCGCCGTTGGCGATGGCCAGCCCGTCCTTGCCGAGCCCGCCGTAGATCTCGCCCTTGGCCTTGGCCACGTTCTCGACGCTGCCCAGGAACTCGAGGTGCGCCGGGGCGGCGATGGTGATCTCGGCGACGAGCGGCTCGGTGAAGGCCGTCAGGCGCGAGAGCTCGCCCGGGTGGTTCATGCCCATCTCGATGATGGCGCCGGTGTGCGAGCGATCGAGCTGCAGGAGGGTGAGCGGGACGCCGACCTCGTTGTTGAGGTTGCCCTCGGTCTTCAGCGCCGGCCCGCGCGTCGCCAGGATGGCGCCGATCATCTCCTTGGTCGTGGTCTTGCCGTTCGACCCGGTGATCGCGCCTAGCGGGAGGTTGAAGCGGCGGCGGTGGTGGCGCGCGATGCGGCCCAGCGCGGCGAGCGTGTCCTCGACCTCGAGGCAGGGAAGCCCCGCGGGGATCTTCGCGCCCCTGCGGACCACCGCCATCCCGGCGCCGGCCGCGGCGGCCTTGTCCAGGAAGTCGTTGGCGTCGAAGGTCTCGCCCTTGAGCGCCACGAAGAGGCTGCCCTTGGCGATGGTGCGCGTGTCGGTGCTGACGCCGTCGACCTGCTCGGGCAACACGCCGACCGCGGTCGAGGCGCCGGCGGTGGCCTGGAGCAGCTCGTCGCGCGTAAAGGACGCGGTCATGGCGTCACCCCCAGCGCGCGGCGCGCTTCTTCGCGGTCGTCGAAGTGGTGCTTGGTCGTCCCGACGATCTGGTAGTCCTCGTGGCCCTTGCCGGCGAGCAGGATCACGTCGCCCGGCCGGGTCAGCGAGACGGCGAGCTCGATGGCCTTGCGGCGGTCCGGCTCCACCTTGAAGCCCTTGGCGCCGGCCTTGGCGAGCCCGGGGAGGATGGCCTCGAGGATGGCCTGGGGGTCCTCGGTGCGCGGGTTGTCGCTGGTGACGATCGCGAGGTCGCTGCCCTTCCCTGCCGCCTCGCCCATCATCGGGCGCTTGCCCTTGTCGCGGTCGCCGCCGCAGCCGAAGACGGCGACGAGCTTGCCGGTCGTCAGGGGGCGCAGCGCCGCGAGGGCGCGGGTGAGCGCGTCGTCGGAGTGCGCGTAGTCGACGAAGACGTGGATGCCTTTGCCGCTGACGCGCTCGAGCCGGCCCGGGACGTTCGAGAGGGCCTCGATGCCCTTCACGATGTCCTTGAGGTCGAAGGCGGCGCCGAGCGCGAGGCCCGCGGCGGTCAGGATGTTCTCCAGGTTGTGCGCGCCGACCAGCCGGGTCTTGAACGGCGATTCGCCGCGCGGCGTGACCAGCGTGCCCTGCATGCCCTCGATGCTGGTCTTGCAGTCGCGCACGTAGAGGTCGGCGGTGCGGCCGCTGGCCGAGAAGCCCCAGGCGGTGCGGCCCTCGCGGCCGAGCTCGTCGAGCAGGCGCTGGCCCCAGGAGTCGTCCGTGTTGATCGTCGCCGGTCCCGCGAGCAGCTCGAAGAAGAGCCGGCGCTTGGCGGCGAAGTAGCTCTCCATGTCGAGGTGGTAGTCGAGGTGGTCGCGGGTCAGGTTGGTGAAGGCGGCGCTGGTGAACGACAGGCCGTGCGCCCGCTCCTGGGCGAGCGCGTGGCTGGAGACCTCCATCACCACCGAGGTGGTCCCCGCGGCCTTCATCTGCGCGAGCAGCTCCTGCAGCGCGGTGCTCTCCGGCGTGGTGTTGGGCGCCGGGATCTCCTTTCCGCCGAAGCGGTAGCTCACCGTGCCGACGACGCCGGGCTTCTCGCCGGCGGCGGCCAGAATCGACTCGACCAGGTAGGTCGTCGTGGTCTTGCCGTTGGTGCCGGTGACCCCCAGCAGCGTCATGGCGTTGGCCGGGCGGCCGAAGAAGTTCGCGGCGGCGACGGCCATCGCCCGGCGGCCGTTCGGCGCCTCGAACGCCTGGGCGTCGCCCAAGCCCTCGATCGCCTTCTCGCTCACCACCGCGACGGCGCCCTTCTTGACCGCCTCGCGGGCGAACTGGGAGCCGTCGGCCTTGGCGCCGGCCAGGGCGAAGAAGAGCGAGCCCGGCTCGACCTGGCGCGAGTCGCACGTGACCCGGCGGATCTCGGGATCGCCCGAAGGCCCCGCGACCCGCTTCGCATCCGTGCCTGCCATGACCGCCGACAGCTTCATCTCTTCGCCTGCCTGCCTTCCGTGTGCCTCTGTTCTGCAACGACCCTGCCGACCGCCAACGTCTCGACCTTCCTTCTGCTTCCCAGCCCCCTGTGTCCGCGCTGCCGCGCTAGAGCTTCGACTCCAGCCGCACCGCCACCCGGCTCCCCCGCCGCACCGACGTCCCCGCAGGAGGCGTCTGACCGATGGCCTTGCCGCTCCCCAGCAGGGTCGGCTCCAGGTACGCCGCGGTGAGCGTCTTGACCGCGGCCCGCGCGGTGAGCCCCTGGACGTCGGGAACCACCGAGCTGCCTTCCTGGTCCGCCGAGTCCGAGTCCTCCACGAAGCCGTCCTCCGCCGTGGCCGTGGCCGCGGCCGCCGCCTGGAGGCTGGGCTGCAACGCGGCGATGGCGAAGGCGCCGGCGAGCTTGCCGTCGACCTTGGGCTGCTCCGCCGCCGCGACCGCCGCTTCCGGCTTCTTGGCCGCCAGCTTCTCGGCGATCTTGCTCGGCGAGGGCGGAACGCCCAGGTGCGCCAGCGCGACCTGCGCGATCTCCTTGAACGCCGGCGCCGCCACCAGGCCGCCGTAGACGTCGCCCTTGGGCTCGTCGATGACCACCAGGATGACCAGGCGCGGCGCGTCGGCCGGCACGATGCCCACGAAGGTGGCCGTGCGCTTGTCCACCGAGTAGCCGCCGGTCGCCGGGTCGGCCTTCTGCGCCGTGCCGGTCTTCCCCGCGACCTCGTAGTCCTCCATCTTGGCCAGCGGAGCCGTGCCGCCCTTCTCGACGACCGACTTCATCATCTTGACGACTTCCCGGGCGGTCGCCTGCGAGACGACCTGGCGAACCTTCTCGGGCTCGCGCTGCTGCAGCACGGCGCCGTCCGGGTCGACGATCCGCGAGACGAGGTAGGGCTTCATCAGCTGGCCGCCGTTGGCGATGGCGGCGTACGCCGAGGCCAGCTGCAGCGCCGAGGTGGTCATGCCCTGGCCGAAGCTCTGGGTGGCCAGCGCGATCTCCGCGCGGGGATACGGCAGCGAGCCCTTGGCCTCGCCGTTCAGGCCGGTGCCCGGGCGCTCGCCGAAGCCGAAGGCGCGCTGGTAGGCCTGCAGGCGCTCGCGGCCCAGCTTGGAGGCGATCTTGGCGGCGCCGATGTTGGAGCTGACCTGGATGATCCCGCCGACGTCGAGGTCCGCGTAGCCGCCGTGGTCGTGGATGGTGTGCTTGCCGATGGCGAAGGAGCCCTTCTCGCAGAAGAAGGTGCTCGACGGCTTGACCGCCTTCTCCTCCAGCGCGCCGGCGATGGTGAAGACCTTCATCGTCGAGCCGGGCTCGAACTGGTCGGCGAGCGCGCGGTTCCGGGTGGCCGCCTTGGGCGAGCGCGCCGGGTCGTTGGGGTTGAAGGTGGGGACGTTGGCCAGCGCCAGGACCTCGCCGGTGGCCGGGTCGAGCGCCACCGCCATGCCGCTCGCGGCATCGGCCTTGGTGACCGCGGCGGCGAGCGCCTTCTCGGTGGAGTACTGGACGACCTTGTCGATGGTCAGCGTGACCGAGGCGCCCTCCAGCGACTCCGACGAGATGGCGCCCTCGACGATGGCCGAGCGGCCGCGGGCGTCGCGCACGCTCTTCACGTTCTGGGGCTTGCCCTTGAGCACGCCGTCGAACGCCAGCTCCAGCCCCTCGATGCCTTCGCCGTCGATGCTGGGGAACCCGAGGAGGTGGGAGGCCAGCTCGCGCTGCGGGTAGAAGCGGCGCGCCTCCTTGACGATGCCCAGCCCCTGGAGCTTGAGCGCCTTGACGGCCGCCGCTTCCTGCTCGCTGACCTGCCGCTTGACCCAGGCGAAGCGCCGGGAGGCGTTGAACGAGGCCTCGAGCTTACCGGGGTCGACGGCGAGCACCTTGCCCAGGTCCTTGGCCGCCTTCTTGAGGTCGCCCAGGTCGCTCGGGTCCGCGAAGATCGAGTCGACCTCGACGCTCGCCGCCAGCGCCACGCCGCGGCGGTCGTACACCGACCCGCGGCGCCCGGGGACCATGATGTTCCGCTGCGACTGGTCGGCGGCCATGCTGGCCAGCTTCGGGCCCTCGACGACCTGCAGGTTCACCGCGCGCCAGAGCACGGCGCCGAAGAGCGGCACGAAGGTGAGCGCCAGCAGCGCCACGCGCAGGCGGATCCACCGGATGCTCCGGGGATCGGCTCCGACGCTGCTGTTGGAGGTCCTGGTCATGGTCGCTACAGGGCTGTTGCCGCACGGGCGCACGTGGCGCCTTGGGGAAAGGGTTCGGAGCGTCTAGGGGTTCTGGGCCAGCGGAGCGGGCGTGGCCGCGGAGGCCAGCTTCGTCGGCTGCTCGCGGGCCACGGTGGAGAGCTTGTGGGTCTTCATCGCCACGATCTGTCCGGCGCTGGGCGCCACCAGGCCCAGGCGCGCGCGGGCGATGGCCTCGAGCCGCGGCGCCGAGCGCAGGGTGGCGCGCTCGAGCTTGAGGTGCTCGTTCTCGCGCTGCAGCGCGTCGCACGTGGTCGTGACCTTGCCCAGGTCGTAGCCGGCGCGGACGACGGCGACGTGGGTCGAGGCGTGGAAGACGCCGACGCCGGCGAAGAGGGCCGTCACCAGGGCGGCGGCGAACACGATGCGGCCCTGCCCGGCGGCCATGGCGCGGCGGATCATCGAGGTGCGCTTCAGTTCGTTCATCGCACCCTCTTTACGGCCCGGAGCCGCGCGCTGCGCGACCGGGGATTGGCCGCCACCTCGTCCTCCGAGGCGACGACGGCCTTCTTGGTCAGGCTCTCGAAATTGCCGCGCGCCCCGCACACGCACTGCGGAAGCTTGGGCGGACAGGTGCAGCGCCCCTCGAGGTTGCGGAACGCCTGCTTGACCCGCCGGTCCTCGAGCGAGTGGAAGCTGATGACCGCGGCCCGCCCGCCGACGTTGAGGATCTGCGGCAGGTCGGCCATGAACCGGTCCAGCTCGTCCAGCTCGCGGTTGACCGCGATGCGCAGCGCCTGGAAGGTCCGCGTCGCGGGGTGGATGTGCTTGGGCCAGGCCTTGCGCGGGATGGCCCGGGCGACGACGTCGGCCAGCTCGGCGGTGCGCGTCGGGACGGGCAGCGCGGACTTGATGGCGCGGGCCACCCGGCGGGCGAACGGCTCCTCGCCGTACTCCTTGAGGATCTCCTCGAGCTCCGCCTCGTCCGCGCCGGCGATGAGCTCGGCCGCGGTCTGGCCCTCGCGGCCCATGCGCATGTCGAGCGGGCCGTCGTTGCCGAAGGAGAACCCGCGCTCGGGGTCGTCGATCTGCGGGCTGGAGACGCCCAGGTCGAGCACCGCGCCGTCGACGCCGGGCATCCCGCGCCGGGCGAGCACCTCGCGGGCCTCGGAGAAGCGGGCCAGCTCGGTCGAGAAGCGGGCGCCGAAGCGGGCGGACAGACGGGTCGTAGCCGCGGCGATGGCCGCGGGGTCACGGTCGAGGCCCAGCACCGTCGCGCCCTTTTCGAGCAGCGCCTCGGCGTGTCCACCGCCCCCCAGCGTCCCGTCCAGCACGACCGCGCCCTCCTTGGGCGACAAGAGCCCCGCGACCTCGTCCTTCAGGACCGTCGCGTGGCGGAAGTCCATCAGCCCCGAACCACCGCGAGCGCCGGCTGGCTGGCGAAGGCGAGCTTCGCCTCCTCGGCCGTGCGGTACATCTCGAACTCGTCCTCGACGCCGGCGGCGCGGAAGATGGCCGCCACGTAGGGCGTCGGGCCGGCGAGCTTGATGCCGCCGCCGGCCGTCCTGAGCAGCCGCGCGCGCGAGGCCACCGGCTTCAGGCCGCGGTAGTCGACGTGGTCCACGCCGGCCAGGTCGATGACCACGCGGTTGATGCCCCGGTGCGCCAGGCGGAAGAGCTCCTCGCCCAGGTGCGCCAGCTCCATCTGGCCCATCTCGCCCTCGCAGCGCAGCACCGCCACGTCCACCGTGGCCGTCGCCGCGCTGCTGACCTGCCGACCTGCTGTAGTCCGCTGTAGCGCCATCGTCGTGTCTCTCCCCTGCTTGAAGCTCGAAAGTTCGAAGGCCCCCGCTGCGTCCGGCTATCCGCCGACTTCGCCCCAGACCTTGGCGGCGTCCTTGACGCGATCCGCCCCGCCCACCGCGCTCTGCACGCTCTTCCAGGTCTCGCCGGAGTAGAGGTGGATGCGCTTGACCTGGCCGACCCAGACCACGTCCTTCTCGAGGGCGGCATGGGTGCGCAGGTTCTGCGGCAGGAGGATCCGCCCCAGCTTGTCGACCTCGGCCTCGAAGGCGTTGGCGACGTACTTCAAGTAGATCTCTCTGACCCCGGGCTCGCTGGGGTTGCGCTTGGCCAGGGCCGCTTCGATCTCTTCCCAGTTCTTCAGCGGGTAGACGCCGAGGAACGGGTGCGCCGGGTCGTCGGTGAACCCGAAGGTCACCACCAGGCGCTCGCCGTAGCTCTGCAGCAACACCTCGCGGAAGCGGGCCGGCACGCTCGTGCGCCCCTTGCCGTCGAGGATGTGCTCGTGGACGCCCCGGAAGAACATCGGCCCTTCAACGCGATGACAGGCGCGAAGGCCTGTCGCTTCGACCGCTCTGCTACACTGCACGCCATCATTTACCACTTCGTCCCACTTTGAGCCGCCAGACTAGAGGCAGGCAGGGGGGCTGTCAACAATTTGGCCGCTTAATCCGAGGGCTTGGCCGATCTGGCCCTACCGGTTGCGGTGGGTCCCGGGACCACCACAAAAACGGCCTGGACAGGCGATCAGGTGCCAGGCTTCCGGGGCAGTCTGGGGCACCAATCCGGGCCCCGCGACCCGGCCGGACGGCGCACATCCAAACGGCCGCCTCACCTGCCGGAGGAACGCCATGCACCCAGCCCAACCGCAGCCGTCGGCCGCGCTCGGCCGCATCCGAGTCCGGATTCCGGCCGGCGCCTCGGCCAACGAGACGGTGAGCCTCAGCGCCGAGGACTTGCAGGCCGAGATCGAGCGGCGACGAGGCGCGCAGGTGGCCCTGGCCCTGCCGAAGCCCAAGTCGGACCTGCCGCTCTACCTCGGGCTCGGCGTGGGCGCGGCGCTGCTGCTGGCAGTGGCTTTCCTGATCGCCAACCCGCAGTTGCCGGCGGCGCCACCCGCTGCCAAGCCGCTGTCCGGCTACGCCCCGTAGGCTCGGCTAGCGCCGCCCGCCGGTCCCCAGACCGTGTATGCTCCCCCGGCACCACCCGTTGGGGGTCCATGCCAGGCGAATTGCCAGCCTCGGGGTTCGTGCCTCTGCCCGACGAGGGCCAGACGCTCGAGGGGAAGTACCGCATCGAGCGGCTCATCGGCCGCGGCGGCATGGGGGCCGTGTTCCAGGCCCGCCACGAGGTGCTCAACCAGCCGGTGGCCATCAAGTTCCTGCTGCCGGAGGTCTCGGCCAGCCCCTCGGCGGTCGCGCGCTTCTTGAACGAGGCCCGCGCCGCCGCGCAGATCCACAACGATCACGTGGCCCGGGTCCTCGACGTGGTCCAGCCGCCAGGCGGCGGGGCCTTCATGGTCCTCGAGTTCCTCGACGGCCTGGACCTGGCGACGCTGGTGGCGAACCAGGGCCCGCTGCCCGTCGCCGAGTCGGTCGGATACCTGCTGCAGTGCCTGGAGGCCATCGCCCAGGCCCACGCGCTGGGCATCGTCCACCGCGATCTCAAGCCGGCCAACCTCTTCCTCGCCCACCGGCCCGACGGCACGACCTGCGTGAAGGTCCTCGACTTCGGCATCTCGAAGAGCGGCCCGGGCTCGACCAGCCTGACCGCGACCAACGCGATGCTCGGCTCGCCCAGCTTCATGTCGCCCGAGCAGGTGCGCAGCCCCAAGAGCGTGGACGCCCGGAGCGACCTCTGGTCCGCCGGCGTCTGCCTCTACCACCTGCTGACCAAGGAGCTGCCGTACAAGGGCGACACGGCCGGGGAGGTCTTCGCGGCCATCCTCGAGCAGATCCCGCTGCCGCCCAGGTACCTCGTGCCTTCGATCCCGCCCGAGCTCGAAGCGGTGATCATGAAGTGCCTGCAGCAGCACGCCGAGGATCGCTTCGCGGATGCGGGCCTGTTGGCGGCAGCGCTCGCGCCGTTCGCCGCCGAGAGCGATCGCGGCGCCGTCGACCGCATCCGGCACACGCTCTCCGGCTCCGTGCGGATGCCGCTGCCTCTGTCCGTCCAGGCACCGGGCGGCGCGGACACGACCTCCACGCCGGTCCGGCTGACCAACTCGCCGCCCCCGGCGCTCCCGGTCTACCGGCGCCTCAGCAAGCCGGACCTGTCGAAGCAGGAGGCCTACCAGGTCGAGAAGACCTGTGCTCCGCCTGCCAGTCTCCCGGCCGCCGAGCCGGCTCCGGCGCCCCTTCCCGCGCAGCTCGGAGACGAAGCCCCGACGAGCCGAACGGACGTCCGCAGGCGTGAGCAGGCCGCCGCGACAGCCGCGGCGCAGCCTTCGGCCCCGGCACCGTTCCCCTCTCCGGCTCCCGCGCTGGTCGCGTCCACGCCGGCCGCCGCCGCACCCGCAGCTCCTGCTCCCGAGCCTGCTCCGGCGACTGCCGCTCTCGCGGAGACGCCTCCTTCCCCGGCGCCGGTTCTGATGCCCGAGATCGCCGGAGCCGCGACCGAGCCCGCCTACCCCGCCTTCAAGTGCCCGCAGCCGCTCGACCTCGGCAAGCAGGGAGACGAAGCGGGCAACGAAGAGCACGAGGCGGACACCGAGCAGATGGAGAGCCCGTTCGCGCCCAGGCTCAAACTCTCGCCCGCCAAAAGGCCTTCCGCTCCTGCCAAGGCTCCCGCATCGCCCGCGCCCGTCAAGTCGCTCGCGGACGCGGACGACGAGACCGATCTCAGCGAGAACGACGGCAAGCCCACCGAACGGCTCGACACGAACCACGACCTGGCCAGCCTGGCGGCCATCGAAGACGAGCCGACGGCGGTCAAACCTCCTGCCGCGGAGGCGCGCAGCGAGGTGGCCCGCCTCGAGGCGGCCCGCGGCGGCGCCTCTGAGAAGGTGATGACGATTCTCGGCGTGGTGTTCCTGTTGGTGGCGCTGGCCCTGGGCGGGTACCTCGTCTACGCGCGCGTCATCGTCACTGGCAGCGCGAAGCCCGCCGCCGAACAGCCCGCCCGCGCGCCCGCCCCCGAATAGGCTGCATGGGCCGACCCCGGCCCGCGCGCATTGTGGCAGCTATGACGCGCGCTCCCTACCGCGCGTCGGCTTTCGCACCGGCCGGCTTTGACAAGCACCTGATTCTCCTTAGGTTGTCGGCGGCGCGACGGTGGCACCTGGCGTGCACTTGGAGGCGCCTTCCGCCGGGCCGAGGAATACCGAGGAGTTGCACATGCGTGGGAACGGGCGTCGGGTGAGCGTTTTCGTGAACGAGTCGGCTCTGAAGGCCTGGCTGACGGCCGGCAAGCCGGCGAACGCTCCGACCCCTGCGCCGCAGTCCTCGACCTCCCGTTCGACCGCCAGCCGCCCGGACGAAGCCAAGGAAAAGAACGGCTGAGCCTCAGGCCTTGGGGCGGCGAGCCCCGCCGAACTTCCCGATCACGAAAGCAGCGAACGCCGCGATCGCGGCGAGCACGAGGGTGTGCCAGCCGACGGGCAGCGCGCGCCAGAACGAGTAGCCGGCGATCCCCGCGAAGGCGCCCAGCCCTGCGACCATCGCCTGCGCGACGGGCGCGCGGCAGATGCGGCACGACTTCAGGCTCACCGTGGCGGCGACGAAGCTCGAGACGAGCGCGACGCCCGCGTAGAGGTCGCCCTTGCTCAGCAACTGCCAGAGCAGGAACTCCGTCGCCGAGATCCCGAGCACGCTCCCCAGCAGCGCCGCCAGCAGCGCCTCCACCGGGCGGAAGCCGCTGCGCGAGAGCAGCTGCCTGCGCTTCTCGTCGGTCTGCGCCCGCTCCAGGAAGGCGCGGCGCAGCAGATGGGCCTGCGACAAGCGCGTGACTCCCGCGTGGTTGCCCCAGGGCAGCCCCGTCGACGCGTCGACCGCGGCGATGCCCACCTCGACCGGCTGGCCCAGCGCGTGGCGGCGGTAGGCCCGGCTCGCCCCGAGCCACGCCGCGTCCCAGGCGCGCGAGTGCACCTCGTAGACGAAGAAGCGGACGGCCAGGCGCGAGGTGCCGGCCGAGCCGGAGCTGAACCACTTGCCCACCTCGACCAGCTTCTCGAGCGGGAGCCGGTCGCCCAGCGGCTTGCCGTCGAGGACCAGCCGCACCAGCGCCACGTCCATCACCACGCCGTCGCTGAGCACCAGCACCCGGTCCGCGGCCTCCAGCAGCGGCTCGAGCTCGGGGAAGGTGCACAGCCGCGCCTCGAAGGCGCCGAAGAGGCGCTTGAGGTCGTCGGTCAGGACCGGCGGGCCGTTGCCGCCCTTGCGCGGCACGACGACGGCGAAGCCCTTCTCCAGCACCAGCTGGCGGCAGAGCTCGTCCGCGGTGGCGCGGGCGTCGGAGATGGCGGGACCGGGGGCGGCGGCCTTCATTGGCGAGCCTCGCAAATGCTGCGGGCGGCCCCTCTTGTCGAGAGAGCCGCCCGCGAGTTTCAACGTGCCGCGGAGAGCCGGAGACTAGCTCTTCGTCTCCTCGGCCATCTTCGCGACCTCGGCGGCCAGGTCGTTGACCTTCTTCTCGATGCCCTCGCCCAGCTGGAAGCGGGCGAAGCGGCGGATCTGGCAGTTCTCGCCGGTCTTGGCGATGGTCTCGTCGACGTACTGCTTGACGGACTTGGTCTGGTCCTTGGCGAAGGGCTGGTCGACCAGGCAGTTGTCCTGGAAGAACTTGTCGAGCTTGCCTCCGACGATCTTCTCCCAGGCCTTCTCGGGCTTGCCGGAATCCTTGACCTGCGCCAGGTAGACTTCCTTCTCCTTGGCGACGAGGTCCGCGGGGACCTCCTCGCGGCGCACCCACCGCGGGTTGAGCGCGGCGACGTGCATCGCGACGTCCTTGACCAGCTGCTGGAAGGCGTCGGTGCGGGCCACGAAGTCGGTCTCGCAGTTGATCTCGAGGAGCACGCCGATCTTGCCGCCCATGTGGATGTAGCTGCCCACCGCGCCCTCGGCGGCCACGCGGCCTGCCTTGGCGCCGGCCTTGGACAGGCCCTTCTTGCGCAGCCAGTCCTCGGCCTTGGCCATGTCCCCGGCGTTCTCGGTCAGGGCCTTCTTGCAGTCCATCATGCCGGCCTGGGTCTTCTCGCGGAGTTCCTTCACGAGCTGTGCGGTGATCTCTGCCATCTGAATGTTCCTTTCTCGAGGCGCCGCGTTCACGCGGGCCCGCTCGAATACTTGGAAATCTCTCGGGGTCGGGAGGCGCCCGCTCTCGGCAGGCGCCCCCATCCCGCGTCCCGTCCCTGCTGCGGAGGAACGCTAGGCCTTGGTCTGGCCTTCGCCACCCTCGGGGGCGGCGGCGGCCGGGGCCTCGGTGGCCTCGGGCTTGCGGACCACCTCGACCTGCGGGCCCGGGCGAGCGGCGCGCTGCTCTCCACGCGGGCCACGGCGGTCGCCGCGGTCGCCGCCGCGGGGGCCACGGCGGTCGCGCTGGTCGCGGTCGCCGCGCTCGCTGGCGCGATCACGATCGTCCCCGCGGTCCTCGCCGCGCTCGGACGGGGCACGGGCGGCGTAGCGGGCGGCGCCCTCGATGCAGGCGTCGGCGATCTTGCCGGCGAACAGGCGGATCGAGCGGATGGCGTCGTCGTTGCCGGGGATGACGAAGTCGACGCCGTCGGGGTCGCAGTTGGTGTCGACGACGGCCACCACCGGGATGCCCAGGCGGTTGGCCTCGTGGATGGCGATGTGCTCCTTCTTCGGGTCGATCACGAAGAGGACGCCGGGCAGGCGGTTGAGCTCCTTGATGCCGCCCAGGTTCTTCTCGAGCTTCTCACGCTCGCGCTGCAGGGCCGCCACTTCCTTCTTGGGCAGGCGGTCGAAGGTGCCGTCCTCGGCCATCCGCTCCAGGGTCTTGAAGCGGTCGATGCCCTGCTTGATGGTGCGGAAGTTGGTGAGCGTGCCGCCCAGCCAGCGGTTGTTCACGAAGTACTGGCCGCAGCGCTGGCTCTCCTCGGCGACGGCGTCCTGGGCCTGCTTCTTGGTGCCCACGAACATCACGGTGCCGCCCTTGCCCACGCAGTCGGCGACGAAGGAGTAGGCGCGCCGGAACAGGCCGACGGTCTTCTGCAGGTCGATGATGTAGATGCCGTTGCGGGCGCCGAAGATGAAGGGCTTCATCTTCGGGTTCCAGCGCTTGGTCTGGTGGCCGAAGTGCACGCCGGCCTCGAGCAACTGCTTCATGCTGATCGGCTGGCCGACGGGGGCGGTGACGGGCGGCTGGACGACGACGGCCTCGGGTGCAGGTGCAGCAGGTGCCGGTGCGACTGGATTCGTGGTTTCCATGGTTTTCTCCGCCACTTCCGTCAACTCGTGGCTCGGACGGTCACACCGGCCCTTGCCGGTCCCTTTCGGGCCCGCGAAGGCGCTTTCGCCCGCGCGGAGGTTGCCGCACCCCGAACCACGATCAGGAAGTGTGTGAATTTACTTCCCTATTTCAGTGCTTCCGACCGAGCTATCTGTCGAAAGCCGGCCAGTGCTAGCACAGGCCGTGCCCGAGAGCAAGCTGGGCACCCGGTCTATATGGATTGCGCCATCGCCGTTCAAGGCTCAGGTGGGCGATTTGACGGCAACTGGACAGCCCCCTAGGCTCCGAGGCTTCCAGGCCAGCGATCCGAGGAAACCCGATGGCACGAACCTTCGCCGCAGCGCTTTTGCCCGCCTTCCTGGCGATCGGTCTGCCTGGCCTGGCGCGCGCTGCCGACTGCACCCCGGACCAGGCCGACAAGCTCTTCCATCCCTACGGCGAGCCCGGCAACCCCTGCGCAGTGGACACCAACCTGCCTGCGCCCAAGGAAGACGAGAAGCCGAACATCTTCGCCGACGACCGCGGGCCCCGGAAGCTCTACACCCTGGGCGTCAGCGGCATCGAAGGCGGGGCGACCATCGGCGGCCTGGGCGGCTTCATCTGGCTCGTCTCGGAGTTCCTGGAATCCGGCCAGCCTGGCTCGACGGGCGCGCGCACCAAGCAGATCGCCAACGTCGCCGGCCTCACCATCGCCGCCATCGGCGGGGCGCTGTTCCTGACCGGCGGCGTGATGCTCATCGCCGACTACGCGACCGCGCCGCCGCTGCCGGCCCTGACCCCGGACGGCAAGGGTGCCCAGCTGACCTGGTCGTTCCGCTGGTAGCAGCCGGCGTTGCTGGTAGCAGCCGGCGTTGGTCGACCGACGGCCGAAGAGCGGGAACCGAAAACGGCCGCATCCTCCCGATAACCGAGGCGAATCCGCTCCGGCATCCTCCCGGCGCCGGCTGGACGCCGCGGGTGCCGCCAAGGCATCCTCGCGACCGAACCGTTCGACCGCTGCTCCGTTAGAAAACCTGGAGGCCCCATGGCCGGCGATCCGCTGGACCTCGAGCTGGTCCGCAGAGCTCGCGCGCAGGGGGGCTCGGAGGCTTTCACGACCTTGGTCAAGCGCTACGAGCGGCCGCTTTACAACTTCCTCCTGCGCTCGCTTCGCAACGCGGCGCTCGCCGAGGAGCACTTCCAGGAGACCTTCCTGCGCTGCTGCCGGGGCCTCTCCGATTTCGACCCGGACGAGCCCGGCGCGAACTTCAAGGCCTGGGTCTACCGCATCGCCGTGAACCTGGTGCGCGACGAGGTCCGCAAGCCGGCCTTCCAGCGGGCGCTGCAGCTCGAGCAGGAGCTGGGGCTGGACGCCGAGGCGGACCGCGCGCCGTCGCCGGAGGACCAGGCCTCCTGGGCCCAGCAGCGCGCCCGGGTCCGCCGCGCCGTGACCTGCCTGCCCGAGCAGCCGCGCGAGGTCGTCATCCTCCACCAGTACCAGGGGCTGTCCTACCCGGAGATCGCCCAGGCGCTCGACATCCCGCTGGGCACGGTGAAGAGCCGCATGCACGCCGCGCTGGTGGAGCTGCGCAAGGTCCTGGTCGACGACGGCGACGAAGCCTCGGCGGCGGCGGCGGGGGTGGCGTCATGACTTGCCGGGACTGCGCCCCCCTGCTGCTCGACTACCACTTCGACACGCTCGACTCATTCCAGCGCTCCGGCGTCGAGCAGCACCTGCGCGAGTGTGAGCAGTGCCGCGCCACGCTCGAGCGCCTGAACGCCTCCGTCCCCGATCAGCTCTCGTGGCCCGACGAGGAGCCGCCGCAGGGGCTGGCGGAGAAGGCCGCCTCGGCCGTCCGGGCGAAGGTCGAGGCCGAGGCGCGCGCCGAAGACGATTGGACCGCGCAGCCGAACGCCGACGTGGTGCCGCTGCGCCGGCCCGCGCCGTCCGCGGCGGCGAAGAGGCCCGCCTCGCCGCTGCGCACCCTGATGAAGATCGCCGCGGCGATCGGCATCGTCTCGTTCGGCCTCTGGGGATGGTCGGTCAACCAGCGGCGCGTCTCGCTGATGGCCGCCCTGGACGGCCAGCAGGAGCTGGCGCCCGGAACGCTCTCGACGCTGCGCATGTCGGTCTTCGACGTGCAGACCCAGGAGCCCATCTCCGGCGCCCAACTCAAGGTGCTGCTGCGCGGCGCCGACGGGCGCGAGACGGTGATCTTCGAGGGTCAGTCCGACCGCTGGGGCACCCTGTCCGCCGGCCGCAAGCTGCCGGACCTGCCCGAGGGCGGCTACTCGCTGATCGCCACCGCCACCCGCGGCCGCGAGTCGACGACGGTGACGCAGAACGTGACCCTGGCCCGCCGCTACAAGGTCCTGCTCTCCACCGACAAGCCGACCTACCAGCCCGGGCAGACGGTGCACGTGCGCGCGCTGGCCCGCGAGTCGACCGCCAACAAGCCGCCGGAAGGCAAGGAGCTCGCCTTCACGGTCATGGACGCCAAGGGCAACAAGGTCGGCCGCCGGATCGCCAAGGTCGACCGGTTCGGCAGCGCCAGCTTCGACTTCCCGCTCGCCGACGAAATCCTGCTCGGGACCTGGAAGGTGGAGGCGGCGCTCGCCGGCGTCACCAGCGACGTCGATGTCACCGTCGCCCGCTACACCCTGCCCAAGTTCGAGGTGAAGCTGACCTCCGAGAAGCCCTGGTACAAGCCGGGCGAGGTCGTCTCCGGCCGCGTCGAGAGCCGCTACTTCTTCGGCAAGCCGGTCAAGAACGCCAAGGTCAAGGTGACCGCCGGCGTCTTCGTGGACAGCTTCCGCACCGTCGCCTCGGCGGAGGGAATCGCCGACGAATCGGGCATCTACGGCTTCGAGCTGGCGCTGCCGACCTCCCTGCCCGGGCTCTCGTTCACGCAGGGCTCGGCCGCGGTGGACCTCAAGCTCGAGGTGCTCGACCAGGCCGGCGAGAGGGTCGAGAAGCACCAGGGCCTGATGGTCGCGGCGGAGTCGATGACCGTCAGCGCGGTCCCCGAAGGCGGCGTGCTGGTGCCGGGCGTCGAGAACCGCGTGCTGGTGCTCGCCGTGCGCCCCGACGGCGAGCCGGTGGCCGGCGCCAAGGTCAGCTTCCCGATGGCCGAGGGCGCTCCCTCCGGAGTCACCGGTGAAGACGGCCTCGCGGCGATCTCCTACGTCCCGACCTCTCCGCGCCGCGATCTCCTGGTCCGCGTCGACGCCAAGGACGGCGGCACGCTGACGCGCAGCCTGGAGGTCACCAGCGACACGCTGCCGGGCGTCATCCGCACCGAGCGGACGATCTACAGCGCCGGCGAGACCGTGAAGGGCGAGGTGCTGGCGTCCTCCCCTGCCGGCGCGGCCTTCCTGGACGTCGTCCGCGACGGCCGGACCATCACCACGCACACCGTCCCTCTCACGGGCGGCAAGGGCGCCTTCGCGATCGATCTGCCTGCCGAGTCCGCGGGCACCGTCACGCTGTACGCGTACACGCCGGGCAAAGACACCAAGCGCACGCGCAAGACGCTCTTCGTGGGCGAGCCGCGCTCGCTCAAGGTGGCCATCAGCGCGGACGCCGAGACGTTCCGGCCGGGCAAGGAAGCCAAGCTGACCTTCAAGGTCGAGGGAGAGGACGGCAAGCCGGTCTCCGCGGGCGTCGGCGTGGCCGTCGTGGACGAGAGCGTGTTCGCGCTGGCCGCCAAGGAGCCCGCGCTGCTCAAGGCCTACTTCCTGCTCGCCGAGGAGCTCTCCAAGCCGCGGTACGAGCTGGACCCGGCGCGCGTCGTCTCCGACCCCACGCGCGACCGCGCTGCGTCCCTGCTCTTCTCGCAGCCGCGCGAGAGCGAGGTGCAACGCGTCGGCGCCACCGGCGAGGGCGAGCTGCAGACGCGCCGGGCGTCGCTGGTCGCCACGCAGACGAAGGCCTCGAGGACCAGCTGGGGCTTCGGGCTCGTCTTCCTGGGCGTGCTCTTCGAGGGCGCCATCCGCTTCTTCTTCGAGAAGCTCTTCGGGCGATTCCTCAAGGGCAAGTGGTGGCGCTCGGGCGCGCTGATCCTCGGGGCCGGGCTGGGCTTCGCGGCCAAGATGGAGGGCGCCGACGAGGTCACCGCCTTCCTCGTCGGCCTCATCCCAGTGGTGATTGTCCTGGTCATCGAAGGCCTCGTCGCCGTCGCGACGAGGAGCGCGGAGAGCGGAGGCCCGGGCCTGGCGGAATACACGGTGATCGTCGGGCTCATCCTGCTCAGCGCGCTGGCGGTCATCACGATCTTCGGCCAGAACCTGCGCGCCCTGTCCGCCGCGTCTTCCAACGCATTGGGAGGCGACGAGGCGAACGCAAACGTGGCGTTCGCCGGCTCGGCGGGCAGCAATCTCTCGTCCAAGCGCAAGGCCATCCAGAACTTCGGCTCCAACTCCCAGGGGGACGAGGACGACAACGCGCACTTCCCGCCTCCGCGGCCGGCGGAGGCCAAGGCTGCCGCGGATCCGGCGAAGCCCGGGCCCAAGCCCGCCACCGCCGCCGAGAAGGCCAAGGTGCGCGTGCGCTCCTGGTTCCCGGAGACGATGTTCTGGTCGCCGTCCGTCGTCACCGGCGCCGATGGCTTGGCGAGCGTGACGATGCCGGTCGCCGACTCCATCACCCGCTGGCGTGTGAGCGCGACCGCGAGCGCCGCCGACGGACGCCTGGGAGTTGGCAGCGGCAGCCTCGTCGTCTTCCAGGACTTCTTCGTCGACGTCGACCTTCCGGTGGCGCTGACCGTCGGCGACGAGATCGAAGTCCCCATCGCGGTGCACAACTACCTGCCGCAGGCGCAGAAGGTGAAGCTGGAGGTCGAAGGCGCCGACTGGTTCGAGACGCTCTCTCCGCGCGTCCAGGAGATCGAGCTGGCCGCCGACGAAGTGCTGGGGGTGCCGCTCAAGCTGCGCGCCAAGGCCTTCGGCAAGAAGACGCTCACCGTCTACGCCTTCGGTTCCAAGCTCAACGACGCGCTCCGCCGCGAGATCGAAGTCCGGCCGGACGGCGTGCCTGGCGAATCGGCCGTCGGCGGCGCGCTCGGCTCCAAGACGCAGACCGTCACCGCCACCCTGCCCAAGGGCGCGATCCCCGGGAGCGAGAAGGTGCTGCTGCGCGTCTACCCGGGCCTGTTCGCCGCGGCGCTCGAGGGCCTGGAGGGCGTGCTGCAGATGCCCTCGGGCTGCTTCGAGCAGACCTCCTCCGCGACCTTCCCCAACGTGCTGGTCCTCGACTACCTGCGCCGCACCAAGTCCGCGAAGCCGGACGTCGAGGCGCGGGCCATCGAGTACATCCAACTCGGCTACCAGCGGCTCCTCTCCTTCGAGGTCAAGGGCGGCGGCTTCGAGTGGTTCGGGCGCGCACCGGCCAACCAGATCCTCACCGCCTACGGCCTGCTCGAGTTCGCGGACATGGCGCGGGTGTACGAGGTCGACCCCGCCGTCCTGCGCCGCACCCAGGAGTGGCTCATCTCGCGCCAGGGAATCGACGGCAGCTGGCAGCCCGACAGCCAGTCCCTGAGCGACGGCCTGTACCGCAACGACTTCCACGGGAAGCTCGGCGCGACCGCCTACGTCGCCTGGGCGTTGGCGGAGTCGGGCTACCGCGGCCCGGCGCTGGACAGCGCCATGTCCTTCCTGGCCAGCCGCAGCCGCGAGGCCGAGGGCGCCTACGTCACCGCGCTCGTCGCCAACACGCTCCTGCTGGGCGGACGCGACGGCGCCTCGGCGGAGGCGCTGGACCGACTCGAGAAGTCCTCCGCGCGCGACGGCGAGAGGGCCCGCTTCTCGGCGGGCGCACGCACCGCGATGTACTCGGCCGGCAACTCCGCCGACGCCGAGACCACCGCGCTCGCGGCGATGGCGCTCGCCCGCTCCGGCCGCGCCACGCTGGTCAAGCCGGCGCTCGACTGGCTCCTCTCGGCGCGCGACCCCCGCGGCGCCTGGGGCTCGACGCAGGCCACGGTGCTCGTGCTGCGCACGCTGCTCTCGGCGCAGGCGACCGGGCCCGATGCGCAAGCGGCCGGCGAGGTCTTGATCGCCGCGAACGGCGAGGCGGTCGCGAAGGTGCTCATCAAGCCGGAGACGAGCGACCTGGTGCAGACCGTGGACCTCACCCGGCACGCCAAGCCGGGCAAGCCGCTCACGGTCGACGTCACCATGGCCGGCACCGCCCGCGCCCAGTTCCAGCTCGTGACCAAGGCCTGGGTCCCCAAGCCCGGGAAGGAAGAGGCGCTCTCCATCAAGATGGCCTACGACCGCGTCACGCTGGCGCCGGACGACACCATCACCGCGCGGGCCACCGCGACCTGGAACCGCCCCGGGCCGTCCGGGATGGTCATGCTGGCGCTCGGCGTGCCCCCGGGCTTCGAGGTCGACTCGTCATCGGTCGGCAAGCTCGTGGCGCAGGGCAAGGTCGGCAAGTTCACGCTGACCGGCAAGGAGCTGCTGCTCTACGTCGACCAGCTCAAGACCAAGGTCCCGGCCGAGTACCCGTACCAGCTGCGCGCGAAGTTCCCGGTGAGGGCCAAGGCGCCCGCGGCGCAGGCGTACCTGTACTACCAGCCCGAGGTGAAGGCGGAGGCCGGGCCCATCGCGCTGGTGGTCAGGCGGAAGTAGTCGGCGCGTCCAGCCCGAAGTCGGCGGCCGTCAGCCCCAACGCTTCTCTTCGAGGTCGGCTCCCGAGGTCAGTGGCAGCTGGTGACGTCCACGATGCGCACCAGGCTGTCGTCCTGCCCCATCGCCAGGAAGCGCCCGTCGGCGCTGAAGGCGTACTCGTCGACGCGGTTGTACTGGGGCCAGGGGACGGTGAAGAGCTTCGCCATCGCCGGGAACGAGTACATCGTCGGCGGGTCGTAGCTCGACGACCCGCGCGCCGGCTGGGTCACGAAGGCGGTGCCGTCGGGCTTGAAGGCCAGCTTCGCGGCCTCGGTGTCGGTCGCAGAGGCGAAGAACCCCTGGGCGTTGATCTTCTGGCCGGTCGCCGTATCCCAGAAGAAGACCCCCTGGCTGCCGGCCGTGGAGTCGTAGGGCTGGAGCGCCACGACGCTCCCGTCGCCGTCGAGGGCCCAGAGCTGCATGCTGCCCATGTCGGAGCACCTGCCGATGTCGAACGTGCGCGCCTCCTTGTCCGAGACCAGGTCCCAGGCAGTCACCGAGAAGTTTCCGGCGTTGCGCAGGATCAGGACCTCGTTGCCGCCGCCGCGCAGGCCCATGACTTCGATGGGATCCGTCAGGTTGAAGGCGAAGGTCTTCAGCTCCGACCCGTCGCTCACCGCGTACTGCTTCAGCTCGTCCGTGTTGGTCCTGCCCAGGATCGAGGACCCGTCCGGCATCAGCATGGAGCTCGCGATGGAAGCGGTCGTGAAGTCCCGCAGCACCGACCCGGAGTCGGCGTCCCACACCTTCGGCGACCCGCCCATGATGCTGCTCGTCAGCAGCCGCTTGCCGTCCGCGCTGAACTGCAGGAAGGAGCCGCCGCCGGGGCCCGAATCCAGGCTGAGCTTCACGGCACCGGAGGCGGCGTCGCGGATCTCCACGATGCCCGAGTTGTACACGTTGGCTGCCAGCAGCCCCCCCGTGGCGCTGAGCGCAATCTTGTAGGGCTTGGCGTCGACGTCCCAGAAGTCGCAGTTGGCGGCCACGGCGACGACGATATCGCCCAGGTCGGCCTCCTCGCTGGCCGCCGGCGTCCGCCGCGTCACGGTCGCGCCCTCGCCGCCCTCGACGCTGATTTCCAGGGTGACGTCGGTGTCCGGCGGCGCCGCGACGCTGAGGCTGCCGCCCGGCGCGAACTGGAAGTCGCTGCCGCCGCTGCCCCACGTGGCTCGGACCTGCGCGCTGACCGGCTTGCCGTCCTGCTTGATGACGCGGCCCTTGAGGTGCGCGGGGCAGGAGTCCAGCGGCAGGACGCCCACCGACTCGGTGTCGCCGGGGGCGATCGGGCCGGCCTGGCGCTCGACGGTGGAGCGGACGACGCCGTCCTCCTCGATGCGAACCGTGACCTGGGTGTTGGCCGGCACCGGGATCTTGAAGTGCCCGGTCTCGTCGGTCGTGCCTCGGCTCGGCCCGGCCGTGACCGAGACCCCGGCGATCGGCTTGCCGCCGCAGGTCACCGTGCCCGTCACCCAGGCGGTCTTCTCCGGCTGGTCGCTGTTCCACGACGAGAAGTGCTGGACCTGGCCCACGTACCGGTCGACGTCGAGCGTCGCCGTCCCCTGCTCCTTCCAGATGCCCTCGTCCTCGTCGAAGTACCAGAGCGGGATGGTCGCGGGAGCCTGGCCCTTCATCGAGTCTGGGACCGGGAAGGTGAGCGTCGCCGGCAGGTCGCTGGCGAGCTCGACCTGCTCGCCCAGCTCGTCCTCCATCTCGACCTGGACCACGCCGTACGAGACGAGCATGGAGCCCGACCCGTCCTGGCGGACGGCGGCGTAGTCCCCGGGGAACTGGGCCCCGAAGCTGCTGGCGGTGGGGTCGAGGTGGCGCGCTGCGACCTGGACCGTCTGCGTGAACGCCTGGCCATCCTTCGTGAAGCTGGACGCCTGGAACTGCACGCCGGAGCCGTCGGCGAGCGAGACGGACCCTCCGCTCGCGGCGACGGGCTGGGCGACCTTCTTGACCAGCCGCAGGCGGAACCGGCTCACCCCGGCGTCGACCGGGACGGCGGCCTTGCCGGTGGCGAAGTAGCCGGTCTTCCTGGCGACCAGCGCGCAGCGCTCGGCCGGCACGGTCAGGTCCTCGAGGGCGAACGTGCCGTCGGAGCCGGTGGTCGTGCTCTTGCCGTAGGCGGAGATCTCCACCCCCGCGAGCGCGGCGCCGTCGGCGTCGTCGAGGGCGGTCCCGATGATCGTGGTGTGGACGAAGGCGGGCGTCGGGTCCGAGCCGGCGTCGGGCTCCGGGTCGGGTCCCGGTCCGCCCCCGGGACAGGCGCACAGGAGCGTCGCTGCGACGATGGCCGTCAGCCTGGACTGCGTCATGGGATCCCCCTCCGAGCGCGGGTTCCTCTCCGAGCATTGGCCCGCTGGGACTCGCGTGACGGGCGATATAGCAGAGGCAGGAGGTCGATCAAACCCTCCAGGTCGGGCGCCAAGCTACTGGCCGGCTCGCTTGCCTTCCCACTTCAGCGACAGGCGCTGCTCTTCGCCCTCCGCGAGCCGGACCTCGTCGTGGACCGCTCGGGCTCGATGAAGGAAGCCGCCGCAGGCGTCCGCTATCGCGGCGCGGCCAGCTTCCCGACCAAGAGCTGAAGCCTCGCCGACGAGCGCTTCTCGATCTCCTCGAGGTCCTCCCGGTAGCGGCCGAGCAGCCCGAGGGTCTTCGCCACCGCCGCGGTGAGCTTCGCGGCCTCGCCGGCGCCGATCCCGGCCTCGACCAGGATCTCGGCCAGCGCGCTGCCCGGGGCGTTCAGCGTGGCGACCAGGCTCATCGCCTTGCGGACGTGGCGCAAGGCCTTGTCCGGCTTCCTCAGGACCTTGGCCACGACCCTGCGCCGCGGCTTGAGCGTGCCGACTTCCTGCTTGAGCCGCCGGACCGACCAGCGCTCCTGCTGCGCGCGGTCCAGCAGCTCGCGCCGCCTCTGGGCGGGCAGCCCGAGAACCTCCTCGTAGTGGCTCGCGCGCAGGAACGGCCAGGCCCGGAGGTCGCCGTGTGCCTTCGCCATCAGGGCGAGCTCGATGGCGTTGCGCAGCCGAGTCCGGCTCCACTTCGCCTCGGCCATCCCCTCCTGCGCGGCGAGGTCGTTCAGCGGGTCGCGCTTGCTCGGGTCCCGCGAGCGGAAGGCTGCCTCGGAGGAGTGGAAGAGCCGGCTGAAGAGGTGGCTGCCGACGGTGAGGGTGCTGCGCAGATCGCCGGCGGCGCCCACGCGCAGCACGAACTCGGCGATCTGGCGAAGCTGCTGTGGACCGACGACGGGCGTGGCGCTCTTGTCCGGCATGTCGATTCCCCCTCGGCCGATGGCGGTGACAGTCCGGGTTCTACTTTTCGTGCGGCCGGACGGCAAGGGCGGGCCTGCGCCCCGCCTGGAGGCCGGTCACCGGTCTTCTCCCGCGGCGCATCTTCTCCCACGCGCGAGAGGAACCCCGCGTGTGGCAACTGGCGCCGCGGCCCGCCGAAGGCCCTTTTTCAGAGGGGCGAACTGTCCCCACGTGGGGACAGTTCCTGCCGTGTGGCAAGTGGCGTGGGCTTGATCCTCGAGCGTCGGGCATGCGTTGCAGCGACCCCGAAGCGATCGGGGATGCCGCGGGCGCCGCGACGATGGGCTCGCTGAGCACCTGGGAGGACGCATCGATGGTGATGGCGGCGAGCGACGGCTGACGAGGCCCCTCCCCACACCGCCTGCGCTACCGATGTTTCCAGCTTCGTTCTCCTCGGCGCCAGGCGCGGTATACCCTCGGGGCAGGAGGCCCCATGGAAGATCGCTCCGGGCGCCAGGTTGCCCTGGCCTTTGCCGCCTTCGCATTCGCCGCCCTCGTCGCCCCGCGCGCGCTCTACCTCCCTGGGGGCGGGGCACGCAGCCCGGAGGGCGGCGAGCCTCGCCTCGAGATCGCGCGAACCCAGGTCCCATGACGACCCCCGACCCGAAGACGCAGCACGGCACCTCGACGTGCGAGCCCACGCTGCCGAGCAGCGGGGCAAAGACCTCGGCCATTGCCCCGCTTGCGCGAGGCAGCAGCGTCGGACGCTATCTGGTGCTGGACCTGATTGGCGAAGG
>DASXVQ010000076.1:0-44829 GCA_036504155.1 Myxococcales bacterium
GCGAACCAGCCGAGCAGCGCCAGCGCCGAAAGGATGAGGAGCACCAGGAGGATCCGGGTGCGCGTGCTCGAGCGCCGCTGCGCCGCGGTGACGCTGCTCACCGCGCTGACCTGGGACTGCTCGTCGTCGCCATCGCCGTCGGAGTCGTAGTCGGCGGCGACGGGGGGCGGCAACGAGTCCGGCCTCTTGACGTTGCTGATGGTGGGGATGTCCACGTCGTCGTCGTCGCCGAAGTCGCGCGGGTCGAACGGCTTGGCGGGCGCGGGGGCCGGCTTGGGCGTGATCGGCCGGGGCGGCGCCGCCGGCGCGCGCTGCGAGGTGCGCGAGGGGTGGCGAACCTTGAGGGTGTCCGGGCCCTCCTCGGGCGACTTGGGCTCGCTCTCGTCGAAGACGGGGCCGTCGCCGTCCATGGTCGCGGCGTTGGCCGGGTTGGCCGGCAGGGGAGCGTGCGGCCCCGACTTGCGGACCGCCGAGGAGGTGGGCGCCCGGCGCCGCGCCACGGGATCGGTCGTGGTCTCTTCGTTGTCGTCGCCCAGCGCCAGCGCCGTGGCCTCCTGCTCCTCGGGCGGGCCCACGGAGAAGGGCTGGCGGCCGCTGTTGCGGTTGGTCGCGACCGGGGGCGGGGTGCGGCCGGAGCCCGAGGCCGCGTGGCGGCGGTCGGCCTCGGCGATCATCCGCTTGACCTGGTCGCCGGAGAGGGCCTCGGTGCGCAGCTCCCCGCTGTTCTTGTTGACCTTCGAAGCCTTGACCTTCGAGGTCTCGTCGGCGTCCGAGAGCTGCGCCCGGTTCGGGTCGGTCGCGCCCTGCACTCCCTCGAACTCGGGCGCGACCGGCGCCAGCTCCTTGGGGTGCGAGCGGGCCAGCTCGGTGATGAAGGCGGCCAGCTCGGCGCTGGCGGTCGGGGTGGTGCGGATGGCCTGCTCGAGCGCCTGCTGCATCTCGCGGCCGCTCTTGTAGCGGGTATCCCGGTCCTTCTCGAGCGCGTGCATGATCACGATCGAGAGCGGCTTGGGGAACCCTTTGACGACCTCCGTCGGCGGCGGCGGCGTGTAGTTCATCAGCGCGTTGATGATGTCGAGCAGCTGCTTGCGCTCGAAGGGCCGCTCGCCGGTGCACACCTCGTAGAGCAGCACGCCCAGCGAGAACAGGTCGCTGCGGCCGTCGAGCTCCTTGAAGTTGATCTGCTCCGGCGACATGTAGCGGAACTTGCCCTTGACCACGCCGGGGCGGGTGCGTTCGAGCTGGGCGGCGGCCTTGGCCACGCCGAAGTCCACGAGCTTGATGTTCCCGCGCCGGGTGACCATCACGTTGCCCGGCGTCACGTCGCGGTGGACCACGTTGAGGGGTCTGCCCTCCAGGTCCGTCATGCGGTTGGCGTAGTGGAGCGCGTCGCAGACGTCGGCGCCCACCCGCGCGGCGATGTGGGGGGGCAGCTTGCCGCCGGAGAGCTTGGCCAGGGTCTCCAGGTCGAAGCCGTCCACGAATTCCATCGAGATGTAGAGGTGTTCGCCCTCCATCCCCAGGTCGAAGACCTTGACGATGCCGGGGTGGCTGAGGAGCGCCGCGATGCGCGCCTCGTTGAGGAACATCTTGAGGAACTCGGTCTCCTGCGTGAAATGCGGCAGGACCCGCTTGATGACCACCGGCAGCCCGGACGGGTCGGTCGCCAGGAAAAGCTCGGCCATTCCGCCGCGCGCAAGCTTGCGCAGCAGGCGGTACTTGCCGAAGGTCTGTGGAAACCCGGTGGGCGGCGTCGCCATGTGATCGTTGAATTCTCTGCCCGCCGGGTGAGCAGGGTCAAGAAGTCGTCGCGGAAAAAGGGCCGGAAATTAAGTGGATCGGCGACTTCGGCCGGGCCCGCGCGGTCGTAGACGTGAGCGTTGACGTGGTCGTGGTCGTGGTCGTTGACGTGAACGGCGACGGCGACGTGGTCGGATGGAGTGCCTGGGAGGTGGGATGACCGCCCCGGGGCACCCTCGATCGACCACGTCGCCGTTCACGTCGCCGTCCACGTCCACGTCCACGTCAACGTCAACGTCAACGACCGCGCGGTCGTGACGTGAGCGTAGACGTGGTCGTGGTCGTTGACGTGAACGGCGACGGCGACGTGGTCGGATGGAGTGCCTGGGAGGCGGGATACCGCCCCGGGGCACCCTCGATCGACCACGTCGCCGTTCACGTCGCCGTCAACGTCCACGTCAACGTCAACGTCGGCCCGCGCGGTCGTGACGTGAGCGTAGACGTGGTCGTGGTCGTGGTCGTGGTCGTTGACGTGAACGGCGACGGCGACGTGGTCGGACGGAGTGCCTGGGAGGTGGGATGACCGCCCGGGGCACTCTCGATCGACCACGTCGCCGTTCACGTCGCCGTCAACGTCCACGTCTACGACGGTCTACTTCTGCTTCACGCCCTTGGCCTTCCAGATCTCCGAGGCGTACTGCCGGATGGTGCGGTCGGAGCTGAACTTGCCCATGCGGGCCACATTCAGGATGGCCAGGCGCGTCCACTCGTCCTGGTCCTTGAAGACCTCGTCGACGCGGGCCTGGCACTCCATGTAGGCGGCGAAGTCGGCCAGGTGCAGGTAGGGGTCGCCGCCGTGCAGCAGCGAGTCGACGATGGGCTGGAAGAGCTTGGGCTCGCCGGGCGAGAACGTCCCGTCGGCGATGGCGTCGATGACGCCCTTGAGCTCGCGGTCGTTGCGGTAGAACTCCCACGGGTTGTAGCCCTTGCGGCGCAGCTCGTGGACCTGCTCGACGGTCAGGCCGAAGAGGAAGAAGTTCTCCGCGCCCACCTCCTCGCGGATCTCGACGTTGGCGCCGTCGAGCGTGCCGATGGTCAGCGCGCCGTTGAGCGAGAACTTCATGTTGCCGGTGCCCGAGGCCTCCTTGCCGGCGGTGGAGATCTGCTCGGACAGGTCGGCGGCCGGGAAGATCTTCTCGGCCAGGGACACCCGGTAGTTCTTCATGAAGACCACCGCGAGCCGCCCGCGCACGTCGGTGTCGTGGTTGACCACCTCGCCCACCGAGTTGATGAGCTTGATGATCGCCTTGGCCATCGCGTAGCCCGGCGCGGCCTTGGCGCCGAAGATGACCGTGCGCGGCACGATGTTGATGCGCGGGTTGGCCTTGATGCGGTTGTACTGCGCGATGACGTGCATCAGGCACAGCAGCTGCCGCTTGTACTCGTGCAGGCGCTTGATCTGCACGTCGAAGATGGAGTCCACGTCGACGGTGATGCCGTTCTCGCGCTTGATGACCTCGGCCAGGTGCACCTTGTTGTGCCGCTTGATCTCCCGGAACTTCTTGCGGAACGAGGCGTCCTTGGCCAGCGGCTCGAGCTTCTTGAGCTGGTCCAGGTCGGTCGCCCAGCCCTTGTCGATGGCGGCGGAGATGAGGCTCGCCAGCTCGGGGTTGGAGAGCAGCAGCCAGCGGCGCGGGGTGACGCCGTTGGTCTTGTTGTTGAACCGCTCCGGCCACATCTGGTCGAAGTCGCGCAGCAGCTCGGCCTTGAGCAGGTCGGTGTGCAGCGCCGCCACGCCGTTGGTCGAGTGGCTGCCCACCACCGCCAAGTGCGCCATGCGCACCATCTTGTGGCTGCCCTCCTCGATGAGCGACATGCGCGCCAGCTTGCCGCCGTCGCCGGGGTAGCGCCGCTTCACCTCGTCGAGGAAGGTCTGGTTGATCTCGTAGATGATCTCCAGGTGGCGCGGCAGCAGGCGGCTGAACAGGTCCACCGACCACTTCTCCAGCGCCTCGGGCAAAAGCGTGTGGTTGGTGTAGCCGAAGGTCTCGCGGGTGATCTCCCAGGCCTTGTCCCAGGGCACCTCCTGCTCGTCGACCAGCACGCGCATCAGCTCGGCGATGGCCACCGCGGGGTGGGTGTCGTTGAGCTGGATGGCGGTCTTGCTGGAGAACTCCTCGAAGCCCTCGTGGGCCTTCAGGTAGCGGCGCACGATGTCGGCGATGGAGCAGGCCACGAAGAAGTACTGCTGCTTGAGGCGCAGCTCCTTGCCCATCACCGTCAGGTCGTTGGGGTAGAGGACCTTGGAGATGTTCTCGGACATGTTCTTGTCTTCGACCGCGGCCAGGTAGTCGCCGGCGTTGAAGTCGGCGAGGTCGAACTCCTGGAACGCGCGGGCGCGCCACAGGCGCAGGGTGTTGACCGCGTCGTTCTCGAAGCCGGCGATGGGCGTGTCGTAGGGCATGCCCATGACCTTGCGGGTGTCGACCCAGGCGGTCTTGGTGCGCGCGCCGGCGCCGTCGGGGCGCTCGGTGCGGCCCATGAAGGCGACCGGGACCTGGTACTCGGGACGGGCGAACTCCCAGGGGTTGCCGAAGCGCAGCCACTCCTCGGGCTTCTCGATCTGGTAGCCGTTGCGGATGTCCTGCTCGAAGATGCCGAACTCGTAGCGGATGCCGTAGCCGTAGGCCGGCAGGGCCAGGGTCGCCATGGAGTCGAGGAAGCAGGCCGCCAGGCGCCCGAGGCCGCCGTTGCCCAGGCCGGCGTCGACCTCGTTCTCCAGCAGGTCGGTGAGGTCGAGGCCCAGCTCCTCGAGGGCCTTCCTCATCGACTCGTACATCCCCAGGTTGAGCAGGTTGTTGCCCAGCGCCCGGCCCATCAGGAACTCGAGCGAGAGGTAGTACACGCGCTTGGCGTCGGCCTTGTAGTAGCTCTGCTGGGTCTCGATCCACCGGTTCATCAGGTGGTCGCGCACCGAGTAGGCCACCGCGAAGAAGCGGTCGAGCGGCGTGGCGGTGTGCTCGTCCTTGCCCTGCGAGCACTGCAGGTGGTGCGCGAACTCGCCGCGCAGCGTCTCGGGGTCCATGCCGTTGCGGGCGACGGCGTGGGCGCGGGCGCGCTCCAGGGCCTTCACCTCTCCAGAGGCGGCGGTGGATTCCTTCTTCGGCGTGCGCACGGCCATGGGGCAGCTCCTTGGATTGGCTGGGGAAAAGCGGCGCAAGACTAACCGAAAGGAAAGCAAAAGATCATCCCGCACCCAGTCCTCGCTCCCGGTCGCCGCCCGAGCGAGCGGCGGGTGCCAGGGTCCGCGGCGCCGGCAGGCTGGACGAGACAGGCGGGAGCGAGCCTCCGCGCGCTCGCGGGCCGGTGCCAGGCACGAGGCGGGCCGGTGCCACACTCGAGAAAAACCTAGCGGATCCGCGGCATTCCGCGAGTCTGTAATCGTCGGGCGCTTGCCTGGTCCTTCTCCTCGAACTGCTAGACTCGGAGGAGATCTCGATGCGAAACCGACTGCTGACCGCGCTGCTCGCCCTTTCGATGGCCGCCTGTGGCGGTCCCCTCAACCCCGCGCCCACCTCGGACGACGGCTGCGACGATCCGCTCTGCAGCGGCGGCTTCGACGACAAGGTCGACCCCAAGGCGGTCGGCACCCTGACCGGCACCGCGGTGCGCGACGGCGCGGCGGCCGAGGGCGTGACGGCGCACCTCATCGCCGCCGACGGCTCGATCGTCCGCACCAGCACCGACGCCTCGGGCGTCTTCGAGTTCGAGCTGGCCCCCGCCCGCTACAAGCTGGTGCTCAACGACGCCCGCGGCCGCGGCGGCTACGAGAGCTTCGTGCTGTTCGGCGGCGGCGTGAACGACCTGGGCCGCCTGGACCTGATCCCGCTGGAGACGGTGCCGGGCATCATCGACCTGCAGGGCGTGGGCTTCGAGGAGCGGCTGACCCGCCAGGCCGGCGACTACCAATCCCCGGTCTACGACTCGACCCGCTCGTTCGTCTGTGTCGCCCGCAAGCTCGGCGGCGACTCGGGCTTCGACCTCCTCAAGGTCGCCATCCCGGGCGGGCAGGAGACGGTGCTCGCGGCCAAGGTGGACCTGTCCTCCAGCTACTCCCCGAAGCTCGAGCTGATCAGCGACCGCGTCCTGGCCTACTGGGCCTACCGGCAGGATCCCTCGCAGCCCCAATACCGCGTCGACTCGCTGGTCTTCCTGGACGTGGTCACCGGCCAGGAGCTGGCGTCCCTGCCCTGGCGCAAGTACGGCCACCACTTCGTGCAGGGCGGCGCGCTCTACCTGCTGGAGGCCCAGTCCTCGCGCGGCGTGGGCGACACGCTCTTCGGCGAGATGTTCCAGTACACCTGGGCGCTGGTGCGCATCGACCTGGCCAGCGGGGCCCGGCAGCAGGGGCCGCTCCTCGGGCGCCTGGGCTGGGCCAGCGGTTTCGCGCTCCTGCAGCACGAGGCCAAGAGCCTCGTCGCCATCCCGCTGCACGGCTGCACCTTCGAGTACGCCCAGCAGCACCCCAACGACTGCGATGCGCAGTTCTACGGCACGCAGGGCATCGCCCTGACGCTGGTGAAGGTCGACCTGGCGGCGCTCACCGACCGCACCCTGGCCACGGTCTCCACCCCCGCCGGCGGCGCGTTCTCGGGCGACGGGTCGAAGTTCCTGCTGATCGAGAACGGCACCAACAACGACACGACGACGCTCAGCAGCATCGACACCGCGACCGGCGCCCGCGCCGCGCTGCTCACCCGCACCTGCGCCACCGAGCGCTGCTTCTCGGGACGCTGGAGCAGCACGTCGCTGAGGAGCCCGGTGGCCGAGGAGCTGCTGGTCGAGACGCAGGGCGCCGGCGCCCAGCAGCAGCGGGCCGACCCTGGCTTCGCGCGCATCGACCTGGCCACCGGCGCGCTCACCGAGCTGCCCATGACCTGGACCATCGAGGGCACGAGCCAGGACCTGTTCCAGAGGACCGCCGACTGGAGCGGCGACTGCACCGCGTCGTGGCTGCCCGACGGCAGGGTCCGCCTGCAGGCGACGACCCCGCCCCAAGCGCAGCGCTACGCCCTGGTCGTGGACGTGTCCGCCGGCGGCGCCGCCGTGACCCGCCGCTTCCCGATTGGCGAGGAGGACAACTTCTTGACGACGATCGCGGTCGCCGGACGCGAGGTGGTGATGCTGCGCGACCTGGCGACGGGCTTCATGCAGCTGTGGAGCGGCGGCTCGGGTGCGGCGCTGTCGGCGATGAACCCGGCGACGTTCCTGACCGCCCACCACAACTACCCGGCGCTCACCCCGGACGGCCAGACGCTCTACTACTTCACGCGCGACCCCATCAGCGGCTACGAGCAGCTGTTCCGCGTGTCGCTGCCGTAGGGGCCGCCTCGGTGGACTGGGTGGACCGGGTGGACTTGGTGGACGGCGTGGACTGGGTGGACCTCGGTTTCCAGCTCCACAGCCCCTCGATGACGTCCACCCGGTCCACGACTGCGGTATGGGTAGGGGCGATGCAGCCCGCTCCGGCACAGCGCGACGCACCAGGCCAGGACCTCGCAGGCCTGGTGCGCGCCGCGCAGGAAGGCGACCGGGCGGCCAGCCGGGCCCTCTTCGATCGCTTCCAGAAGGGCGTCATGGGCTACTGCCTCCTCAGCGCCAAGGGCGACCGCGAGCGGGCCATGGACCTGGCCCAGGAGACCTTCGCCCGCGCCTTCCGGTCGGTCACCGGGCTGACCGAGCCCGAGCGCTTCCAGGGCTGGCTGTTCACCATCGCCGCCAACGTCTGCAGGACCCGCGGCGACCAGGAGCACAAGCGGCAGCAGGCCCTCGACGCGCTGGCCGTGGAGCGGGAAGCCGACCTGCCGGCGGACGACCAGCAGGCCCGGGAGCGGCGGATCGCGCTGGTGCAGCGGCTGCTGGCGGGAGTGCAGGACGAGAAGCTGAGGCAAATCGTGACCTTGAAGTACGGCGAGCCGGAGCACACCACCCGCGAGATCGCCGCCAAGCTCGACGTGCCCCACGGGACGGTGACGGTGAAGCTGATGCGGTTCCGCGACGCGGTGAAGCGCGACCTGTGCCGGATGCTGCTGGAGGAGGGCGAGGCATGAGCTGCTCCATCCTCACCGCCGCACGCCTCGAGGCCCTGCTCGCGGGCAAGCTGGCCCAGGCCGACCGCGCCGCCGTCGCCGAGCACCTGAAGTCGCCGTGCGAGGCCTGCCTGGACGCGCTGGGCTCCGTCGACGGCGAGCGCATCCTCGCGGCGCTCGCGGGCGAGAAGGCCGACCTCACGGCGTCCGAGGCCGACCAGATGTTCGAGGCGGCGGTCCCCATCAGGCGCGGAGGCCTGATGCTCCCCGCCAACAAGCGCGTGGAGGCGCAGCAGCCGAGCTTCTGGGAAAAGGTGATCGGGTGGCTGGGCGGCGCGACCTGGCGCCCGGCGCTGGGCGTCGCGGCGCTGCTGCTGGTGGCGGTGCCGGTCCTCCTGCTGGGGCAGCGAACCGGGCCCGCCGGCGCGGGCGGCTACGACGGCATCAAGGGCGGTCCCACCGCTCCGGCGTCGGCGCTCAAGGCGAACCTCATCGGGGTCATCGGCGGCCGCTTCAACGGCAAGCCCTTCATCTCGCGCCGCGCCGCCCAGCGCGAGCAGCTGCGGCCCGGCGAGGTGCTGCTGGTCCGCTTCCGGCTGATGTCCGGCGCGGCGGTGCACCTGCAGATCGCCGGGCCCAAGGCGAGCCTGGGGGTCTGGCCGGACGGACGCGCCGACAGCGAGCCGCAGCCGGCGCTGATGCCTGTGGGCGAGCACGCGCTGGTCGCCGACAAGCAGGTGCTGGCCATCCAGACGATGGACTACGGCAGCCCGGTGCGCGTGAGCCTGGTTGCCTCTCCCAAGCCCTTCCCGGCCGGCTTCTCCTTCGCGGCGGATGCCAAGGCTCTGGCGGCGGCCTGCCCGGACTGCGTCCTGGAAGTGCTCGAGGTGCTCCCGCCGCCCGAGGGCGTCGAGCCCGACGAGAGCTTCCGGTGAGCTGGCGCCAGGCGATCGCGGCGCTCGCGTGCGCCGGCTGCGCCACCGCCTCCGGCCGGCCCCTCGACGAGCTCGGGGTGAAGGGCGGGCCCAAGCTCGTGCCCTTCGCGCCGGTCGAGGAGACCGCGGGCGTCGCCAGGCCCAAGAAGATCGCGCTGCTGGTGGGCATCGACGCCTTCGAGGACGAGCGCTTCAAGCCGCTCCGGTTCGCCGGCAGCGACGCGCAGGCGCTGGCCGGAGCGCTCACCGGCTTCGACTCCGTCGACCTGCGGATCGAGGCGGCCAAGACCTCGCGCGCGGCGATCCTCGAGGCGATCCAGCAGGTTGCGGCCAAGGCCCGCGACCCGCGCGACACGGTCGTCCTCTACTTCTCGACGCACGGCTCGCTGGGCCGCAAGCCGGGCGGGCCGCTCAAGCGCTACCTGGTGAGCCGGGACACGAGGCTGGACCTGCTCGCCGAGACGGGCATCGCGGTGGACGACCTGCTGCGCGAGGTCGAGAGGATCCCCTCGCGGCGCAAGGCGGTCATCCTCGCCTCCTGCCACTCGGGCAACGGCAAGAGCCAGCTCAGCGACGCGCTGGAGAAAGCGCTGGCCGAGCACAAGGCCGCGCTGCCCACGCTGGAGGAGGTCTCGGAGGCCACGGTGGTGCTCACCGCCGCCGCCTTCGGAGAGACCGCCCGCGAGGCCGAGGAGCTGGGCCACGACATCTACACGCACTTCCTGATGGACGCGCTTCTCCACGGCGACCGCGACGGCGACGGGGCGGTCACCGCCAGCGAGGCCCACGACTGGGCGCGCGAGCGGACGTACGCGTACACGCAGGGCAAGCAGAGGCCCACCTCCGAGAGCGACATCCTGGGCAAGGACCCCATCGTCCTGGCGGGCCGCCCGACGCGGGTGGGCAAGCCGGTGCTCTACAGCTACGCGGCCTCCGCCGAGGGGCTCTCGGTGCTGGTGGACGGGACCGCCAAGGGGCTGCTGCCGGGCGGGGTGGCGGTGGAGCCGGGCCGGCATGCGCTGGAGCTGCGGACGGGAAACGAGGTGCTGTACCGCGGCAACCTGACCCTGGCCGAGGGCGAGCGCGCCGAGCTGTCGCGGCTGATTCCCCGGAGGCTGGAGTTCGGGGCGATGGCCGAGGGCGGCGGGCTGCTGATGTTCTCGGGCGCGGTGCGGCAGAGCTTCCTGCCGGCGTCCTGGGAGGTCGGCGCGCGGATCCTGATGCGCAACTGGCCGGTGCAGGGGCTGCTGATCCACGGGCGGGTCGGGCACCTGGGGGCGCAGGGGACGGAGGTGGCGTTCGAGAGGGAGCTGCCCTTCCGGATCAGCGGGACGCGGGCGGAGATCGGCGCCGGCTACGCCTTCTACCTGGGCGAGTCCTTCAGTGTGGCACCGGGTCTGGCGGTGGGGATGCTCTGGCTGGACAAGGCCACCGACTCGGAGGACTCCGCGTCGGCTTTCCGCTCCCGGGAGTCCTTGCGCGGCGCGACGGGCGCGGTGGAGGTGGACGCCGAGGCGACCCTGTGGCGCTGGCTGCGGCTGGGGCTGCGAGCCGAGGTGGGGATCGCCAAGGCTCAGTTCGGGCAGGATGCCGGGCCGCATGGGTTCGGCGCGGCCTCGCTGCAGCTGGGGTTGGTGCTGTAGGACCCGAGCCTGGCACCGGCCCGTGGGACCCGAGCCTGGCACTGGCCCGGAACCCGAGCCTGGCACCGGCCCGGAACCCGAGCCTGGCACCGGCCCTCAGCAAGTGCTGGTTTTCCGTGGCTTTTCCCGAAGCCTGGCACCGGCTCACCGGACCGGCTCAGCGGCCCGGCACCCCCGCAGTGGCATGATGGGCGCCTTTCTGGAGGGACCATGGCCACCTGCCCTAAGTGCGGAACGTCCATTCTGCCAAACGCCGATCGCTGCTCGCGGTGCGGCGCGGCCGCGGCCGCGGGCAGTTCAGGCTCCGGGTCCGGCTCCGGCTCCGGGTCTGGGCCGAAAGTCTTGCTCGCCGTGATGAGCGTGACCACCCTCGCGCTCGCCGGCTTCGGTGCTGCCGCCTTCGTCCTGGTTCGCGAGCCGGCCGACGACGTCCCGCCCCCGGAGCCCTCCGCGCCGGCGGCTGCTCCGGCCACGCAGGAGGAGCCGCCGGCGGCAGCCAATACGCAGCAGCAGTTGGAGACCGCCCTGGCCCGTGCTCGCCTGCAGATCGCCGAGGCGAAGGCTCAGGCGCGGGATGAGGAGACCCGCGAGCAGCTCGACCAGGCGATGGCGCAAGCGGAGAAGCTGCTCGTTCAGGCCAAGGCGCTGAAGCAGCCAGAGGCCGCGGCGGAGGCTCCGGCGGCGCCGGCTGCGGCCGCGGACCGCTGTGACGACGCCGCGGTGGCCAAGGTCTCCAAGCGGAACATCCGGACGATCCAGAACTGCTACGAGCGAGCGCTCGAGAAGAGCCCGGGCCTGGGCGGGAAGCTGGTCCTGCGGGTGGGGCTCGGGGCCGCCGGCGCCGTCGAGTCGGCCGAGCTGTCCGAGGACTCGATGACGGACGCCGCGATGAAGGCCTGTGCGCTGTCCGCGGTGAGGAAGTGGGCGTTCTCGGCGGCGGGGCGCCCGTGCACGGCCTCGCTCACCTACGACTTCGAGGCCAAGTGAACGGCCCGGCTAGCCGCGCTTGACCTCGGCGGACAGCGCGTTCGCCCGGGCCTCGTCGATGCCGAAGGCCTTCTCCACCAGGAGGAGCATCCGGCTCTCGCCGGCCTGCGTCTGCCGGTCGGCGAAAGCGATGGCCAGGCACATCTTGTAGACCTTCTCCCGCACGGGCTGGGCGGGCAGGCGCTGGGCCAGGGTCTGGGCGAAGGCCTGGGCGGCGGCGGGGTCCGCGAGGGCGTCGACCTTCTCGCGCGCCGCGGCGATGACCTTCTCGCGGGCGCGCTCGTCCTGGGCCCAGCGCCAGGGCAGCAGCCGGATCTGGCGGTCGAACTCCTGAGCCTCGACGGGGTCGAGCTTGGCGTCGCTGAAGATCATCGCCATCAGCGCATCGACGATGGCCTGGTTCTGCTCGTCGCCCATGCCCTTGAAGTCGGGGTCGCTCTTCAGCTTGCTCATGAGCTTGTCGAGGATGGCCATTGCGGGGCTCCTGTCGAAGTGGGTCCGGAAGATATCGGAAGATATCGGTCCGCGTCCGGGATGATGTCAGACCCGCGTGCTAGGAGGTTCCTCGACGAGGTCGCAGCCCCGGGCGGATGGACGTCCGTCGTCGCGGGGTGCCGGGACCGCGAAGCGGCGGCCTCGACGAGGGGGGGGACATGAAGGCCAACGAGGGGGAGAGGGAAGCGAAGCAGGGGCAGGAGACCGACGTGGCCCAGGCGTACCGGGTGCCGGCCGAGTACCTGCAGCGCGAGGAATACCGCGAGGCCCTCGAGGAGGTGGAGCGCTTCTTGAGCTTCGTCTTCTTCCGGCTCGACGAGCTCAATGCCGATCTGGCCGTCGAGGGCGCACACAAGAAGTGGGCCGATGCGCAGGGCCCGGTGCTCTTCCTGGACGAGCTGGACTACGGGAAGTCGGACGACCCGGTGCTGCGCGACCTGGCCGCCCTCCACGTTCGGCTCAAGGGCGTTCTGGACCGGCTGTCCATCGGACCGCGTGGCGAACAGGAGCCACCGCCGGCGGGGCCGCGCAGGGATGCGGGCCTGTCGCGCGGTTTGGCCAAGGAGTAGGGCGCAGCGGTCCGAAGAGCGGGCGCCGGAGCCGGTTGGCTGGCCCCGGCTCGTTCGGCGCGGGTCAGGGCTTGTGGAGGATGGTGCCCTTCTCGCCGACCATCCAGAAGTCGTCGGGGCCGGTGCCCCAGACACCCCAGAGCGAGTTCGGGGTCCCGGAGGTCCAGGGCGACCACGCCGCGCCGTCCCAGTGCAACACCACGCCGCCCAGGCCGACGATCCACGCGTTGCTGGTGCCGGTGCCCCAGACCTGGTGCAGCGTCGAGGTGACGGGGGAGGGGGTCTGGGCCCAGGCGACTCCGTCGTAGTGGAGGATGGTGCCGTTGGCGCCGACCGCCCACACGTCGTTCGGGGAAGTGCCCCAGACGCCCTTGAGGCTGGAGGTGGTCACGCCGCTGACGTCGACCAGGGTCGAGGTGCCGTCGACGACGTGCAGGACGGCGGCGTCGTTCCCGACGACCCAGAAGTCGCTCGTGGAGCTGCCCCAGATGCTCCAGAGCCACTTGGTGGTGCCCGAGTTGACGGTCTGCCAGTCGGTGCCGTTCCAGTGCAGCAGCGCCCCGCCCAGTCCGGCGGCCCAGACGTCATTGGAAGCGAAGCCGTACAGGCCGTAGAGCGTGTCGCCTCCGGGGTAGCTGACCGAGGTGAACGCCCCGGACTGGCGGTGCAGCAGCGTCGAGCCCATCCCGCTGATCCAGAAGTCCTCGGCGCCCGTGCCCCAGACGTCGAGCAGGGTCGAGGTCGAGGCGACGGTGACCTTGGTCCAGGCGCCCGCAGCGCGGTGCAGCACCGCTCCGTGCCAGCCCACCGCCCAGACGTCGGAGCCGGACGAGCCCCAGACCTGCATCAGGTATTCGGCGGTGTTGCTGGTCTCGGGGGTGAAGTCGCCAGCGCCGGCGTCGACCGAGCCAGCTCCGGTGTCGGGGCTGGATCCGGCGGCATCGGGGAGTGCGCCGGCATCGGCCGCCAGGGGCGAAGCATCGGTGCCAGGCTCCGCCGCGTCCGCGGGCGACGGCTGGGCGTCGGTGGCCGGGAGCGCGCCGTCCTGGGCGCCAGAGGCCGCATCGGCTGCGTCCGGTGATTCGGCGGTCGAGGCGTCGGACTCGGAGCCTGAGGGAGGGGTGGAGCAGGCGTGGGCGGCGAGGACGATGGAGAAGAGGAGCGTGGCGACGAGTGGTTTGCGCATGGTGGCGATAGCTCAGCCTGTGCCGGGGCGCACGTCAACAACCGGGGTAACCGGGGTCCGGTGCCAGGCTCGGGTCCTGGAGGCCGGTGCCAGGCTCGGGGTCCGGGAGGCCGGTGCCAGGCTCGGGTCCGGGAGGCCGGTGCCAGCCTCGGGGTCCGGGAGGCCGGTGCCAGGCTCAGGTTCGGGAGGCCGGTGCCAGGCTCGGGTCCGGGGCCTGTTGCCACGAAAAAACGCCCGGACCGCACAATGCGGCCCGGGCGGCGAACCCCACACACTTGTCTCGCCCTACCGCGGGGTTTCGCTCGAGCTCTTGACGCCCTTGATGACGTCCGGCAGCAGGAACCGGGTCCGGATGGGGCGCAGCGCGCTGAGGCGCTCTCCCGACAGCAGGGTGTGGATGGTCGAGTGGCCTCGCGAGTCCTGCTCGTCGATGTCCTCGGGGTTGCGCAGGGTCAGCGTGAGCGACCCCAGGTCCGCCGCCAGCGAGAGAATCTCGGCCTCCTCGGGCAGCAGCAGGAAGGTGATGTTGTTGTAGCCGCGCTCGCTCTCGGAGAGCAGGTTGATGTTGGTCGTCCCGGTGATCTTGCCCGTGGCCAGGACCACCACGTTCTGCATGAGGGTCGTGGAGACCTGCTCGCCGCTGCTCGAGTCGCGGAAGGACCCGATGATGTCCACGTGGTCGTTGGGGCGGACCCAGCCGCCGACGCTCATCTTGGCGCCGCTGAGGTCGACGGTCAGGGCGCGGCCCTTTCTCTGGACGGTGGACGAGAGGCGCTCCGAGGCCTTCGAGGTCTCGAACTGGCTCCAGAGCAGCGCGTCGCCGGCCTGGACGGGCACGAGCACCCTCTGCCCGACCACGTAGCTGGCACTGTCCGGCTTGACGATGGAGCTGGTCACGAACTGCTCGGGGATCGGCCGCTGGCTGAGCATCTCGAAGCCGATGGTCGTGCCCTCCGGGATGTCCTGGGCCGCGACGATCACTGGCACCAGGTTCCAGCCCGTCCTGGCGAGCGTCTTCTCCCGCTGGATTCCGATGTAGGCCACGGTGCCTGCCAGCAGGCCGAGCACGATCGCGATCGTCAGCGGCGTCTTCCCCTTGAGCATGGCGTCCTCCTTGAGCCGGGCGGACCTCGTGTTCGCCTTCTGCTGGGTGGACACGGCGATGTCGGAAGGCGCGCGCAGAAGCGCTGAATCTACCGTCAACCGCCTGTAAACACTGGCGATCGGCTAGGGGTGGCAAGAGGACCCCTCGCTCGCTTGCGGGCGGAGCCCGTGCTACGGAACCGGTGCCAGACGGAACCGGTGCCAGGCTCAGGTTCGGAGGCTCGGGTTCGGAGACTCAGGTTCGGGGGATCCGTTGGGGGCGCCGAGAAGCTCCGCAATCGCAGGGAACCGGTGCCAGGCTCGGGTTCCAGGCTCGGGTTCGAGAAGCTCCGCAATCAGGGAACCGGTGCCAGGCTCGGGTTCCGGGTTCCCGCCGGTGCGTCCGCCACCACGGGGGCTTCAGGCTCAGGAGTCGAGAGTTCGTTCCAAGACGTGGAATCCGGGGCCGCGTGACCGGATGCCATGTCACGACAGCGAGGGAGCCGCGAAGGGCTGCGCGAGCCGTCGGATTCGCGCATCGCCTGACAGCCCGGCCAGGAGCTCAAGCCAGGTGGGCTGCTGAAAGGCGCCCGGCCTTGAATGCTGCATCGCCGGGCTGCTCGAACATGCGGCTTATCGTCGCCTTGCTGCAGTGGAGCTCCCGTGCGATTTCCCGGAACGAACGCCCGCGCAAGAAGAGTTCGCACGCGCGGCGAAGCCTCTCGAGCAGGGCTGCCTCGGCTCCGGCCATCTTGGATTTCGCCTGTTCGAGTGACGGCATCCTCCGGCGTCTGAAGCGGCACTGCGCGATCTCCTCGGGCGTGGACGCTCCCTCGACGAACTGGCGGTAGCCGTCGACCCCGCCGAGCAAGGAGAGCACTTCGTTGGTCGCGACCCAGGTCGCCTCCGTGCCGACATACGCTGCGTGCGAACTGAACTTCCATTCCCCGACGCGCGGCTCGAGGTTGGCGTGCAGCGGGTTCCGATGGATGTAGCGGACGAGCGATAGCAGGTAGCGCATGCTGTCCACCTCCTTGGCCTTGAAGCGGCTTTCATTCAGGCGGCCTCGGACCTGGTGCCTTCGGTTGAATTGGCGGGCATGCCAGAGGTTCAGGCGCTGCATGAACTCGCTGAGCGTCGCGCCGCCGTGCCGGGTGCGAACGCACAGATGGAAGTGGTTCGGCATCAGGCAGTAGGCGAGGACCATGACCTGGAGCTTCTCGGCCAGCGCCTGGAGCTTCTCGATGAAGGCGGCGCAGTCGCCGGCGTCTTCAAAGACCTGCTCGCCCCTGTTTCCGCGGCAATAGACGTGATGCGTCGCTTCAGGAGCGTTGTTTCTGAGCGGACGTCCCATTCGTTCCCCCCCTCTGTTCGCCCCGCGCGGCGGCGCGGGGAAGGGGGGCGGCGCTGCAGGCCTCGCGCCAAATGCAGGCGCTCTTGCGCGCCTGAAGATGTCACGCGGCGGAACGTGCCGGTTTGATACCAGAGCCTGGCACCGTCTCGGATTGGAACCGCTGGCGTAAGGCGGTGCCGAGGCCGGAGCCAGACACAGTCCGCCGAGCCGCGCGAGGCCATGCCCCGGCGTGGACCGGTGCCAGACTCAGGTCGCCGAGCCGGAGACTCAGGTCGGAGACGAGCCGGTGCCAGACTCAGGTCGCCGAGCCAGAGACTCAGGTCGGAGACGAGCCGGTGCCAGACACAGGTCCACACTCAAGTCCAGGTCGCCCTGGTCGCAGATTCAGGTCGCCTCGACCAGCACCGCGATCCCCTGCCCGCCGCCAATGCAGGCGCTGCCCACCCCCAAACGCTTGCCGCGCGCCTTGAGCTGGTAGAGCAGGTGCATGGTGATTCGAGACCCGCTGGCGGCCAGGGGGTGGCCCACGGCGATGGCGCCGCCGTCGACATTGGTCTTGTTGCGGTCGAGGCGGAGCTCCTTCTCCACCGCCAGGTATTGAGGGGCGAAGGCCTCGTTGACCTCGAAGAGGTCGACCTCCTCCAGCGAGAGCTGGTGCCGCTCCATCAAGTTGCGGATGGCGGGCACGGGCCCGATGCCCATCACGTCCGGATCGCAGCCGGCGTGCCCCCAGCCCAGCAGCCGGCCGATGGGCTTGAGCCCCCGTCGGTCGGCGTATTCCCGGGTGCTCATGACCATGGCACCGGCCCCGTCGCTGATGCCCGAGGCCGCGCCCGGGTGGATGACGCCGTCCTTCTTGAAGACCCTGGGGAGCTTGGCGAACGACTCGCGGGTCGTCTCCGGCCGGTTGTGCTCGTCGCGGGCGAAGGTGACGGCCTTGCCCTTGCGCGCCGGCAGCTCCATCGGGGCGATCTCGGCGTCGAGGCGCCCCTCCCGCTGCGCGGCGGCGAAGCGCTGCTGGGAGAGCACCGAGTACTCGTCCACCTCGTCCTGGCCGATGCCGTAGCGCTGAGCCAGGTTCTCGGCGGTGATGCCCATGGGCAGGTCGTTGTAGGAGTCGGTCAGCGCCGACCAGAGCATGTCCTCCAGGTTGCCCTTGCCCAAAGGCAGGCCCCAGCGGGCGCCGCGGATGACGTGAGGGCACTGGCTCATCGACTCGGCCGCGCCGGCGAGCACCAGCTGCGCCTGGCCCGTCATCATGAACATCGCCGCCTGGACGATCGCCTCGAAGCCCGAGCCGCACAGCCGGTTGACCGTCAAAGCCGGCGTCTTGACCGGCAGGCCGGCGTACAGGCCGACGTGGCGGGACAGGTAGATGGCGTCGCTGGAGGTCTGGGCCACGTTGCCGATGACCAGGTGGTCGAAGTCCTCCAGAGGTGCGCCCGCCTGTGCGAGGGCCGCCTTGGCGGCGTGGACGCCGAGATCGACGGCGGAGACGTCCTTCAACGACCCGCCGAAGGTGCCGAACGGGGTGCGGCGGGCGGACAGGAAGACGATCTCCTGGGCGATGGGCTTCATGGGGCGTTTCCTCCGTCTTCGATTCGAAGAGCAAGGGCGGCGCGGGCTGGTGCCAGCCTGGCGTCCAGCGAGCGGGATGGACCGGACCGCCCCCGCGGGCAGCGCCGGCCCTTCGAAGTCGCCGGCGCCCCTGGCCAGATCCTAGCGGCAGGCGCACTGCCCCGCAGCGCAAGCTTGGTCGCAGGGCGAGGAAAGCGCCTGGGCGGAGCAATCGGCGTCGGCGGCGCACCACAGCTCGAGGGGGTGCTCCAGCTGGAAGTAAGGCACCGAAGGAGCGGCGGAGGACTCGTGGTACAGGCTCACCTGGGGCGAGTGGGCGACCAGCGCGCGCTTGAGCGTCATTCGCAGGTACGACAGGCCGGCGTCGCCGCCCTCGTCGACGAAGAAGCGGATGGTCACGCCCGAGGCGCGGCCGGGATCGGGCATGGCGCGCACCTGCGTGTAGGAGCCGTCGACCGGGACCGAGGTGCAGCCCTGCCCGTCGGCACAGGAGCGCACCATCTCCCCGTGGAAGGTGCCGTCCTTGCGCAGGACGAGCAGGCGCATCACCCGCGGCGCCTCGTGGCGCGGGTCGTCGACGCGGAAGGTGCCCAGCAGCGACGGGTCGATGCCGCCGGCCGCCACCTGCATGACGTCCTCGAGCTTCTTCAGGCCGTCGGACGCCCCGCAGCTCGACGAGCAGGCGAGCGCCGCACCCAGGACCACGACCCGGATCGCTCCCATCGCCCGCCCCCTCGCCCTCGTCCCGCCGCACTCGAGGATGCCCGGCTTTGGTTGACCACCGCGGCCCAACGGCGCGAGCGCCTGCTTGGGGACCGCGCGGGGCGGCGAGGGAATCGCGGGCCGCCCGCCGTGGTTCGAATTTGAGCAGATGACGGCCGACCAAGTAGGCTCCCCCCACCCTGGACGCTCACCGGAAGGCCCTTCTTGCCTCGCCGCTCCTCCACCACCGCCATCGCCGGCTTCCTCGCGGCCCTGCTCGCCCTCGCCGGGCCGGCGACCGGCGCAGCCTCGGCCGAAGGCGAGACCGACGGCGTGGGCCGGCTCACGCGGATGGACGCAGTCCGGCGAGGCGTCGAGAAGAACCTGGGCCTGCTCACCCAGCGGCTGGACCTGCGGCGCGTGCAGCTGCTGGCGCGGGCCGCCTGGCAGCCCTACAGCCCCTCGCTCGTGCTCGACGCCGAGTACCGCAAGGCAGAGGCCGACGCCTTCGGTCGCGAGCAGGTGCTCGAGTACGCCGCCGGCGTCGCGATGAGGACCCCCATCGGCACCAGCCTCAGCGCGCGCCTGCAGCTGGGCCAGGGGCTGGGCGGGGTCGACACCACGGGCGGGGGCGCGTCCGGCACGGCCACCGACGGCAGGGTGAGCCTGGGCCTCGTCCAGCCGCTGCTCCGGGGCGGCTGGCTCGCCGGCGCGGCGCTGCCGCTGCGCGAGGCCGAGCTGCTGGAGCGGATCCAGCGCGAGCTGTTCCGCGACGAGCTCAACCGGCTCATCGCCTCGGTGGACGCCGCCTACTGGGACCTCGCCGTCGCCGAGGCCGACCTCGCCATCAAGACCCGCTCGCGGGACCGGGCCAAGCAGCAGTACGAGGACACCGCCGAGAACATCCGCCGCGGCATCCTGGCCCCCGGCGAGATCTACGTCGTCGAGGAGAACGTCGTCTTCTTCGAGCAGGAGCTCGTCCGCGCCGACCAGGCGCTGCGCCTCGCCCGCCGGCGCCTGGCCGGGCTGCTGGTCCTGCCCGCCGACGCCCCGCTCGCCACCGCGGACCCGCTCGAGGGATCCGACCTCGCCCTGCCCGGGCGCGACCAGGCGATCGACGAGGGGATGCGCGAGAGCCCGAGCCTCGTGGCGCAGGCGCTGCGCTGCGAGCTGTCGGGCGCCCGGCTGTCGAGCGCCTCCAACCAGGCCCTGCCCTCGCTGGACCTCGCCGCGTCGCTGTCGCTGGACGGCTCGGACGAGGCCTACGCGGAAGCCTGGCGCAAGGTGTTCGGCGAGCCGCGGCTCGAGGGCCGGGTGGGGCTGGTCTTCGGCGTCCCGCTCGATCGCGCCGCGGTGAGGGCCGGGGTCGACGGCGCCGGCGTCGAGGCGCAGCGCAGCCAGGCCCAGCTCGAAGGGGCGCGCCTGGAGGTCCGCTTCGGCGTCGACGACGACCTCGCCGAGCTGCAGTCCAGCATCCGGCTGCTGGCGCTGGCCCAGAAGTCGGTGGAGCTGGCGGAGCTCAAGCTCGGGGCCGAGACCGACAAGTACCGGCTCGGCCTGGCCACCCTGGCGGACCTGGTCCGCTTCCAGCGCGACCTGGACAACGCGCTCATCGGCCTGCAGCGGCTGCACCGGGCGGTCCGCACCGGCCGCTCGCGCCTGCTGCAGAGCCAGGGCACGCTCCACCGGGCCGTCGGCGTGGAAGTGAGATAGCCCATGCCCGTCGCCGCCCAAACCCTCGCCGCGCCGAGCCCCGCCCCGGAGCCCCTGATCTCCCTGCGTGGCGTCACCAAGAGCTACCTGCGAGACCAGTCCCAGGTGCCGGTGCTGCACGGCATCGACCTCGCCATCGCGCCCCGGGAGCGCGTGGCGATCATGGGCCGGTCCGGCTCGGGCAAGTCCACGCTGCTCAACATCCTGGGCTGCCTGGACGAGCCGTCCTCCGGCACCTACCTGCTGGGCGGCACCGACGTCAGCCACCTGCCCGACGACGAGCTCTCGCGGCTGCGCAACCGGACCTTCGGCTTCGTCTTCCAGGCGTTCCACCTGCTCAAGGGCATGACCATCGTCGAGAACGTCGAGCTGCCGATGGAGTACGGCGACGTGCCGGCCTCCGAGCAGCGCCGCCGTGCGCTCGAGCTGCTGGAGCTGGTGGGGCTCGGGCACCGCGTCGACCACCGGCCCAGCGAGCTGTCGGGCGGCGAGCGGCAGAGGGTGGCCATCGCGCGGTCGCTCGCGAACAAGCCGAAGGTGCTGCTCGCCGACGAGCCCACCGGCGCGCTCGACTCCAAGGCGCAGCGGCTCATCCTCGAGCTGCTCCTGAAGATCCACGCCACGCTCGGCACCACGCAGATCATCGTGACCCACGACGCCAAGGTCGCCGAGGAGCTGGGGCACCGCACCATCCGCCTCTCCGACGGAAGGATCGAGGGCTCGCCGTGAGCGCCCGCCTCCTCCACGGATGCCTGCTGCTCGCCGCGCTGTGCGGCGCCGCGCCGCCCTCCCTTTCCATCTCCGGTCCCTCTGCCGCCGACGCCGGCCTCGCCGACGAGGAGCGCGACTCCGACCTCTTCACCGGCTTCCTGGTCCCCGCCAACGCCACCGATCTCTATGCGCCGCAGACGAGCTTCCGGGTCCGCGGGTGGAGCTCGAACTGGGGGACCATCAAGCTGATGCAGCTGACCCCCGACGGGCAGCAGGTCAAGCAGGGGGAGGTCATCGCCCGCTTCGAGTTCATCGGCCGCGACGCGCTGCAGTGGATCAACGACCGCATCCAGCGCACCGAGGCCGAGGCCTCCCAGAGCCGCATCTCCAGCGGCCAGACCCTGGACGCGCTCCTGATGGACCTGCGCCGCAAGGAGCTGGCGGCGCGCATGGCCGGGCTCGACGTCCAGCGCGAGAAGGCCCTCTCGAGGCGCCAGGCGGAGCTGTACAAGATCCAGAAGAAGATCGCCGACTTCGAGGTGGAGGCAGTCACCTCGCGCATCGAGGGCGCCCGCCGCTCGCGCGACGCCGAGAACGGCTACCAGGACCTCAACGTGAAGTGGGTCCGCGAGGACCTCGCGCGCTACCAGTTCTACGAGAAGGCCTTCCAGCTGCGCGCGCCGCACGACGGCGTGGTGCGCCACGCCTTCAACTCGCAGGAGCGCCGCAAGCTGCAGAAGGGCGACGCCTGCTCCGCCGGCCAGAAGGTGGTCTCGCTGGCCAAGGACGCCCGGCTGGCGGCGCGCTTCTTCGTGCCCGAGCACCGGCTCTCGGAGGTGGCGGTGGGCGCGGCGGTCACGGTCACCAGCAACACCTCGGCGGAGCGGCTCAAGGCGACCGTGACCAAGGTCGACTTCTTCCCGCAGGAGCTGGGCTTCCTGATGGAGATGCCCAACCTGCCCAACGGCCAGGAGAAGGCCTTCGCGGTGCAGGCGGAGCTGGGCACGGCGCCCGAGGGGCTGACTGCGGGGACGGAGATCCGCGTGAAAGGCAGGCCCTAGGTGATCCACGCCCGGCACTTCCGGCGCAGCCTGGTCCAGTTCCGCACCCATCCGCTGCGGACGGCGCTGGCGCTGCTGGGCATGGTGCTCGGCGTCAGCTCGGTGGTGGGCATGGTCTCCATCGGCGAGGGCGCGCAGCGCGAGATCGTCGCCAGCATCGAGGCGCTGGGCGGCGACGTGGTCCACGTGAAGGCCAAGGACGTGCCCGACGACAAGGTCGGGGAGATCGTCAACGACTCGCGCGGGCTGCACCGCAACGACATCGCGGCGCTCAAGGCCATCTTCACCAACATCGGAGACACGGCCTTCGCCCGCTGGACGGGGCTGGGCGTCAGCGACCTGCCGGTCTCGACCTACAACGTGAAGCTGGTGGCCGCCGAGCCGGCGGTCTTCGCCGTCCACAAGCTGCACGTCAAGGAGGGCCGGCCGCTGATGGAGCTCGACGACCGCTACGGGCGGCGCGTCGCGGTGCTCGGCTCGGAGCTGGCGCAGAAGGCGTTCGGCGGCCAGGCCGTGGGCCGCAGGATCCGCCTGGGCTACGCCTACTTCGAGGTGGTGGGCACGCTCGAGGCCAAGCGCTCCGGCGGCGATCTGCCGGTGGATCCCGAGGCCTACAACCGCGCGGTGATGGTGCCCTTCACCACGGCCCTGGAGCAGCTCGCCCCGGCCGAGGCCTACAAGGAGATCGACCTCGTCTCGCTCAAGGTGGGCAGCCTCGCCGAGACGCTGGCGGCCAAGAAGGCCATCACGCCGGTGCTCAAGGCGCTGCACGGCGGGGTCGAGGACTTCGAGATCGTCGCGCCCGAGGAGATCCTCGAGAAGAAGCGCGCGACGCAGGGCATCCTCAACGTGGTGCTCATCTCCATCGCCGCCATCTCGCTGCTCGTCGGCGGCATCGGCGTGATGAACATCATGCTGGCCAACATCATGGAGCGCATCGGGGAGATCGGCCTGCGCCGGGCCATCGGCGCCAGCCGCAAGGACATCCGCGAGCAGTTCCTGGTGGAGTCGATCATCGTCTGCTTCATCGGCGGGGTCATCGGCATCGTGCTGGGCTTCGCGGTCTCCTTCCTGGTCGGGTGGGTCTTCGACCTCAGGGTGGCTTTCGCCTGGACCGCGATGGTCGTCTCTTTCGCCCTGTCCGTGGGCGTGGGGCTGGTCTTCGGGATCTGGCCGGCGGTGCGGGCCTCGCGCATCAGCCCGGTGGAAGCGCTGCAGCATGAGTAACGCCATGAAGACACTGGGAAAACCCGAGCCTGGAAAACCCGAGCCTGGCACCGGACCTGGGACCGAGCCTGGCACCGGCCCTGGGACCGAGCCTGGCACCGGCCCGCTGGGCTCGAGTCTGGCACCGGCCCAAACCGCCGCCTTCGCGGCCCCATCCTCCTCAGTGCCGAAATCGCAAATGAATTCGACAGGTAAGACCGCAATGGGCCGGTGCCACACTCGGGTTCTCGCAATGGGCCGGTGCCACACTCGGGCTCTCACTCCGGCGCTCCTCGTCCTCGCCGCCATGGCAATAGCCCCTTCGCTAGCCTCCTGTGGCCCCGAGCCCGTCCCCGTGAAGATGACCGTGCCGGTCCAGCGTGGGGACCTCGTCTTCTCGGGCAGCTTCTATGGCGAGATCGAACCGCGGGTGAGCCACCCCATCCTCGTCCCCGAGCTGCGCAACACCTGGCAGGTCACGGTGGAGACCGTGCTGCCCGACGGGACCGAGGTGAAGAAGGGCGACCTGGTGCTCACCTTCGCCCGCGGCACGATGGGCGAGGACCTCAAGGAGAAGGAATCGGAGCTGGCGGTCGCCGAGGCCAGCTTCCGCAAGGTCCGCGAGCAGAACGAAGACGAGTTCATCAGCCGGACCCTCGCCATCCGCCGGGACGAGCTGTCGGTGGAGCTGGCCAAGCTCGCCGTGGTCGAGGGCGTGAACCTCATCTCCAAGATCGAGCTGGAGGAGGCCAAGGTCGACCTCTCGCGCGCCGAGCTCCAGCTGGAGATGGACAAGAAGGAGCTGGCGACCTTCGAGAAGAAGCGCGCCGCGGCGCTGGAGATCGAGCGCATCAAGGTCAACTCCTCGACCGAGAAGGTGAAGGAGATCCGCTCGCAGCTGGTGCTGATGGAGGTCAAGTCGCCGGCGGACGGCGTGCTCTACGCGCCCTACACCCGGCTCAACTGGTCGATGGGCAAGGCGGCCCCCGGCAAGGTGGCCCGGCCGGGCGACAAGATCCTGGAGATCCCCGAGCTGGCCCGCTTCAACGGCGCGGTCTACGTGCGCCAGCGCGAGGCCTCGCTGGTGCGCGTGGGCGACGAGGCGACGGTGGTGGCCACGATGTTCCCGGACCGGACCTTCAAGGGGAAGGTGGTGAGCAAGGACGAGTTCGCGACCACGCGCAACGAGCGCATGGGCGGCTCGAGCCCCCAAGGCACGCTCAAGGAAGTGAAGGTCGTCCTCGAGCTCGGAGACACCGACCAGCCGCTGCGGCCGGGAGGCACGCTGCGCGCCGACCTCTCGACCGTCATCGCCAAGGGCGCGCTCATCGCGCCGCTCGCGGCGATCAAGGACGCCAAGGGCCAGCACAGCGCCGTCCTCAGGGACGGGCGCACGGTGAAGGTGAAGGTCGGGCGCACCTCGACCACGCATGCGGAGATCCTGGAGGGCCTGTCCGAGGGCGACGAGCTGCGGCTGGAGTAGGCCCGCGGGCGATCGGCGGGAAGCGCGCCGAGGCTTGGGCCTCGCGCCGCGGTCGGCGACGGGCTAGCGGCGGCGCCACAGCTCGGCGAGCGCGTCCCGGTGGATTCGCTCCCAGCCGGCGCTCTTCGCCGCCGCCTCGGCGATGGGGAACCCCGGCCGCGTCAGGATCCAGCGCACGTCGGCCTTCTCCAGCGCGTCGAGGTCGCCCTTCTCCTCGATGGCGAGGTAGCGCTCGAACACCCCGCCGGCGCCCAGGAACGGCTCGAGCCGGCCGTCGACGAAGCTGGGGACGTCGCGGAAGACGAGGTAGCCGCCCCAGTCGAAGAAGTGGAAGCCGCGCCCGGTCTGGAGGTTCTCGCGGCGCAGCGTGTCGACCGCGGCCACCGGGGCGGTGGCGCGCACGTCGAGGTCGGTCACGGCGATGCGGAAGGCGCTCATGCCGCCCAGCAGGACCACGGCGAGGCCGGCGACGACGGCGTTGAGCCTGCGGTTGGAGAGGCCTTCGGGCGAGAGGATGCCCGCGAGTTGCTCGGCCAGCAGGGGCGCGGCGACGAAGGCGAAGGCGGAGTGGAAGCGCGCCGCTCGCAGCGCGGCCACCAGCAGCAGCGCCGCCAGGCCGAGGTCGAAGAGCGGCAAGGGCTTCTTGCTGCGCCAGCAGGCGAGCGCGAGCGAGGCGGCGAGGGCGACGAGCAGCCACGCGCTGGGGTCCGTCCACGGCACCGGGGCCCACTCGTTGACGGCCTGCAGGGGCGCGCCGCGGCCGACCAGGGCGAAGGGGCGAAGGACCGCCGCCGGGCCGCTCGGGTTGAGGAGGAGGGCGGGGAGGCAGAGCGCCGTTCCGGCGAGGAGCCATGCCCGCGAGCCGGCCGGGAAGCTGCGCGAGGACAAGCGCCCGATCTTCAAGGGGATCCACGCGGAGGCCAGCGCGGCGGCGAGCGGGCCGAACCCGACCGGCCAGCTGCCGTGGCAGTTGATCCACACGGCGAAGATGGCCGGCAGGGCGAGGGCGGCGCGGGGCCTGCCCGCAGCGACGCGCTCGATGACCAGCAGCACGAGCACGAGGCAGAGGTGGCCGAACAGCAGCGGGCGCGCGATGAAGTGGGTCGCGGCGACGAAGAGGGCCAGGCCCACCGCGAGGCCGGTCGCCCGCGGGTTGCCGCCGGAACGCTGCTCGGCGACGAGGAAGAAGAGCCCCGCCACCAGGGCGAGGAAGAGGCCCTTGAAGACTGCGATGCCGTAGAAGCCTCCCGCGGAGTACGCCAGTGCCAGGACGACCTGGGCCAGCCAGTCGTTGGCGGGGTAAGGGGCGCCGGCGACGGTCCACGTGCGCTCGACCACGGTCGGCAGCTGGTGCCTGGCCAGGATGTCCAGGCCTAGGCGGACGTGCCAGAACAGGTCCGCGTCGGCGACGTGGTCCAGAGCGATCTTCGCGGCTGCCAGGACTACGACCAGGACGATGAGAGTGCGCGCCCGCATGCGGCTGGGATAGTCGGCTGGAATCTGGCGCGGGTGCAATGGGACCGAGCCTAATGGGACCGAGCCTGGCACCGGCTCACGGGACCAAGCCTGGCACTGGCTCCTCGGGCGGGACCGAGCCTGGCACTGGCTCATCGGGCCCGAGCCTGGCACCGGCTCATCTCCCGATTGAGCCGGTGCCAGGCTCGAGTCCGAACCGAAATTTCTCAGCAATTCCGAGCAGTAGCCCAGTGCCACGCTTCGTTGCACGCCGCCACGACCGCACCGGTGCCGCCCGGGCCGACTCGCACGAGCGTTCCCCCCATCCGCTCGGCCAGCTCCACCAACTGGGCGGGCGTGGGCCCGAGCGATCCCGCGTCCACGAGCACCGCCCCAATCCCGTCGCCCCGTATCCGCTCGACGATGCCCAGCACCTCGACCTGCGGGTTGGCGCGAGGGTCCAGCGGCACGTTGGCTCGCCCGTCGGAAAGCAGCACGAGCGTCGGAGCGGTCTGCGGCTCGCGAAGCCGCTCCGTCCGGATGAGGTCCCAGGCGGCCATCAACCCGGCCGCCAACGGCGTCGCTCCTCCGATGGGCAGCCTGCGCAGCTTCGCGCGCGCCAGGTCGATGCTCTGGGTCGGCGCGAGCAGGACCCGAGCCGCCTCGCCCTCGAAGACCACCACCGCCACCCGATCGCGCCGCAGGTACGCCGCGCGCAGCAGCGAGAGCGCCGCGCCCTTGGCCACCCGGAGGCGCTCGTGGGTCGCCATCGAATCGGAGGCGTCGACCGCGAAGACCACCAGCGACTTGCGCGTGCGCGCGCGGACCTTTCGCCGGAGGTCGCCGCGGCGCACCGGCAACGGCTCCTCGCCGCGCAGGCTGCGCAGGGCCGCGGCCCGAAGCGTCGCGTCGGCGGCCAGGTCCGCGCCGACCTGGCCTTCCAGCGGCGCCGCGCGCACGTACCGCCCGCTGCGGCTCTCCACCACGCAGCGCCGGCCGCGGGCGCCTTCCGCCCCCGGATCGAGCCGATCGAGCAGGTCCTCGGCGACCCAGGTCAGCTCTTCGGCCCCGGGTTCGCCTTCAGCGGCGTTTTTTTTTGAGCCGAGAAGAGGATGCTGCCGGCGGCCATCGACCCCGGGATCTGCATCGACAGCAGCGAGTCCTCGAGCGAGTCGTCCGGGGCGATCTCCGGCGCGTCGGGCTCGCTGGCGGCTAGGCCGGTGCCGCGCAGCACCATTCCCACCAGCTCCTGCAGCCGCGCGTCCTGCTTCTCCGGCGACTCCAGGGTGCCGGTCGCCATCCGGTGGGGCAGCACGAAGCGGGCGGCGTCGGCGAGGGTGTCGCGGTCCACCGCGGGGCGGTCGACGAGCGCGGCGATGGCCCGGGCGCACTTGAGCAGGGCGATCTCCGCGCGGTGGCCGCGGGTCTCGGCCTGCGAGGCCAGCCGCACCGCGAGCGAGACCATCTCGTCGGGGACCGCGACCTGCGCCACGGCGCGGCGCGAGCGCTCCAGCCGGGCGGCGAGGGCGCGCTCCTCCTCCGCGAAGCGCGCGCCGAAGGTGGCCGGGGCCGCGTCGAAGGCCAGCCGGCGCCGGACGATCTCCTCGCGCAGGGCCAGCTCGGCGACGTCGGAGACCTGCGCGAAGAGCCCGAAGCGGTCCAGGAACTGCGGCCGCAGGCTGCCTTCCTCGGGGTTCATGGTCCCCACCAGCACGAAGCGGGCGGGGTGGCTGTGCGAGATGCCCTCGCGCTCGACGGTGTGGACGCCCGAGGCCGCCGCGTCGAGCAGCAGGTCGACCAGGTGGTCGTCCAGCAGGTTGACCTCGTCGACGTAGAGGAAGCCGCAGTCGGCGGCGGCGAGCAGGCCCGGCTCGAAGCGCCGCTCGCCCTTCTTGAGCGCGGTCTCGACGTCCAGGGTGCCGGCGAGGCGGTCCTCGGTGGCGTTGAGCGGGAGCTCGACGAAGGGCGTGGGGCGCCCGCCCTCGAGCGCAGGCAGCAGCGAGCGCAGGGCGCGGACGGCGGTCGACTTGCCGGTGCCCTTGGTCCCGCTCAGCAGCACGCCGCCGAGCGTCGGCTCGACCGCCGCGGCCAGCAGCGCCAGGCGCGGGCCGTCCTGGCCGACGATGGCGCTGAAGGGGAAGAGCGGACGGTCCATGGGGGGCGACATTGAGGCACGCCGGAGCCGATGACTCAAGAGGCCGGCGCGGCATCGGTGAAAGGTTCTGGTGCCGGGCTTGCGCCGGGCACCCCGCGAAGGTGCCAGGCTTGCCTGCCTAGGATTCGGTGCCGGTGCCAGACTCGGGTGGGGGGTGTGCCAGGAACGGGTGCCAGCCAGGGCCGGCGCCAGGTTCGGGTGGGGAGGGCCGGTGCCAGGCTCGGTCCCCCGGTCCCCTGTCAGCTTGGAGCGAGCCCTCGACAGGCCGAGCCGGTGCCAGACACGAGCCGTGGGCCGGTGCCAGGCTCGAGGAAAATCAAATAAAACCAGCCACTTGCTCCGTCGGGAGCCGGTGCCACGCTCGAGTCCCCGCTCGAGTCCCACACCCAGGTCGTTCCCCCGAACCCCGACTCGGGGGATGCTGCCGCGCATGGCTCAGGTAGAACGACTCGACGGACATCTCTTCGGTGAAGACCAGCCCTGCTTCGGCTGCGGCCCCAAGAACCCGCTGGGGTTCAGGCTGAAGTTCCAGGAGGACGGGGAGGCCATCTTCACCCGGTTCCTCGCCGGCCCGCATCACCAGGGCCCGCTGGGCGTGATGCACGGCGGCCTGGTGGCCACGGTCGCCGACGAGACCGCCGGCTGGGCGGTGATCGCCAAGCTGGGCAAGTTCGGGTTCACGACCTCGTTCGAGGCCAAGTACCGCCGCCCGGTGCGCATCGGCGTGGAGACCGAGTGCCGCGCCTGGTTCACCAAGGAGTCGCGGCGGGTGGTGCGGGTGCGGACGGTGATGACCCAGGCCGGCGCGGAGTGCTTCAGCGCGGACTTCACCTTCGCCGTGCTGGGCAGGCAGGCCGCGGAGCAGCTGATGGGGACCGAGATCCCGGAGCAGTGGGCCCGGTTCTGCCGCTGACGAGGATCAGACGAGCTTGGCGGCGGGCCGCTTGACGCGCTTGCCGTCGGAGATGCGCTCGACGACCACGTCGCCGCCCGGCTCGGAGCGGATGACGAAGGCGTCGAAGGTGCCGCGGCCCTGCCGGTACTTCACCACGTCGCCCGGCTTGAGGCTGCGGGAGGCCCTGGCCGGTCGCGCCGCCGCGGCCGGGGCGCGCTTCGCGCCGCGGGCGATGCGGCCGCCGGTGAGGATGGCCTCGAGCTTCTCGATCTCCGCGCGCGGCGGGCGGCCCGGGCCCTTGCGCGGCTGGACCACGCTGCGCGCCTCGTCGAGCCGCTGCAGCAGCTTCTTGAAGGGCTCCAGCCGAAGCGAAAGCTCCTCGGCGACCATCTCTTCAACCACCTGGGCGAAGTCAGTCTCGCGCACGTCGCATCTCCTTCAGGAAGGGCCGGGCCTTGCGGGGACGATGTTCACGGACTGCGTGGCGGGGTCGAAGTCGATGGCCGCCTCGCGGCGCTCGAGCTGCCGCAGCACGTCGGCCACCTTCTGCTCCAGCGTGGCCTCGGACGTGCCGTAGTCGGTGCCGTCGCGGGTCACGAAGTCGCGCACCAGGCCCCGCAGCGCCGCCTCGCTCAGCTGTTGGTGCGGGATGAGCATCCTCGGAGGCGGAGAGCCTACCAGCCGAGGCGCTGGCCCACGTAGTAGGGCAGCATCTTCTTCCAGGTGACCCAGTCGTGCGGGACGTCGTGGCCCCACAGGTCGAGGTTGTGGGGGATGCCCTTGGAGTTGAGCAGCGCCGAGAAGCGGCGGCTGGCGTTGGGCACCTCCCAGGCGCCCTGGCCGGTCAGGAGGTGGATCTGGCTGTGGTGGCGCAGCAGGTCGTACTGGTGCGCGTCGCCGAGGTTCTGCATGTACCACATGGGGTTGTTGAAATAGACGTTCTGGTCGGTGTAGCCGTCGAGGATCCACGACAGGTCGTAGAAGCCGCTCATCGCCACCAGCGTGTCCCACAGGTCGGGGCGGCGGAAGAACTGGTTGGCCGCGTGGAAGGCGCCGAACGAGGCCCCGGTGATGCCGATGCGCGCGCGGCTGTCCTTCACCGCGTCGCGGATGAAGGGCACCACCTCCCACTCGATGTACGCGCTGTACGCCGCCTGGCGGTTGGCGCGCTCGTGCATCGGCACGCTCTTGTTCATCCAGGCCACGTTGTTGATCGAGTTGACCGAGAACAGGCGCACCTTGCCGTCGGTGACCAGCTGGCCCATGGCGCCGATGAGGCCGAATCGCTCGTGCTCCAGGAAGTCGGCCTGGGCCGTGGGCAGCATCAGGAGCGGGTGGCCCCAGTGCCCGTACTGCACGATCGGCATCTCCATGCCGGTGCGGTGGCTGTACCAGCTGCGGATCTCGCGGCGAAACAGGTCCATTGACACTCCTCGTTGCCCGCTCCGGCGGGCCGGCGCGCATACAAGCCGATCCGGCGGCTCAACTCAAGGTCGGGGTCGGGGCGGGCCGCCGCCGCCCGCCCTCGCCCGCTTCTCCTCGAGCCGCCCGGCGTACAGGTCCAGGTAGCTGCGCGCCGAGCGCTCCCAGCTGAAGTCCTGGGCCATGCCGTTGGCGCACAGCCGCCCCCAGAGCGCCTCGTCCTGCCGGGTCCGCTGCGCGAAGCGCACCGTGTCGCGCAGGGCCCGCGCCGACGGCTCGTCGAAGGCGAAGCCGGTCGCCTGGTCGGCGTTGCCGTCGTGGAAGGGCAGCACGGTGTCCTTCAGCCCGCCGGCCCGGCGCACGATGGGCAGGGTCCCGTACGAGAGCGCGTACAGCTGCGACAGCCCGCAGGGCTCGAAGCGCGACGGCATCAGGAAGGCGTCCGCCCCGGCGATGATCAAGTGCGCCAGCGTGTCGTCGAAGCCCACGTAGGCGAAGAAGCGGCGCCGGGAGCGCTTCGAGCGCTCGCGCATGGCCGCCTCCAGCGGCGGCTCGCCCGTGCCCAGCAGCACGAAGCGCACCTGGTCCTCGAGCAACTCGTCCAGGGCGCCCAGGAACAGGTCGAACCCCTTCTGGTGCGTCAGCCGGCCGGTCAGGCCCACGATGAAGCCCGGCTCGTCGGCGTCCATGCCCGCCATGGTCAGCAGCGACCGGCGGTTCTCCGCCCTCGCCGCCGCATCGCCCGACCGGCCGTAGCGGCGGGCGATGTGCCGGTCGCGCTCCGGGCTCCAGATGCGCCCGTCGACGCCGTTGAGGATGCCCACCAGGCGCTCGCCCCGGGCGCGGAAGATGGGGTCGAGCCCGAAGCCGCCCTCGGGCGTGGCCATCTCGCGCGCGGCGCTGGGCGAGACGGTGTTGACGGCGCTGGCGGCGAGCGTCGCGCCCTTCATCAGGTTGAGGCGGTCGTGCCAGAGCACCTGCCCGCGCACCGCCTCCGGCAGGCCCAGGAAGCGGAATGCCGAGACCTCGCCGGCGCCCTGGAAGGCCAGGTTGTGGATGGTGAAGACCGACGCCGCCGCGCCGAAGTCCGGGGCGAGCGAGGGGTCCCACGCCAGGGCCATGGGCGCCAGCGCCGCGTGCCAGTCGTGGGCGTGCACGACGTCGGGAACCGTCCCCAGCCGGCGCATCGCCTCCAGGGCCCCGCGCACGAAGACGCTGAAGCGCTGCAGCCCGTCGTCGCGCCCGGAGGGGTCGGCGAAGTAGAGGTCCGGGCGATCGAAGAAGTGCGCGTTGGCGACGAGGTAGACCGGGACCGTGGTGCCCGGAAGCTCCGAGCGGAACAGGGCGATCTCGTGCGACTCGGAGCCCAGGTCCAGCTTGAACGGCGGCAGGGCGGGGGAGAGCGACCAGCTGCCCAGCCGTGCGCCCTCGCGCACCTGCCGGTACAGCGGCATCCAGACCGACACCTCGTGGCCCAGCTGCTGCTGCGCCCAGGGCAGCGCGCCCACGACGTCGCCCAGCCCGCCGGTCTTGGCGAACGGGGAGACCTCGGCGGACAGGTGAACGATGCGCATCGAACAGACAAATTAGGGCGAGTCGGCGGCCGTTGCCCGCGATTTTCGGAGGGCGGCCGTCCGCGCGGCGGCTCGCTCGATGGCGGCGTGGGGTGGAAACGGTTAGAAAGACGGGCGAAACCCTTCTGGAGGGACCCCATGGACGCCAAGACCCACGAGCTGGTCGCCGGGCTGCGCGCCGCGATGCAGGGCGAGCGCACCGGCTACGAGTTCTACAAGATGGCCGCCGCCCACACGAAGGACCCCGAGGGCAAGAAGACCTTCGAGGCGCTGGCCGCCGAGGAGCAGTCGCACTTCGACTTCCTGCGCAAGCACTACCTCTCGCTGCACGAGACCGGCCAGCTGTCCAAGGACGCGCGGCTGGGCAAGGCCCACGAGCTCGCAGGCGAGCACCCGATCTTCTCCGCGGACCTCAAGAGCCGCATCAAGGGCGCCCACTTCGAGATGAGCGCGCTGGCCATCGCCGCGCAGCTCGAGCTCAACGGCATCAACCACTACCGCGAGCAGGCTGCCCGGGCGCAGAGCCCCGAGGCCCGCAAGCTGTTCCAGGACCTGGTCGAATGGGAGTCCGGCCACTACGAGGCCTTCATCCGCCAGCAGCAGGAGCTCCAGGAAGCGTATTGGGGCGAGGCGGGTTTCTCCCCGTTCTAGAAGAACTTCCCGAACCACTCCTTCCCGGTGACCCCATGAACCTCCAAGAAGCCATCAGCACCGCCCTCGACTACGAGGTGAAGGTCCGCGACCACTACCTCAAGGGCGCCAAGGCCCTCGAGGACCCCAAGGGCAAGGCGCTGTTCGAGCTGCTCGGCAAGGAGGAGCAGGGCCACGTCGACTACCTGGAGCACTGCCTGGTCGAGTGGAAGAAGACCGGCAAGGTCTCCGCCGCGCCGGTCAAGACCCTGCTGCCCAAGGGCGTGGCGTGGATCGACGACGCCAAGAAGCGGCTGCAGAAGCGTCCCGGCAAGCGCGTCGCCTCGGCCGGCGAGCTCGAGTCGGTCAAGCTCGCCCTCCAGTACGAGAAGGAGGCCAGCGGCTTCTACCGGACCCTGGTCTCCACGCTCCCCGACACCGAGCGCGAGCTGTTCGCCGCCTTCCTCGCCATCGAGGACGGCCACGTCGCGCTCGTCCAGGCGCAGCTCGACGCCGTCACGGGCCTGGGCTTCTGGTTCGACACCATGGAGTTCGCCCTCGAAGCGGGCTGAGCCTCCCGACACCCCGAGCCCGTCGAGGGGCCAGAGACCGACACCCCGAGCCTGTCGAGGGGCCAGAGATCGACACCCCGAGCTTGTCGAGGGGCCAGAGCCCAATCTGCGCGTTCCCGCAGATTGACCTCCGGCCCTTCTAATTCCGGGCCTCCAGCTTCGCGGCCGCCAGCCCCTCGCCCGGCTCGCCCTTCCAGCAGTCGAAGCGCGCCTCCTCGGTGCACATCGAGGCCTTGATCGCCGCCTCGTTGTCGAACCGCGGCAACCGCTGCAGCCGGCTCAGCAGGTCCCCCGCGAGCTCCTGCCCTACCACGCAGCCCTGGCTGCCGGCCTGGAGCACCCAGAAGAAGTCCTCGCCGAACGGCCCGTCGGCGGTCGTCACGATCCACACCGCGGTCAGCTCCGCCCACTCCACCGACTCGCTCTTGCCGTCTCCCAGGTCTCGAGAGACCCCGCGCTCGTCGATCCGGCAGGCAGCCATGATGTCCTCCGTGTCTCCGTTCTGGTGCACTGCGCGTTCCGTCTCCTACACGAGCAGTATTATAAGTTGGTCGGACAACCAATAAACCATTGGGGCCCCGGCGGTCGACCCCCGCTTGCAGGCGCGCGAAATCCCGTCCGACCTGTTAAAAAGCGGCCACTCCCGAAGCGCCATGGGAGCCAGGAGCCCCACCCCATGCCCCTCTTCTCCAAGCGATCCGACGGCGTCCTGCTGAGCAAGCTGCCCGGCTTCCGGAAGATGTTCCCCTTCCTGATGCCGACGCGGACGGAGTCGATGATCGTCCACCAGCAGCTGATCCACATGAAGAAGGCGTTGGCGGTCCTCGCCAAGCTCAACGAGGGCCGGACCGAGAAGAAGTACACGCTCTTCCACGTGGTGCTGGCGGCCAGCCTGCGCCTCATCGCCCAGCGCCCCGAGAACAACCGCTTCGTGGTCGGGCGGCGCATCTACCAGCGCAAGGAGATCGTCTTCTCCTTCGTGACCAAGAAGGAGCTGACCGAGGGCTCGGCGGAGACCAACGTCAAGCTGGCCTTCCAGCCCACCGACAGCATCCAGAAGGTCGCCGAGCGCATCTGGGACGAGGTGGCCAAGGTCAAGAAGTCCTCGACCAGCAAGGACGAGGACCTCACCGAGACGCTCACCAAGCTGCCGCGGTGGCTGACCCGCGTGCTGATGTGGGGCTGGAAGGTCTTCGACTACTTCAACATCCTGCCCGCCGGCGCCATCAAGGGCGACGCCCTGTACTGCTCGGCCTACTTCGCCAACCTCGGCTCCATCGGCATCGACGCCATCCAGCACCACCTCTTCGAGTGGGGCACCTGCAGCTTCTTCGTGGTCATCGGCAAGCTGAAGAAGGCCGTGGTGGTGGGCGAGGACGGCCAGCCGGCGGTCGAGGACGTGATCACCTCGTCCTTCAGCCTCGACGAGCGCGGCACCGACGGCTTCAACCTCGCCCGGACCATCACCCAGCTCACCGGCCTCATCGCCGACCCCGAGGAGCTGCTCGAGGCGCCCAAGGGCGAGCTGCCGGATCCCTTCAAGCACGCCTGAGAGAAGAGAAGCCGCCGTTCAGGGACTCTCGGGCCGCCAGCGCAGAATCGCCGGCGGCCGACGCTAGCCGGCTGAAGTCCGGCTTCCTCCCGGCGTAGAAATCCTCGAGCGTCGGCCGCTCGGTCTCCCGAAGCTGCGCCGCGACCGCCTCGGCCACCTCGGTGTCCAGCGAGAGCCCGTGGTGCGCCAGGTCGCCCTCCATGCGGTAGCGCAGGTGCTGGATGCGCCGCAGCGTCGACAGGTACGCGCCCCGCCAGATGGCCAGGTACGGCCGGTGATCCATCGGGTTGACCGAGAGCAGCCGGCGCAGGCTGTTGGCCGGCAGGAACGTGTAGCTGCTCACGGTGGGGTGGTGGCGCAGCGTGGCCTCGCGGTGCCGCTCGAACCGCGTGTACGAGAGCGTGCGCACGTCCTGGTCGATGTTGTAGAGCACCCCGCGCGAGCGCGCGTATCCCGGCTCGCGCGACACGTAGGGCAGGAAGGGATCGACCACGAAGACCAGGTCCGCGCCCATGCGGATGGCCTCGTGCAGGTGCGAGGTGGAGGTCACCGCGCCGTCGCAGAACCAGCGGTCCTTGATGGCGGTGGGCGTGAAGGCGGGGTGCAGGCTCGAGGACGCCTGCACCGCCTGGCTGATGGGGACGTCGTCGTGGCCGGGCGCGCCGAACAGCACGTGGCGGCGCAGGTCCTGGTCGGTGGCGCCGATGAAGAGCCTGCGCTGCAGGTCGCGGAAGTCGTTGCTGCGCCCCGCGGCGGTGAAGATCTCCCGCAGCGCCTGTTCGTAGGGCGCCGACCGCAGCGGCGGGCCGAACAGGTCGCTGTAGTCGAGCAGCAGCGACTCCAGCGAGCCGCGCATGCCGGTCAGCCGGGCCCGCCAGAGCGCCGTCGCGATCGCCGACAGGCCCCGGGCCACCCGGTCGGCCAGGTTGGCCACGTCGAGCATCTGCAGCCGCAGCACCGACAGGTTGATCGGCTTGATCTGTCCGCCCGGCACCCCGGCGATCGCCGCCAGGCAGTCGTCCACGGTGTAGCCGTTGGCCAAAAGCCCGGTCACCGTGGCCCCGGCGCTGATGCCGAAGTACAGGTCGAAGGAGCTGACGGCGCCGCGCGGCCGAAGGCAGTCGTCCAGGCACTTGAGCGCCCCCAGCTCGAAGTAGATGCCGGTGATGCCTCCGCCCGAGCAGCACAGCGCCCGCAGGCCCGGAAGGCGCCCCAGGAGCAGCTGTGACACCTCGTCGAACACCAGCTTCGCAAAGACGTCCGAGGCCTCGCCCCAGCCCCCGCCCGGAGCCGGCCCGCGCAGCACCCTGCCCAGCTTGCGCGCGCCCAGGCGGGCGATGAGCCGGTCGGTCCGATCGCCGTCGCCCGAGACCAGCGCCACGACCCGGTGGAACCCGAAGCGCGCCTCGATGTCCGGCTCGGCGTCGAGGGCGTCCAGCACCTCGAGCGCCTCCTCGACCTGCGCCGCGAAGTCCACCTCGCGCGGCGCCCGGAGGTCGAGCATCACCAAGTTGAAGTACCCGGAGTGCAGCCGCTCGACGAGGTCCTGCGCGCGGTGCTCCAGCCAGAAGCGCAGCGCCGCCGAGCCGTACACCAGCGCCCCGCTCCGCTCGGAGCAACCCTTGACCCGCAGCAGCCGCGCCTTCAGATCGAGGAAGTGCGCCCGGCTGGGCGCCCAGTACAGCACCGACTTGGGTCGGCCTGCCGGGAAGGGGCCTTGCGGCGGCCCCACTTCGAACGGCTGAGCCTGTGGCTGCATCCCGGAGCTGGCCCTCGCTCCGGAATATGGACGCAGTGCGTCGCGGGGGCACCTGAGGGCCCCAGGCTGCCCGTCAGGCGCTCGTCTGAAGCCTCGGCACCGCTAGTCGACGAGCTTGCCCGGATTGAGGATCCCCGCCGGGTCGAACAGCCGGCACGCCTGCTCGATCGCCTGGATGCCGAGCGGGCCCTTCTCCTGCTCCAGGTACTCCTTGTGGTCGACGCCCACGCCGTGCTGGTGGCTGATGGTCCCGCCGCGCTCCACGATGGTCTTGCTGGCGGCGTCCTTGAGCTTCTGCCAGCGGCGCAGGTTGACCTCCGGGTCGGCGTCGAGCCGGAACAGGTAGGTCGTGTAGGCGCTCGAGCCGCTGGGGTACAGGTGCGACAGGTGGGTGAAGACGTGCACCTTCTCGCCCTCGTCGGCGAGCCCGTCGCGGATGGCGGCGGTCACCGCCGCGACGTAGGCCGGCACCTTGGTCCAGGTCAGCGCGGTCTCGAAGGTGTCCACCGCGTAGCCGCGCTCCCACAGCTCGTTGCGCAGGTACGGGGCGCGGAAGCGGTTCTTGTGCCACTGGTGCCCGAAGGTCTTGCCCAGGTGCAGCCCGTCCTCGCCCTTGGCGATGGCGAGCGCCTCCTTGCGCGAGGCCTCCACCATCCGCTCGCGGCCCGCGAAGCCGACGATGAGCATGCACTTGCGCTCGCCGGCCCCGAAGACGGCCAGGCCCTTCTCTAGCGCGTTCAGCAGCCGCCGGTGGCCGGCCAGCGCCAGGTTGGTCGCCGTCTCCTCGGCCGTGGAGAGCCGCAGCATCGCCAGCGGCAGCCCGGCCTGGGCGATCCGCCGCGTCGCCTCCATCCCCTCCTCCCAGCCGGGGAAGAAGACCGCGTGGAAGGCCTCGCGCTCCGGCTTGGGGACCACGCGCACCGTGGCCTCGGTGAGCACGCCCAGGCGCCCTTCCGAGCCCAGGATCAGCTCGCGCAGGTCGGGCCCGGCGGCGCTGGCCGGGAAGGGCGACAGCTCCAGCTCGCCCGCCGGCGACTCCAGGTGCCCGCCGGCGAAGAGCTGCTCGATGCGGCCGTACTTGATCGACTGCTGCCCGCTGGAGCGCGTGGCGACCCACCCGCCCAGCGTCGCCAGCTCGAACGACTGCGGGAAGTGGCCCAGGGTGTAGCCGCGCTCGTTGAGCCGCGCCTCCAGCACCGGGCCGCGCACGCCGGCGCCGAAGGTGGCCAGCTGGCTCTTCTCGTCGAAGGAGAGCAGCCCGTCGAGCGCGCCCAGGTCCAGGGTCAGGACCGGCGCGTCCGAGGCCAGGGGGTTGACGTGGCCGACCACGCTGGTGCCGCCGCCGTAGGGGATGACCCGCGCGCCCACCTCTCCGGCCCAGGCCAACAGCTCGCGCACCTCCGCCGAGCTGGTCGGGTGGGCGACGCCGTCGGGCAGGACCCCGAGGCGGCCGGAGCGCACGGCGATCCAGTCCGGCAGGCTCTGGCCCCGGGAATGACGCACCCGGTCGGACTCCTCGGTCGACACCCGCGGGTGGGCCGGCAGCCGCGAGGAGGGCACCTGGGCGCAGACCTCGGAGAGCGTGGCGTCCCGGGGCGGCCTGGACCCGCCCACGGCGCGCTCGAGAAATGGCGCGGCCGACTCGGGAAGCGCGAAACCCTCGGCGTCGTCGCCCCAACCGTTCCAGCGTCGCATGTGGCCTCCAAGTGAAGCGCGGGGAGGGGATGGTAGAGGGGATGCGGAGTGATTCCAAGGAGATGGCGGCGGTCGCCGCCGGCCGGCGCGCCGGGGCGGCGGTCCCCGGCCGCCGAGCGCTGCGCCGGATCGAGCCTCAAAATCGCCGTTCCCGACCCCGGTGATACACTCGCCTCGCTTTGAGCAGCCCCGCCCCCAACGCCTCCGTGCCCACCGCCACGGTCTTGCCGGCCTCGTCCCGGTCCAAGCTCGAGCCCTTCCTGGCCCGCGCCGGCTACCAGATCTGCGCGCTCGAGGATTCGCCCTCGGTGGCCATCGTCGACTTCACCTGCCCGGAGGGCCGCCAGGCCATCCACGCCCTGCGCGAGGAGGAGGACTACGCCGAGCTGGCGGTGCTGGCGGTGGTCGGCGACCTGCACTCCGAGGCCCACGAGGCGCTGCAGGCCGCCGCCGACGGCTTCGTCGCCGTCCCGGCCCTCAACCGCGAGTTCGACCTGCGCCTGGAGGCCGTGCTGCGCGTGGCCCTCTCGCGCGCCGAGCAGAGCCGCCGCGAGAAGGACCTGGCGGTCCTGCTCGACCTGACCGCCCACTACGCCGCGGCCCTCGACGTCGCCACCCTGCTCCACGACGTCACCCGCCGCCTGGCCGAGGAGCTGTCCATCGACCGCTGCGCCCTGGTCCTCATCGACGAGGAGCGCGGCCAGGGCCACATCGTCGCCGCCAGCGACGACCGCGCGGTGAAGGACCTCAAGATCGAGCTCGCCCGCTACCCGGAGATCCGCGAGGCGGTGCGCACCGGCCAGCCGGTGGTCGTCGACGACGTCGGCAGCCACCCTCTTTTGGGCGAGATGCGCGAGGCGGTCGCCAAGCGCGGCATCGCCTCGCTGGCCGCCGTCCCGCTCTCGGTGCAGGGCAAGACCCTGGGCGTGCTGCTGCTGCGCTCCAGCGCCGGCAGTCGCTTCGCCCCCCACGAGATCAGCTTCGCCTGGACGGTGGCCCACGCCACCGCCATCGCCCTGCGCAACGCGCGCATGCTCGAGGGCCTGCGCGGCCAGGCCGAGAAGGCCGAGGCCCAGGTCGCCGAGCTGGCCCGCTACGAGGAGTTCTTCAAGTACGTCAGCGACGGCATGGCCATCCTCGACGAGTCGGGGATCGTGGTCAGCCTCAACCCCGCCGCCGCGCAGATCCTGCAGCTGCCCGCCGAGGCCGCCCGCGGGCGCGCCTTCGCAGCCTTCGCCACCCCGCTGTCCGAGCCGGCGCTGATGGAGATGCTCTCCGGCGTGCGCCGCGGCATCGTCCAGCTGGCGGTGGACCTCGAGGTGCGCACCGACCAGGGCCGCCTGCTCACCCTCTCCGCCGCCGGCTCCCAGGTCAGCGCCGGCCGCGGCCTCATCCTCTCCTTCCGCGACGTCACCGAGCAGCGCGCCATGGAGCGCGAGCTGCGCAAGACCAAGGAGTTCATGGAGAAGCTCATCAACTCCTCGGTGGACGCCATCGTCGCCTCCGACCTGACCGGCGCGATCATCCTCTTCAACGAGAGCGCCGAGCGCGTGCTGGGCTACAAGGCGCAGGACGTGCTCGGCAAGCTGTCGACCAAGGACCTCTACCCCGAGGGCATGTCCGAGAAGGTGATGGAGCTGTTGCGCAGCGAGGAGTTCGGCGGCATCGGCCGGCTCGAGCCCACTCGCACCGAGCTCAAGGCCAAGGACGGCGAGGTGGTGCCGGTGCTGCTCTCCGCCGCGCTCATCTACGAGGGCGAGACCCCGGTGGCCTCGGTGGGCGTCTTCAGCGACCTGCGCGAGCGCACCCGCCTGGAGGCCAAGCTCACCCAGGCCCAGGCCAAGCTGCAGGAGGCCGAGAAGCAGGCGGTCATCGTCGAGCTGGCCGGCACCGCCGCCCACGAGCTCAACCAGCCGCTCACCAGCGTCATGGGCTACGCCGAGCTGCTCAAGCGCAAGCTCAAGGAAGAGGACGCCGCGTGGAAGCCGGTGGACATCATCTACCGCGAGGCGGAGCGCATGGCCGAGATCGTCCGGAAGATCGGCCGCATCACCCGCTACGAGACCAAGGCCTACGTGGGCAACAGCCGCATCGTGGACCTCGACCGCGCGGCGGGCGAGGACGAGACGTAACGGCAGTCGGTCGAAAGAGGCAACGCGGTCGAAGTCAGCCAGTCAGTCCCGGGGGGCTTTTTCGAGTGCGAGTCCAATGACCAAGAGCGATCCCACAGCCATCAGCGTCCTCGGCGAGCCCACGGTCCCCGGCGACCCGGACCTCTCGCTGATGCCCTGCGCGGCGGCGGTCCTGGACGCCGACCTGCGCCTGCTCCGGGCGAACGAGGCGTTCCTGGACCTGTGCGTCGACCCGCGCCCGGGCGCGATGCTCGCCGCGCTGCTCAGGCCCGCCAGCGGCCCGGGCTTCGGCCTGGTCGGCGACGGCGAGCAGATGGAGCTGCTGGCCTGCGCCGCCAGCGGCGCGCCGGTGAACCTGAGGCTGCGCCGCCTCGGCGAGCAGGTGGGGGCGGTGGCCACGCACGCGCCGCTGGACACCGCCGACGCGCCCCTGGCCAAGGCCATGCACGAGCTGGCCGAGCAGGAGCACGAGCGCGACGCGCTGCTGTCGCTCTCGCGCGAGCTGGCGCTGGCGGCGAGCGAGGACGAGCTGGTGGCGGCCATCGCGCACTGCGTGCGGCGCCTGTTCCCCGGCCGCTACTTCTGCGTGCGCATCGTCGACTCGCGCCAGGGGGCGCTGACCTCCATGTACGCCGAGGGCCGGCTGGTCGAGGGCGGCCGCGAGCGGATGGCCATGCGCCGCTCCGCCGCGGACAAGGCGCGGCTGGACCCGCGGGCCCTGCCCCTCCGCGTGGAGCTGACCGAGGAGGAGCCGCTGATCTTCGCCGGCGCGCGGCAGGGCTTCGCCACCCCGCTGGCGGCGGCCGGGCAGTTCTTCGGCCTCATCAACCTCGAGTACCCGCCCAACTTCGCCGCCGACCTCGGGCGCGACGAGAAGCTGGTCATCCAGCTGGCCAACCAGGCCTCGGTGGGGGTGCGCAACGCCAAGCTCATCGAGGAGCTGACGTTCGTGCGCAAGTACCTCGAGGAGCTGATCGAGAACGCCAACGCGCTCATCCTGGTCGCCAACCGCTCGCGGGAGATCATCGTCTTCAACCGCGCCCTGGTGGAGCTGACCGACCTGCCGCGCTCCGAGGTCATCGGCAAGCCGCTGGACGCGCTGCTGGTCGAGGGCGAGCGCGACGGGCTGCTCAAGGTCTTCGCGCGCAGCGTCGGGGGCGAGAAGGTCAGCCACTTCGAGACGCTGCTCAAGGCCCGCTCCGGGGCCGAGCGCCGCGTCACCTTCAACACCGCGCCCATCGTCAACCCCACCGGCGAGGTGGAGGGCGTCATCGCCATCGGCCAGGACCTCTCGCGCCAGAAGGAGCTGGAGCGGCGCGTGGTGCAGGCCGAGAAGCTGGCGACGCTGGGCCAGCTGGCCGCCGGCGTGGCCCACGAGATCAACAACCCGCTCTCGACGATCACCATGTACACCGACGCGCTCTTGCAGCTCTCGCAGGTGCGCAAGACCGACCCGGCGGACATGGACAAGCTCAAGCGGATCAAGGAGAGCGCCGACCGCATCCTCAAGTTCGCCCGCGACCTGACCGGCTACGCCAAGCCCGCCGGCACGCACGCCGAGGAGATGGACGTCCACGACCTGCTCGACCAGGCGGCGCGCTACTGCGAGCACGTGCTCAAGCTCTCCGGAGCGATGATCGCCCGCAGCTACGGGCCGGTGCCCAAGGTCCGCGCGGTGCGGGCGAACCTGGTGCAGGTCTTCGTGAACCTCCTGACCAACGCCTGCCACGCGCTGCCGCCCACCGGCGGCCGGGTGGAGCTGACGACCAAGGCTCGCGAGAACGGCGTGGAGATAGAGGTCCGCGACTCGGGCAGCGGCATCAAGGCGCAGGACCTGCCGCGCATCTTCGACCCGTTCTTCACCACCAAGCCCGAGGGCCACGGCACCGGGCTGGGCCTGACCATCGTCCAGGGCATCGTCGAGAAGCACGGCGGGACCATCAACGTGACGAGCGTCATGGGCGACGGGACCTGCTTCACGGTGTGGCTGCCGGTGAACCCGGAGCACTAGCCCGGCTCGGCGACGAGGCTCGCATGCAGCGCAGGGGCCTCACCGGCATCGCCGCGGTCGCGCTCCTCGCGTTCCAGGGGTGCCTCGGCGCGTGCCTGAGCGGGCTCCCGCCGCTCCCTGCGGATCCCGATCCTCCTCCCGAGCCTCCCGCGCCGACGCGCCCGGCTTTCATCGCCGAACCGCCGGGCTCGAAGCGCTGCTCGTTCGAGGAGTCCCAGCGGCTGACCTCGCTGTTGGAGCGGGAGAAAGGCGCCGAGCTTCGGGAGCTCGCGGACCGCAGCGGCTCCACGATGCTGGTGATGGTCCCGCTGCATCTGCAATACGACGGCGCCGGGCAGGTCGAGGCGGCGCGCTTCCGGCTGGAGGGCCACGACGGCTTCGCGCGCGAGGTCGCCCAGACCGCGAAGGGCTGGCGGATCGACGGGGTTCATCAGGCAGGCGTCTGCGATCTGGCGGTGCAGCTGCCTCGAAGCGAGGAGCCGCCGGATGCGGGATCGCCGCGGCGAAGGCCACCCTCGATGAAGGTAGGGACGCCCGCCCCGGCGCCCGTCGAGGAGAACGAGTAGCGATTCGAGCGAGCTCTAGCAGCGCGGGTCTGGCGCTCGAGACAAACCCAGCCCGGTTCAGCGGGCTTCCCAGGAAGAGACGGGGCGCTTCAGCCCCCGGCGGCTCGACGGGGTTCATCAGGCCAGCGTCTGCGACCCGGCGGTGCAGCTGCCTGGAAACGAGGAGCCGCCGGATGTCGGACCGCCGCGGCAAAGGCCACCGTCGATGAAGGCGGGGAGCGCGGAAACCGACGCGCCCGAGTGCCGGTCACTTCGGCCACGTGTGCCAAGTGGCTGGCGTGTGGCAAGTGGGCGCCGGGGAGCGCGCAGGCCGACGCGCCCGAGTGCCGGCCACTTCTGCCACGTGTGGCAAGTGGCTGGCGTGTACCAACTGGGCTCACTCCGGTCCGGTCAGCGACCGCTTGGACCCGACAGGTTCCGCTGCAGACGAGCCGTCTTCAGGTTCGCCGCCCACGTCTTCAGCGCGGCCTCGAAGGGAGGCGGCTGGGTCTCCGTCAGGGGATTTCGGGCAGTCGTGCACAACGACACCTCAAGGTGACATGACACCTTGAGGTTACATTGCTACGAAAGCCGCCAGCGCCCCAGTACCACCCCCTGGGTGCTCGTCAGCGGGACTCGCGCCCGGAAGTCTGCTGCGGACCAGCCGACACCGCCGCACACCGCGCCGCCCGCCCCTGCCCTCTTCCTTATTAGCCAGCCCGCGCCCGGTGCAGCGCCCGGCTTCGTTCGAGGCACCCGCGCCAGGAGTCCATCACCTTCTCGAACTGCTCCCGCTGCTGCCTGACCCGCTCCGCCCCGCCGCCAACCCCGCCGGGCCTACTGGCAGGTGTAGCTGCAGGTGTGGCTGGTCTCGCACTTGAACACGGGCTTCTTGCTCGGGTCGGCGCAGGTCGGCATCGCACCGCCGGCCGGGCACTCCCAGTCCCACTGGCAAGCGCCGACGAGCGTGCAGCGGAAGATGCCCTGTTCGCACATCGGGCAGGCGTCGCGGCAGTACTGGCCCGGAGCGCAGCCGGGGGCGCCCCAGGCGCAGCCCATGCCCTCGAACGGCTGGCACTCGCCGGCGTGGAGGATGGTGGCGCCGGCGCAGCTCGCCTCGCAGGTGCTCGAGTAGGTCTGGTAGTTGTCGCCGCAGACCGGGTCGGTGATGGCCGGGCAGGCGCAGCACGGGGCGCAGAGGGGGCCGTTGCTGCAGCCGTCGGCGCCCACGCCGTTGCCGTACATGCACTGCCCCTCGAGGCAGGGCGCGACGTCGAAGACGGGGCAGTACTGGCAGCAGCCGGTCTCGCAGTGCGAGGCGCCCCACGAGCAGTCGAGGGTCGAGTTGCAGGCGGGCTCGCCCATCGAGCAGGCCGGCGTGCCGGAGCACCGGTCGGGGCAGGGGCAGGTCACGCAGGCGGACGGCGAGCAGGTCTCGCCGTTGAGGCAGGGCTTGCTGCCGGCGCGGCAGCCGGGAACGCAGGACTTGGGGCCCTGGCAGCCCAGGCCCGGCTCGCAGACCTCGCCCGCGGGGCACTGATCGTCGGTAGCGCAGCCCGGGGGCGGCGTGCACCAGCCGGTGCAGCACGGGCCGCAGTCGGCCAGCGCGCAGACGTCGCCGTTGAGGCAGTCGCCGTCCTTCAGGCAGCCGTCCTTGCAGTGCCGCGCGCCGGTGCAGCTGAAGCCGTCGTCGTAGGCGCAGATCTGCCCCGGGTGGCACTGCGCGTCGTCGGTGCAGGTGACCGGGCGCGGCTGGCAGGTCTGGCGGTCGCAGCCGCAGCCGGCGCACGGCAGCATCGGCGGGCACTGCTGGTCGGGGCGGCAGTCGGCGTCGGTGCGGCAGCCGGGCAGGCAGTGCAGGGTGCAGTTCATCCAGTCGGTGGCGCAGATCTCGCCG
>DASXVQ010000077.1:0-13569 GCA_036504155.1 Myxococcales bacterium
GCCGGCCTGGCGGGCGAGATCGACGACGCGGGCGGCGCCCTGCTCGCCCTGCTGGGAGGCCTCGACGGCGGCCTGGGAGTCCTTGAGGACCTCGGAGAGCAGGGTGCGGATCTTCTCGGAGGCCTGGCGGGACTGCTCGGCGAGGGCGCGCATCTCGGTGGCGACGACGGCGAAGCCCTTGCCCTGCTCGCCGGCCTTGGCGGCCTCGATGGAGGCGTTGATGGCGAGGAGGTTGGACTGCTCGGCGATGTCCTGGGCGAGCTCGGCGAAGGTGCCGATCTGCTCGGCGCGCTCGGCGAGCAGGCCGACGCTGCGGGCGGAGGAGGCGGCCTGGCCGGCCAGGGCCTCGATGGCGGCGACGGTCTCGCCGACGGCCTTCTCGCCCTGCTTGTGGAGGGCGGCGGACTTCTCGGCGGTCTCGACGACGGTGCTGGCGGCGCGGGCCGCCTCGCGGGAGATCTGCGCGATCTGCGCGGCGGTGGCCGAGGTCGAGTGGTTCGACGCAGAAAGCTCGCTCGAGGTGCTGGCCTGCTTGGCGGCGGATTCGATGACCGCGTTGGCCTCCGCGCCGATCTCGCTGGCGGCGCGGACCATCCGCTCGCGGGCCTCGGACAGCTCGGCGTTCTGCAGGGCGATGCGCTCCGAGAGCGCGTCGCGCTGGGCGTACTCGCGCGCGTAGGCGAGCAGGATGGAGATGCCCAGGCAGGAGACGAAGGCCATCAGGCCCCAGGCCAGCATCGCGGTCTCGGTCGCCACGACGCGCTCGTCCATGAGCACGTCCCACAGGCCGGCGGCGCCGACGGCGGCGAGCCCGGCGAGGAAGAACTTGGCGTCCAGGCTCCCGCGCGAGGACATCGCCGAAAGGACGATGCCGCCGAGGATGGCCAGGCTCACCAGGTTCTGGTACGGCGGCAGCGCGTCGGTGATGGTGATGAGGCCGGTCAGGGACAGGACGAACGCGCCGCCGGCATAGGCGAAGAAGGACCAGGAGACGTAGCGCGCGAGGCGGGCCTGGCGCTCCGTGGCGATCACCGTGAGGAAGCCGAAGTAGCAGGCGGGGACCGCGAAGATCGACAGCAGCTCGACGTACCAGAGCAGCTCGGGCGCGCTGACGACCAGCTGCTTCACCGGCGAGTAGACGGTGGTCACGCCGTAGGCGCCGCTGGCGAGGCTGAGCACGCCCAGCCAGACCATCTTGCCGTCGCGACGGAAGAGGAGCCGGCCCACGAAGAGGACCAGCACGCCGACGCCCAGCAGGATGAGGCCGATGAGGAACGCCGGGAGGCCGCGGTGCAGGATGTCCACCTGGAGGGCGTCCGCCGACGCCAGGCGCGGGACGCCGAAGGGGCCGATCTGGGCGTGCTCGGAGCGGATCCGCAGCGTGAGGACCTGCCCCGCCGGCCCCGCGCCCACCGGCACCAGGTGGAAGGGGCGCCCCATGCGCACGTGGGGGCTCGCGAGGTCGCCGAAGGCATAGACCCGCGCGCCGTCCAGGAAGGCCTCGAGGTTCTGGTCGACGTAGAGGAAGAAGACCTGCGAGCTGGTGTCCGAGCGCTCCGGGAGCTTCACGCGCATCCACAGCAGGTCCTGGCGCGCTGCCGGGTCGGGGCGTTGCGGCAGCTCGAGCGGGGCCCAGCCCGGCGCATCCCAGGCCTCGGCCTCCCAGGTGAAGCGGTCGTTCGCAGCGCGCGGCGAGTCGCCCCAGCGGTACTGCCAGCCCGAGGCGAGCGGCGTCACCTTCGCCTCGGTGCACCCCGACAGCGCGTCGGCGCTCAGCAACAGAGCGACGACGGCGGGCAGAGGGCGAACGACGGCGGGCAGAGGGCGAACGACGGCGGACACGGCGTGCAAGCGATGCTCTCCTGGTGCGACCACGCTCATGGGAGGTACCACGGCCCCCGGCACTCTGCAGCAGGCATCGGTGGGGAGTTAGACTGCGCCGGTCGGCTAGGAGGCCCCACATGCTCGAGATCTTTCTAACGGCCAGCCTGGCGCTCGCGCTCGGCGCCACGCCCGAGACGGGCACCACCCCGGCGACGGCGCCCACGGCTCCGTTCGCCTCGCCGGGGGTCGCGCAGTTGCCGATGCAGGAGGTGACCGTCTTCAGCGACCGCGCCCGCGTGACGCGGCAGGGAGAGGTGACCGTCGGGACCGGAGCCCAGCGCATCGCGCTGCTGCCGCCGACGCTCGACGTGGAGTCGGTGCGGCTGGCCGCCGAGGGCGCGCAGGTCAAGCGCGTGGAGGTCCGCCGCGCCGGGCTGGAGGAGTTCCCGCGCAGCGAGGCCGAGCAGCTCATCAAGGAGCTGGAGGCGGCCGCCGACGCGGTGCAGGCGCTGGAGGAGAGGAAGGTGGGGCTGCAGCGCGAGCGCTCGCTGCTGCAGGGCCTGCGGCCGACCGCCGCGCCGCAGCCGGATCCCAAGATCGCGCCGGTGCTGCTCGAGCCGGGTGGCTGGAAGGCGTCGGTCTCCTACTTCGACACGCGCGCGGCGGCGCTGGAGCAGTCGCTGCGCGAGGTGGATGACAGGGTCCGCGCGCAGCAGAAGAAGCTGGCGCAGCTCGCCGAGCGGGCCGCGCTGCTGGCGGCGGGGACCAACGCCGCCCAGGGCTGGCTGGTGGAGGCCTGGCTCGAGGGCAAGGGCGTCGCCAAGCTCGCGCTGACCTACCTCACGCACGGCGCGCGCTGGTACCCGGCCTACGACGTGCGCTTCGTCCCGGGCAAGGCCGAGGTCGAGGTGGGCTTCGCCGCGCTCGCCACGCAGCAGACGGGCGAGGACTGGGCCGACACCAAGCTCGTCTTCTCCACGGCGGTGCCGGCGACCACCGCGACCCTGCCCAAGATGCTGGTCTGGAAGATCGGCGACAAGGACCGGTTCATCCCCACTCCGGTCGCCCGGCCCGAGCCGCCCGCGCCGCGGCCGCCGATTCCCGTGCTCGAAGGCGCGCGGGACCGGGTGAGCACCGACGACCAGGTGCGCGACCGCCTCCTGATGCTCGCGGGGAAGGCGGGGGTGATCAGCGGCAAGCAGCAGGGGCCGCTCACAACCTACAAGACCAACTCGGCGGTGGCGCAGCCGCCCAGCTTCGACTTCGATGACGTCACGATCGACGGCGAGCTGGCGAGGCCCGAGGCCGAGGAGCAGGAGAGCCGCAGGTCCTACAAGGAGGAGCGACCGAGGCCGTCCGCGCCGCCGCCGCCGTCCCCGTCCGCCCAGGCCGCGCCGCGCAAGCAGAAGCCCAAGGCGGACATGCCGGCCCAGGCCCCCGCGCCTTCGGTGGTGACGTCCTCGGAGCCCGGCTCCTCGTTCCTGCCGGTGGCCTCCGGCGTCTCCATCAACGGGCCGATGGGCTGGTCGGCGCCGAGCTTCGCCGCGGATCTGCCGGCGTCGCTCGCCGGCGGCTACGACTTCTCCTACCCCTCGGCGCGCCGCGAGACCATCCGCAGCGGTCCCGAATCGCGGCGCGTGGCGCTGCACTCCGCCAAGCTCCCCGCCTCGGCGCGACTGGCCATCTATCCGGCGCTCAAGAAGAGCGCTTACCTCGTCGCCGACGTGGTCAACAGCTCGGAGCGCCCGCTGCTGGCCGGCGGCGCCAACCTGTTCGTGGGCGCCGACCTGCAGGGCCAGGCGCGCATCCCCACCACCGCCGCGGGCGAGAAGCTGACGCTGCCCTTGGGCGTGGACGAGGGAGTGCAGTTCGAGCGCAACGTCAACGTCATCACCAAGGAGACCGGGCTCATCTCCAAGGACGACGTGACGACCTACGAGGTGGTGATCGAGCTGCTCAACCCGCGCGCCGCGCCGGTGGAGGCCCGCGTCGTCGACCAGCTGCCGCTCTCGGGCGAGAAGACGGTGGAGATCAAGCTCGACCGCATGGAGCCCTGGGCCATCCACGACAAGGACGAGGGCTCGCTCGAGTGGCGCCTGACGCTGCCGCCCGGCGCCAAGCAGGTGGTCAAGTTCGCCTACGCCGTCACGCGCCCGCGCGGCGCCAAGCTGCGGCAGTGGTAGCCCGGAGATCCGCCATGACGACGAAGACGACGATCGAGACGATCTCCTGGACGTTGCTCGCCAGCCTGACCCTCGCGGCCCCGGCGTTGGCCGCGGCCGCCTCCGCCGCCGAGGAAGCCAAGGAGGCGCCGCCGCCGGTGGTGAAGGTGGTGGTCTACCCCGACCGAGCGCTGGTCACGCGGATGCTCAAGGTCGATTGCGCCAAGGGGCCGCTCGCGGCGGTCTTCAAGGCGCTGCCGTTCGGCCTGGACCCGACCACGCTCAAGGCGACGGCGACGGGCGCCGACGCCCAGGTCGAGGGCGTCAGCCTCTACCAGCGGGTGCTCGCCGAGGCGCAGACGGCGCAGCTGCGAGAGCTGGACGCGCAGATCGAGGCCCTGCAGATCAAGATCTACGACCAGCAGCAGGTCCGCGAGCGCGCCCTCGCCGAGCGTGCCCAGGCCGAGAGCCTGCGCTCCACGGCGGTGCCGTTCATGACCCGCGAAGCTGCGGTGGAGAAGAAGCCGAACCTCGCGGCCTGGACCGTGGCCCTGGAGAGCACGCGCGACCTGATGGACGAGGCGGACGGGCGGCGCCGGGTGGTCGACGCGGCGCTGCGCGAGCTGGGCCGGCAGCTGCAGGAGCTGCAGACCAAGCGCGGCGCCATCGCCTCCGCCGCGCCGAAGCGGGTGCAGGACGCGGAGCTGGCGGTGCGCTGCGGAGCGACCGGCCCGGCGCGGGTGGAGCTCTCGTACATGACCGGCGGGGTGAGCTGGGAGCCGCTCTACGAGGCCCGCGCCAACGACGCCCGGAACGCCATCGACCTCTCGGTGCTGGCGAGCATCGTCCAGGCGACCGGCGAGCCGTGGAAGGACGTCGAGGTGACGCTCTCCACGGCGACCACGCGGCGCGACGCGACCCCGCCCCAGCTGCAGCGGCTGTACCTGGGCGCGACGCCGGAGGACCAGGAGAAGAAGGTGCTGGTGCGCCGCGACGAGGAGGTCAACCGGCTCTCGTCGACGGGGCCCTCGGGCGCGCCGAGCGCGGGCGAGGCGCCGATGGCGGCCGAGGACCAGGGGCTCTCGGTGCAGCTCAAGGTCCCCGGCACCGTCGACTTCCCCGGCGATGGGCGGCCGACGCGGGTGAGCGTGGAGACCCTCAAGCTCGCGGCGAGCTTCAAGCTGCTGACCCTCCCCAAGCTCCTGCCGCACGCCTTTCGCTCCGCCGAGGCGCAGAACACGGCGCGCTACCCGCTCGTCCCCGGGCGCGTGGACCTGTTCTCCGGCGGCGGGTTCATCGGCTCGACGCGGCTGCCGATGGTCTCCCGCGGCGACAAGATCAAGCTCGCCTTCGGCATCGACGAGCAGATCAAGGTCAAGCGCATCGTGGTCGAGGAGCTGAAGAAGGACCCGGGCTTCTTCGGCAGCACCCGCCGACTGACCTACGCCTACAAGATCGAGCTGCAGTCCTTCGCGCCGAAGGCCACCGTGGTGACCCTGCAGGAGCAGGTGCCGGTCTCGCAGATGGACGACGTGAAGGTCCTCGTCGAGGCGAAGACCACGACGCCGGGCTTCGAGCTGGCCAAGGACGACGGCTTCCTGACCTGGAAGGTGGGCCTGGCGCCGAAGGAGAAGAAGACGGTCGAGCTGCGCTTCGCGGTGGAGATCCCGGCGAAGTACGACTCGAGCGGGCTGTAGCCCACCGACACCCCGAGCTCGTCGAGGGGCCAGAATTCAGTCCGTTGAAATAGGGCGGGCACTCGGGTCGACCCGAGGCGAGCCTCCCAGGCCGTTTCGCGATTTGGGGTCTGCCTGGACGCCCCCAGAAGTCTGCCCGCGGGGACCGAGCTCTGGCCCCTCGAGAAGCTCTGGCCCCTCGAGAAGCTCTGGCCCCTCGACGAGCTCGGGCCCCTCGACAAGCTCGGGGTGTCGGGGGTGCGACGCGGATCACCGTGTAGGCGCAGGTCGGATCCCCGGCTCGGCCTTGAGGCGCGGGTCCACGACCCGTGGCGGCCGCGGCTTGATGCGCGGGTCCGTCAGGCACGGCGGCGGATCGGAGTAGCGGCGCTTGAAGGGGACGAAGAGCAGGCACGAGGCGTCCTTGCCGTCGCCGGTGCAGACCTGGTCGCAGGTCTCGAACGCCTCGTCGTGCTCGACGGCCTCGGCCCTGCCGGTCTTGGTGTCGACGATGCGGTTGTAGCCCTTGCCTTCGAGCACCGAGTGGACGCTGGTGATGAGCCGCGGCGGCACGCCCTTCTTCCACATCCCGGCCCTCTTCTTCTGCGCGTCCTTCTGGGCGGCGAGCAGGTCCTTGGAGGCGGGAGAGTCGACGGCGAAGACCATCGCCTGGCCCTGCTTCACCAGCTCGCGCGCGAGGTCCGGGCAGCGCACCAGCAGGCGACCGTAGCCGTCGGAGCCCTCGGCGGAGGTGCACTTCCACGCCTTCGACGCCGCGAACCGGGCCGGCTCAAGCGAGAGCGTGAAGAGCTCCCACGCGCTCCAGTCGCCCCAGCGATGCACCGGGCCGTAGTTCTCCAGCGTGTTCACGTCGACCAGGCGGGCCCGCTTGCGCCGGCCGCGGCCCTGCCGGAAGGAGAAGCTGTCGCCGTCGTTCCAGCTCACCGAGATCTCCCGGCCGTCGAGGACGATGCTGCCGTCGACGAACTCGGCGCGGGCCGGCGCGGCGACGAAGAGGAGGGCGAGGACCAGGATGAGCGAGCGCGCGGTCACGCTCGGGATTCTAGCGGGTCGAGCCGGATTCTCTTCGCAGTTTGGGAACCGGGACCGCATCGACGCGGAGCAGGACCCTCGGCGGTGCCGCATCGTCGTCGTCGTGGCGGCGATCCTGGCGTCCTTCCCCGGCGACCGCACCGAGAGGAGGCGCGGCTCTCGGAGTGAGGGCGGCATCGCTTTCCGAGATCAGGCCTTCCGCGGCCTCTCGTCCCAGCGCAAGCCGGCGGCGGCGCTGGCCTCGAGCTCGGCGATGACCTGCGCGCCGAGCAGCAGGATGACGAAGGCGGTCTCGAGGAAGAGCAGCACCACGATGACCGTGGCGAGGGAGCCGTAGATCAAGTTCACCATCGAGATGTTGGTGAAGTAGTAGGCCATCAGAAAGGCGACCAGCCGCCAGAGGACCGCGGCGCAGAACCCGCCGATGAAGGCGCGGCGCAGCGAAATCCTCACCACCGGTAGGAAGCGGTAGATCCCGGCAAACAGGACGACCAGGCCGGCAAAGCCGGCCACACGCAGGAGCAACCTGGCGCTGGACGCCAAGAACAGCTCCACGCCGAGGAGCCGGACCGAGCCATGGCCCAGAGCGTCGAGGCCGGAGTTGAGCAGGGTCACCAGGAAGAGGGCGCTCATCAGCACCAGGTTGAACACGTACGGCAAGAGCGCGGACACCCAGAACCTGCGGCTGGCGAGCCCGGTGTGCGTCTGGAAGATCGCAGCCACGGCCTCCTCGAGCATGCGGAAGGCGATGCCACTGAAGAGCAGCAGGAAGACGAAGCTCACCGCGCGGGTGGCGGCCTGGTTCTGGAGGAAGGTCTGCACCGCCTGCAGGATGGTGTCCGCGTGCTGCGGCACGAGCATGTTGAGCTCCGAGCGCACGATGCCCAGGATGCGCTCCTCCTCGAAGAAGACCGAGAGACTGGCGACCGCGAGGGTCAGGAAGGGGACCAGCGAGAGCAGGACGTTGTAGCCCACTCCGCCCGCCAGCAGGATGCCGCGGTTGCTCAGAAAGGCGCCGACAACGCGGCCGCCGAAGCGCAGCAAGCGCGAGAGGAAGGTCCACAGACGACGAGGCCAGTCCATTCTCCTCCAGAGCCACCACGACGGATCAGCAACTCTCTCCGCGGTGCCCGACCTCGGTGGGCTGCAATCCGCGCCCATCGCCCGACGCGGGGCGGCCCGCGGCTCCAAGTCGGTCGAGCCGAATTGACGCCCGCCCCTCCGGTTCCTGGCTAGCCGGGCCCGGACTCGGTGCTTCGGTCCATCTGCTCCCGAACAACGACCTCGAACGCTTGGGCCGCCTTCGCGTTGCAGCCTCGAGCCCCGCCAGCGCCGCCAGGATCCCGGTTCTCGCTCGAGGCCTCCCGGCCTGCCCGCGGTGCCTAGAGGAAGAACGTGAAGTGCGCGCCGGCGCGGACCCACTTCACTTGGGAGCTGCCGAGGTCGGCCTCGATCGCGGACAGGCTCACCGTGCCGTATCCGGCTTGCAGGCCGAGCGAGAAGTATTCGGCCAATTGGAAATCGAGCGCTCCGCCGACTTCCCCGTGCGGCCCAGAGTGCGGACCGCCTCTCGCCCAAACGTGCGGTGGGAACGGGAGGGCGAAAGCCCCGGGTGAATGCGCGGGTGGGGCGCCGGCTTCTTCGCGGCCAGTCGGCCGCTGGAACGCCGCCCGGGGACGGGCAGGCGGCCTGCGACTCCGGCATCGCCCGGCGCTGCTGCCTACGCCCAGGCCGAACGCGCGCGCTCGTTCCGAAAGAAGCGCACCAGAGCGGCGGGCGCGAGAGACCGGGTCGCCGTGAAGCCCGGGGCGGCTAGCGCGCCGCGATCTCGCCGGTCGCGAGGTCGAGCGTGTAGCAGCCGAACTGGCGGCCGGCGTTGTCCCAGACGCGCTCTCCGCCGCCGGGCCGCGCCACATGGAACGCGAACGAGATGCCGTCGAGTTCGACGCCGGGCGCGAAGACGACGTGCGCAATCACCTGGCCGTCGCAGCTCTCCATCAGGAGATCGCGCGAGCCGAGCCAGGCGAGGCCTCCTCGCGTCTCGCCGATGCGAATCCAGACCGGGCTGCTGCTGACGAGCGGGCCGCGATAGCCGAGGTCCAGCACGCCGCCGCCCTTGCCGTCCGTCCTGAACCGCGCGCGGACGTTGCCGGGGACCTGCGGGATGCAAGCGACGACGAGGGCGAGCGGCGTGCGCGGAGCCTGAGCGACGGTCTCCTGAAACCAGTTCATCTTGGTGCAGCAGACCATCGAGTTTTCCTCCCGAGAGCGCAGGCGTTTCGCGAAGCGGGGCACGAAGTTAGCCCCGACCCGACGCGCCGTCTGGCCTCGAGTTCTCGATGGCGGCTCCAGTGACCGGCAGCGTACAGGCCGCACCCGGGCGCCTCGCCGGCACTCGCCCCGCGGGTTGCCCGCGCGGGAACCCGGCCGTCCGTCCCGGTTCCCGCGCCCCGCTGGCGCGCCTCGGCCCTACGTCGGGTGATGCCCGCCGTGCCGGAACCCGAACGGGCGCCCCTGAAGCAGGTGGAATACCACCGCCACGACTGCCAGGACGACGAGGACGTGAATCCATCCCCCGACGGTGAAGGAAGCCCCGAGCCCCAGACCCCACAGCAGCAGGAAGGCGACCGCGACGATCCAGGGCATGGCTGGGCTGCCTCCTCGAGCCGCGCACGCCGGTGGCTCGGCGACTGTAAGGACCGCAGCTACCTCTTGAGGTCCTCCTTCACCTTCTCGTACGTCTCCTTCACGTCCTTCTTGACGTCGACGAGCGCGTCCTTGGCCTTCTCCCCGTACTGGTCGACCTTGGCCGCGGCCTTCTTCGCCTGCTCGGCCATCTGGTCCTCGGCGTTCTTGATGGCGTCCTTCGCCTTGTCGATGAACTCACGCATGGCGCAGCCCTCCTCACGCTCACGCATCTCCGAACGGCCACCCCAAAGCTGCGGCCGCCCGCGCTGCGCAGAAGGCCCCACCGGGCTCGCTGTTGGGACCTGCGGCCTGGCAGGGCCGCTCCTGCCTGAAGCGCGTGGGGTCTGGCTCCAAGAAGGAAGCCCGAGAAGCGGGAGGCCATGGGCCCGCGGGTCCCTCAGTGCCTGCTCGGGCTGGTGTCGTCGGTCGGCTCGACCTGCGGGATGCGCGCGCCGGGCTCCGCAGGAGGGTAGAGGGGCCCCGTCGGCTGCTCCCCCGCGGCCGAGCGCTGCCCCCGACGCTCCAGCTTGCGCGTGTACTCGCGCGCGAAGTCGATGTTGCCGATGCCGAAGGCGAGCGCGGCGGCGACCGCTGCCGCGCCCATTACCGCGGCGAAGGCGGTCATGACGATGTTCCGGGCGATCCCGAGCTCGTCCAGGGCCATGAAGACGGAGAGGGCGATGATGGCCACCCGGGCCCCTCGCGCGAGCCAGCGGCTGGTCACGTCGCCGATGAGGTCGGCGAGCACGTTCGCCACGGCGATGGCGACCCCCACGATGAAGGCGGCGACGATCACCCGCGGCACGTAGCCCAGGATGCGGTCGATGCCATCGGAGAGCGAGGCCAGCCGCAGGGCGCGCGTGGTGAGCGAGAGGGTCACCAGCATGCCCAGCCAGAACACCGCCGAGCCGACCGTCGTCGACGCGGGGCGCCCGGGGGCGTTCGCCTTCGGGTGCAGCCGGCGGGCGACGTAGCCGTCGAAGCGCGCCCGGGCGAGGAGGCGACGCACCAGGCTGCCGACCAGGCGCGACAGTGCGTAGCCCACGACCAGGATGATGACCGCCGACAACAGGTGGGGCAGGAACGTCACGATCTGCCCGATGCCCGTCGCGAAGTAGTTGCGAATCTGTTCACCCATGGCCGACCCCCGTGCCTTCGCTGGCAACGTTGGGAGCCCGCCCCGGCGTCGCAAGCAGCCGAAGGGCGAGAGGGGCTCGGGAGGCACCGGGACGGAGTAGGCCGCGAAAGGGCGGGAGCGTGGCGAGCCGGGGGAGCGGCCTCCGGCGCCACGCCGCGGTCCACCAGGCGGTTGCCTGCCCGCTTCGGGAACCGACCGGTGGTGGCTGCCGACGAGCAGACCTAGATTCGACCGGGGGGAGAACCATGCGCCTTTCCGACGAGACCCTTCGCGGGCAGACGGTGATCGCTTCGGACGGGGTGGCGATCGGGAAGGTCGCCGCCCTCTTCCTCGACAGCAGCGCTTGGCGCGTCGAGTCGATCCAGGTCGCTTTGCACAAGGACATCGCCGACCGGCTGGGCGCTGGCCGAAGCATGTTCCACGCAGCAGCGATCGAGATTCCGATCGGTTTGGTTCAGTCGGTGGGCGACGCCGTGGTGCTCTCGGTCGCCGTGGACGGGCTGCGGCAGGTTCTGCCAGGCGCAAGCGAGCCTGCGCACCCCGACTGACTCCCCCGGCGTCCGAGCGCCGATGCGAGCACCGACCCTTGCTGCGGCGGCCCTCTGCTGGGCCCTCGCGTCTGTTGGGCCCTCGCGTCGTGGGCGACCGCCGCCGAGACGCGCGAGCTGTCGGGCGTGCGCATGCCCGAGACGGTCACCGTCGCCGGCCGGCAGCTCCGGCTCAACGGCATGGGGCTGAGCAAGAAGAAGGTGCTCTTCGTGGCGGTGAAGGTCGACGTCGTCGGGCTCTACCTCGAGAGCCCGACGCACGACCCGCAGGCGGCCATCGCGTCCGATGAGCCGAAGCGCATCTCCATCGTGATGCTGCGCGACGTCGGCCGCGACGCGTTCGTCAAAGCGGTGGAGGCCGGCATGGAGCGCAATACCGGCGCGGCGATGCCGGCCCTGCGACAGCGACTCAATCGCCTGGAGCGGGCCCTCCCGGATCTCAGGAAGGGCGACGTCCTCGACTTCACCTACCTGCCCGGAGTCGGCACGCTGGCGCGCAGCCCACTCCAAGAGATGGCGATTCCGGGAAAGGACTTCGCCGACGCGCTGTTCTCGGTGTGGCTCGGTCCGCGAGCAACCGACAGTGGTCTCAAGCGCAGCCTGTTGGGCCTCTGACGGGAGGCCACGCCGTCACCGCCCTCGGAAATCCAGTCGGGCGCAAAGGCTGCTTGAAGCCCCGGGGGTCGCGGCGGGAGGATGGCGACGATGCTCTCGCCCTCCCTCCTCCTCCTCGTCCTCTGCTCTGCAGCCGCCCCGGCCGCCCCCGGCCCCTTGGAGCAGGTCGTCGCGCACCTCGAGCAGAAGAAGTGCGACGACGCCTTCCTCCTGATTGCGCAGGTGAAGGTCCCCGCGCCGCCCACCCCCGAGGGCCGCGCGGCGGCCGGCCCCATCTCCAACGGAGCCGTGGGCTGTCGCAGCCAGGATTCGAAGGTGGCGCTCGCCCTGTCGGCGCTCGCGGTGCAGCTCGCTCCGGACGACCCCCAGGTCCTGCTCGCCCACGCCGAGGGCCTGATCGGCGAGCAGCAGCGAGGCGAGGCTGCGGCGCTCCTCGACCGGCTGGTGAAGGCGCAGGCGGCGGTGAAGGCTCCCGACGCCTGGTTCCTGCGGGCCCGCCTGGCCAGCGAGGAAGGCGACCACGAGCGGGCGGTCGAGTTGCTCACGCTGCTCGCGACCCTGGCCGCGCACCGCGACCGCGCGGCGCCGCTGCTCGCCGAGGCCAACGCCGCCGTGGAGAAGAGCAAAGCGGAGCGCCGCGCCCTGGCCGAGGCGGCGCGGCGCGCTCCCCCCGCGGCCGCCGTGCCCGCGCCGGCGAGGGCGCAGCCCAAGGGCGAAAGCCTGGCCCGCCGCCACGAGCCGGGGACGATCGTGGCGAGCTTCGGGGCCTGGGTGGGCCTGGGCGAGAGCCGAGTCTTCGTCGCCCAAGACCTGGTGCCGGGCCAGACCTACGAGTTCCAGGCCTTGGGTTCGTGCCGCCGGAGGAGCCAGGGCTACGCCGACGTGCGCACGGACGTCTTCGGCGTCGATTTCCGCGTCCAGTTCGGGGCCGAGGCCTCGCGAAGCCTGTCCACCGGACAGAACGGCGCGACGGACGAGAACAAGATCCCCTTCGTCGCCGAGGCCAGCCAGCAGTCGATCCGGGTCTTCGACGCGAGCAGCGCCGGCAGGGAGGCCTCCTGCTGGATGAGCGGCTTCTCGGTGACGGCGAAGTAGGGCCGGCCCTGCTCGGGGACCGCCTCGCGCGAGAGCTTGGCGATGAATACCCGGGCTCCCCGCGGACACTCCTGGCCCGTGACCCGGCCATCCCTTTCACCGTCTCGAGGAGTTCTTCCGACCGGGAGGGCGGCCACGCTCCGGTCCGGCGCAGCGGTCCTGCTCCTCCTGGCGGCTGCGAGCGCGACCGGGTGCCGGGGCATGACCGCGGAGCGCGAGGTCCTGCACCTGGGCAACTGGAACAACCTGAGCCCGAGCGAGCTGGGGCTCGCGGCGGAGGCCTCAAGCGTCGAGCAGGCCGAGGCGGCCGCGCGGGCCCAGGGGCTGGCCGGGCTGCGCACCGACACCTACGTGGGCCCCGGCCTCCTGGTGAGCGCGCTCAGCGCCGACTTCCAGACGCGCGTGCATGTCTTCGAGAACGACCGCTACGTGCAGAGCGTCGCCCTGCGCTGCGGCAGCACGCCGCCCTACGGCACGCTGGTGCGCTTCGCCGGCTCGGACGAAGGCCTGCTCCTGCTGGCGCTGTACCGCAGCCCGGCCGACTTGGTCGCGGACGTTCCGGCAGGGCGCGGGCCGCGCATGGACGTCTTCGTGCGCCGCGGCCGCACCTTCGAGTTCGCGCGGACGGTCTCCCTGGACGCCCTCGCCGCCGAGAACGGCGGGATGACCAGCCCGCTCTTCGTCGGCCACGACCTCGTGGAGGGCGTCATCTTCCTCGCCCGCGACCGCGACGGCGTGGTGTGGAAGAGCGCCTACCTGATGTCGATGAC
>DASXVQ010000078.1:0-55522 GCA_036504155.1 Myxococcales bacterium
GCCAACATGCTCGGCTGCGTCGGCGACACCGACCGGGTCGGCATCCGCCCCGCGGGCGCCAGCCCCTACGGCTTGCTCGACATGGCCGGCAACGTCTGGGAGTGGACCGCCGACTGGTACGACGCGCGCTTCTACGACATGAGCCCCGCCGCCGATCCCCAGGGTCCGGCCGACGGCCACCTCAAGGTCGCGCGCGGCGGCTGCTGGCTCTCCGGCGCGGACTCGCTGCGCTCCACCTGCCGCAAGGCGGAGCTGCCCTCCACCTGGGCCTACAACATCGGCTTCCGCTGCGCCTACGCCGCCTCGAAGGGAGGCAAGTGATGATGCGCTCCCTCCTGGCCACCCTCTGCGCCTGTTCCGTCTCCCTCCTCGCCGCGCCCGCCTACCCCTGCGGCGGCGGCTTCGGCGCCGGCATCACCATCAACTCGAGCCAGACCATCCTCGTCACGCACCGCGCCGGGGTGGAGGGCTACGTCTTCCGGCCGCACTTCTGCGGCAAGGCGGCGCAGTTCGGGCTCATCCTCCCCATCCCCGCGGCGCTCACCGCCAACCCGGTCCTGGCCGACCCTTCGCTCTTCGCCGAGCTGGACCGCATCTCCGCGCCCACCCACGTCGCGCGCACCGAGTGCCGCGGACACGGAGGCCCGGATGCCGGAATGGCGGGCTGGGGCTCCGACGCCGGCGTGCCGACGGGCCCGGTCATCATCGACCACGGCCAGGTGGGCATCTTCGACTGGGTGCTGATCAAGGCGGACACCGCGGCCAGCTTCACCGCCTGGCTCGACGCCAACGGCTTCCCGCACGACCCGAGCGCAGGAGCGCTGTTCGATCACTACGTGCAGAAGAGCTGGTACTTCGTGGCCTTCAAGGTCACCGCCGGCGACTCCGCGCCGCCCCCGGACTCGCTCCTGTGCGGCGACCTCGGCCCCATCCAGCTCTCCTTCGCCGCCGCCATGCCGGTGGTGCCCACGCGCATCGCCGCCGCCAGCACCAGCGCCTACTCCACGCTCGCCTGGCGCATCTACGCCGTCGCGGCGCAGCAGTTCGGCACCTCGATGCCGGAGTACCACGTGACCCGGCGCTTCTCCGGCATCCTGGACGCCCCCGTGCTCGCCGGGGCGCCCGAGCTGGCCAAGCTCGCCACCGCCGGCGAGCGCCTCAGCAAGTTCGACGTGTTCTTCTCCGCCGGCACCGCGACGGATCTGTCGCTCGCCGCGGAACTCGCCGGTGACTTCCGCGAGACGATCTACGACGTGACCTACGTCGACTGCCCCTCCGACGGCGGCGTGCCCGACGCCGAGCCGCCGCAGGTGCCGGACGGCGGCGTGCCCGATGGAAGCCGGGACCCGGATGACACCGACGGCTCCTTCTACCGGGACGCGCAGCCGACGGCGTGGTCCGACGCGGGCGCACCCTCGACGACCGGAGGCGGCTGCAGCTCGGCAGGGCCCGGAGCGATCTTCCTGGGCATCGGCCTGCTGACTTTGGCTCCCCTGGTGCGGCGCCGCCGGCGCTGAGCGCCCAGCCATTCGACGAACGGCGGGGAGCACGCCGCGCTACCGGATCCCGCTGCCAGGCCTCGCGATCAGCGGCGGGCCTTGCTCGGGTCGAAGAGGGCCGACCAGAACTCGCGGCGGGTCGCCGGGTGCAGCGCGAACCACAGGTCGTCGGGCAGGTAGTTGCGCGAGCGGCAGTAGGCGCACTCGACCAGCCGGCTGCTGCCGTCCACCGGCAGCGAGGCGCGGCACGACATGCAGGCCATGACCACCGGACTGGCGCCGCCCGCCGACGGCGCCTGGACGGCCCCGCCTGCGCCCGCCTTCAGGGCGGTCTCGGGGATCACCTCGGCACCGGCGACGTGGCTGACGAACGGGAAGATCTTCCTGAAGAACTCGGGCGCCGGCGCGACCTCGACGACCTTCCCGCACTTGCCGCAGGCGAGGCCCGCGCCGGAGGCGGCGCCCGCCGCGGCCGCCTCGGCGGTGTGGCGGGCGCCGCACTTTTCGCACTTGGGCCAGCCGGCGATGGCCGTGAGCTTGGCGGGCAGCCAGGCTCCCCGTTCCTCGACGCCAACCTTTCCCGAAGCCGCGAACTGGAAGACGGTGATCGAGGGATTGTGGAAGTTCAGAATCTGGTCCCAGCGCAGCCGGCCCTGGGTCAGCCCGAGGACCTCGCCGCACTTGGCGCACTTGACCTGCGGCACCGGGCCGTTGACGGGCACGGCGTTGTCGCAGGCGTCGCACTTGAGCGAGAGGAGGATGTTCACGCAGGCGAGCGCGGCGTCGGCGGGCGCCCGGCCGGGGGTCGAGTCGGCGGTCATTTTCCCTCCCTGAAGGCGCTGCGGGTCGGTCGGTCCGTGGCTCTCGGGACCTACTGCAGCTGGAACATCGCCGCGCAGAGCGGCGCCTGGCAAGTCGTGGCGGTCATGGTGCGCTCGCACCACGCCCCGGAGGCGCAGTCGAGAAAGCACGCCGCGCCCAGCGCGGGGAGAGTCTGGCAGCGCAGCACCTGCAGCTCGTCCGGCGCGCAGGTCTGGCCCGGGCCGCACTCGTTGCCGTTCTTGCAGGCCGCTCCCTTGGCATAGGTCGGCTGGCACGTGCCGGCGTTGAAGTCGCAGAAGAGGCCGGCGGCGCAGATGTCGTTCTCGCAGGTGGCGTCCTTCGCCTGCCGCGCGACGCAGGTGCTGCCGCCGGGACCGAAGGCGCAAACGAGGTCGGTCAGGCCATCCTGGTCCGCATCGCTCCGGCCGCAGGCGTTGGGGATGCCACAGGGATCGCCTTCCTTGGGATCGGCGATGCAGCTGCCCGAGTCGCTGCACACCGATCCGCTCGCGCACAGGAACGGGCCCTCGGCGCCCATCAGGCAGGTGCTGCCGGCGCCGCCGAGCGCCGCGCACTGGCCCTGGCCGTCGACGCAGCCGAACCCGGCGGCGCAGCTGACGCCGTTCGTGCAGGTCTCGCCGTCGCCGGGGAGCGCCACGCACTTCTTCGCCGTGCCGTCGCACGCCGTCCCGGCGGCGCACTGCGAGTCCCAGGCGCAGGCCGCCCCGGCCTGGCCGGCCGCCTTGCAGGCCGAGCTGACCGGGCCGAGGCAGCGACCCTCGTTGCCGCAGACCTCGCCGGAGGAGCACGGCGTCACCTCGGCGCACTTGCCGCCGACGCAGCCGAGCGGCGGGGCGCAGTCGACGGTGTCGATGCAGGCCGCGTCCTTGGCGGCCAGCGCCGCGCACTTGTCCTGGAGGCAGACGAGCGGAGGCCTGCACTGCGCGTGGCCGATGCAGGCCGCACCCGAAGCGCCCAGCTCGGCGCACTTGCCGTCGACGCAGCTGCGCGAGGCGCACTCGCCCGGCTCCTGGCACGCGGCGCCGTTGGCGGCGGGCGTCGCGCAGCCCTTGCTCGTGCAGAGCGTGCCGTCGCCGCAGGGGAAGGCCGACCAGGGGCAGGAGTCGCCCTTCTTGGCGACGGCGATCTCCAGCGTGTCCGCGCAGCCCGACATGAAGACCAGCGCGGACTTGGTGCAGGGCGGGCTGCCTGCCTCGTAGGCCGCGACACAGTCGGCGACGCGGTCCACGCGGACGGCGACGGCGCCCTGGGCGAGCCCCTGCTCGAGTCCGCTCAGCCCTTGCTGGAGCTCCTTGATGCACGCCGCCTCGCGCACCTGCTTGCACCAGGCCTCGTCGAGCGCGGAGCCGGAGGGCTGCTTGCAGCCGCAGGTCGCGGCGCGGGCGCACTCCCACGCGGCGATGGGCGCGCACACGTCCGAGAGGTCCGTCGAGCGGACGACGAGGCCGCCGTCTGCTCCGCCGACCACCGAGGCGTCGGACGTCACGGACCCGCCGGCGTCGGGCGTCGAAGTCGTTCCCGGACAAGCGCCGAGCAGCGCGAGCGCGGGAAGAAGGGCGAGGAAGCAAGCGCGGGGCATGAGGGATCCTGTCGGAAGAGAGGCAGAGAGGGGGTTGATAGGTCGGCCAGCCCCGGCGCGCAACCTCTTGGCATCGCTGGGAAATCGGCGCGGCTCACCGAAGCGCGCAATCTCACACGCGCGTCTTTTGGAGCCAATCGCGACTCGTGAATCGCCAGCCTCGCCTGCTGCACCCAATTCGTGCTGGATCTAACGATCTCGATGCCCAGAATGAGGAGCCTCCGCACGTCGAGCGGACCGGAGGCACGACCCATGATGCGCTACTGCACGAACACCGACTGCCAGGGCGACTGCGAAACCTGCAACCGCGCACCCGTCGAGAACCCGCCGATGCCCAAGCAGTTCCTGCGCGACGACGCGGCCCTCGAGGACGCGATGATGCGCATCCGCAACGGGACCTGCTCGGTCGAGGACGCGCAGCGGCTGCTGTGCGCCTACCAGTGCTCCTCGGCGCAGGCGCAGGCGGACTGCGAAGAGCGCTTCGGGCTGCAGGTCGAGGCCTGAGCGCCTACTCGTAGTCGGCGATCTCGCCCGTCTTGCTCGAGAACCCGGCGGCGAGGATCTGGTCGCCGCCGTCGATGCTCTGCAGCACCAGCAGGAGCTTGCGGCTGGGCGAGAGCAGCACGTGCGCCGAGTCGGGCGAGATCGGCCGCGGCAGCTTCAGGGTCTTCTTGGCCTCCTTGGGACCGAACAGCGTCAGGCTGTCGCGGTTGAGCTTCATCCGCCACTCGCCCTTCTCCAGCCCGTCTCCGGTGGACAGCGGCTCCGCCTCCGCCGAGTCGGCGGCCTCCGCCTGCTCCGGCGCGATGCTGATGACGCTGCCGCGGTCGCCCTTGCAGGCCTCGCCGTCGAGCGTGACGCCCTTGAAGCGCTTGGTGCGCAAGAGGTCGCGCAGCTCGACCAGCGTCGCGCGGCAGTCCTTGGCCGAGATCTTCTGCACCTTCGGCCCGCCGAGCTCGCCCAGGTCGTCGACGATCTCGTAGTGCTTCTGCAGCACGCCCGGGCCGACCACGCGGAACGAGATCCGCACCGCGCCGTCCAGCCGGCGGATCGACTCCTGCACCAGCGCCAGCTCGCCGCTCACCGACCACGCCAGCACCAGCACGTCGCCCTTCTGGCGTGGGGCGGCGGCCGCGCGCGCGGGGCCGGGCAGAGCCAGCGACAGCGCGGCGACAGCGGCGAGCAGGATTCGCGGCGGCATGGGACGACTATCGAGGCCGCGGCCGCGCGAGGCAAGAACCCAGCGGCCGGGCCGTCTTCCGACCCGGCGGCTGAATTCCCGGTTGAAGCTGCGGAGCGGGCCCGACCCTAGCGCCGGCGCCTGGGCTTGAACGAGCCGACCAGCTTGGGCTTCTGCTGGCCCTGCCCCTGCCCGCCGGAGGCCTGCGCGTGCGGCTTGGCTTGGCCGTGGGGCTTGCCCTGCCCGCGTCCCGCTCCGCGCTGTCCCTGGCCCTGGCCCCGCCGCGCGGGGTGCCCGGAGCGCGGCCCAGGCGCGTGGACCGCGGCCTCCGCCTTGCGCGACATCGCGTCCTGGAAGACGGGCGAGTCGCGGGGGATCGGCGCCTCGCGGATGGCGACGCGGGTGAGCTTCTCGATGCCGCGCAGGTTGTCGCGCTCATCCGGGGAGCAGAAGCTCGACGCCCGCCCGCTGGCCTCGGCCCGTGCGGTGCGCCCCACCCGGTGCACGTAGTCCTCGGGCACGTCGGGCAGGTCGAAGTTGACGACGTGGCCGATCTCCTCGACGTCGATGCCGCGGGCGGCGATGTCGGTGGCCACCAGGATCCGGTACTTGCCGGACTTGAAGCCCTCGAGCGCGCTGCGGCGCTGGCCCTGCGAGCGGTCGGCGTGGATGCGCGCCACCTCGTGCCCGGCCCGCTCCAGCACCTGGCAGACGCGGTCGGCGCGGCGGCGGGTGCGGGTGAAGACCAGCGTCGAGTCCTGGTCCTCCTCGAGCAGCGCCATCAGCAGCGCGCTCTTCTCGATCTGCGAGACGAAGAAGACGCGCTGGTCGGCGCGCTCGGCGACCGTGCCGCTGCGCACGACCTCCACCTTCTCGGGGTTCTTCAGGTGCTTGGAGGCGAAGTTCGCCACCTCGCCGGCCATCGTCGCCGAGAAGAGCATCGTCTGCCGCTGCTTGGGCACGTGCGCCAGGATGCGCTCCAGCTGCGGCTTGAAGCCCATGTCCAGCATCCGGTCCGCCTCGTCGAGGACGAGGATCTCGATGCCGTTGAGCTTGGCGGTGCCCTGGTCGAGGTGGTCGTTGAGCCGCCCCGGCGTGGCGACCACGACCTCGTGGCCGTCACGCAGCGCGTGCTTCTGCGGCATCATGCTCACCCCGCCGATGACCACCACGCCGCGCACGCCCCGGCCCCGGCCGAACATCTCCAGGTGCTCGGCGATCTGCGTGGCGAGCTCGCGGGTGGGCGCGAGGACGAGGGCGCGGGTGCCCTTCTTGCCCTCCAGGCGCTCGACGATGGGCAGCACGAAGGCCGCGGTCTTGCCGGTGCCGGTGGCGGCGCAGCCCACCACGTCGCGGCCGGCGAGCGCCGGGGGCATGGCCCGCTGCTGGATGGGAGTGGGGCGCTCGTAGCCCGCGCGGGCGAGCGAGGCGAGGGCCTTGGCGGAGAGGCCTAGTGAGTCAAAGGTAATGGGATCGGTCACGGCTGGAGGCTCGACGTCCGGAGGTGTGTTCCCCAAACCCCCGGCGGACTCCTGGAGTTCCCGGCAGGGAGTCTAACCGGCCCGGCGTCCGCGCGCCCGCACGGAGTGACAGGCAGGGGATAATGCCTTTCGTGCACCTCCGCCCCGCATCCCCGACTCTGCTCGCTCCCACTCTCGCGCTCGCGCTGGCGGCAGCGCTCCTCGCCCTGGCGCCCGCGGCGTCCCTGGCCGCGCAGAGCCCGGCACAGAAGATTGCCGCGCTGGCGGAGCGTGGAGACTTCGACGGGCTGGCGCTCGAGCTCGCCAGCCTGGACCTCGAGTCGGTTCCGTCGGCCCAGCGCTCCAGCCTGGCCGGGACGCTCTCGGCCGCCGCCGAGCGGATCCCGCTCGCTCAGGGCTCGATCGCCGTCTTCTGCGCCAGGCGGGCCGCGGAGCTGCAGCCCACGCTCGCCCGCTACGGCGCGCTGGGGAGGATCGCGCAGGCCGCCGGCGACGGCGGTGCGCAGGCCGAGTCCCTGGAGGGCACCCTTCGCCTGGCCCCCAACGACGCGCCTTCGCTCAGCCGCCTCGCCGCCCTGCGCGAGAAGGCGGACCCTGCGGCGGCGCTGGCTCTCTGGCGGCGCGCCGCGGAGAACGGCGGCGGCGACCAGGCCGCCCAGGGGGCTGCGCGCTGCCGGCGCCGCCTCGACGAGGCCGCCCGCAACCAGCCGGCGCAGCCCAAGGCCGCGCCCGCCAAGCCCGTCCCTTCCCGCGAGCCCGCCGCGGAGCGCCCGACGCGCGCCGCCGCAGCGCCGAAGCCGCCCGCCGACGCCGAGCCGTTCAAGCTCGTCTACAGCGACAAGGGCGGCTACTTCCCCAACCGCGACTACGGCCTGAAGGTCGTCGAGGTCCTGGAGCGCATCCGGGCCTTCGTCTGTCCGCGGCTGGGGCGCTGCTCCAACCGGACCGTCGAGGTCAGGCTCTTCACCGCCGAGGAGTACGACCAGAAGTTCGCGGGGACGAAGGTCGGCCGCCGCGCTGGCTTCGCCGGCAGCGCCGTGAACGTCAGCTATGCGCAGTCGTTCACGCAGGACCTGGAGGAGACCTTGGCGCACGAGTTCGTCCACGTCACCCTGCACCACCGCGTCCCAGGGGTTCCGGCGTGGCTCAACGAGGGCCTGGCGACGTACCTCGACAGCCTCTACACCGGCAACGGCGGTGGCCGCTCGGGGTTCATCCCCACCACCCTCTGCCTGGGCATCCGCGGCGCCGACGCCCCCAAGCTCTCCTCCCTGGACTACCGCTTCCCCTGGGCGGGCTCCTTCGGCGAGTCGCGGCCCGGCTACGACTACTCCTGCGCCGTCGCGCAGCACCTGTACGGACGCGGCGAGGGAAAGGTCGGGCAGCTCTTGGAGACGATGGAGAAGGGCCAGCCCGTGGAGGCGGCGCTCAAGGACGTCTTCGGCGTCGACGTCGAAGGGCTCGACCAGGCCGTGCGCGCCACGCTGCCGCCGTGATCCGACGCCCCGGCCCGTCGAGGGGCCAGAGCTCGGTCTTCGAGAGCCTCTGGATGATCAGGGGCTCCCGCAGCCAGGCGGGGCGGGAAGCGACGGATGGAGCGCGGGCCCCTCGACTCGCCCGGGGCGTCAGCTGGCCGGCTTGAGCTCCACGTCGATGTTCTCGCTGGCCCCGAGGTCCGCGAGCGCCTTGCGCAGGCCGGCGACCTTCTCCGAGGCCGGCACGTCGATCGTCGCGTAGAGCGAGAACAGCGGCTGGCCGGTGTGCGGGGCGTTGGCCACGCGCGTCTCCAGGCCGCGGATGTTCACCTTGCGCTCCGCCAGCAGCTCGGTGACGCGCTGCACGATGCCGGGGTGGTCCATGGAGTAGGCGTTCAGCTCGTAGGGCACCGCACCGGCCTGCTTCTTCATCTGCGTCTTGCGGAAGGTGACCGCGAGCCCGACGTCGCTGCCCGCCTGGTTGATGCCGTCCAGGAGCTTGGCCAGCGCCGCGGCCTCGCCGGCGACCAGGATGTGCATCGCGAACTCGGAGCCGAGGATGGCCATGCGGCTGTCCTCGATGTTGCACCCGCACTTGGCGACGAAAGCGGACAGGGCGGCCACCAGGCCGGGCTTGTCCTCGCCGACGGCGGTGATCAGGGCGTGCTCGGTCATCGGACTCCTCCAGAGGCAGGAAAGCGCCGGGAGGATAGGCGAGGTCGGGGGCGGATGCCTAGTAGCGCCCGGCCTGGGCGACGGGCCTCTGGCCGATTGCGGCGCCGCGTCCGCGCGCCGAGAGGCGGGGGTTGCGGCCCTGGCCCGGGCGTGGCTATATGCCCGGCCTCGCGAGGGAGCCATGAACGTGACCACCACCGACGCCGGCACCACCCTCCCCTTCGACCGCTTCTGGCGGTGGGTGAAGGACCACGCGAGCTGCATCCTGGAGGCGGGCACCACCGCCACCTCCCTCTTCGACTTCGAGGACTTCCACTGGGGCTTCGTCCAGGAGGAGGAGGGCCGGGTGATCGCCCAGGTCATCCGCGGCAAGAACCTCGTCGCCGAGCTGGTCATCGACCCCAGCGAGATCACCTACGTGCAGGCCACGCCCGACGTCGAGGGCGCCGACCGGGGCCAGTGGATCTTCGAGTGCATGGCGGGCAAGGCGCAGGAGGAATACGTCGCCGCCTACTTCGTGCTCGCCCATGGCGTCGAGGAGATCGGCAAGGGCAAGCACGAGGTGCTCAAGCACTGAGCGGCCGGTGGAGGCGGGCCTGCGCGCCTGCGCCCCGGGTCACTGCGTCGTCGCGAACTTGAACGGGTAGGTCACCACGACCTCCCCGCCGGCCTTGGGTGCCGGGAACGTCCAGGAGAGCATCCGCGCCGCGACGCACTGGCCGACCAGCGGGTCCGCCAGGGTGTTCTCGACGACCTTCGCCTCCTTGACCTTCCCGTCGGCCTGGATGACGAAGCGCACGGCGAGGCGACCGGCGAGCTTCGGGTCCTTCTGCAGCGCGAGCTCATAGCAGTAGCGCACCTGGCCCTGGTTCCTGCGGATGAGCTGGCGGATGAGCTCCTGGTCGAGCGAGCCGGAGACCACCGCCTCGTTCGCGACGCTCTGCACGTCCACCCTCCCCTGCGCGCGGCCGGTGGTGCCGAAGGTCACGCCCAGTCCGTGACCTCCACCGCCGGAGCCCCTCCCGGCGAGCCCGAGCCCGCCGAAGCCCATCGCGCTGCCGACCGCGTTCCCCTGCATGAGGCCCAGGCCGCCCATCCCGGACATCGCGCTCAGCAGGCCTGCGCTCCGAACCACGCCCGCCAGGTCGCCGTCGACGTCCTCGGGCACCTCCACCGGCTGGTTCACCGTCATCGGCGAGCCGTTGCCCACCGTCCGGCTGCGGTCGACCGCCACGAACGAGGTGTACGGCGTCACCAGGCGGTGGGCGAGGCCCAGGCCGGTCACCGCCTCCGTGGTCGCCGGCTCGTTGAAGCTCAGCCCCGCCATCTTGCGATAGGCGAGGTCGGCCAGCAGGTCGTGGATCTCGGCGCGAGCCCACAGGCTTCCCAGCGCCGCGTTGCCGTGAGCCTCTTCGGGCAGCCGCGCCTCGACGGGGATCTCCACCTTCCGCCCGTCGGCGTAGCCGCGCACCACGATGCGGCCCTGGCCTCCCAGCTCGTATCGGCCGTGGACGACCAGCGGCCGCGAGAGGAACAGATCGGGCATGGGCGAGGGATGCACGTGCGAGACCGGCAGCGAGCCGAAGTCGACGGAGACGTCCTCCAGCACCGGGTGGTCGATCTGCCGGAAGAAGCGGACCACGCCGCGCACCGGGTCCTCGCGGTTGGTGGCGTACACCGCGGCGCCCTTGCCCGCCTTGGCGATGCCCTCCGAGAGGTTGCGGTTGGGGGCGGAGCCGACGCCGAAGCTGAAGACGCGGCCGCGCTGGCCCTGGTGCTCGAGCGCGGTGACGTAGGCGCGAGTGGCGCCGATGATCTCCTCGTCGTTGCCGACGAAGAAGTCGGAGAGGAAGAAGACGTGGCGCCGCCGCCCGGCCTCGACCTCGGGCCTGAGCGCCGTCTCGATGGCGTTGAGCATCTCGGTGCCGCCGCCGGCGCGGGCGCGCTCCACGAATCCCAGCGCGTCGGCGACGTTCTCCTGGCTGGCGCGGCGCGGGCGCGGGAAGGCCTGGGCGGTGGCTCCGGAGAAGGCGATGACGTTGAAGGTGTCCGCGGGCCGCAGGCGCCGGAGCGCGTCGCGCATCGCCTCCTGGCACAGCCAGATGGGCAGCCCGGACATCGAGCCCGAGACGTCGACCACGAAGATGAGCTCGCGCTGGCCGACCAGCTCGCCCACGTCGAGCGCCGGCGGCTGGACCACCAGCGTGAAGAAGCCGTGGTGCTCGCCGCGGGTCGTCAGCAGGGTCGCCTGCGGAGCCTTGCCGGCCAGCCCGTAGCGCAGGACGAAGTCGCGATTGGGGATGGAGTCGCGGTCGGAGAGCCTCACCTGCACCCGGCGCTCGTCCACGCGCTCCGTGGCGGTCTGGTGCGTGGGAGCCTCGAGGTCGCGCAGCGGCAGCCCGGCGTCGATGGTCACCGCCAGCGAGACGTCGTTGCCGCTGCGCAGGCCCGCGGGCCAGGCGAACGGCGAGACGCGCGAGGCGTCGCTGACGCGGTCGGTGTCCGCCGCTGAGCCGGTGCCAGACCTCGTGCCGGTGGGCTGGCCGGGCAGGTAGCGCGGCCCGACGACCATGGGGAAGACGAACTCGTAGCGGCCCTCGTCGTACGCGAGGTCCTGCACGTAGCAAGTAACGACGCGGATCTCCTCGCCGGGCGGGATGTTGGCGATGGACTGCGTGAAGACGTTCGGCCGCTCCTGCTCGAGCAGCGCCGCGGTGTGGCCGGACCGCTTCGCCGCCTCGTAGGTGCGCCGCGCCTCCTCGCGCTTCTGGAGGTCGGCCTCGACCACCCGCTGGCCCACGACCAGGCGGAAGCCGTCGACGGCGCAGTTGTCGGGCAGCGGGAAGACGTAGACGGCCTCGATGGGCTCGGCGAACGAGTTGGAGTACGCCTGAGTGACCTCGACCCGGGCCACGGGACCGGTGATCTCCGCGCGGACGTCGGTGTGCTTGAGCGGCAGGTCCACGAGGTCCTTGCCGGCCTTCGCCTGCAGCCGGGGGATCTCGCCGACGCGGCCCATGGGCTCGACTTCGCCCGCGAGCGCCGGCGCGGAGGCCAGGAGCATGCCGGCGGCGAGCAGACGGATGGCGTTCACGCCGGTGGAGAGGGCGCGCATGGGGCCTCCAGGTTGGCTGGGGTTTCCCCTACGGACAGCCGCGGCGGGGCTTTGGTTCCCGGTCGAGTCCCTCGAGGAGCGCGCTGCGGCAGCGCCTCGACAGCGGCACCCGGCGGCCCCCGGCCAGGACGACCTCGTCGGCCTCCACCGAGGCGACCTGGGAGAGCTGGACCACGTGCGCGCGGTGGCAGCGGACGAAGCGAGAGGGATCGAGCTGCGGCTCCAGCGCCGCCAGCGACGGGTCGAGGACGTGCTCTGCCTCGCGCGTGTAGGCGACCGTGCGGTGCGCCTCGCTCGAGAGAACCTGCACCTGCGCCAGATCGACCACCTGGACCCCGCCCTTGAACCGAGCGACGACCCGCTCGAGATACCCGGCGATGCCGGCCTCCCGCGCACGAGCGAGCTCGGAGCCTGCAGCCGACCGGTGTCGGCGCACGCGGGAGAGCGCAGTCGCCAGCCGGGCCGGATCGACCGGCTTGACCAGGTAGTCGAGCGCCGCGGCTTCAAAGGCCTTGGCCGCGTGCTCGTCGTGCGCGGTGCAGAAGACGACCGCGAAGCTCCGCTCGGGCTCCGGAAAGTGCGCCAGGACGTCGAAGCCGGACAGGCCCGGCATCCGGACGTCGAGGAGCAGGAGATCCGGCGGGGCGTCGCGGAGGCGGGCGACGGCGTCGGCAGGATCGGTGGTGTGCTCGACGCTGGCGATGCCTCCGGCGGCGAGCAACTTCCGGCGCAGGTTGCGGCAGGCCAGCTCCTCGTCGTCGACGACGAGGACGCGCAGCCCTTCAGCGGGGGAGGACGAGCTCGACACGGCTCTCTCCTCCTTGCGTGGTCAGCACGCAGGTCGCGCCGGGCCCGTAGGCCAGCAGCAGGCGTTCCCGGACGTCCGCGAGCCCGTAGCCCGTGCCGGGCTCGGCGCGAGTGGGCGCGGGCGCGGGCGTGGAAGCAGCCGGGCTCGTCACCGTGACGCGCAATGCGCCGTCCGCCACCTTCGCGCGCAGGACGATGCGCGCCGCCCCCGGGACTGCCTCGCAGCCGTGCTTCACCGCGTTCTCCGCGAGCGTGAGCAGCACGGTCGCTGGAAGCTCGAGCCCCGCGGCGTCCGGCGCGACGTCCAGCTCGTAGGAGAGGCGCTCTCCGAAACGCACCTTCTCGAGGCCGAGGTAGTCGTCCACCAGCCGCACCTCGTCCTCCAGCCGGCCCTTGGGGCTTGCCGAGGACTGCAGCACCGAGCGCAAAAGCCGCGCGAGCCGCCCGGTGGCCAGGCGCGCCGCGGGCGGATCCGTGTCGGTCAGCTCCTCGATGCAGTTGAGGGCATTGAAGAGGAAGTGGGGGCGGATGCGCGCCGCCAGCGCCGCTTGCCGCGCCCGGATTTCGCCGGCCTCCGCGCGCAGCGCCTCTTCGCGCAGCCGCGCCCACTGCACCGCCAGCGCCGCCAGCGCGTAGGCCAGGAATACCGGGACCAGGCCCACCAGCAGCGGGCCGCCGACCAGGACCTCCAGGGTCAGGGGAGTGAGCGTCGCGATGAGAAGCAGCATCGCGATCACGGCGAAGCCGAGCCCCAGGACGCGAATCCCGAGGTCGCGCAGCATCGAACGCCAGCCGAGCCGCTCCGGTCGCGGCAGCGCGAGGTCGAAGTACGCCACCGAGACCGGCACGAGGCCTACGAGCAGCGCGGCGTGCAGGAGGATCAGCGGGACGGACGCGGTGTGGTTGGTCGCCAGCACCAGCCCGAGCGACGGCGCGCCCACGGCCAGGCAGATCAGCGCCTCGCGGTGCAGGGTCGCTGTCAGCGATGCCTTCAGACGGGAATCTCCTTCCATCGAATCATGTCGAGGCTGAGCGTAGCCCCACCCCCGCCTCCCCGTCGCGGACGGACGCATGGATCGAGGCAAGTGCACTGAAGGCTCCGGGGAGGTGCCCCTGGGTTGCCTTCGGCGACGTCTTGCGTGACACGGAGGAAGACGGATTGCGGTGTCATGCGAAAGGCAGCCTCGAGCAGACGCGATCGCCTCCCCGGAGCCTCGGGCGTACTCGTGCTCGTTCCCTGAATCCCGCCGCGACGGGGAGGACGGGTGGGGCAGTGGGCGTACTCGTGCCCGTTGCCTGAATCCCGCCGCGACGGGGAGGACGGGTGGGGTCGCGTCAGGGCTGGACGCAGCCCGGCACCCTCGTCGCCGCTGCCACCGCTGCCGCCAGTCGCGACGCCTGTGGCCCCGCCCTGCCGACCTGGAGCAGCACGGCCCGCTCGGCGAGCCCGGAGTCCTGCTCCGACCACGGAGCAAAGGACGCGTGCGCGGTCCGCCCAATCGAGAGTGCGCGCGGCGCCCCCGCGCACGCCTTCTCCAGGTCGTCGAGCTTCAGGCCAATGGTCCCGAAGCCCGCCTCGCGCTGGCGCAGCAGCACGGTTCGTCCCTTCAGGTCCCAGACGATCTGCCACTGCGTCCTTCCGCGCATCACCACCTTCTCGAGGAGCGCCAACCCCTCTTCTGCGGTCTTCGGCGGAAGGGATCCGATGGCCCGAGCGACGGTCCGAAAGCGCGCCCCGGAACTGCCAGGGACCGGGCCTCCCCACCCGAGCCACCGCGTCAGCGCGTTCGGGCGCATCGTCTCCAGGTCGGTCCGGTACGGATTGTTGGCGAGCGCCTTGACCTGCAGCCCGCGCGTCACCCGCGTCCCGTCGCGACCGGGCTCGACGACCGCGCAGGCCCCGCTCCGGTCGCAGGCGAAGAAGTGGAGGGCCACCGCGAGCTGGGTGACGCGCTCTCCCGCGGCGAAGTCGGCGAACTCCTCCACGCTGGCGAATCGGTCGAGCGCGTACTGGATGAGCTCCAGCCCGGTCAGGCGGCCCGGCTCGGCCGTCGCCACCGGCGCGGCGTGCAGGTCGACGAGCGCCTCGATGGCGAGCCCTTCCTCGTTCATTCCGCTGACGGGGAAGCCTGGGCCGATGGTCGTCAGCGACAGGCTCGCAAAGCGGGAGGTCCACGAACCATCGTCGTTCGGCGCCGCGCCGGGGAAGAGCAGCGAGCGTGTGCGACCGCGCTCGTTGGCGACGATCCACCCTTCCCCGGTCACCCAGTCGAAGCCCTTGGCGAGCAGCGGGCCATGCGGCGTGGAGACCGAGAACGCCGTGCAGGCCTCGGCCGGCGCAGGGAGCATTCCAGCGAGAGTCGCGACGGCGAGAAGAGCGGCGAGAGCGGCAGTGCGAGTGCGCATGAGCGAGTCCTCCTGGACTCTCTCTGGCACGCGCCCGACGCCGATCCCACCGGGTGCTACCGAACGGTCGATTCCGCTTCGCGAGCGGTCACTTCAGCAGGCAATCCATGCCGAACTGCAGCGATAGCCGCGGCGAGTTGATGGTGAACGCGTACCCGCCCGGCCCGTACAGGACGCTCGCCAGCGAGCCCGGCGCCGCGCCCCGCGTGAGCGCCGTGCTGAACAGCTGGGCGAGAGAGCACTTGGGCGGCGGGACGGTGGTCGTCGGCACGTTGCCGCCGTGCGAGACGGTCCGGTCCATGCCGCGGCACACGTAGGTGTCCACGTCCTCGCCCGCCCCGAAGCTCACCGTCCGGTACGGCTCGGCGACCATGACGGTGAGCGTCTCGTACTTGCTGCCGGTGGCCTTCGGGTCCTTGCTCTCGCGCGCGAAGGTGTAGATGGCGGTCGGCGAGGGCGAGGGCGTCGCCGTCAGATCCATCGTGCCGTCCTGGCCGACGTACAGCGCCGCCACGCTCACCAGCGCCGCCCCTTCCCCCGCGTACTCCTGGGCGCTGGGGTAGGCCGCAATCGGGTCGAAGCGCGTGGCCTCGCCCGGCACGCTCCGCGTCGGGTGCGTCAGCAGGCTGCCGTACATCGCCCAAAGGCCGCCCACGCTGCCCAGCGCGATCACCACCAGCGGCAGCGTCCAGGGCACTCCCTGCGACTGGCGCGGCGCGGTCGGGGCGAGCATCACGCCCGCCGAAGGCTCGGCCGCCGCAGCGGGCGCCGCCTCGGTCGCAGAGGGAGCGGGCGCGGCAGCCGGCGCGGGCGCAGCGACAGGAGCGGGCGCAGGGGCGACCTCGGGCGAGGCCGCGGCAGCCGGAGCAAGCACCACCGGGGCCGGTGCCGCCAACTCGGGCGCTCGCGCAGCGGCCGGGGCCGGGGCCGGGGCCGGGGCCGGGGCCGGAAGAGCGGCCTCGGGCTGCAGGGTCGACAGGGCCGACGGCGCGACGGGCTTGGATTCGTCGGTCATGGTCTGGGCGACCTCCGCTTTCGGGCGGGCCCGAGCATAGCCCAGCGGCGGCCGAGGTCCGGTATCCTCCGGTCTTCCCCGAAGAACCAAGGCCCCACCATGAGCGCCCCTCGGCCAGACGACGTCAGCGGCGGCACCGCCCCGGCGACCGAAGACCTCGCCGACCTCGGCGCGACGCTGCGCCCCTCGCTGCCTCCCGGCGTCGCCACCAACCTCGACGCCGAGGCGGTCACCCCGGAGCTGCCCGGCCGCTACTCCATCCGCGGCGAGCTGGGCCGCGGCGGCATGGGCCGGGTGATGGTGGCCTTCGACGAGCACATCGGCCGCGAGATCGCCATCAAGGAGGTGCTCAACCCCGAGGACAAGGTCGCCACCACCGTCTTCCTCAACGAGGCGCGGGTCACCGGGCAGCTCGAGCACCCCTTCATCGTCCCCGTGCACGAGGTCGGCCGCGCCGCCTCCGGCACGCTCTACTACACGATGCGCCTGATGCGCGGGCAGACGCTGGAGGCCGCGCTGCAGAAGTGCGCCGGCCTCAAGGACCGCCTGCAGCACCTGGGCACCTTCTGGGACCTGTGCAAGGCCATCTCCTTCGTGCACAGCCGCGGCGTCCTCCACCGCGACCTCAAGCCCTCCAACGTGATGGTCGGCGAGTACGGCGAGACCATCGTCCTCGACTGGGGCCTGGCCAAGCTCAAGCCCGCCCCCGGCCGCCCGGGCGGGTCCATCGCCAGCGTCGGCTCCACGCCCGAGCCCGCCGGCATCGCCGTCGGCACCCCCGCCTACATGAGCCCCGAGCAGGCGACCGGGCAGAACACCCTGGTCGACGAGCTCTCCGACGTCTGGGGCCTGGGCTCGGTGCTCTACGAGGTCCTCACCGGCCAGCCGCCGTTCGAGGGCTCCACCGTCTCCAAGACGCTGGACATGGTGGCCACCGGCCACCTCGTGCCGGTGCGCACGCGCTGCCCCGAGGCCCCCGCCGAGCTGGCCGCCATCGCCGAGAAGGCGCTCTCCCACGCACGCTCGGCCCGCTACCAGTCGGCCAAGGAGCTGACCGGCGAGATCCAGGCCTACATGACCGGCGGCCGCGTGCGCGCCCACGCCTACAGCACCTGGGAGCTGATCAAGCGCGCCGCCGCCCAGAACAAGCCGGCCACCGCCGCCGCCGCGCTGGCGCTGCTGGCCGTCGTCGCCAGCCTGGTCGTGGTCTCCATCTCCCGCGCCACCGAGCGCCGCGCCCACCTCGAGAGCGAGCACCACCTGGCGCAGGCCTACCAGGAGCGCGCGGCCAAGCTCTTCCAGGAGAACGACCTCGAGCACGCCCGCGCCTTCACCGCGCGCTCGCTCAAGCACAACCCGACCCACCCGCTGGGCAGCTCCTACGACGCCGAGTTCGCCGCCGCCTCGCCCGAGGCCGTCGAGCTGCGCGTCGAGGCGGCCTCGATGCTCCTGCAGACCCAGCTGCGCAGCGTCGCCCGCCCCGAGCGGACCTTCGGCGCGCCCGACGGCCTGTGGGGCGTGGCGCTCTCCCGCGACGGGCGCCTGCTGGCCAGCGGCGCCACCGCGGCCGGCGAGGTCTACGTCTGGGAGCGCGCCTCGGGGAGGCTCCTGCAGAAGCTGCCGACCTCCAAGGACATCTTTACCCCCATCGCGCTCTCGCCCGACGGCTCGCTGCTCGCCACCGGTGGCCGCGGGCGCGCGGTGGTCCTGTGGAACCCCACCACCGGCGCGCGGGTGCGCGAGCTCGAGGGCCCGGCCACCGGCACGATGAGCCTGGCCTTCTCCGCCGACGGCTCGCGGCTGGCGGCGGGCTATTTCGCCAACGCCGCGCGCGTCTGGGAGGTGGCCGGCGGCGGCACCGTCGCCACCCTGGAGGGCCACGCCGACACCGTCGAGTCGGTCGCCTTCTCGCCCGACGGCGCGCTGCTCGCCACCGCCAGCCGCGACAACGCGGTGCGGCTCTTCGGCCTGCCGGGCGGCGAGCCCATCGCCACCTTCCAGTCGGCCTCCGGCCCGGTGCTCGCCGTCGCCTTCTCCCCGGACGGCCGCACGCTGGCGACCGCGGGCGAGGAGCGGGTGGTGCGCTTCCTGTCGGTCCCCGACGGCCGGCCGCTGCGGCTGCTCACCGGCCACCGCGACGCCGTCACCGGCCTCGCCTTCTCGCCCGACGGCAGCCTGTTCGCCTCGCTCGGCCTCGACGGCACGCGGCTGTGGGACAGCACCGGCTCCACCCTGTCGGTCCTCGAGGGCGCCAGCCCCGACCGCGGGGTGGCCATCTCCGCGGACGGCTCGACGCTGGCCCTGGGCGGCGACGCGCACTCGGTGCGCCTGTACCAGCTCAAGAGCGACGCCGGCCACGCGGTGCTGGTCGGCCACCGCGGCTCGGTCAACGACGTCGTCTTCACCCCGGACGGCCGCCAGGTGCTCACCGCCAGCTCCGACCGCACCGTGCGCATCTGGGACACCGCGACCCAGCGGCCCAAGCAGACCTTGATGGGCTTCATGAGCGCCGCCTTCCGCCTGGCGGTCAGCCCCGACGGGCGCACGCTGGCGACGGTGGCCAAGGACCGCACGCTGCGCGGGTGGGATCTCGCCAGCGGGGAGAACCGCTGGACGCTGGGCATCGGCGACAACGGCATGGCGGTGGCCTTCTCGGCCGACGGCAAGCGCATCGCGACCGGCGGCGTGGACAAGCTGGTGAAGATCCGCGACGCCAGCAGCGGCGAGGAGCTGGCGAGCCTGGAGGGGCACGGCGGCGCGGTGGTCCGCGTCGCCTACTCCTCCGACGGCAAGTACTTGGCCTCGGCGAGCAAGGACGGCACCGTGCGCCTGTGGGAGGCCGCCACCGGCCGGCCGGTGCGCACGCTCGCGGCGCACACCGACTGGGCCTGGGGTCTCGCCTTCTCGCCGGACGGCCGGACCCTGGCCAGCTCGAGCAAGGACGGCCAGTTCGCGGTCTGGGACGTCGAGACCGGCGCGCTGCGGCGCAAGCTCGCGGGCCACGGCGCCTGGGTCAACGACGTGAAGTTCTCGGCGGACGGCAAGCTCCTGGCGACCTGCGGCGACGACTGGACGGCGCGCCTGTGGGACGCCCGCACCCTCGAGCCGTTGCTGGTCCTGCGGGCGGACAGCGCCGTCGACGCGCTGGCGCTCTCGGCCGACGGGCGCACGCTCGCGCTCACCCACGGCAATGTGGCGGAGCTCTACTCGGTCGACGTGTCCAAGGTGCTGGAGGTCGATCCCGCGGCCTTCCTGCCCAGCGAGCCCGCCGCGGCGAGCCGCTGAGCGCCGGCGACCGCGCCGGCGCGAGAGGATGAAGGGAGGGGCAGCGCCCAGGCCGGGCTCGGCACGTCCCTACCCCGCCACCCGGTTCCGGCCGCTCTCCTTGGCCTGGTAGAGCAGCCGGTCGGCTCGCGCGAGCACCTGCGTCGCGCTCTCGCCCGGCTCGCCCATGGCGGCCCCCAGCGAGATCGTGACCTGGATCGACGCGCCTTGGGCCGGGACGCTGCAGGTCGCGACCAGGGTGCGCAGCCGCTCGCCGACCGAGACCAGCTGCTCGCGCGGCAGGTGCGACAGGACGACCAGGAACTCCTCGCCGCCCCAGCGCCCCACCACGTCGAACAGGCGCGAGCTGTGGCCCATGGTGTCGGCGACCGCCTTGAGGACGCGGTCGCCCGCCTCGTGGCCGTGCCGGTCGTTGACCTGCTTGAAGTGGTCGACGTCGACCAGCAGCACGCCGAAGGGCCAGCCGTACCGGCGCAGCTCGTCGACGCGCAGCTCGAGCGTCATCTCCAGGTAGCGCCGGTTGGGCAGCCCGGTGAGCGAGTCGAGCATCGCCATGCGCTCGACGTCCGCGGCGCGCGCGACGAGGGCCTGGCGAGCGGAGTCGTCGGAGAAGAGCTCGGCGGCTCCGACGATCTTGCCGGCCGCGTCGCGCAGCGGAGCCACCCGGACGTGCACCGGCAGGCGGTGCCCCGCCTTGTGCTTGAGCCAGGCGATGGCCTCGCGACGCTGCCCGTCGGCGAGGGACTGGCGCATGGGGCAATGCCCCTGGCACATGCTCCGGCCGGCGGCGTCGACGTGCACCAGGAGGTTGTCGGAGCAGCGCGAGCCCAGCACCTCGGCCCGCGAGTACCCGGTGATCTCCTCGGCCGCTCGGTTCCAGTAGGCGATGCGCCCCTGGTCGTCGAGGCAGTAGAGCCCGTCGTGGACGGCCTCGGCGAGCGAGTCGAAGTTGAGGGCGCGGGAGAAGAGCTCGGCAGGGTCCATGGAAGTCGGGAGGATAACACTCACTCCCGGCTACCTTCGCGGCCCTTAGGGGCGAGGCGAATCTCTCCGGCGCACTCAGCCCCTCAAGGATCTCAGGCCCGCGCCGGCTCGCGCTCGTCGGCGATCTTGAGCAACTCGGCGCCGCGCAGCCGGGCCACCAGGCCACTCATCGCCTGGCCCATCTCTTCGAGCTGCTCGGCGGAGAAGGCCTCCTCGAGGGCGGGGAAGATCGACCGCTCCTCGGAGGCCAGGTGCTCGCGGGTGGCGTCGCCCAGCTCGACCACCTTGCCCTCGAGCCGGGGGTCGCTGCGCTTGAGCTCGAGGATCTCGGAGACGAGCGTACGGATGCGCTCGTCCTGTGCGGTGGAACGTTCGGCCGCCTGGCCGAGCCCGCTCTGCTGCAGCGCGGGGTAGAGGTGCTCCTCCTCGATGGCGGAGTGGAGCGTCAGCTCTTCGGCCAGGGCGCCGAGCAGGCGTACGCGCTCGGCCCCGCGCGCCTCGAGCGCCTGGGAGACGAGCTTTTCGAGTGAGTGGTGCTGCTGCTTGAGCAAGTCGATCGATCGCATCGGGCCCCCGGCCAGAGCGACGCGCGACGCGCGCGCTCCGACCTGAAGGGTCCGCACCCGGCGGGACCCCGGCAACCGCCGAGGCCCCGCCTGGACCCTGCAAGCCCCGAAGGCGGCCCGCTAGCCCGTGATGGTGATGGTCCGGGGCTTGGCGCCCTCGCGCTTGGGCACGTGGACGTAGAGCACGCCCTCGCGCATCTCGGCGCGGACCTTCTCGCGGTCGATGGTGGGCGGCAGCGAGAAGGTGCGCGCGAAGTTGCCGTACCAGCACTCGACCCGCCGGTAGTTCTCGCGCTTGTCCTCCCGCTCGAGGTGCCGCTCGCCGCGCAGCGTCAGCGTCCCCTCCTCGACGATCAGCTCGACGTTCTTGCGCTCCAGGCCGGGCAGGTCGGCCCGGATGATGATCTCGTTGACGTCCTCGTAGACGTCCACCCGCGGGTAGATCTCCTCGCGTTCGGCCACGTCGAGGCCGTAGGGCTCCATCGTGTTGATGAGCGGCTCGAACGCGCGCTCCATGCGGCGGGCCAGGGTGCGCATCTCGTGCATCGGGTCAAAACGGGTGATCGCCATGTCCTTGCTCCCCTCCTTCGGGTGGTACGTCTGGGGCGCGAAGGTAGGGAGGAGGATGTCTGGCGGTAGCGCCCGGATGGGGCAAACCTCCCCCCGGCCCCCTCCAGCGGAGCTGGAGGGGGAGGCCGTTGGTTGCCTTCGGCGATCCGGTAGGAGCTATCCGCACCGCAGCGCGGGTGCTCGAGAAGGGCGCGTCGTGCTGGCTGCTTGCGTCGCGGCGCCGCGAGCTCCGCAGGGGAGCGAATCGAGCAGAGGCGAGCCCCCCCTCCAGCTCCGCGGGAGGGGGCCGGGGGGAGGTTTTTCAGCGCTTGATCGTCAGCGTGTACGCCTTCTCCAGCCGCAGCGGATGGTACGAGAGCTTCGCCTTGCGCAGCCCTTCGTCGCCCAGATCTTCCTCGCGGTTGACCAGCTCGAAGCCCTCGGCCTGCATCACCTTGGCCGTCTCCTGGTTGAGCACCTGGTACAGGCCCTTGTACGTGCGCAGCGCGCGCTCGAAGTGCACCACCGCGGTCTTCGGTTCGAGCCGCTCCCAGACCGCGAAGGCGACGATCTTCCCCTCCACCTGCACCACCGTGCCTCGCAGCCGGAGCTTCTCCAGGTGCCGCAGCGCGATCTCGCAGGCGACCAGGTCGCGCCGGAACGACTCGCTCAGCGTCGACTCCTTGTACAGCTCGCGCGCCAGCGCCACGCAGCCATCGGCGTCCGCTTCGGAGAGCGCCCGGACGTCCCAGCGGTACTCGCGCGCCGCCTGCGAGATGTGGTTGCGCTTGGCCGAGTACTTGCGCCCGGCCAGCGTCGCCAGGTCCTCGACCCGGTAGATGTAGTTGTCGGCGATGGGCTCCTCGTCGACCCGGAAGCGCGCGACGAAGGCCGGGTGCGCCTCCATGAACCGCGGGCTCACCCCGTAGACCTTGAGCGCATAGGGCATCTGCGCGGCCCCGTCGGCCACCTGCTGCAGCAGCGACTCGGAGGGCGTGCCCACCGGCTGGATGAGGTGGCGGTCGGGCTCGGGGTCCACCGTGCACGAGATGATCAGCGCCTCGGGCTCGGGCCGCGACCACTCGTAGTGGAAGATCGGGTCCCACGCCGCCAGCATGCCCACGGTGTAGCCGGACAAGGGCTGCGGGTGGCTGTTCAGGAACGCCGAGAGCTCCCCGGCCTGCGACAGGTCGAAGGTCTCGAAGTTCAGGCCGAGGCGGGTCCTCACGTCATCCCTGCCCGAAGAGCATGGGCTGACCAGGGAAAGCGTGGAACCCGAGGTGCTCGTAGAACGGCTGGGTCCCAGGCTCCGCGACGAGCCCGATCCAGGAGATCCCGTGGCCGGCACAGTGCTCGGCGAGGCGCCGGACCAGCTCGGCGCCGATTCCTTTTCCACGGTGAGAGCGCAACACGACGACGTCTTGGATGTAGGCATCGCTCACTCCGTCCGAGATGGCCCTCCCCATGCCCACCAACCGGCCATCCGGCTCACGCGCAACCATGAAGGCGAAGCTGCCCGCGATCATCCTGGGGATGATCGCGCGCCACTCTTCGCTCTCCTTCCACCAACCGCCGGCCTGGTACAGCTCCACGATGGCCTCGGTCGGCGCGGTCTTGACGATCTGGTAGTCCAGGGCGGGCATTTCCCACCTCTCGATTCGTTTGGATGTCCACCGAGCGCCGGAGTTGCCCGCCGCCTACGCCTCGAGACCGCCAAGCTCCTGATGTTTCAACGCTTTCGGAGACTAGAGCACCATCGGCATGCCCGGTCCACCACCGGAGCGGGCGGCGCCGCGCACGTCCGCTCGGTGCAGTTGACGGGCTTCAGTCGCCGGAGATCTCGACCTCGAAGTCCATGCGCTCGCCGTCGCCGACCTCGAAGACCTGTTGCCACTTCGCCCCGCCCTTGCTGACGACGATGCGGTGGCTGCCCTCGACGACGGGCACCGGGCCCTTGAGCGGGGTCGTGCCGACCACGCGGCCATCGATGCGCACCTCGGCGCCCGGCGGGCAGCTCACGCCCACCGAACCTCGACCGATGGTGAAGGAGATGGGGTTGGTGCCCGGCTTCGCCCGGACGTTGCGGACGATGGAGATGCCCTGCGCGGGATCGGTGAAGGCCAGCTTGTGGTTCCCGGGCTTGACCTCCGCCTGGAGCGGCGTCTTGCCTGCGGGCTTGCCGTCGATGGACACGTTGACCGCCGGCTCGACCGAGATGTCGAGGATGGCCGCCTTGGCCGGCGCAGCAGGCTTGGGGGTGGGCGTCGGAGCCGGTGTCTCTGCCGCGGGTTTTGGCTGGGCGGGCTTCGGCTCGACCGGTTTGGCCGCCACCGGCGCCGGCGGGTTCGCGTCGGGACCGGCCGCCGCGGGGACCGCGACCTCCGGCGGATGAACCGCGACCGGCGCGGCTGCCTCCGCAGCGTCCAGCGCCACGGGCGCCGCGACCGGCGGGACAGGCTGGCCCGGCTGCTGGGTGCTCTTGCCGAGGAAGAACGCGACGCCCAGGCCGATGGCCATCACCGGCACCACGGCGATCCACGGGCTGCGACCCGCAGCCGCAGGCTTCGCGCGCTCGGCGCGATCTTCCGCCGGCTTGGGCGCCGAGGGGCGCACGGCTGGAGCCAGGGCGGGAGTGCCGGGCGCGGGAGTGCCGGGCGCGGGAGCAGGTGCGCTGGGAGCCGCAGGCGCCGCCGGCGCGGGTGCAGGGGTCGCAGAAAGCGCGGCGGCGGGGGCCGATGCAGCCGGGGCGGGGCTCGTGGCGACGGGCGCTGAAGAGGTTGCGGCAGCAGCGGGCGCAGGCGCGGCAGGCGCCGGGGCAGGCTCGGGCTTCGGCTTGCGGCGCGGGGGCAGCGGTGCCGCGGGCGCGATGCGGAAGCCCTTCTTGAGGACCCACTCCTCCATGCCGTTGTCGATGACCCGCTGCCGGGCCAGGCGCGCGTCGTCGACCTTGAACTCGCGCGCGAGGAACTCGGCGAAGTCGGCGTGATCGGGCAGATCCACCGCCTCCTCGATCGCCGCGCGGAACTCCTGGACCGTCTGGTAGCGCTGCGGCCCCTTCTTGGCCATCGCCCTGCCGATGACCGGCCGCAGGCTGGGCGGCACGAACTCGCTGTTGAGCAGGGGCAGCTGCTTGCCGAGCACCGCCTTGTCGAAGTTCTTCTCCTCGGCGAAGGGGATGGACCCGGTCAGGCACTCGTAGAGGATGAGCCCAAGCAGGTAGACGTCGGTGGCGACCGTGACGGCCTCGCGGCCGCCGACGATCTGCTCCGGGGCGCAGTGCAGCCGCCGGCCCATCACCCGCTTGCCGCCCATCTCCTTGGGGGCCACGTTGAGCGCGCCGTAGCCGGAGACCTTGGTGCGGCCGTTGTAGCTGGTCAGCAGGGTCTCGGGGCGCAGGTCGCCGTGGAGCAGCGGCGAGCCGTCCTCGTTGCCGGCCATGTGCGCGTACTGCACGCCCAGGGCGGCGTCGTTGGCGACCAGCGCGGCGAACCCGGTGGGCAGCCGCTTAGTGACGTCGAGCACCTTGCGCAGCGACTCGGCGTCGGCGAACTCGACCACGCGCGCGAGGCTGGGCTCGATCTCCACCAGCCCGTAGACGCGGACGATGTTCGGGTGGACGAGACCGGCGGCGCGCGAGGTGTCGCGCCGGAGCTGCTCGATCTTCTCGGGCTCGGTCAGCGTCGCCTCGGGCACCCAGATGAGGGCGCAGGGGCTCGCTTCCCCGTCAGCGATCCGCAAGCCGATGAAGGCCCGAGAGCCCTCGCCGGAGAGCATCGGTCCAAGGGCGATGTATTGGGTGGCCATCGGCTTGGGATGCTATCGGGAGGGCGCGCCCCGGGGAAGGGCCCGCTCGTCTACTAAGGACCTAGTTGACGAGCCCCCGGCCGCTCGTCTACTATGTTCTTCGTAATGAGCCCCAAGCCCGCCAACCTCCCCGTCCTCACCCGCGCCGAGTCCGAGGTCATGCAGGCCCTCTGGAACCTCGGCGAGGGCACCGTGCAGCAGATCCTCGAGCGCCTGGGAAAGGACCTGGCCTACACGACCATCCTGACCCTGGTGCGCATCCTCGAGCAGAAGGGCTATGTCGCCCACGGCCCGCACCCCTCCGGCGGCAAGGCGCACCTGTTCCGCCCCGCGGTCGAGCCCGGCAAGGCGCGGCGCCTGCACGCGCGCGACCTCATCGACCGCCTCTTCGGCGGCAGCACCGAGACGCTGGTGAACGGCCTGCTCGAGGACGAGGCGCTCACCCGCGACGAGCTCGAGGCCCTGCGCGAGCGCATCGACGAGCGGCTGGGCGGCCCGAAGAAGGGGAAGAAGAAATGAGCTCCCTGCCCACGTGGGGCGCGAGCGCGCTGCTCGCGTGGATCGGCCTGCCGCTGCTGCTGTGGGCTTCGCGGGCGCGACCCGACGCCGCCCCGGCCAGCCAGGCGCGGGCGATGACGCTGGCGCTCCTGCTGGGCGCGGCGCTGCTCTTCGTCCCGCTGGGGCGCTCGGCGGCCATCGCCGGGGCGGCGCGGCTCGTCCTCCCGCCGTCCGCCGGGGCGGCCACGGTCTCCCTGAACGAGGCCGCGCAGGTCCTGGTTCCGCCGCTGACCGCGGTGGCGCTCGCGTGGCTGCTCCTGGTCCTGCTCGGGTTGGTGCGCCTGGCCTTCGCCACGGCCCGCGACCTGTCGCTCTCCCGCGACGAGGCCGCGCCGCCCGCGGCCGCGCCGGCTGCCGTCGAGCGGCTCGCGCGCGAGCTGGGCATCGCCCCGCCTCGCCTGGCCGTCAGCCGCCGCGCCGCCCTGCCCTTCGTGCTCGCCTGGCCGAGGCCCACCGTGGTGCTGCCCGAGACCATCGCCCGGGCGCTGGACGAGCAGGCCCTGGAGCTGGTGCTGCGCCACGAGCTGACGCACCTGGCCCGGGGCGATCACTGGACCGCGGTGGTCCTCGAGCTCTTGAAGGTCCCGTTCACGCTGCACCCCGCCGCTGCGCGCCTGTGCCGGGAGATCGGCCTGGCCCGCGAGATGGCGGTGGACACGCGCATCGGCGCGGTGGCCCCGCGCGCCTACGCCCACCTGCTCGTCGACGTCGCCGAGCTGCACCGCTACGGTCCGAGGGAGGCCGGAGAGGTCGCGCTGGAGCCCCACTCCCTCGAGAGGAGAATCCAGATGCTGACGAGCCCGTCCCCGCATCGCTCCGCGCCGCTGGTCCCGACGTTGGTCGTCGCCGCCTTGCTCGCGGTCGCCGCAGCGCTGCTCCCCGCCCCGCAGGTCTACGCCGCCGACGGCGCCGCCGACAGTGTGGTGGCGATGAACCACGGCCAGCAGCGCATCCTGGATTTCGACAAGATCGCGCGCATCGCCGTCGGCAACCCCGAGATCGCCGACGTCAGCCCGCTGGGCAACAACCGCGTCCTGATCTTCGCCACCGGCCGCGGCAAGACCACGCTCCTCGTGTGGACCGAGGACGGCAAGCGGCACGAGTACCTCGTGACCGTGAAGTAGCCTGGCGCCCGCCAGCGCGACCACCCCACGCCACCGCCGATCTCCTCCGGCGCCCCGCCCGGGCGGCCTTCGCGGACGTCTGCGCCGCCCCGCAGGCTCGCCTCGAACCATGTCACCTCAAGGTCGCATTGAGCGCCTCTATGCGATCTTGAGGTGACACCCTCCGCGGTGGTCGCCCCGCCCGGGTCAGCGCCCGAGCAGGCGCAGCACGCGGGCCGCCAGTTCCGCCGCGGGGACCTGGGAGACCTCGAGCGTCTTCAGGTCTTTGATCCCGACCACCTGCGCGTCGCGCTCCTGGGCGCCGAGGAAGACGCCGAGCTTACAGCCGCGCTCCGAGCCGTACTGGAACTGCCGGCCGCGCTTGTCGACGTCGGGGTAGAGCTCGACGGCGACTCCCGCGGAGCGCAGCGTCGTGACCGCGCGCAGCGTGTCCGCGGTGGTCTCCTCCTCGACGCGCAGGAACATCACCTCGGCCCCGGCGTCGATGGGCGGGAACATCTTGCGCTCCTCCATCACCACCAGGATGCGCTCCAGCCCCAGCGAGAAGCCGACGGCGGGCACCTTGCGCCCGCCGGCGAGGAACATGCCGATGAGGTTGTCGTAGCGGCCGCCGCCGCCGAGCGACCCGGCGAGGTCCGGCACCTGGATCTCGAAGATGGGGCCCGTGTAGTAGCTGAGCCCGCGCGCGAGGCTGGGGTCGAGCTTGAGCCTGGGGCCGCACGGAGCATTCGCCGAGTAGGCCAGCAGCTCCCGCAGCGCCGCCAGGCCCTTCTCTCCGCTCGCCGAGCCGCGCACGGCGTCGGCCAGGAGCCCGAGGAGCGCGTCATTGGAGGAAGCGCTCGTCGAGAGCGCCGCGCGCTTGAGCAGCGCCTGCGCCGCCTCCGGGCTGATCCCCCGCCCCTCCAGCTCCTTCTGCACGCCGTCCGGGCCGATCTTGTCGAGCTTGTCGAGCGCGGTGATGGCCGTCACCTCGAGGGCGGCCGGGACGCCGCTGGCCTCGATGAGCCCGCTGAGCAGGCTGCGGTGGTTGAGGCGGATGACGGCGTCCTTGAAGCCGAGCGTCTCGAGGATCTCGCTCAGGGCGCTGGTGACCTCGACCTCGCAGACCATGCTCTCGCTGCCGATGATGTCGACGTCGCACTGGTAGAACTCGCGGAAGCGGCCCTTCGCCGGCCGGTCCGCCCGCCACACCGGCTGGATCTGGTAGCGCTTGAAGTACCGCGGCAGCTGCGCCTGGTGCTCGGCGTAGACGCGCGCCAGCGGGACGGTCAGGTCGTAGCGCAGCGCGGTGTCGGCGAGGTCCTTCTCCAGCACGGGCTTGCCGTTTTCCAGGACGCTGCGCAGGGTCTCGCCGCGGTGGAGGACGCGGAAGATGAGCTGGTCGCCCTCGTCGCCGTACTTGCCCATCAGCGTCTCGAGCCGCTCCATCGCCGGCGTCTCGAGGGGATCGAAGCCGTACTTGCGGTAGACGCGGCGGACGACGTCGAGGACGAACTCGCGCCGCCGGACGTCGCCGGGCAGGAAGTCACGCGAGCCCTTGGGAGGAGCGGTGTTGATCTTGTTGGCCATTGGGGCGGCTCCGGTGGTTCGAGGCCGGCGAATCTAGGCACATTGCCGGTCCGCCGCCCAGCAAACGCCGAAGGGCCGGCTCCCGCCCGGGACGCCGGCCCTCCTTGGTGTCCGGCAGGCGCGGAGGCCCTGCCGCTACGAATCCGCTACTTCGCGGGCTTGAGCGAGGTGCACATCTCCATCAGCTTGGCCTTGTCCTTGTCCGGGCCGGTGCACTTGGCGTTCAGCGCGGCGCCCTTGCGGTAGACGTGGACCTCCTGCGTGCCGAACTGCGGCTCCTTGACGACCAGGAAGTACTCGCCGGCGTCCTTCTTCTCGATTTCCTTGGTGCCCATCATCGTCGCGGTGCTCACCGCGTCGTCGAGGCTGGAGGCCTGCACCTTGCCGATGGCGACGTTGTACTCGTTGCCTCCCTTGAGCGGCAGGCTGAACACGTGACCGTACTCGTCCTTCTGCAGGGTCTGGGCGCCCTTGGGGACGAGGATCTTGTAGCCGAAGGCGGCGTCGGAGATCTCCTCGAGATCCGAGGACTTGGCTCCATCCTTCTTCTCCTCGGGCTTCTTCGCCTCCTTCTTCGCCTCCGCCTTCTTCGGCGCAGCGGCCTCGGCCACGACGACGGTGGCGGTGAACGAGAGGAAGGTGACGGCGGCGGCGAACAGCGTGTGGAGCAGGTGCTTGCGCATTCGGTTCTCCCGAGGAGCCTTTTCGTTGGACGAGCGTTCGTTCCACGGTCCCGGGACATCTGGGAAAACGCCCACTGCCGACCAACGCCGCTGACCCGCCTCCTCGAGGATTGAGCCCGGGCCCCTCGACAAGCTCGGGGTGTCGAGAGGCAGCCTCCCCGAGCTTCCAATCCCCCGTGCCTTCGGGGATGTTTACGCCCGCCAAACGCCCCGGTTCTTCGCTGCCCTTGGGAGGGGAGCCCCCGATGTCCACGCCTGCGACCGACACCCCCGCGACTCGCCGCACCATCGACGTCGACGAGCGGCTGCCCATCCTGCAGACCATCCCGCTGTCGCTGCAGCACCTGTTCGCCATGTTCGGCGCCACGGTGCTCGTGCCCATCCTCACGGGCTTCGATACCTCGGTGGCGCTCTTCTCCGGCGGCGTCGGCACCCTGCTCTACATCTTCGTCACCAAGGGCAAGATCCCCGCATACCTGGGCTCGTCCTTCGCGGTCATCTCCGGCATGGCGATGGTCAACAAGGAGTGGCACGACCCGCACGCCGCCATGACCGGCGCGCTGGCCTTGGGCCTGGTCTACGTCATCGTCTCCCTGATCATCGGCCGCATCGGCATCGGCTGGCTCGACCGCATCTTCCCGCCCGTGGTCATCGGCTCGGTCGTCATCGTCATCGGCCTGGGCCTGGCGAGCGTCGCGGTGCAGATGGCGGGCCTGTCGGCGAACCCGCGCATCCCCGCCGGGATGGAGACCAAGTGGCTGCTGACCGCGGCCTTCACGGTGACGGTGGTCGTGCTCGGCTCGTGCTGGCTCAAGGGCTTCCTGGGCGTCATCCCGGTGCTCATCGGAATCATCTGCGGCTACCTCTTCGGCCTGGCCATGGGCCTGGTCGACTTCTCGAAGGTCTCCGCGGCGGCCTGGCTCGCCCAGCCCCGGTTCGTGACCCCGGCCTTCAGCGAGAGGGGCCTGCAGGCGGCGGTGCTCATCGCGCCCATCGCGCTGGTGCTCATCACCGAGCACATCGGGCACCTGCTGGTGACCAACAAGATCGTCGGCCGCGACTTCACCAAGGACCCCGGCCTGCACCGCTCGCTCTTGGGCGACGGCCTCGCCTGCACCTTCGCTTCGCTCGTCGGTGCGCCGCCGGCCACCACCTACGGCGAGAACATCGGCGTCATGGCCATCACCCGCGTCTTCTCGGTCTGGGTGCTCGGCGGCGCCGCGATCATCGCCATCTGCCTCTCCTTCATCCAGAAGCTGGGCGCGCTCATCCAGACCATCCCCGAAGCGGTGATGGGCGGAGTCTCCATTGCTCTGTTCGGCGTCATCGCCGCCGCCGGCACCCGGCTCTTCGTCGAAGCCAAGGTGGACTTCTCCGAGAAGCGCAACCTGATGCTGGCCTCGGTGATCATGGTTCTGGGCGTCGGCGGCTCGAAGGTGCGCATCGGCGAGTTCGAGCTGGACCAGATGACGCTGGCCACCCTCGTCGGCATCACGTTGAACCTGGTGCTCCCGCGCGCCGCGGCCGCGCCGCGGCCCGCCGAGCCGACGCCGGCACCGACGACTTGAGGCGGTGCTCCACCTCCTCGTCCACGCGCTGGTCCACGGCATCGGGTCGGCACCGCGAGGCCCTGCCGCTCTCGGACCGTGCGCTCGCCCTCCGCGAGAAGGCCACCGGCGCGGAAGATCCCTCGCTGGTGCGGGCCCTGGTCGGCCTCGCCGGCGTACAGCGGGCGTCGGGGAACAAGGACGCTGCGGAGACCCACCTGCTGCGAGCCGTCTCGCTCCTCAGGCGGGCGCATGGCGGCGAGAGCCCCGAGGTCCAGCGGCTGCTGGACGAGCTCGAAGCGCTCTTCCGATAGCCGGTCCGGACCCTAGAACGCGAACGTCGCGCCCGCCATCGCTCCGCCGTTGGTCGGCGCGACTCCCATGCTGAGCAACTGCACCGCCGGAGCCTTGAGCTCATCCGCCTCGGCCTGAGCGAACCGGAGCTTGTTGTGGCCGGCCATGCCGAAGCCGATGCCGCCGCCGACGGCCGCGAGGGTGATGCCCGCCGCCATGACGCCGAAGCCGGCGTAGGTCATCTCCGTGGCGCTCGAGGAGGAGTAGCTGTTGCCGTAGTTGGAGAGGAAGCCGACCAGCCCGAAGAAGCCGCCCACGACGGCCGCCGGAATGCCGACGGCGAGCCCGACGACGCCCAGCGCCACCCCACCGGCCCGCAGCTTGTCGATCTGCACGACCGACGGGCCCGCCGGGAAGTCCAGCCTCTGGTGGAAGCGGGCATCGCCCTCCACCTTCACGTGGTGACGCCCGGGCGGCACCATCAGCTCGCATGGCGTGCGGCACGTTCCCGCTTGGTCCACCGACACCACGAACTCGTTGCCGGCCTTCTTGGCCTCGAAGCGCACCTGGGAGCCGAACACCTGCGGCATCGGCTGCGCCTGCGGCGGCATCACCGGATAGGCGGCGGGCGGCGGCGCCTGGTACTCGACCGACGGCGGCAGCTGGTATCCCCCCGGCGGCGGAGGCGGAGGCGGCGGCGGGGGTGGCAACGGCTGGGGCAGCTCGGGCTCCGGCGGCGGCTGGGGCTGCGCCGCGGCGCTGGAGGCGATGCAGGTCTCGCCGTAGGCCATCAGGCCTGGCGGGCACTCCGGTGCGCCGGCACAGATCCCACGTTCCGGGGCAAAGGCCTGGCCGGGCCAGCAGCAGTGGGCGGCGTCGACGGCCACCAGACCGTACGGACAGACCTGCGCCGCGGCGGCTGCCGGAGCGACCAGCACGACCAGGGAAAGGATCAGCGAGCGCATGAGGAAGCCTCCACGGTTCGGTCTCACGCGCCTGATTGCAGGAGCCGGGCCGCGACAAACTCCAGCGTTTTGGCGCAGATAGACCACCCGCCGCGCAGGCGTCTTCCGGGGCCCCTGACACCCGTGTCGCATCGCGCTGTCGGTCGGCTGCTCAGAAGGCGAACGTCGCGCCCGCCATGCCGCCGCCCTTGGTCGGGGCCACGCCCATGCTGAGCAACTGCACGGGAGGCGTCTCGCCCGGCTCGTCGGCGGAGGCGCGCGCGAACCGGACCCGGTTCTTGCCGGCGATGCCGAAGCCGACGCCGCCCCCCACCGCGGCGAGGGTGACGCCGGCGGCCATGACCCCGAGGCCTCCGTACATGGTGTTCCTCATGCTGGCGGCGCCGATCCCGTTGGAAGTGTTGAGGTAGCCGAGCAGACCCACGAAACCGCCCACCACCGCCGCCGGGATGCCGATGGCGAGGCTGACGACGCCCAAGGCCACGCCGCCGCCGCGGCGCTTCTCGATCTGCACGGTCGACGGGCCGGCTGGGAAGTTGAGGCGGTCGTCGAAGCGGGCGTCTCCCTCCACCTTCACGCGGTGGCGCCCCGGCGGGACGGTCAGCTCGCACGGCGTGCGGCAGGAGATGCCGTTGTCGACCGAAACGGAGAACTCGTTGCTTTCCCGCCTGGCCTTGAACTGCACCTGGTAGCCGAACACCTGCGGCATCGGCTGCATCTGCATCTGCATCTGCGGCTGCATCGGCAGGTAGGCATTCGGCGGCGGCTGAGGCTGCGCCGGGGCTGGCGGTGGCTGGGGTGGGGGCTGCGCCGCGCTGGCCGCGATGCAGGTCTCGCCGTACGGAACCAAGCCCAGCGGGCACTGCGGCACGCCCGCGCAAGTGCCGCGCTCCGGGGCGAAGGCCTGGCCCGGCCAGCAGCAGTGGGCGGCGTCCACGGCCACCAGGCCGTACGGACAGACCTGCGCCGACGCGGCGGCCGGCACGGCCAGCAAGGCGAAGGAAAGGAGCAGCGTGCGCATGCAAACCTCCACGGTCCGCAAGCAGAGATACCACGGCCCGGGTGGCGGCAGACTCCAGCGCCTGGGCGCAGCTGGACCTCTCGCCCGGTAGACCCCTCGAGGGCTACCGGACGCCGGTCTCCGTCTCGCGATCGGTGCGTCCTAGAAGGCGAACGTCGCGCCCACCATGCCGCCGCCGTTGGTCGGCACGGCGCCCAAGCTGAGCAGCTGAACCGGAGGGGCCTCACCCGGCTCGTCGGCGTCGGCCCGCGCGAACTTGGCCTTGTTGTGGCCGGCGAGGCCGAAGCCCACGCCGCCGGCGACGGCCGCGAGGGTGACGCCCGCCGCCATGACGCCGAGGCCTCCGTACATCACGTTCCTGTTGCTCGAGTTGCTGTACGACTCATTGGCGATCCAGCCGAGCATTCCGAAGACTCCGCCGATGGCCGCCGCCGGGATGCCGACCGCGAGCCCGACGATGCCGAGGGCCCGGATTGCGCCTCTCCTCTCGATCTGCACCGTCGTCGGGCTGGCCGGGAAGTTGAGGTGCTCCTCGAAGCGAGCGTCGCCCTCCACCTTCACGTGGTGACGTCCGGGCGGGACGGTCAGATCGCACGGCGTGCGGCAGGAGATCCCGTTGTCCACCGACACGGTGAACTCGTGGCCTTCCTTCTTGGCCTCGAAGCGCACCGGGTAGCCGAACACCTGGGGCATCTGCATCGGCACCTGCTGCGGCATCGGCTGGTAGGCCGCAGGCGGCGGAGGCGGGGGCGGGGGCGGCAGGGGCTGCCCCGCCGGCTGAGCCTGGGGCTGCGCCGCCGCGCCGGAGGCGATGCAGGTCTCGCCGTACGGCGCCAGGCCCGGCGGGCACTGCGGAACTCCCGCGCAGGTGCCGCGGTCGGGGGCGAACGCCTGGCCCGGCCAGCAGCAGTGTGCGGCGTCCACGGCCACCAGGCCGTAGGGACAAACCTGCGCCGACGCGGCCGTCGGCACGGCCAGCAAGACGAACGAGAGGATCAGCGTACGCATGTGGTGAAACCTCCACGGCCCAGCCTTGGAGTATCACACGCTGGGCGTGCTCCGCAGCAGGCGCCTGCACCGCGCTCCCCTTCCCGCCCAGGCTTGAACCCTCTGCGCCACGGGCGTTACCTTCTGGGCGGCCATGGAAGACCTCGACGTCCGTCAGAACGACATCCTGCGACTCATCGTCCAGGAGCACATCTCCACGGGCGAGCCCGTGGGCAGCACGTCCATCGCCGGGCGCGACCTGCCCGTCTCGCCGGCCACCGTGCGCGGCGTGATGGCGGACCTCGAGGAGCTGGGCTTCCTGGAGAAGCCGCACACCTCCGCCGGCCGCGTGCCCACCGAGCGCGGGTACCGCTACTACGTCGACACCCTGGTGCAGGTGCGCTCGCCCTCCAAGCCGGAGCGCGACCTCATCGAGCGCAGCCTGCCGCAGAGCCGCGACGCGGACGAGGTGCTGCGGGAGACGACGCGGCTGCTCTCCTCGCTCTCGCACCACGCGGCGGTGGTGACGCTGCCGAGCCTGGAGAAGGTGCCGCTCGAGCGGCTGGAGCTGGTCCCGCTCAAGGACTCGCGGGTGCTGGCCATCTTGGTGGCCCGCTCGGGAGTGGTGCGCAACCTCCTGCTGGTCGACCTGCCGCTGGGCCCCGCGGAGCTGGAGAAGGTCGAGGGCCTGCTCAACGAATTGGTGCGCGACGCCCCGCTCGACGTGCTGCGCGAGCGGCTGGTGACCGAGCTGGCGCGGGAGCGCAGCGAGTACGAGACCCTGGAGAAGCAGGCGCTGGAGCTGGGCAAGCAGGTGGTGGACGCCGCGGGGGCGGGCGGCTTCCAGGTGCACATCCAGGGGCGCGAGAGCTTCTTCGAGGCACCGGAGTTCGCCGACGTCAAGCGCATGCGCGACCTGTTCGCGGCGCTGGAGGAGAAGAGCAAGCTGCTCGAGGTGCTCGACCGGACGCTCTCGGCCAAGGAGCTGAAGATCTTCATCGGCGCCGACACCGAGTTCTCGGCGCGCACCGGCGCCTCGGTCGTCGCCGCGCCGTACGCCACCGGCAGCGGGGTCATCGGCTCGGTGGGCATCATCGGACCGACGCGGATGAACTACAGCCGGGCCATCGCGCTGGTGGACTACACCGCGCGCATCGTCTCCCAGCTGCTCGACCGGTAGGGCCGCGCACCGTCTGGCCTCTTGAGCTCAAAAGGAAAGCGGCCCGAGTCGCCTCGGACCGCGCTCCTGAAACCTCAAGCCTGAAGCCCCGAGCCTACTGCGGGCAGGCGCAGTCCGGCGTGACCTCGGTCTTGCGGCCGGTCTCCACCGCGGTGTCGATCTTCAACTGCGTGATCGCGTTCTTCTTCTCGTTGGGCTGGAACCAGTAGGCGCTGCTGAAGCTCTTGAGGTCCGCCGCGGCGAAGGTGAAGGCGGAGAGCGGCTGCGGCCACATCGGCGGGCGGGTGACGGCGTTGTCGCCCACGGCGAGCCCGCCCATGCTGCAGGTGCTGCCCGTGCAGTTGATGTTGCCCTCGCTGCCGGCGTCCACGAGGCACCCCGGGCCCGAGGCCAGCTCGGTGGGCACCCAGGCGATCTTCCCGTAGTTCGCCGGCGTGGTGCACTGGTCCCAGGTGAGGGTGGTGCCGGCGATGGTGCCCGAGGCGACGCCGCAGACGTCCTTCTTCGAGGTGTGCAGGATGTTCGTGTAGATCTCCGGGCCGAACGACGGCTTCTGGTGGATGTTGTGGCCCAGGTCGAACGAGGTGATCGCCGCGTGCACGCCGTCCTGGTGCACGCGCAGCGTCAGGCTCGCCGTGGTGACCGCCGGGGTCCCGCCGGTGCGCACGTCGGCGCCGGGCAGCGGCCACTCGCCGTCGCCCATGCCGCCGGTGGTGCCCGAGAGCTTGAACTTGCCGGTGAGGGCGTAGGTGATGAGCGTGGACTGGCCGCACTTCTCTTCGCAGGTCTTGCCGCTCCAGGTGCCGGTGCAGGCGCAGGTGAAGTCGCCGCCGCCGGCGGGCGTGCAGGTCCCGCCGTTCTTGCACGGGTTGGTGGGGGTGCAGCCGTTGAGCTCGATGTCGCAGTTCTTGCCGTCCCAGCCGGCGGCGCAGGCGCAGGTGTAGTCGCCGATCCCGTCGGTGCAGGCCGCGCCGTTCTTGCAGGGGTTGGGCGTGCACTCGTCGATGTTGGTGTCGCAGGTCTTGCCCGAGTAGCCCATGGGGCAGGTGCAGACGAAGTCGTTGACGCCGTCGGTGCAGGTCGCGCCGTGCTGGCACGGGCCGGCCGCGCAGTCGTCGATGTTGGTCTCGCACTTGGTGCCCGAGAAGCCGGTGGGGCAGGTGCACTCGAAGGTGAGGTCGTCGATCTTCTTGCAGGTGCCGCCGTTCGCGCAGGGGGCGGCCTTGCAGGGGTCGGGGATCTCGATGCAGAAGTTCTTCTTGGTGGCGCCCTCGACCATCTGCATGAAGTCGCCCAGCGGCCAGCCGCACTTGTAGCCCTGGCGGCAGTCGGTGTCCTTCTCGCAGGCCTTCAGGCACAGGCCCATCGTCTTGAACTTGGCCACGTCGAACGGCACGGTCGCCGACAGGCCGTCGATGGTCGCCTGGCTGACCCCGTCCATCGCCAGGTAGCACTTGCCGCCGGTGCTGCAGTCGCTGTCCTTGGCGCAGTTGCCGGTGTTCGAGCAGTAGCCGCCGGGGAAGTCGAGCCCGATGGCCTCGAAGGCCGCCTTGGTGCCGGGGTCGGTGCCTTCCTTGACCAGGCCCTTGACCGGCTTGAACTCGGTGAAGCACGCGGCGGTCGGCGGGTTGGCGCAGTCGCTCGCGGCGGAACAGGCGGAGCCGACGGGCAGCCCGGTGGACTGGGGGGTGCTCGAGCAGGACGACAGGAGCGAGGCGGCGGCGAGGCCGGCGATCATCAACAGCGACAGGCAGTGGCGCACGGGTTTCTCCTTCGGAAAGAGGGCGCACTCTATGGCGAAGCCCTTGGCCCCTGCCACCGTGACGCGCGCACGCCGTGCGAATTCGCTCGGGTCAGCCGGCCCGCGCCGCGCGAGCCAGCGCGGCGATCGCCGTGTCGATCTCGGCCTCGGTCGTCGAGCGTCCCACCGAGAGCCGGACGGCGCCGAGGGCGCGCTCGCGCGTCAGGCCCATCGCCATCAGCACGCCGCTCGGCTCGTCGCGCCCTTCGTGGCAGGCCGAACCCAGCGATGCGGCGATCTCCGGGGCCGCGGCCAGCCAGTCCCGGCCCAGCTTGCCCGGCGCGCTCACGTTGATCGTGTTGGGCAGCCGCTGCCCCTCCGGGCCGTTGAGGAGCAGGCCGGGGATCTGCGCACGCAGCCCGTCGAGCAGCCGGCGCGCGAGGGTGGAGAGCGAATGGGCCGGAGGATCGCGCAGGGCCAGCTCGGCCGCGGCCCCCAGCCCGGCGAGGGAGGCGACGTTCTCGGTCCCGGGCCTCAGGCCCCGCTCGTGGCCCGCGCCGCGCGCGAAGGGCGAGAGCGCCGTGCCGGCCCGGACGTAGAGCGCGCCCACGCCCTTGGGCGCGTACAGCTTGTGCCCGGCGACCGAGAGCAGGTCCACGCCCAGCTCGTCGACGCGCACCGACACCTTGCCCACGCTCTGGGCCGCGTCCGTGTGCACCAGCGCGCCGTGCGCGTGGGCGACCCGGGCGATCTCGGCGACGGGCTGCAGCGCCCCCGTCTCGTTGTTGGCGTGCATCACGCTGACCAGGGAGCGCTCGCCGCCGGAGAGGGCCTTGGCGATCGCCGCCGGGTCGACCTGGCCGCGGCCGTCCACCGGGACGCGGACCACCTCGACGCCGTGCTTCTCCAGGGCCCGGCACGGCTGCTCCACGGCCGGGTGCTCGATGGCGGAGGTGACCACGCGCTTGAGCCCGCTGGCGTCCACGGCCCCGAAGATCGCCAGGTTGTTGGCCTCGGTGCCCCCGCCGGTGAAGACGACCTCCTCGGCCTCGCAGCCGAGCAGCGTGGCGAGCTGGCCGCGGGCGCGCTCCACGCCCTCCTTCGCGCGTTGGCCGTAGGAGTGCCCGGAGGACGGGTTGCCGAAGTGCTCCTGCAGGTAGGGCAGCATCGCCTCGAGCGCCTGCGGCGCGAGCGGGGTGGTGGCGTTGTAGTCGAGGTAGATCGGGCGCATGGGCATCTCCGGGACGGGCAAATCCTAGCGCCGCGAGAAGGCGTCGGCAGCTTGACCGACGCATACCGACGCACCGGGCTCTCGCACGTGCTAGGTTGCCGTTTGCCGGAGCGGATCAGGTGAACGCCGGCGTTGGAAGTTTCAACGCGGGAGGAAAGTCCGGGCTCCATTGGGCAGGGTGCTGGTTAACGGCCAGTCGGGTGATCCGAAGGAAAGTGCCACAGAGAATAGACCGCCGAAGGCCCGCAAGGGCCTGGCAAGGGTGAAACGGTGCGGTAAGAGCGCACCGCGGCGACAGTGATGCCGCCGGCACGGCAAACCCCACCTGGAGCAAGAGCAAATAGGGGAGCAAAGCGGGGAAACCCGCACCAGGCGGCCCGTCTGGCGCTCCCGGGTACGCTCGCTCGAGACCTCGGGCAACCGCGGTCCTAGAAGAATGTTCACCACCCAGCAATGGGAACAGAACCCGGCTTACGATCCGCTCCGGCTTTTTTTCGTCTGTGCTTGACCTGCGACAGTCCAACCGGCCGCCCGGCATCCCCGCGCTTCCGGCAGGGCGGTCGATTCGCTACAGTCGGTCATCCTCATGCGCCCTCTCAATGTCCTCGTGGTCGACGACGACCCTGCGCTGGTGAGCGCCGCCCGGGCCCTGCTGGCCCGCCGCGGCTGCCGCCTGGATGCGGTCTTCTCCGGCCTGGACGCCGTGGCCCGGGTGCGCGCCGGCGGCATCGACGCGGTGCTGATGGACGTCTGGATGCCCGAGGTCGACGGCCTGTCCGCGCTCGAGGAGATCTGCCGGCTGCCCAACCCGCCGCGCGTGGTGCTGATGAGCGGGCACATCGACCAGAAGGTCGAGGCCGCGGTGCTGCAGGGCCGGGCCATCGCCTGCCTGCCCAAGCCGGTGGACTTCGACCTGGCGCTGACGCTGCTCTCGGGCGAGGCGCCGGAGACGCCGCTGCAGCTGCGCATCGCGCTCGACCCGACCGACCTGACGGGGTTCGCCGCCCAGGTCCTCTCGCGCGGGACGGCGGTGGTCGAGGCGGCGCCGCAGCTGCCCACCGGCACCGCGGTCTCGCTGGTCGTCGAGCTCGTCTCCGGGCAGGTGACGCTGGTGGGCGTCGCCGAGGCCTCGGTGCGCCCGACGGGCAAGCGCGGGCTGGGGCTCAAGTTCGCCGAGCTGACCGAGGCCCAGCAGCAGGCGCTGCGCGCCGTCGGCGGGCAGCTCCGCGAGGCGCTGCCGATCAGGAGCGAGGCCACGCAGAACCGGGCGCGCGAGCTGTACCTGCGCGGCCTGGAGAAGCTCGAGGCGGGCGAGTACGAGACCGCGCAGCGCGACCTGAAGGCCGCCCGCGACCTGAACCCGGGCGACGTGCTGCTGGCCGCCGCGGCGCTGCGGGCCGAGGAGCTGGCGGGCATCGAGAAGGCGCGCCTGCTCTTCCGCGAGTCGCAGAAGCTGAGCGAGCCGCACGAGGCGCTGCGGATGGTCGAGGAGGCCATCCGCCTCGACCCCTCGCGCGCCACCTACCACCGCGAAGCGGCCAAGCTCTACCTGCAGCAGGGCGACGCCATGCAGCAGGCCGAGGAGCGCCTGGCGGCGGCCATCCACCTGGCGCCGAGCGATCCCGAGCCGCGGCTGCACCTGGTCCAGCTGCTGGAGCGCGCCGGCAGGCCGAAGGAAGCCTTCTGGGCCTGCGAGGCGGCGATGGGGCTGTTCCCCGGCGACGCGGAGCTGCTCAAGCTCGCGGCGCGGCTGCGGCGCAAGGCCGGCAGCACGATCTAGCTAGCCGGGAACGCGCGCTCGGCTACTTCGCCACCACGACCGTCGTGGCCAGCACGCGGTTCTGCCCGTCGTTCTGGACCTCGCTCTTGTTCGTCAGCGGCCAGCGATCGTCCTTGCCGGGCATGTAGAAGCCGGTCCAGACGTCGAGCCCGTCGCCCTGGTAGGAGCCGGGGACCTTGAAGCTCCAGTCGTCGCGGACGATCTCGCCCTTCTTCCAGGAGCTGGTGCGGTACTTGTCCTTCGCCGGCCAGTGGTCGCCGTTGATGCGGTCGACCGCGCCGCCGCGGTTGTCGACGTGCACGAAGATCTTCCAGTCGTCGTCGGTCTCGTCGACGACCCGGTAGTAGAAGGCGACGTTGACGGTGTCGCCCGGCTTGGGCGAGCGCGGCTGGTGGTCCACCGCGACGAGCTCCACCGCGTCGCCGAAGCGGGCGCGCAGGTTCCGGCCCGCCCCGTCGGGGACCGCCTTGAGGATGATCCCCAGCGTGCCCAGGCCGGCGCGGTCGATGTTCTCGCGCTGCTCGCGCGGGGACTCCGGCCGTTGGATGCAGGCGGCGAGGCTGACGAGGGCGAGGAGCGCCAGGGCGCGCGGGAGGTAGGTCTTCATGGCGCGGCGACGCTAGCCCAGGTCTCGCCCGCCGGTCCAGCCCGTTGCCACTCCTGTCCCGGAGGGTGCCAGCGCCCGGCAGATGGCTTATAAAGACCGCCGCTTTTCCGGGCCTTTTCCGGTCGCGCGAGGAACCCCCATGGCCGCCAACGACTCCGTCGCTCCCCCGACTGCTCCCCCGGCGCCCGGCAAGCCCACCACCGAGGTCCCTTCCTCCCCAGCCCCGGCCGCCGGTGGGACGAGCATCGCCAACTACGTCTCCATCGGCGTCGTCGTCGTCCTCGGCCTGCTGGCCATCTACGCCTTCGTCCGCTCGCGCGCCCGCCGCCGGGAGGAGCTGGCCGAGCCGGGCGAGCGCAAGAAGCTCGAGGCGAAGAAGGAGCGCATCGAGCCCGGCCTCGCCGAGAAGCCGGTCGAGGCCCTGCCCCAGCCGCTCCCGCGCAAGGAGCGCCCGGCCGAGAAGCCGGTGGAGACCGAGGCGCAGCTCGCCGCGCGCAAGGCCGAGGAGGCCGCCGAGGCCGCCCGGCTCGAGGCCAAGCGCCTGCTCGAGGAGGCGCGCAAGGCCAAGGACGACGCCGAGGCCGCCAGGAAGGCCGAGGAGGCCCGCCTCGCCGCCCAGAAGGCCCGCGAGGAGGCCGACGCGGCCAAGGCCAAGGCCGAAGAGGACGAGAAGAGGCGCAAGGCCGACGAGGAGGAGCGCAAGAAGGCGGAGTACCACGCCAAGAAAGCGCAGGAGGCCGAGGAGAAGGAGCGCCGCAAGCGCGAGGCCGAGGAGAAGAAGCGGCTGGAGGAGGAGGAGGTCGCCCGCCAGAAGGCCGAGGAGGCGGAGGCCCGGCGGCGCGTCGAGGAGGAAGAGAAGAAGAAGGTCGCCGCGCAGGCCGGCAAGACGCTCTCCGAGGGCCTGGCCAAGACCCGCGGCGGCTTCATGGCCAGCCTCAACTCGCTCTTCGGCCGCAGCAAGGTCGTCGACGAGTCGATCCTGGGCGAGCTGGAGGAGGTCCTCTTCTCCGCGGACATCGGCGTGAAGACCGCCACCGAGCTGCTCAACTTCGCGCGCGAGAAGGTCAAGTCCAAGGACCTGTCCGACCCCGAGAAGCTCAAGGCCGCCATGCGCCAGGAGGTCCGGCGCATCGTCGCCGTGCCGGGCAAGGTCCCCGACTACGGCTCGCCCAAGCCCTACGTGGTGATGGTCGCCGGGGTGAACGGCTCCGGGAAGACGACCACCATCGGCAAGCTCGCCGCCCAGCTCACCTCGCAGGGCAAGAAGGTGCTGCTCGCCGCGGGCGACACCTTCCGCGCCGCCGCCACCGAGCAGCTCGAGGTCTGGGGCCAGCGCGCGAACGCCCCGGTGGTCAAGGGCAAGGAGAACAGCGACCCCGGCGCCGTCGTCTTCGACGCCATCCGGCGCGCGCAGACCGAAGGCTTCGACGTGCTGCTGTGCGACACCGCCGGCCGCCTGCACACCAAGGCCCCGCTGATGGAGGAGCTCAAGCGCGTGCGCCGGGTGATGGACAAGGCGATGCCCGGCTCACCGCACGACGTGCTGCTGGTCCTCGACTCCACCAACGGCCAGAACGCCATCGCCCAGGCGCGCGAGTTCAACTCCGCGCTCACCATCAACGGGCTGGTGCTCACCAAGCTCGACGGCACCGCCAAGGGCGGCGTCGTCATCGGCATCTGCGACGAGCTGAAGGTCCCGGTGCGCTTCGTCGGCATCGGCGAGGCGGTGGGCGACCTCAAGCCCTTCGAGCCGGAAGAGTTCGTCAACGCGCTCTTCGACTGAACCGACCGGCAGCTGCGGCCCGGGGCCGGATCGGCGGCCGGCCTCGTCCCCGGTCAGTCCGCCCGCGCCGCCCCGGAAGTCGCGATCTGGTTCTTCTGCGGCTTGCCCTTGAAGCTCACCCGCGCCGCCCCGCTGGCGGCGCCGGTGGCCTCCCCGCTGACGTCCAGCGCCACGCGGGCCGCGCCACTCGCCGCGATCTTCGCGGACTCCGCCGCCAGCCCGTCCGCGGTCAGGTGCGCTCCGCCCGAGGCCTCGACCTCGAGCCTCTTGGCCTTCCCGGTCAGCGTCACGTTCGCGCCGCCGCTGGTCTCGATCGCGCACTCGTCGCTGGCGATTCCGGAGACCTCGAGCCTGCCGCCTCCGCTGGCCCGCACCGCGAACTTGGGGCCCGCGCTCGCCGGGGCCTGCAGCCGCGCTCCGCCGCTCACCCCCGCGCCGTCGAGCTTCGTGGCCACCACAGTCAGCTTCACCGGCTTGGTCGGAGCGATGCTCTCCTTGGTGTCGACGATCAGCTCCCCGCCTTCGACCCGGGTGCGGATGAGCGGCAGCAGGTTCTCGTCCGCCTCGACCTTCACCGAGGCCTTGACCCCGAGCGTCACCGTTCCCTGGATTCCCGCGCCCACCGAGATGGCGTGGAACTCGCCCACCTCCCTCGCCTCTTCCTTGAGCTTCCCGTTGCCGTCCACGCCCCCCAGCAGCCCGGCCATCGCCACCATCGCAACGATCATATGCGGGACCATCGAGCCTCTCCGTTCGCTTGTGTGTGCCCGCTACTTACGCCCCTGCCGCCGGACCATTGCCGCATGTGGGCCGATGGATGCAGCGGTGCGAGAGACCATCGCCAATTCGTTAGCAGGATGCTGGCAGTCCCTCGAATTGCCGAGGGAGCGCGATCGGGCCCTCTCGCCAACCACCTGATTTCAGGCGATTTCGGAGATGGCCCGCCGTTTGAATTGTTCCTCCCCCGGCAAGCACATCGAAGAGAGCGATGGTTCGCTCATACCGGGAGGAAGTCATGCGGCAGTTGGTGATCGGAATCGTGGCGGCGGCAGCACTGGTGAGCTCGGGCGTTGCGCAGGCGAGGCCTTCGGAGAACCGGCCGGGCGATCGTCCCGGCGACTTCGGCGGCGGGCGGGCCGGGTCGGTGGTGGCGGCGTCGAACCCCTACCGCAACACCGAGGGCCAGGCCATCGCGCGCGCGCAGCAGCGCGTCATGCAGAAGACCAACTTCCACGCCTCGCGCCCCTCGGACACCAGCGGCGCCGACACCGACCGCGCCTCCCGGACGATGAAGGCGACCTCCAGCCACGGCGGCGGCGGCATGCCCGGCTCGGTGAAGAGCGGGCTCAACGTCTACCGCACCACCGAGATCATGGGCATCCAGGCCGCCATGAAGCGCGCGCTGCAGAAGACCAACCAGCACGCCTCGATGCCCGCCGACTCCGACGGCGCCGACGCGGACAAGGCCTCCAAGATGATGAAGACCCAGTTCACCAGCGGCGGCGGCCACGGGATGGCCGGCTCGGTGAAGAGCGGGCTCAACGTCTACCGCACCGCCGAGATCATGGGCGTCCAGAACGGCATGAAGCGCGCGCTGCAGAAGACCAACCAGCACGCCGCGATGCCCGCGGACTCCGACGGCGCCGACGCGGACAAGGCCTCCAAGCAGATGAAGGCCGAGTACGTCTCCCGCGGCGGCGGCGGCAGCAGCGGCGCCATCCGCTACGGCCTGAACCCCTACTTCCGCAACGAGCACACCGCCATCGCCAACGGCATGAAGCGCGCCCAGTCGAAGGCCGGCGCCGACGCCCCGATGCCCAAGGGCCTGGGCGGCGACACCCTGCACCCCAACGGCACGATGTCCTTCTCGGGCCACCGCACCGTCGTCTCGTCGGTCGACCTGCGCAACGAGCGCACGATCAACGGCCGCGCGGACGTGCGCCGCTAGTCCCCGGTAGAGCCGGTCAATCCCTCGGGCCCACCCTGGGCTCGGGGGATTGCCGTTTCCGGCGCTTGGACAAACCCGGCCAATCGCTGATAGCTCAGACGCTGCCGGCACCAAGCCGGCGATCCGAGGTCTGCCCCGATGCGCGCCGCCCTTCCCCTCTTCTCCGCCGCCCTCGCCCTCGCCCTGGCCTCCTGCGCGACCACCGCCAAGCCGCCGCCCGAGCCGGAGAAGGCGCCGCTGGCGCGCGAGCCCGGCAAGCCCCTCGAGGTGGCCATCCTGGCGGCGAGGTACACGCTCCCGCCGCGCATCGACGTCGACGACCACCGGGACGCCCCGGGCAACTACCTGTTCTCGTTCGTGGACCGGGTGACGAGCTGCGAGGGCTTCTTCCTGTTCGAGACCGTGAGCCAGCCGGCCGTCCACGACCAGTACGTGCAGGAGAAGACCGCGGCGCTGCACGCCGACTGGAGGAGCCAGAACCTGGCGGTCACCCAGCGGCTGGAGTCGCTCAAGCTGCTCGGGCAGGACGCCCACGTGACCGTCTTCGACGTCCAGGGCACCGACGGCGCGGCGCGGGCGGGGCTGGTCGACCGCCACTTCGCCGACCAGAACCTCTCCGTCGTCAACTACACCTTCTGCGCGGACCCCGGCCTGCTCCCCAGCCAGCTCGAGGCGGTCGCCGAGGTGGTCAACTCGCAGAAGCGGTAGCGGCGCCCTCCGGCGCGGCGGGGCCCGCCTCCGGATGCCGGGCGTCGCGGCGGTGCGCCAGCACCAGCAGCGCCGGCTGGACGAGGCGCGGCACCACCGCCAGCACCAGCGCCCCTCCGATCACCACGATGGCCAGCGGCTTCTGCGTCTCCGAGCCGATGCCCCGCGAGAGCGCCGCGGGCAGCAGGCCGATCATCGCCACGCTGGTGGTCATCAGCACCGGGCGCAGCCGCCGCGCCGCCGCCAGCCGCGCGCCCTCCTCCAGCGACAGCCCCTGCGCCCACAGCCGCTTGGCGTAGGTGACGACGATCAGCGAGTCCTGCACCGCGATGCCGAAGATGGAGATGAAGCCCATCGCCGCGGAGATGGAGAAGTCGGTGCCCGTCACCAGCAGCGCCAGCACGCCGCCCGCGCACGCCACCGGGATGCCGGCGAAGACCACCAGCGTGTCGGCCAGGCGCTTGACCAGGGCGTGCACCAGGAAGGCGATGGCGAGCAGCGTCAGCGGCACGATGTAGGCCAGCCGGCGGCCGGTGGCCTGCAGCTGGTCGATCTCCCCGGCCCACTCCAGGTGGGAGTCGTAGGGCAGGCGCACCCCGGCGGCGATGCGCCGCTGGGCCTCGGCGATGGTGGAGGCCAGGTCGCGCCCGCGCACCGAGAACTTCACGGGCGTGTAGCGGCGGGCGTTCTCGCGGTAGACGACCGAGGCGCCCTCCTCCACCACCACCTGCGCCACCTGCCCCAGCGGGATCTGCGCCCCGTCCGGCGTGGGCACGAGCAGGTTCTCGATGGCCTTGAGGTCCTTGCGGTACTGCGGCGCCCAGCGCACGACCAGGTCGAAGTGCTTGTCCCCCTCGAAGACCTGCGTCACCGCCTGCCCGCCGACCGCCGCCTGCACCAGCGCCTCGACGTCGCCGACGTTGAGGCCGTAGCGGCCGGCCCGCCCGCGGTCGGGCGTGATGCGCACCGTCGGCTGGCCCAGGGAGGTGAAGACGCCCAGGTCCTCGACCCCGGGGACCTGGGCCATCACCGCCTGCAGCTGCTCGGCGATGGCCTCGTTGGTGCGCAGGTCGCTGCCCACGACCTTGACCGTGTTCTCGCCCTTCACCCCGCTCATCGCCTCCTCGACGTTGTCGGCGATGGCCTGCGAGAAGTTGAAGACCACGCCGGGGAACGCGGCGTGCAGCTCGGAATCCAGCTCCTGCGTCATCCGCTCCTTGGTCTGCCCGCGGCGCCAGCGCTCGCGCGGCTCCAGCGGCGCGAAGATCTCGATGTTCGAGAAGCCGGAGACGTCGGTGCCGTCGTCGGGCCGGCCCAGCTGCGAGACCGCGGTGCGAACCTCGGGATGGCGTCGCGCGCCGGCCTCGCAGGCGCCCTCCTCCGGGCAGCCCAGCACGAGGGAGCGCATCCGGTCGACGTAGCTGGAGGCCTGCTCCAGCGAGATGGAGGTGGGCAGGCTGGCGCGGATGTAGAAGTTGCCCTCCTCGAGCTTGGGCATGAACTCCCCGCCCAGCAGCGCCGCGCCGCCCAAGCCCAGCGCCACCACCGCCCCGCCGATGCCCAGCGCCCAGGCCTTGCGCTGGAGCGAGAACGCGAAGAGCGGCGCATAGACCCGGTCGAGCCAGCGCATCAGCCGGCCCTCGTGCTCGGCCTCCGAGGCCCGCGGCTCCACCTTCAAGAGCCGCGAGGCCAGGGCCGGGGTCAGCGTCAGGGCCAGCAGGATGGCCCCGCCGATGGCGAAGGCGTAGGTGTGCGCCATCGGCGCGAAGATGACCCCCGCCGCACCGGTCAGGGTCAGCAGCGGCACGAAGGCGGTGGCGATGACCAGGGTGGAGAAGAGCATCGGCGGCCCCACCTCGGCCGCGGCGTCGGCCACCCGCTCCGGGATCGGCTTGTCCCCCTCGCCGGCGAGGTGCCGGAAGATGTTCTCCACCATGATCACCGTGGAGTCGACGACGATGCCGAAGTCCACCGCGCCCAGCGAGATGAGGTTGGCCGCCGTCCCGGTGGCGACCATCCCGGCGAAGGCGAAGAGCAGCGAGAGCGGGATGTTGAGCGCGGTGACCAGCGCGGCGCGCAGCCGGCCCAGGAAGAGCAGCAGCACCAGCGAGACCAGCCCCATGCCCACCAGGAGGTTCTCGAGAACGGTCCGGGTGGTCACCCGCACCAGGTCGGCGCGGTCGTAGTACGGCGCGATCTCCATTCCCGGCGGCAGCAGGTGGAGCGCGCGGATCTCCTCCACCTTGGCGTGGACGCCCTCCAGGGTGCGCAGCGAGTCGCCCCCGTAGCGCATGAGCACGATGCCCTGCACCACCTGCGGCTCGCCGTCCTTGCCGATGAGGCCCAGCTGCGGGGCCGCGCCGATCTTCACCGTGGCCACGTCGCGCACGCGCACCGGCGTGCCCCTGACCGCGGCGATCACCACCTCGCCGAGGTCGCGCAGCGAGCCGATGAGCCCGATGCCGCGCACGTCGTAGGACTGCTCGCCCAGGGTCAGCCGCTGCCCGCCCACGTTCTGGTTGGCGCCGGAGAGCGCGGAGAGGAGCTGCGGCAGCGCCAGCGCGTGGGACTTGAGCGCGAAGGGGTCCACCTCCACCTGGTACTGCTTGGTCAGCCCTCCGAAGCCCACCACGTCGACGACGCCCGGGACCTGCCGGAACTGCTTCTCCAGGACCCAGTCCTGCGCCGTCTTCAGCTCGGTCAGCGAGTAGCCCTTCCCGCGCAGCACGTAGCGGTAGATCTCGCCCACCGGGTTGGCCGGCGAGAGCTGCGCCTGGACGTTCGCCGGCAGCTGGATGAACTGGAGGCGGTTGATGACCTCCTGGCGGGCGTCGGCGTAGCTCGTGCTCCAGTCGAAGTAGCACTTCACGTCCGCGAGCCCGAACAGCGACTGCGAGCGCAGCGAGGCGAGGCCCGGCATCCCGGAGAGCCCCGTCTCCAGCGGCACCGTGACGTAGCGCTCGACCTCCTCGCCGCTCAGACCGGTGGGCTGGGCGATGACCTCGATCATCGGCGGGACGGGGTTCGGGTACGCCTCGACGTCGAGCTGCGAGTACGACCACAGCCCCAGCCCCACCAGCACCACCGCCAGGATCCCGACGATGGCCGGGACCTGCAGGGCCCACCGCACCACCCGGGCGATCATCAGAGCATCCCCGAGAGGAGGATGGCCCCCGCGGTCACCACGCGCTCGCCCTTGGCCAGCCCGTGCGTCACCGGCAGGAAGGCGCCGCCCTCGTCCTCGTTCACCGCCACCGGCCGGCGCTCGAAGCGGCGACGCCCGTCCGGCGAGGCGCCGAGCTCCACGAACACCACTGTCTGGTCGCCCAGCCGCAGCACCGCCGACCGCGGCACCGCCAGCGCCCGCTCCCCGCCCACCGAGAGCAGCACCGCGGCGAACATCTCCGGCTTGAGCGCCCGGTCGGGGTTGTCCAGGGTGCAGCGGATGCGCGCCGTCCGGGTGGTGGGGTCCAGCGCGTCGGCGATCCAGTCCACCTTCCCCGGGAAGACCCGGTCGCGGTAGGCGAGCACCTGCACCGTGGCCGGCGTGCCCAGCCGCACCTGCGCCAGGTCCTTCTCGAAGACGTCGGCGATGGCCCAGACCTTGTCGAGCTCGCCCACCGTGAACAGCTCGACCGGGTTGCCTCCCGAGTACAGGCCCTGCACCTCGGCGGCCGGGCCCAGGCTTCGGGCGATGACCTCGCCGTCGATGGGCGAGCGCAGCGTGAACTCCTGCGAGCCCCCGCCGGTCGCCAGGCCGGTGCGAAACAGACGCGCCTTCTGCTGCGCGCGTTCCAGCTCGGACTGCGCCTTGCGCCAGCTGTCCTCCGCGGCCTCAAAGTCGCGCCGCGCCCCGGCGTGAGCCTCGTACAGCTCCTTTTGCCGCGCGCGCTCGCGCCTGGCCGCCACCAGGTCGGCCTGCGCCTTGCCCAGGTCCGAGAACGCGCTGCCCACGTCCGGCGAGTCGATCACCGCCAACGCCTGGTCCTTCCTCACCCGCTCTCCGGGCTGGGCGGCGATGGAGACGACCCGGCCGGTCACCGGCGAGTAGACGTGCGCCACCCGCAGGTCGTCGAAGGCGATGCGGCCGCTGGTGGAGAGCACCGAGCCCACCTCCTGCTCCTGCACCGGATCGATGGCCAGCCGGGCCTCCTCCACCTGCTTCGCCGTGAGCCACATCTCTCCCGGCGGCGGCTTGGGCGCAGCGGCGGCGCCCGGGTAGCTGGACGGCGGGCAGGCGCCGAGCGCGGCCAGCAGAGCCGGCCAGATCGGCAGCAACGGGCATCTCATCGCGCGAGCTCCTTCCCTACGGCGCGCTCGAGCTGCGCGACCGCGGTCCAGTAGTCGGCCTGGTCCTTGAGGTACTCGAGGTTGTTGGAGATGAAGGTCCGCTGGGCGTCGAGGTACTCGAGCAGCGAGGCCACGCCCTTCTCGTACTGGATCCGCGTGAGATCGCGTGCGGTGCGGGCGCGGTCGAGCAGCCGGGCCTCCATGCGCTCCACCTGGTGCCGCGCGGACAGGTAGTCGGCCCAGGAGACCTCGACCTCGGCGGCGACCTGGGCTTCGAGCCGCGCCAGCTGGAGCCTCTGCGCGGCCAGATCGGCCTCGGCGCGGGCCTGCTCGCCCTGGAACTGGTAGGCCAGCGGCGGCACGAGCCCCAGGGACAGGCTCGCCGTCGGCTGAGCCAGCGCGTCCTGGCCGGTGCCTTCGCCCGCCGCTTGAAGGCCCAGGTTCACCTCGGGCACCAGCAGGCGCCGCGCCAGGGTTCGGGCGCGCCCGGCGCACTCCACCTGCTGCCGCGCGGCCGCGAGGTCCGGCCGGTGAGCGCGCGCCTCCTCGAGCAGCCGCTCGCGCGGCGCGGGCTCCAGCGAGGACGGCACCCGGAAGGCGAGGACGGCGCCGTCCACCTCGAAGTCGGGCGCAGCCCCGCGCACCCCCAGCACGAAGGCCAGGCCCACCCGCGCGTCGCGCAGGCCTTGCTGCGCTCCCTCCACGTCCTGCTCGGCCTCGAGCTCGGCGGTCTCGGCCTTGGCCAGCTCGGCCTCGGACACCGCCCCCGTCCGGTAGCGCACCTGGATGAGCTCCAGCGTGGCCGTCATCGCGGCGCGCACCTCGAGCGCGAAGGCGAGCGAAGCCTGGGCGAGCGCCACCTGGAAGTAGAGCTGCTTGACCTGGAACTCGAGCAGCCGCTGGGCGTCCTCGCGCGAGGCGCGGGCCGCCTGCAGCGCGAGGCCGGCCACCTCGCGGCGCAGGCCGCGCTTGCCCGAGACGGCGTCGACGAGGGCCCCTTGGTCCGAGACCCCCACCGACCACGCGAGGTCCGAGCAGCCTGGACACTTGGACGGGTCGTAGGAAAACGATTTCCCGACCGAGGCGCTCAGCGCCGGGTTGGCCACGGCCGCGGCCTGCAGCTCGTCGGCCCTCGCGGCAGCGACCGCGGCGTCGGCGATGAGCAGGTCCAGGCCCCGCTCCCGAGCAATCCCCAGCGCCCGGTCGAGGCTCAGGCGCGGCCCCAGCTCCGTCGGCGGCGGCGCCTGCTGCCCGTAGGCCACGGCCGACAGCAACCCTCCGGCGGCCAGCACGATCAGCTCGGGACGCATCGGACTGCTCCTCGCGAGGGTCGCCCAACGACCGAGCGCCGCGGCCCCTTCCTCCTTTCGCGTCAGGATGCCAAGCGGTCAACGCGCGCGTCGCGCGGCGCGCAAGGCGTGTCCGCTACAGGCTGTTTGCGAGCGCGCAGAAGCCTCGCGCCGGAGCAAGGCGGGTCCGCAAGTTCGGGCCGGAGCGGCTCGAGAGGTCCTGCCGGCGATGCCGCCGGGCGAAGCCCTGCTTGGGCCGCCCACGGGATCGCGGCGGCCGGCCGACCGTGTTTCCGGCCACTTGCGCATCGCGTCAGGTTTCCGCGACCGGCGGTGGACTCGGTCCCTCCCTCCACGGGCTGCCTCAAGTCGTGGGCAGGCGCGCTGCTTGGCGCCCTTGTCGCGGGTGTCCACCGTTAGCGGCGCACCGCCCTCGAGGCGAGAGGTGCAAGGGCGTGGCGGCGGGCAGGCGGGGGGACGCACCTCGACAAGCAGTTCAACCCTTAACGGCGGGGACTCGCGAAGGCGAGGACCGGCATTCGAAGAAAAGGCGGACATGTCTGAGCTCGGGACGATGGGGGGCGGCGGGGAGGTTGGCGGCGAGGAGTCGTTCGAGAAGCTCCTGGAGGAGAGCCTGGCGCACTCGCGGGTCCGCCTGAACAAGGGGGACCGGGTCCGCGGCACCGTGCTGTTCATGGGCCGCAAGGACGCGGTGGTCGACCTGGGCTCCAAGCGGGAGGCGCTGCTCAACCTCTCGGAGGTGACGATGAGCGGCGAGCCGCTCGAGCTGCACATCGGCGAGGAGGTGGAGGGCACCGTCGTCGACGAGGGCAGCGAGGGCGAGCCGGCGCGCATCACCGCGCAAGTCCCGGGCGGGCGGCTGGGCCGGCAGTGGCTGGCGGAGGCCAAGCGCGACGGCCGGACGATCACCGGGGTGGTCCGCGGCTTCAACCGCGGCGGCCTCGAGGTGCAGATCGGCGGGGTGCGCGCCTTCTGCCCCATGTCGCAGATCGACGCGCGGCCGCCCGACGACCTCGCGGCGTTCGTGGGCAAGCGGATGGCGTTCAAGGTCCACGACCTGCGCGGCCGCCAGGTGGTCGTCTCGCACCGCGCGCTGCTCGACGAGGAGCGCAACGTCCGCGCGGCGGAGACGCTCTCCAAGGTGGCCGAGGGTCAGGTCCTGCGCGGAGCGGTCACGACGCTGCACGACTTCGGCGCCTTCATCGACATCGGCGGCGTGGACGCGCTGCTGCCGACGAGCGAGGTGACGCGCCGCCGCATCGCCAAGCCCTCGGACGTGCTCAAGCCCGGCCAGGAGCTGGACGTCCAGGTGCTCAAGGTCGACCTGGGCGAGGGCCGGCGCCGCGCGCGGGTGACGGTCTCGCTCAAGGCGCTCGAGCCGGACCCGTGGGAGGCGGCTCGCGAGTGGCTGGTGGAGGGCGCCGCCTTCCGCGGCAAGATCGTCGGCATCCAGCCCTTCGGCGTGTTCGTCGAGCTGATCCCCGGCGTCGACGGCCTGATCCACGTCAGCGACCTGGCGGCCGGGCGGCGGATCGACAGCCCAGAGGAGATCGTCAGCGCCGGCCAGGAGCTCGACGTGCTGGTGGGCCAGGTCGACTGGGAGAACCGGCGCGTCTCGCTCACGCCGCTGGTCCCCATCCCCGAGCGCAAGCTGGAGACGAGCGAAGAGGGCTTCGGCACCACGCTGGGCGAGGCCCTGAAGCAACGGGACACGACGACGCATTGAGAGTCGTCAGTTCCCGGGCGTGAGTCTCGAGTGGGGGGGGCGCTCGATCGGGCGCCCTCCCGCCGTCCCCCGCCTGCGACCCGAACCTTGAGAGCGGCGACGGACTAGAATCCCCCCATGTCCGCCCGCCTCGCTGCCTGCCTGCTGGCCTGCCTCCTCTCCGCCGGTTGCCAGCGATGTGCCGGCGGGATGGCTGCGCCCATCCAGGTCGGCGAGCGGATCCCGAAGTTCGACGCGCACTGCCACGTCTCGCCCTTCGACCTGCCGGACGCGATGAAGCTGTACGCGACGCAGGGCATCGTGGGCGCGCTCGACCTCTCGGGAGGACAGGGCGAGGTGCTCGACGCCTACCTCGCGGCCGCCCGCGCCTACGACGGCCGGGTCCTCGTCTCCACCAGCATCAGCGGCCGCCACATGTTCATGCCCGGCTGGCTTGAGCACCAGCTGGCGCAGATGCGGGAGGCCAAGGCCAAGGGCGCGCGCGGGCTGAAGTTCTACAAGGCCCTGGGCCTGGGCTGGGGCGACCCGGACGGGCAGCGGGTGAAGGTCGACGACCCCAGGCTCGACCCCATCTTCGAGGAGGCCGGCAAGCTGGGGCTCGTCGTCTCGATTCACACCGGCGACCCCAAGGCCTTCTTCAAGCCGATGACCCCCGACAACGAGCGCTGGGACGAGCTCTCCGCCAACCCCGACTGGAGCTTCTCCGGCCCCGGCTACCCGACCTGGGAGGAGCTGTTCGCCGAGTACGAGCGCCGCGTCGCGCGGCACCCGAAGACCACCTTCATCGGCGTCCACTTCGGCAACGACCCGGAGGACCCGGCGACGGTCGCCGCCATGCTCGACAAGTATCCCAACCTCTACGTCGACACCGCCGCGCGCATCGGCGAGATCGGCCGGCAGCCACCGGAGAAGCTGCGCGCCCTCTTCGAGAAGCACCGCACCCGCATCCTCTTCGGCACCGACTTCAGCCTGTTCAAGGGCGAGATGATGCTGGGCGCCCCCGACGGCACGGCCAAGACCGCCGCCGACTTCGACGTCTTCTTCAAGGCCCACTGGCGCTTCTACGAGACCAACGACCGCAAGATCGCCCACCCCACTCCCATCCAGGGACGCTGGACGGTCGACGCGATCGGGCTGCCGCGCGACGTGCTCGAGGACTTCTACCACCGCAACGCCGAACGGCTCTTCGGCCTTCCGCCGCTCGCTTCAGTCGCGGCTGGCAAGCCCTGAGTCCCGCGCGTGCGACTTAGAACGTTGAACTCAGGGCTCAAATTGACACCCCCGAAGAGCGCCTCCTAGGATCGCTTCACTTCATCACGTCCTCTCTCACCGAAGGCCGGACCGACCAAGCGCATGTGGCAAGTCATCATCAACGGGCCGGGCTACTTCGACACCGCCTACGACCTCCCCGACGGCACGACCTACCTCGGCCGCGCCGACAACAACGACATCGTCCTCTCCGGTGACCAGGTCAGCCGCCGGCACGCCAAGATCGAGGTCCTGCCCAACCACCTGACCATCGAGGACATGGGCAGCCGCAACGGGACCGAGGTCAACGGCAAGAAGATCGAAGGCGCCGCCGTCTGCCGCGCCGGGGACCTCTTGGGCATCGGCGAGAACTCGCTGGCCCTGCGCCTGGCCACCGCGGTGGAGAACGCCAAGACCGATCCCATCGACGTCTCGATGATGGCCGCCTCCGGCCTGCAGAGCCTGCGCATCTCCGGCCAGGTGCTGGTCAGCGAGTCGGCGGCCCAGAACCCGTTCCTGGAGCAGTACGGCAAGGTCGGCAGCTTCGACCCCAAGAGCATCAGCCAGAGCGGCTCCGCCCGCGGCGGCGGGGGCCAGACCGTCGAGAAGAGCCTGGAGGAGTTCGAGAGCCTCTTCCTGCTGATCAAGGTCAGCGAGAAGCTCAACACCTCCACCAGCCTCAAGTCTTTCCTCGAGGACGTCATCGACCTGGTGGTCGACGTCGCCCAGGCCAAGACCGGCGTGGCGCTCTTGCGCGACGAGCGCGGCAAGCTCGCCCCCATGGTCGTGCGCCACGGCCAGAAGCTGGCCTCGGGCGAGGTGCCGGTCTCGGACTCCATCATCAGCGAGGTGGCCAAGAAGAAGCTGGCGCTGGCGGTGATGGACGCCAAGGACGACCGCCGCTTCAACGCCCGCGAGAGCGTGCTGCTCTACGACCTGGACCAGGTCATCTGCGTGCCGATGGTCAAGGGCGACGAGCTCTTGGGCGTCATCTACCTCAACCGCAAGGCGCAGCTCGACTCCATCCCGCTCAAGCGGATGGTGGACGTGGTCAGCGCCATCGCCCACATGGCGGCCAACGGCGTCGAGAGCTGGCGGCTGCGCGAGAAGGCGCTCGACGAGGAGCGCATGCGCAAGGCGCTGGAGCGCTTCCACTCCGGGGCCATCGTCGAGCGCGTGATGGCCGACTTGCGCACCACCGGCAAGGCCGGCGCGCACATGGAGACCAAGGAGGTGACGGTGATGTTCGCCGACATCTCCGGCTTCACGCCGCTGACCGAGCGCCTGGCCCCCGAGCGCGTGATCGACCTGCTCAACGAGTACTACGCGCGGATGACCCAGGTCGTCTTCAGCTTCGACGGCACGGTCGACAAGTTCATCGGCGACGCGGTGATGGCCGTCTTCGGCGCGCCCTACACCCGGCCGGACGACGCCTCGCGGGCCGTGCGCTGCGCGCTCGCCTGCCGCCGCGAGTTCGTGGAGATGATGAAGAAGCGCCCGCTCTCCGAGCTGTGCGGCATCAAGATCGGCCTGAACACCGGCAAGGTGCTGGCGGGCACCTTGGGCAGCGAGCGGCGCATCGAGTACACCTGCCTGGGCGACGCGGTGAACGTCGCCTCGCGCCTGCAGTCCTCGGCGAGCCCCGGCCAGGTCCTCATCACCGGCAAGACGCTGGCGGCGATCGGCGCGCGCTTCGACGTGGCGCCGCTGGGCGAGCGCGAGCTGAAGGGCAAGAAGCAGAAGGTGGCCGTGTTCGAGGTCCTCGACGAGGACTCGGACATGCACACCATGCCCGGGGTTTGACGAAACCTCCCCCCAACCCCCATAGCCGTTAACCGGTGCATGGCGGTCGCTGGAGGAGTCTGAAGAAGGAGAAGACCTGCCCCGGGTCCGCCTTTCGCTTGAGGCGACGCAGATGCTCTCGAAAGCGTCGGGTGAAGGCGGGAAGTTGTCGCCAAT
>DASXVQ010000079.1:0-9551 GCA_036504155.1 Myxococcales bacterium
GAGCCGGTCGCCGCCAACTTCCTGGCCTCGGCCATCCCGGTCCCGGCCGGCGAGCATCAGGTGGCGCTCACCTACTCGACCCCGGGGTTGGCGATGGGGGCCGCCTTGGCGCTCGTCGCGGTGGCGCTGGTCGTGCTGGCCGCCCTCCGCGAGCGGCGCAGCGGGACCAAGGGCACCGGGGCCCCCATCCCCGCGCGCTAGAGCCCGCCGGGCTCACCAAAGGATCTCGAACACCCCGCATTCGCCCCGAGGCGTCTTCCCCAGCAGCCGCCAACGGCCTTGCGCCAGCAACTCCTGCTGCCACTGCGAGGCACAGCGGAATCCGGTCTGCTCGGCAGGGCCCAAACCGAGCCGCTGTCGCAGCAAGCCGTCCATGCCGCGCTTGAGCTCGAACTCGTCCCCGTCGATCACCACGTGGGTCGCCCCTGCCTGCTTCAGAGCGACCTCGAAGTCAGCCGCGCTCCGGAACGCGCAATAGTCGAAGAAGCCCTGATCCAGCGGGTCGCCCCAGAGCACCTTCCGGTCGATGTAGTAGCTCTGCGACCCCCACATCATCAGGACCCGCGCGTCCGGCGGAGTCAGCCGGTTGACCGTCCTGCTCGCCTCGACGACCGGGAATCGCGCGAAGTAGTTCTCGGGATCCTGTCCTCCGAAAGCGACCCGGAAATCCCTGGAGAAGCTCCCCCACGCCCACAGCGCAGTGACGAGCACGGCGATGGCGGCCAGGGCCCCCAGCGCGCGCGTGGCCATGCGCGGAAGGTCGTCGGCCAGGCCCAACCCGACCAAGACCGAAAAGGCCGCGAAGGTGGGCAAGAGGAACCGCACCTGCTGCGAGACCAAGAACCAGGCGACGAAGGTGACCACCACGAATCCCGACAGGACCCAGGCGCTCCGCCCCCGCCGCCTGAACCCGAGGGGCAGCGCCAGCGGCAGGAGGAACCCGACGGCCCGGCCGAAGCGGCCCTGCATCAGGCGCGGGAAGACCTGCCAAGCCTCTCCCGCGTCGGCCAGGCGGAAGGGCTCGCTCCAGAAGGCCGTGGCCTCGCGGGCGATCATCGGGTTCCAGTGCTTGCCGCCGAAGACGGAGTAGGCGAAGGGCCAGACCGGGTTGCCGGTCCACCACAGGCTGCGTGCAAACCAGGGGACGATCACCGCGAGCGCCACCACCGCGTAAAGGGCCGCGGTCCGCACCGCCCTGGTCGGGCCCTCCCTCTTCCAAGCCAGGAAGGCGACGAAGAGCGCCAGGGGCGCCAGCGCCATGATCCCGGTGAACTTGCAGCCGAGCATGAAGCCGGCGAGGACGGCCGACAGCCACAGCCACGCGCGCTGCGAGCCGCCGGCCTCGTCCCATTCGAGCAGCGCGCAGAGCGCCAACGTGGAGTACAGGCACACGCTCACGTCGGTGCTCATCACCGACGCCTGCTTGAGCACGGCGGGGATGGAGAGGAACAGCAGGCAAGAGGCGATACCGGCCTTCGCGCCCGCGAACCTCGCGGCGGTGAGCCCCACGGAAGCGACCGCGAGCAGGCTCAGCGCCATGCCCATCATGCGTGCCAGCGCCTCGCCGCCGACGCCCAGGCCCCACAGGTAGAGCATCTCGGTCAGGAGAGAGCGGCTCCCGTGCAGCCAATCGGGCAGGTAGGCGATCTTCCCGGCCGCCAGATACGTCTTGGGCAGGGCCAGGTGGTACACGAGCGCATCGGTGTCGGTGACCGGCGCCGAAGCACTGATCCAAACCAGCACCAGCAGCCCGAGGCACGGGAGGGCCAGGGCCCAGAAGCCCAGGCCGAGTGAGCCCTGAGGCGCCTCTTCGGCCCTCGCGACGGGCCGCAGCCAGAAGAAGGCGCGCAGCGCCGCAGAAGGGACGACTGCCAGCCACAGCCACCCTCCCAGCAGGCCCGCCAGCCCCAACCCCAGCACAGCCGTTCCGAGAATCCCGAGACCGAGCGCCTCGACGAGCAGCTCGCGCATCCAGCCGTTCTTGGTGTGCAGCCGAAACGCGCGGAGCACCGCCTCGCCGTAGCCTCCCGACGCGGTCGTCGCCGCCAGCGCGGCCAGGAGCCATCCGAGGCTCGCCAGGAGCTTGGCCGGCTTGAACCCGCCGAAGAGGTCGCGCGTGGCTTCGAACCCATCCGAGAGGAGTCCGTTTTGCCCGGTGTACTCGAGCCACCAGGGCAGGAAGGCCTGCGCAACGACCAGGCACCAGGCCGCGAACCCGAGGCCGAGGAGGAGCTCCTTGCGGGAAATGGGCATGGGCTCCGCCATGGGCTTTCGCACGCTCCTCGTGCCGTCAAAGACCTCGAAAACTACGCCGATTTCCAGGGAGTTGCCCGCGACCTACTCGCCGAGCCCCTCGAGGCGCCTGCGCGCCGAATCCCGCCCCGGCTCGGCCGCCACTGCCGCCCTCAGCTGCGCCCGCGCCTCGTCCTTGCGGCCCAGTTGGACGAGCGCGTCGGCCAGCGCTTCGCGCGCCTCTCCCGTCGCCAGGACCTCGGCCGCCCTGGACAGATGCGGGAGCGCCTCCTCCGGCTCCTTCATCCCCAGCAGCGCCTGCCCCAGGTGCAGCTCGCTCTCGTGGTCGCCGGGAGCCAGCCGCATTGCCTCTGCGAAGTGCAGCGCCGCGAACTCGTGCGCCCCGAGGTCGAGCGCTTTCTTGCCTTCCCGCGCATAGAAGGGCGCCCGCCGGCCCGGCTCCAGCCCCGCAGGCGGAACGCTCGCCCAGACGAGATACAGGCCCGCGACGACGGCGCCCGCGCCGAGCGGAATCCACCGCTTCCGGAAGGCCGCCGAGGCGATGCGCACCGCCCCGTACCCCGCCAGCGGCATCAAGGCCGCCAACAGCGGCGCCCGGAACCGGGTGACCACCAGCGCCAGGAGCAGGGTCGGGATGCTGGCCAGCACCGCGATCGCCGCTGGCCAGCCCTTGCGCGAGGCGACGCCCACGCACGCCAGCGGAACCAGCAACGGCATCCCCACCGGCAGGAGCGCCAACACGCTGGAGCCCTGCTTGAAGAGTGCGAGATCGACGTTCTGCGCCCCTTCGTAGCCATGCCAGGCGTACAGGAGCTTGCTGCCCAGCAGGGCCGCGAACGACCCCAGGCTCGGGTGCGACTTGACCGCGGCGACGAGCGTCGCCAGGAACCGTCCGTCGGAGGCGACCAGCACGTTCGAATAGAGCTGGCTGGGGACCAGCTCGAAGGGCGTGGCGTGCGCGGTCAGGTATAGGGCCATCGTCGCGGCGCCGGAGGCGAACGAGAACGGCCGCGCGCCGACCGCGAGGTTGCGCGCGATGGCGGGAAGCAGCGCCAGCGCCATCCCGGCCGCCGCGAGGCCTGCCGCCGGCAGGCGGTCCCTCCAGCGCGAGCGCACCGTGGCCAGCCGCCAGACCGCCAGCAGCACCGGGAAGAGGACGAAGGTGGTCTTCACCAGCACCGCGGCACCAAAGCAAATCCCCAGGACGAACCAGCGGCTGCGCGATCCCTCCTCCTCCTCCGCTGCCCAAGCCATCAACCAGGCGAGCAGGACCGTGGTGAAGATCACCAGCGAGTCGCGCAGCAGGCTCACCTCGAGCATCAGCGGAGCCGGGGCGAGCACGGCCAGCGCCGCCGCGACCAGGCCGGCCGTCTCGCCGAAGAGCTTTCGCGAGAGCGACCAGATGAGCGCCACCGTGAGCACACCCAGCGCCAGCTGCCAGAGGTAGACGTGCCAGGGGTCGGATCCGGTGAGCCTCCAGGTGATCGCCACCAGATACGGATAGGCCGGCTCCTGGTACCAGGTGGTGCCCGCCAACCAGAAATCCCAAAGGCCGGACGCGAGCTTGGACGGCTCGGCCGCCTGGGTCGACGACAGGCCCGCCCGCGCTGCCAGCGTGGGGTCCGCCTGCGCCGCCGCCAGCGCGGTCTGTTCCATCCACCGGTGCATCGGGTGCAGCGGGACGCGCTGCAGCCAGTCGCCGGCCGCCAGGTGCGTCGCCCACTCCTCGAAGAAGCGGTTGTCGGAATCCTTCAGATAGTCGTGCAGCCGCGGCAGCGGTCCTCCGGCGACCTGGAGGCAGAAGAGCAGCCGGACGAAGACCGCCGCGGTGACCAGCGCCGCCGCCACCCGCCCGCGCCGGGCGGCCAGCCACGCTTCGAGCGCGGCGAGCGGGGGCTGCTGGGCCGGTCCACCTTCCATGCCGCCTTCGTCCCACGCTGGCGGATCGCCGGTCAAGCGGGCCGACGCAGTCGACCACGTTCACAGCTGTAGTAGCCTGCCGGTCGCCCATGCCCAAGCGACCGGTCCGACTCGCCCTGCTGGGGATCGTCCTCATGGCGGCGGCCGTCCGCCTCTGGGGCCTGACGACCCACAGCGTGTGGTACGACGAGGCCGCCTCGCTGGCGTTCGCGCGCCTGCCCCTGGCCAGCCTCTTCGGCGGCGTCGCCGACCCTGGAAACCCGCCGCTCTATTACCTGCTGCTGCGGGGCTGGGTCGCGCTCTTCGGGAGCTCCGAGGCAGGGTTGCGAGGGCTCTCTGCGCTGGCGGGTATCCTCGCCGTGCCCGCCCTGTTCGCACTCGCCCGCGAGCTCTTCGACGACGATCGCGTCGCCCTCACCGGCGCCTCGATCCTGGCGTTGCTGCCGATGCACGTGGCCTACAGCCAGGAGGCCCGGCAGTACGCGGTGCTGACGCTGGTGGGGATTCTCGCCGCCTGGAGCTGGGCGGTGGCGCTGCGGACGGACCGCTGGCGATGGTGGCTGCTCGGCGGCGCGGCGGCTGGGCTGGGCTTCTGGGTGCACTACACCGGAGCCCTCGTCCCCCTCTTCCTGGGGACGCACGCGCTCCTCGCTGCGCGGCGGCTCAGGGCCTTCGCCGCGCTGGGCCTGTGTGCCTTGGTGTGCGCCGTTCCGCTGACGATCTACTTCGCGCCCTCGGCGGGCTCCTACCCCTTCTGGCAGGGGAACCAGGGACTGGGGGCGTTGCTCGATCTCGCCAACGCCACCTTCGGCTGGGTCCTGCCTTCTGGTCCCACTCCAGCGGAGGTCCGCTATCCCCTCGCCGCCGCGCTGCTGGCCGCCGTCTTCGTTCCGCTCGCCCTGGGCGCCCTCGGTGCGCTCCGGGCGCCGGTCCGGCGCGGGCTGCAGATGGCCACGTGCTACTTCCTGGCTCCGCTGCTCTTCTTCCTCGGGGTCTGCGCCTTCAAGCCGGTCTGGCATGCGCGGTACTTGCTGGTCGCCCTACCCGGCCTCGTCCTCACCGCCGCCTGGGTGATGCAGCACGCTCCCAGGCTCGCCAAGCTCTCGCTCATCCCTCTGTGGGCCTTTCTCACGTTGTTCGGCCTGGCGACCTCCGCCGTGCACTGGCGAAACGTGGACTGGAGGGGGGCCGGAGCCGCCGCGGCCGACGTCCAGCGCGCCAGCGGCGGCGGCCAGGGGTGGATTCTGGTGACGAGGCCGGACCAGGAGCTGCCGTTCGCCTACTACGACCAGCTCGCATGGCCGCGTCAGGGCTACGAGCAGGGCCAGCCCCCGGACTGCGCGAGGCTCGAGGCGCTCGCCTCCCAGCCGGGAACGACGGTGGTGGTCCAGGCCGACGGCGCCGACGGGGATCCCTCGCTGATCGTCGCCCACGCGCTCGCCCGCCGGCATGGGGGCGGGGGGCTCAAGCGCCTGCACCGCCTGCGCGTCTTCGCCTTCGGCCCCGGCGCCGCCGCGAGCGGCTTCGTCCCCATCGCCGCCGCGGACGTCCTCGCCGAGGCCAATCCTTGCCGCTGAAGCGCGGCCGCTTCGTCCGCTGAGGCGGCCCATCTACGCAGCCCCGCGGCGCCGCCCTTGCCGCTCCCGGCCGGCTGGGACCACACTGGAAACATGCTCGCCTCGCTGCTCGCCGCGCTCCTGGTCGCCTCCCCTCCTCCGCCCGTTCCGGCCTCGCCCGAGCTGCACCTGCCGGTCTCGGAGAAGGGCCCGCAGACGCCGCTGCAGAAGGCCATCGACGCGGCGTCCTGCACCGGCGAGTACGCCGACGCCATCCTGGCGCTGTCGCCGCGCGCCCGGGAGTTCGAGCGCCTTCCCGAGGCCAACTACTCGTATTGCCTGAGGAATACCGCGACCTACGAGTGCCTGTACTACGGGCCCGACGGCCGCATCCGCAAGCGCAACGTGACCGTCACCGCCCACGGCACCGCCTTCGCCTACCGCGAGAAGAACGACGAGCACTTCCTGCTCACCAACGACCACGTGGCCACCTGGCCCTCGGTCACCGCCGACGAGAACGACGCGGCGGGGGTGCCGGGCGGCTGCAAGCGCGTCGACGAGCAGCTGCGGCTGGTGCGCGACGAGTCCGACGACTACGAGCCGGGCCAGGTCCAGGTCACCAAGGTGGCCAGCGACCCCGCGCTGGACGCGGCGATCCTCAAGACCAAGGCCAAGCTGAACCTGATGCCCTACCGCGTCGGCCGCAGCGCCCTGCTCAAGAGCGGCAACGTGGTCGAGGTGCGCGGCTTCCCGCTGGGGCTGCTGCAGGCCACCAACTTCGGCAAGGTGGTCACCGCCTACGACCACGACCGCGAGAAGGGCTGGGAGCACGTCGACTTCGTCACCGACGCGCTGCTCTCGCGGGGCAACTCCGGCAGCCCGGTGCTGGCCGTGTCCTGCCGGACCGGAGAGCTGGAGCTGGTCGGCCTGTTCCACGCCGGCTACCGCGAGTCCCCGGCGCTCAACGCGGTGGTGGGCATCGACCAGCTGCGCGAGTTCATGGAGACCCTCAAGCGCACCCGCGCCTCCCGCTTCGACGACACGCCGCTGACGGCGGAGGTCCGCGCGGCCATCGCCACCGCGCTCGGGCACCCCGAGGTCATGCCCTTCTTCCGCCTCGGCGACCGCACCACCCGCGCCCGGCTGGACGGCACCGCCATCGTCTTCGACGTCCTCCACGACGCCTTCCCCTCGCGCGACAGCGTCTCGCTGCAGCTGCGCGACATGCCGGGCGAAGGCGCCGGGATCCTGGAGTCGATCAGCGTCGAGACCAACACCGGGATGCGCACCGTCAAGGCCGAGGCCGCCGACGCCGAGACGCAGGAGCTGGCCGGCCGCCTGCTGGACATCGCGCGCCGCCAGCTGGTGCGGACGATCGTCTATCGGGAGGCCGCGGCGCTGGCGAAGTCCTCCCGCGACGCCTCGCGGCGCGCCACCGATCTGCTGCGGCAGCTGGACCGGTCGAGGACGGAAGCCAACGAGCTCATCCGGGCCCTCAGCGACGCCGGCGCCCGGTTCCCGGAGACGCCCCTGGCGGCGGCGCCCCCGCTGACGGGCCCCTCCGTCGCGCCGACGATGGCCCCGGCCACTGCCGCCGCCGTGGCGGCGCCGGCGCCTGCCGCGGCGCCGGCTCCCCCTCCGCAGCCGCCGCCTCCCGCGCCGGCCGCTCCGGGGCGGACGGCGGGCGGGAGCGGCCCGGCGGCGAAGGAGCCCGAGAAGAAGACGAAGTGACCGCGCCGCAACTGCGCGGCAGTCCAGGCGACAATCCCTCCTTCCGCTCGGAGGAGGCCTCATGCGCTCTGGTCTGGCCCTCGTCGTGGTGCTCTTCCTGGCCGGCTGCCCCTCCGGAGAGGTGACCGGCGGCGACGACACCGGCGCTCCGCGCCGGGACGCTTCGACCTCCGGGCTCGGCGACGGATCGACCCCCACCCCCGGCGGCGACGGCGGAACCGGGGTCGCCGGCGACGGCGGCCAGCCGATCCGCACCTGCAGCGCCGAGTACCCCTGCGCGTCCGGCGAGGTGTGCCTCAAGGGCGTCTGCTCGGGCGACCCCTGCGCCTCTTCCTCCATCTGCGCCGCGCCCAACAAGTGCCAGGCGTACTGCGTGCCCATCGAGGACCCGTGCACGGGCGTGGCCTGCGCCGGCGGCGAGACCTGCTTCGAGGGCACCTGCGTGAAGGGCTGCTTCCGGGTGCCCTGCAGCGGCGTCGCCTGCGCCCCGGGCCAGTACTGCTCGTCGAGCGACGGCACCTGCAGGGCCCTCACGCCGTGCAGCGCCGAGTGCCCCTCCGGCTTCGCCTGCCACCTGGGCTGCCTGCCGCCCGACAAGTGCGCCACCGTCAAGTGCGGCGCCGGCAAGTCCTGCGTCAACGGCACCTGCCTGGACAACCCCTGCGCCGGCATCAGCTGCAGCGGCGGCTCGTTCTGCAGCAACGGCAAGTGCGTCGACTCGTGCTCCTGCGCGCCGGCCTGCACCGGCAACAGCACCTGCCTGTCCGGCGCCTGCAACTGCGTGCCCGACTGCGCCCTCAAGGCCTGCGGCGCGCCCGACGGCTGCGGGAGCATCTGCCGGGCCGGTGAGTGCCCGGCGCCCCAGTCCTGCCAGAACGGCGTCTGCAGCTGCACGCCCAGCTGCGCGGGCAAGCCCTGCGGCGCCGGCAACGAGTGCGGCTCCATCTGCCTCGACGGCGACTGCCCGGCCGGCCAGTACTGCGCCTGGGGCCAGTGCCAGTGCTCGCCGGACTGCTCGGGCAGGTACTGCGGCGACGACGACGGCTGCGGAGGCAAGTGCCAGGGGCCGTGCCTGGGCGTCGACGAGATCTGCGTGTCGGGCCCGACCTGCTGCAGGCCGGACTGCACCGGCAAGGCCTGCGGCGAGGGCGACGGCTGCAACGGCCTGTGCGAGGACGGCGCCTGTGCCCCGGGCGAGATCTGCGTCCCGGGTTGGTGGGGCCAGTACCAGTGCCAGTGCCAACCCGACTGCACGAACAAGAACTGCGGCGACGACAACGGCTGCGGCGGCCGGTGCATGGGCGGCGGCTGCCAGCCCGGCGAGTACTGCAACAACGGCACCTGCTCCTGCCAGCCCGACTGCAACGGCAAGAGCTGCGGCGCCGACAACGGCTGCGGCGGCCAGTGCCTGACCGGCGGCTGCGAGCCCGGGCAGTACTGCAACTCCGGCACGTGCACCTGCCAACCCGACTGCTCGAGCAAGGCGTGCGGCGCGGACGACGGCTGTGGAGGCGCCTGCTCCTACCAGGGCTACTGCGGCCCCGACGAGATCTGCGTGGGGACGAGCTGCCAGTGCCAGGGCAACTGCGCAGGCAAGTCGTGTGGCCAGGACGACGGCTGCGGCTCTCCCTGCCAGACCGGACTCTGCCCGGGCGCCGAGTTCTGCTCCGGCGGGACCTGCGCCTGCCAGCCCAGCTGCTCCGGAGCCACCTGCGGCGGCGGCGACGGATGCGGCGGGACCTGCCTGAACGGAAGCTGCCCCGCGGGCCAGTCCTGCCAGAGCGGCACCTGCATCACGGCGAGCTGCAACCCGCCCTGCGGCTGCGGGAAGACCTGCGCGGGCGGATCCTGCGTCGACCTGTGCGCCGAGGGCACGAACCTGTGCGGCTGCTCGTCGTGCTGCGGGGCCGGGACCGCGTGCAACCCGGCGACGGGTCAGTGCGGGATCAACTAGAGCGGCGAACAGATTAGCTCAGGCTGCCATCTGCATCCGGTCGAGGGCGTGGAGGTTCTCGACCGCAGCAGTGCGCCGCACGTCGAAGATGTTCTTTCGCAGGCCCTTGTATCGGGCGCGTGGCCCTTGCCTACGAG
>DASXVQ010000080.1:0-21523 GCA_036504155.1 Myxococcales bacterium
TCGTCGTCAAGCACAACGCCCTGCTCAACGTGCTCCCCTTCGGCGTGCCGCAGATCGAGCAGAACCGCGTCCTGCCCGGCATCCTCTTCGCCGTGGCGCAGGGCGTGACCATCACCTCGTCGGTGCTGACCTACACGCTGGTGCACACCGAGTACATCCGCCTGGACGGCAAGGTCGACTCGGAGAAGCTCAAGCAGGCCCAGGCCTGGAAGACGGCCAACTGGATCTCCGTCGGCGCCGCGGGCGCGGTCTACCTCGCCGGCGTCGTCGACGCGTTCCTGGCCCACAAGGAGCAGTCCATCAAGCTCGTCAGCCGGGAGGAGTACCTGAAGCTGCGCGAGGAGGGCGAGGTCCTGCCCGTGCTGCCGGCGACCACCCCGGTCGCTCCCGAGACCAAGCCGAACCCAGCGCCGAGCTCCCCCAAGCCCAACGCGTCCCTGTTCCTGAGCCCCTTGCCCGGCGGCGCCGCGGTGGGGCTCGCCGGACGCTTCTGAAAGACTTTCGAAGAGGAAGGACCCGTATGCCCAGCCTGACCGTCAAGAAGCCCAACGGCGTCGAGGTGCACGTCCCGCTCGTGAAGCGGAACACCAGCGTCGGCCGCGAGCCGGACAACGACGTCGTCATCGACGACCCGGCGGTGCCGGCCACGGCCTTCCGCGTCGAGTACGACGGCACGGCCTACCGGCTCTTCGTCACCGACGCCCCGGTGACGGTCAACGGCAAGAAGAAGAGCGAGGCCACGCTGGCCATGGGCGACGTCATCGGCGTCGGCGGCTCGGAGATCCGCCTGTCCGAGTCGCAGCCGCCGCTGCGTTCCTCCTCCCCGGTCCCCTCCCCCGCCGCCGGCACGCCCGAGCCCGGCCCGAGCGGCACGCTGGACCCCTCGGCGATGAACAAGCTGGTGGTCTTCAGCCAGAAGCTGCTCGCGCGCTATGAGCTCGACCCGCTGCTCGAGACGATGATGGACCAGGTCATCGAGCTGACCCGCGCGGACAAGGGCTTCCTCATCCTCTTCGAGGCCCACGAGCCGCGCATCAAGGTCGCCCGCAACTTGAAGCAGGAGAACCTGGACGACGCGATCAGCCGCATCTCGGACTCGATCATCGCCACGGTCCTCAAGACCCGGAAGCCGCTCATCGTCTCCGACGCCATCAACGACCCCAGCTTCGCCAAGGCGGAGTCGGTGGTGAACCTGAAGCTCCTCTCGGTGATGTGCGCGCCGCTGACCGAGAAGGGCGAGGTCTTCGGGCTCATCTACGTCGGCAACGACTCGGTGCGCAGCCAGTTCGAGCAGAAGAGCCTCGACCTGCTCACCATCTGGTCGGCGCAGGCCTCGCTGATCCTGCGCAACGCCATGCTGGTCAACGAGCTGCGCGTCGACAACGCCGAGCTGCGCAAGCAGCTGGAGGTGGAGCGCTACGGGGAGATCATCGGGGCCTGCTCGTCGATGAAGGAGGTCTACAAGAAGATCGACAAGGTCTCGACCACCGACATCTCGGTGCTCATCACCGGCGAGACCGGCACGGGCAAGGAGCTGATCGCCCGGGAGATCCACAAGCGCAGCCCGCGCGCCAAGGGGCCCTTCGTCACCATCAACTGCGGCGCCATCCCCGAGAACCTGCTGGAGAGCGAGCTCTTCGGCCACGTGCGCGGCGCCTTCACCGGCGCGGTGGCGACCCGGCAGGGGCGCTTCCAGGCGGCCAACGGCGGCACGCTCTTCCTCGACGAGATCGGCGAGATGCCGGTGCAGCTGCAGGTGAAGATCCTGCGGGCGCTGCAGGAGCGGCAGGTCCAGAAGGTCGGCGACAGCCGCTCGGAGAACGTCGACATCCGCGTGGTCGCGGCCACCAACCGCAACCTCGAGGAGGAGATCAAGAGGGGCAGCTTCCGCGAAGACCTCTACTACCGGCTCAACGTGGTCACGCTGAAGATGCCGCCGCTGCGCGACCGCGGCGAAGACATCCAGGTGATGGCCAAGTTCTTCCTCACCAAGTACGCGCGCGAGTTCAACTCCAAGGCCCGCGGCTTCACGCCCAGCGCCTCCATCGGGATGAAGAAGTACGGCTGGCCGGGCAACGTGCGCGAGCTGGAGAACCGCATCAAGAAGGCCGTGGTCATGGCCGACAAGGCCCTGGTCTCCGGCGAGGACATGGACCTGCGGCCCGAGAACCTGGAGCCGCCGCTGCCCCTGGCCGACGCGCTGGAGCGCTACCGCAAGAGCTACATCAACGACATCCTGGAGCGGAACAACGGCAACCGCACCAAGACCGCCAAGGACCTGGGCGTCGACCCGCGCACCATCTTCCGCCACCTGGAGAAGCTGGAGGCGGAGCGCACCGGAAAGCCGCTGCCGCCAGAGGAGCCGGGCGAGGAGACCCCGCCGGAGCCCATGGCTTGAGCCTTTCGGCACCGCGGGCGCCTAGGGCGCGCGTGTCAGCCATGACGTCGGGCCCCAGCCAGGGCCCGAACGGCAAGCGCCTGTCTTCGCAAGGGAATCCGGGAAGCGGATCGCTGGCAAGCCGCTTGCTTTGGTCTATGGGTGGCTGGGGGCTGACGAGGGTGGCGGTGCTTGCGATGGCATTCCTGGCGACCACGAGCTGTCTGGTGACCGAGGACCTGCAGCCGTACGTGCCCCCGGACCCCCCGGTCAACACCTGGCCGCGGATCATCGAAGCCTCGGTGAGCCCGAAGAATTCGCAGCCCGTGGTTCCCAGCATCGACGGCTTCAAGTGCAACGAGCTCCCGCTGTCCCTCGGCACGTTGGCGGACGAGAACCCGGCCGACGACCTCTACGTGCGCACGTTCGTGGACGGAGAAATCAAGGACCAGGCCTTCATCGTCTCGACGGACAACGTGGAGCGGATCGGCTACACCTTCACGTTCCTCCCCGGCGAGTGGTGCAAGGGCTACCACGTGGTGAAGGTGCTGATCGCCGACGGCCAGTTCTCGACGAGCGGCGCCTTCGACGAGCTCCAGGACCCCAACAAGCACGGCATGGTCAGCTACGTCTGGGCAGTGAACACCTCGGCCTGCTCCAACGGCGTGGGGCAATGCTCGCCATGAACGCCCGCCTCGTCGCCACCTGGCCCTTCTTCCTCGGCGCCGCCTGCGCCGCCATGGAAACCGGCAATCCCGAACCCAAGGGCTGCGTCAGCAACGACGACTGCCCCAAGGGCGAGATCTGCTACCTGGACGGCTGCGGCAGCTCCTCGGAGTTCGCCGTCCGCGTCACGCCCAACTCCTCCGACTACGTCGCGCAGGACTTCAACCCGGTCAGCGTGGCGATGAGCCAGATGGACCTGGCGCTCTCCGATCCCGGCATCATCGAGGGCGACCTCAAGGTCAAGACCGCCGCGGGGATCTCCGACTTCAAGGCCGGCTTCACGGTCCAGGCCACCGGCCGCTCGAGCATCATCCCCGGGATGACCTTCAGCCAGCCGATCGTGCACACCGTCGCCAAGGACAGCTCGCGCGTCTCGTTCGCGCTGCCGCCGGGCGTCTGGCAACTGCGCGCCACCCCCACCCCGCCGCTGGCCATGCCCTCGCGCGAGTCGCCCTCCGACCCGCTCATCCCGCCGGTCTTCGTCGAGAAGGCGGTCGGCTCGGGCGACATCATCGACCCGCAGCTGGTGCTGGCCGGCGACGGGCTCAACGAGGTGCAGGGGCGCCTGGTCGTCGCGCAGGGCGTGCCCTGGCCCGACGACAAGCCCGTCTTCTTCCGCTTCCAGGCGCTCGACCCGGTCTCGCTCTCGCCGCTCTCGCAGCCCGCGGTGTTCCTGACCTCCAGCACCTTCCACACCTTCACCGCCACCAAGTCCGGCCCGCTGATGCTGCGCGTCAGCCCCGACCCGCAGCTCAACTCCGACGGGTTCCTGCCCACCAAGGACTTCCTCGCCGACGAGGCCACCGGCGCCTTCGGACCCTTCGAGATGGGCGACTGGGGCGCGCCGGTGGAGATCAAGGGCCGGGTGGCCGAGCGGGATCCCTCGAGCACCGCCGAGAACCCGGTCGCCGGCGGGCCCATCGCCAACGCCGACCTGCGCGCCGAGGGCAAGGTGAAGGGCGGCGGCAGCTTCACGGCCTCGGCCAAGACGGACGCCGACGGCAACTTCGCCATCAAGCTGCTCCCCTCCGACCCCGGCGACGGCGCCAAGGCCTCGAACTACACCATCACCATCAGCCCGCGGTACGGCTCGGCGTTCGCCAGCACGGTCTACTCGCTGTTCGTCGAGGCCAGCGCCGCGCCGGTCGTGATCCCCGACGCCATCCTCTGCTCGCCCAAGGCGGTGCTGACCGGCCGGGTGCTGGCGCCGAACATCGTCGACGGCAAGGACCCCGTGCCGCTGGCCGGCGTGCCCATCTTCGTCGACGGCAACCCGGCCTCCGCCACACCCGGCCCCTCCACCATCCGCGACGTGGTCACCGGCGCCGACGGCACCTTCACCGCGCGGGTCGAGCCCGGCGCCTACCAGGTGGTCGCCGCGCCCAGCTCCGAGTTCCCCTGGAGCGCCCAGTCCGTCGTCACCACCGGCAACACCGCCGTCCCCGACTTCGTGCTGGAGAAGGGCCGGCTCGTCTCCGGCTCGCTCATCTACCGCAACAAGGACGGCTCGCAGACCCCGGTCTCCGGCGCCACCGTCTCCATCTTCCGCTCGCCGTCGTCCTCGATGATCCAGCCGCTCAAGATCTACGAGGCGCTCACCGACGCCTACGGCCGCTTCAAGGTGGTGCTGCCCAAGGCCCCGGAGTCGACCAGCTCCCGCAACAACCCGTCGCTGACCGGCGCGGACGCGGGGACGGCTGCCGGCCCCGACGCCGGCGTCGAGTTCCCGCTGCTCGACGGCATGGCCTGCTCGCAGACCACGTCCCCGGCGGCGCTGGGCACGATCGTGCTGGTCGCGTTGGGGCTGGCGGTGCTCGGGCGGCGGCGGACCGGAGGGTAGAGCCCGCCCTCAGTGGCGGGGACGGCAGCGGTCGGGCGCGCACTCGACACGCCCCCGGCACGGAGGCCGGGCTCTACCCACCTCGGTGCCTCGTGAACTACTGCGCGGGCACCGACTTGCGCGCCTTCTCCATGGCGTCGTGCAGGGCGTCGGCGTTCGGGCCGATCTCCTTGGAGAACTGCACCGCCAGGGTGGTGTAGTGCCGGTGGAGCGAGCCGAGCCGGTCCCAGGCCTCGCGCAGCGCCGCCGTCGACGGGACGTCGCCCTCGGCCAGCCGGCAGTGCGCCCCGACGTCGAGGAAGCGCTGGTGCCAGGCCGGAGACCAGTCCTCCCACTCCACGCTGCTGCGCCGGGCCGGCCAGGAGGCCAGCGTCGCGTCCAGCCGGCCGTTGAGCTCGGTGGAGAGCAGATCCAGATCGCGCATGCACCCGTGCAGCGCCGACCCGTCGACCTGCTCCTTGGAGACGGAAGGAGGCGCCTTGCCCATCCGCTGGTAGGCGCCGACCCCCGCCCCCACCGCGGCGCCGACGGAGGCGAGCGCGGTGAAGACGATGTAGACGGCGACGACCGCGGTGCGGAAGCGCTTGTATTCGGGAGGGTTCTTCAAGGCGCTTGAGTGTGGGTGCGGGCAAGCACGCCTGTCAACCGTGCGGCCCGGCTGGGGCTCAGCCCGCCTGGCGCAGCGGGCCCGGCGAGAGCTCCTCGAACTGGGTCAGCGCCCGGAAGCTGCCGAAGCGCGTGTTGATCTCCGGCTCGGTCAGCAGCTTGACGCGGTCCATGCTGAAGCCCTCGACCGCGAAGCTGGCCATGACGCTGCCCATGATGGTCGCCCGCCGCAGGTGCTCGTCGGTGACGACGCCGCACCGGGCGAGGTAGCCCATGAAGCCGCCGGCGAACGAGTCGCCCGCGCCGGTGGGGTCATAGACGTCGGCCAGCGGGAACGCCGGCGCGCTGAAGACCTTTTCGCCGTGGAAGAGCAGCGCCCCGTACTCGCCGCGCTTGACCGCCACCGTCTTCGGGCCCAGGTCCATGATGCGCCGCACCGCGCGCACCACGTTGCTCTCCCCCGCCAGCTCGCGCGCCTCGGCGTCGTTGACGAAGAGCAGGTCCACGCGGGAGAGCGTCTTCTTGAGGTCGTCGAGCTTGCCGCGGATCCAGAAGTTCATGGTGTCGGCGGCCACCAGCATCGGCTTGGCGACCTGGTCGAGCACCTTGGCCTGCAGCACCGGGTCGATGTTGCCCAGGAAGACGAACGGCGTCGCCCGGTACGGCTCGGGGAGCTCCGGCTCGAACTGCTCGAAGACGTTGAGCTGGGTGTCCAGCGTCTGCGCCTCGTTGAGCTGCTGCGCGGTGTAGCGGCCCTTCCAGCGGAAGGTGCGCCCCGGCCGCTTGACCAGGCCCGACAGGTCGACGCCGCGGTTGGTGAGCATCGTCAGGTGCGCGTCGGGGAAGTCCTCGCCGACCACCGCCACCACCCGCACCGGGGAGAAGAAGGAGGCGGCCATCGAGAAGTAGGTCGCCGACCCGCCGAGGATCTCCTCGCGCTTGCCGAACGGCGTCTCCACGCTGTCCAGCGCCACCGAACCGACCACGAGCACGGGCATAGGTTTCCTCGGATTCCTCAGGATGTTCAGCGCTGCTGGTTGAAGGGCGATGCGAAGCGCGATGCGGCCGGCATTCTACCGGGAGCGGCGCTTGCGCGAGTCGGAAACTGGACGCTTGGCCGGCTTCCTGCCTCGTCCCGAGCCTGTCGAGGGAGGCTTGGGCAGGTAGCCGCCGACCAGCAGCTCGAGCTTCTTCCAGGTCGCCAGGGGGATGGCGCCGGGCGCGGTCATGACGGCGTTCTGCAGCGCCGAGCCGCAGTTGCAGCTGCGCCCCTTGGTCAGCCGGTCGGCCGCCTTGCGGACGATCTCCTGCGCGGTCTGGACGTTGGCCTTCATCACCGCGATGACCGCCTCGACCGTCACGTCCTCTTCGGCCTCGTGCCAGCAGTCGTAGTCGGTGGAGAGCGCGACGGTGGCGTAGCAGAGCTCGGCCTCGCGGGCGAGCCGCGCCTCGGTGGCGTTGGTCATGCCGATGACGTCCACGCCCCAGCTCCGGTACAGCTTGCTCTCGGCGCGGGTGGAGAACTGCGGGCCCTCGATGCACAGGTAGGTGCCGCCGCGGTGCACGTGCGCGCCGGCATCCTTGGCGCAGGCGTAGAGCACCTCCGCCAGCTCGTGGCAGATCGGGTCGGCGAACTGCACGTGCCCGACGATGCCTTCCCCGAAGAAGGTGCGCTCGCGCTTGTGGGTGCGGTCGATGAACTGGTCGACGATCACCATGTGGCCCGGCGCGACGTCCTCGCGCATCGAGCCGACCGCGGAGAAGGAGATGACGCGCTCCGCGCCCAGCTTCTTGAAGCCCCAGAAGTTGGCGCGCGAGTTGATCTCGGTGGGCAGCAGGCGGTGGCCGCGGCCGTGGCGCGGCAGGAAGACCATCCGCACCTCGCCCAGCTCGCCGACGACGAACGCGTCCGAGGGCTCGCCGAAGGGCGTCTTGAGACGGACTTCGCGGACCTTCGCCAGGCCCGGCAGATCGTAGAGGCCGCTGCCGCCGATGACGCCCAGGGTCTGCATGCACGCTCCGATTCGTCCGCTGGTGGATAGGCGCCGCCTATCTAGCATCCGGACCTGGGCCAGGCAACGACGCCGCTGGGCTACCGACCCCACGCTCGGGTGATATCGTGCGCCCGCTTTTTGCGACCGCGGCAGAACGCCGCGCGAAGCTTTGCTGGGAGGATTCCATGAAGGCCCGCAACCCGCCGTTCGCGACGCCCCCGCTTGCCCTCGCCGCCCTGGCCCTGGCCCTCGCCGGCTGCACCTGTGGAGGGCCGGGCACCGGCGCCGGGACCGGAAAGCCCGGCGAGCCTGGCAAGCCCGCCAAGCTCGAGCCGATCCCCGCCGCCCCCTCCATCCCCTCGCAGCCGCTGCAGGTGCCCGGTTCGGGCCAGCCGCTGGAGGTGGTCGTCGCCCGGCCGACCGGCAAGGTCTACGCCGACGTGCGGCCCACCATCACCTTCTCCAAGCCGGTGATGAGCCTGGGGACCGTGGAGGGCGAGAAGGCGCAGCCGCCGGTCGCCAGCATCGAGCCCCCGCTGGAGGGCGAGTGGAAGTGGCTGGGGTCGGCCAGCGTCGAGTTCGTGCCCAAGGGCCTGGTTCCCTACGCCACCCGCTACAAGGTCATCGTGCAGCCGGGGCTGGTCGCCCTGGACGGCGCGCGGCTCGAGCTGCCCCACACCTTCGAGTTCGAGACCCCGGCGCCCGAGGTGCAGAACGTCGTCCCGCGCGAGGGCTACCAGTGGCTGACCCCGGACCAGGTCGTCACGGTGCTCTTCAACCAACCGGTCAAGGACCTCGCCGCGCACGCCTCCCTCGAGGTCGCCGGCCAGAAGGTGGCGCTGACGCAGCTCAAGGAGATCTCCGTCGCCGAGGAGAACCGGGCCAAGGAGCAGGAGCGCCGCTTCGAGCGCGCCGGCTTCGAGGAGCGCGGCTTCAAGAACCGGCAGACCCGCTACGAGCTCAAGCCGGCCACCGCCCTGCCGTTGGACACCGCGCTGCAGCTCACCCTCGACGGCGAGCTGGCGGCCAAGGAGGGCCCGCTCACCCTGGGCGCGCCGGTGCAGAAGAACTTCAAGACCTACGGCAAGTTCGCGGTCACCGACGTGCTGCGCTGCGCCAGCCGCTACGAGGGCGCCCGCTGCCCCTACGGCCCGCTGGTCCTGCTCACCACCAACAAGGCCGACGTGGCGACGCTCAAGGGCAAGGTCACGGTGACGCCGAACGTGGAGATCGACTGGGACAACGTCCAGAGCGAGATCCCCGAGAGCTGGAACAACATCGGCTCGCCCTACGTCACCCTCCCCGGCCGCTGGCGCCCCGGGGTGGCCTACCAGGTCAAGGTGGCGGCGGGCGTCGCCGACGAGTTCAAGCAGGTCGCCGCGGCCTTCTCCAAGTCGGTGCGCACCGACGACGTCGAGCCGTACTACAGCGCCGGCGCGGGCATCGCGGTGCTCGAGGCCGAGCGCGACGGAGCGCTGCCGGTGGAGTCGGTCAACGTCTCCTCCGCCAACGCCAACGTCTGGCCGCTCACCCCCGAGGAGCTGGCGAAGCTCTTGACCTGGGAGCCCTGGAACCGCAAGGAGGCCGAGCCGATGCCGGCCGCCGCGCCCACCACCATCGTCCTCGACCTGAAGGCCCCCAAGAACGCCGACCACTTCACGCCCCTGCCGCTGCGCAGCGCGCTGCCCGAGGGCCGGAAGACCGGCCTGTTCCTGGTCAAGACCACCTGCCCCGAGCTCAAGGAGCGCGGCGGCGGCGAGCAGCGGGTGCTGGCGCAGGTCACCGACGTGGCGGTGCACTCCAAGCTGGGCGCCAAGAGCGGCGCGCTGTGGGTCACCCGGCTGTCGAAGGGCACGCCCATCGAGAACGCCCGGGTGCGGCTCATCGACCGCAACGGCGACAGCAAGTGGGAGGGCACCACCGACGCCTCCGGCGTGGCCAAGACCCCGGGCCTGACCGGGCTCGTCCCCGGCAGCGAGGACAACTGGAACACGCCCTTCGCCCTCGCGGTGGCCGAGGTGGACGGCGACGTCGGCGCCACGCTGTCGCAGTGGGACGAGGGGATCGCGCCCGGCGCCTTCAACCTCTCCTCGGAGTGGGACAACGGCCGCCCGCGCAGCCTGGGCCTGGTCTTCGCCGACCGCGGCGTCTACCGCCCCGGCGACGAGGTGTTCCTCAAGGGCATGGCGCGCTTCCGCAAGCTGGGAGACATCGAGCGCCCGGCGCCGGCCACGCCCTTCACCGTCGAGGTCGCCGACAGCCGCGGCAACCAGGTCTTCAAGACCGAGGTGCGCACCAGCGACTACGGCACCTTCGACGCCAAGTTCGCGCTCTCCAAGGAGGTGCCGCTCGGGACCTACCAGATCACCGCCGAGCGCGGCTCGGGCGCCGACCACCTCGCCTACCACGGCAGCTTCCGCGTCGAGGAGTACCGGCCGCCGCAGTTCCGCGTCGACGTGACCTCGCCCTCGGCCAACGCCTTCGCCGGCGACGCCCTGCAGGCGCAGGTGCTGGCGCGCTACCTGTTCGGCGGGGCGATGAGCAAGGCGCGGGTGCACTGGACCGCGGCGCGCAGCTCGACCTCCTTCAGCCCCCCGGGCAACGACGCCTTCAACTTCGGCGTGCAGACCTGGTGGTGGGACGACGAGCAGCCGATGTCCTCCAGCGAGGTCTTCGGCGGCGGCGACGGCGAGACCGATTCCACCGGCGCGCTGGAGATCAAGGTGGGCAAGGCCGAGGCCCCCGCGGGCAAGACCTGGGAGTACACGGTCGAGGCCGAGGTGACCGACGTCAACCGGCAGCGCCTGGCCAACCGGACCTCCCTCCGCGTGCACCCGGCGTCGGTCTACGCCGGCCTGCGCACCGCCAACGAGGGCTTCGCCGAGGCCGGCAAGCCGCTCAAGGTGGAGCTGGTCGCGGTCAGCCCCGAGGGCGCGCGGCAGGCGGGCGTGGCGCTGGCGCTGGAGGTCAAGCGGCGGGAGTGGAAGTCGATCAAGAAGAAGGGCGTGGGCGGCCAGTGGTTCACCGAGAGCGAGGCGGTGGAGACGCGCGTCTTCGGCTGCGAGCCCAAGAGCGAGGCGACGCCCGTCAGCTGCGAGTTCAAGGTGGAGGAGCCCGGCTTCCACATCCTGGAGGCCACCGCCACCGACGCCGCCGGCCGCAAGCAGGTCTCGCGCATCAGCTTCTACGCCATCGGCTCGGGCTGGGTGAGCTGGCAGCGCAACGACACCGATCGCATCGATCTCGTCGCGGACAAGCAGACCTACGACGTGGGCGAGACCGCGAAGATCCTGGTCAAGAGCCCCTACCCCGAGGCCGAGGCGCTGCTCACCGTGGAGCGCGAGGGCGTCTTCATCGTCAAGCGGGTCAAGCTCAAGGGCGCGGCGGCGACGCTGGAGGTCCCGCTGGACGAGTCGATGGTGCCCAACGCCTTCGTCGGCGTCATCCTCGCCCACGGTCGCGTCCCCAAGGACCAGGGCATCGAGACCGGGCAGGATCCGGGCCGGCCGGCCGTCCGCGTGGGCTACGCCGAGCTGCGCGTCGAGAAGAAGAGCAAGCGCCTCGCGGTGACGGTCACGCCGGCGTCGAAGGACTACCGGCCGCGCGACAAGGTGAAGGTCGACCTCAAGGTCGCCGACTACAAGGGCGCGCCGGCCCGGGCCGAGGTGACGGTGTGGGCGGTCGACGAGGGCGTGCTGCGCCTGACCGCCTACGAGAAGCCGGACCTGGTCGAGGCGGTGCACCCGCTGCGCGGTCTCTCGGTCCGCCTGGGCGAGCCGCTCATCCACCTGGTGCTCGCCCAGCTCTACGGCGAGAAGGGCGCCACCCAGGGCGGCTCGGGCGGCAGCGACTCCACCGGCGCCGGGTTCCGCAGCAAGTTCAAGACGACGGTGGCCTTCGACTCGGTGGTCACCGACGCCCTCGGCAACGCCAAGGTCGAGTTCGAGCTGCCGGACAACCTGACGACCTACCGGATCATGGCCATCGCCGCGACGCAGGGCGACCAGTTCGGCGGCGGCCAGTCGGAGATCGCCGTCTCCAAGCCGCTGCTCGCCCTGCCCGCCCTGCCCCGCTCCGCCCGCGTCGGCGACGGCTTCGAGGCCGGCGTCGTCGTCCACACCAAGGGCACGACGCTGGGCGAGGTGAAGGTCACCGCCCAGGTCGAGGGGCTCGTCCTCAACGATCCGCCGGAGAAGACGCTCAACATGGCGGACGGCAAGGCCAAGGAGGTCCGCTTCTCCTTCAGCGCCGCCAAGCCCGGCAACGCCCGCCTGCGCTTCTCGGTGCAGAGCGGCGCCGAGAAGGACGGCGTCGAGAGCTGGGTGCCGGTGACCCTGCCGGTGGCCCGCGAGGCGGTGGCGACCTACGGCGACACCACCGACAAGCGCGTCGAGGGCATCGTCCCGCCCGCCGGCATCCGCCCCGACGTGGGCGGCCTCGACATCACCCTCGCCTCGACCATGATGGGCAACTTCGACGAGAACATGCGCCAGCTCGTGGAGTACCCGTACGGCTGCGTGGAGCAGCTCTCCAGCAAGCTCGTGCCCTTCATCGCCCTGCGCGAGATCCAGAAGACGTTCGGCGTCGCCTTCCCGAGCCCCACCGACCGCGCCGAGCGCGAGCGGCAGGTCTTCAACGCCTGGCTGGGCCCCTCGACTGCGCTCGGGGTGAGTGGAGAGGGCATCAAGAAGACCGACGACCCCGACGAGGTGGTCCGGCGCACCGTGCGCTCCATCCAGGACCTGCAGAACCACGACGGCGGCTACCGCTACTGGCCGGACGAGGGCGGCTGCTCGCAGCAGTGGGCCTCGAGCTACGCGGTGCTGGCGCTCGCCCGCGCCAAGGAGGCGGGTTACGCGGTGGACGCCGCGGCCCTCTCGCGCGGCCAGAAGTTCCTGGCCGACACCGTCGCCGCCGGCAAGTGCGTGCAGTGCGGCTGGGGCTGCACCCCGCCGGGCGACCCGACCCGCGTCTTCGCCCTCTATTCGCTCGCGCGCAGCCGCGCCCCCAAGTCCTCGTACTACGGCGAGATCTTCGGCCGCCGCGACAAGCTGCCGCTCTTCTCCAAGGCGATGCTCGCCGACGCGATGTACGTCGGCGGCGGCGACCGCGCCCAGGCCAAGACGCTGCTCACCGAGCTGATGAACCACGCCAAGGAGTCGGCCGGCGACGTCCACTTCGAGGAGAGTGACGCGCAGACCTACGCCACGCTCTGGAGCTCCGACACGCGCACCACGGCCATCGTCCTGCAGACCCTGACCGACATCGCGCCCGACCACCCGTTCGTCTCGAAGATCGGGCGGTACCTCACCAAGGTCCGCAAGGCCGACGGCCAGTACCGCAACACCCAGGAGGCGGCGTTCTCGCTGATGGCGCTGACCGAGGTGCTCAAGACCAAGGAGAAGGACACCCCGGACTTCCTGGCCAAGGTGAACCTGGGCGCCGAGGAGCTGGCGTCCGTCCCGTTCAAGGGCCGCAGCATGGAGGTCAAGAAGGTGGCGGTGCCCATCGAGAAGCTCTCCTCGCTCAAGGGCAAGGAACAGCTGATCTTCGACCGCGGCGGCCCGGCGGGCGTCCTCTACTACAGCGCGCTGCTGCGCTACGCGCCGGCGGAGCTGCCGCTGACCGCGCTGGACCGCGGCCTGGTCGTGCAGCGCTGGTTCGAGCCGTACCAGGGCGGCGGCCAGTCCAAGCAGTTCTTCGCCGGAGACCTCGTGCGCGTTCGCGTCCGCGTGGGCACGCACATGGAGCGCAACTTCGTGGCCATCGAGATCCCGCTGCCGTCCGGCCTGGAGGGCGTCGACACCTCGCTCGCCTCCACCGCCAAGCTGCCGGCCGGGGCCGGCGAGGAGGGCCCCGGCGAGGGCTACGAGTACGAGAGCGACGAGGACACCGGGGAGATGCGCACCAGCGAGAACCCGTGGGCCTACCGCTTCTACAGCCCGTTCAACCACATCGAGATGCGCGACGACCGCGTGGTGATCTTCGCCGACAGCCTGCCGCCCGGAGTGCACGTCCACAGCTTCGTGGCGCGCGCCACGACGCCGGGCGACTTCGTCCTCAAGCCGGCGCAGGCCGAGGAGATGTACGCGCCCGAGGTGTTCGGGCGCTCGGACGGCGGGCGGTTGCAGGTGGTGCTGCCGATGCCGGTCGCGGGGAAGTAGGCCTTTGCGCCTGCCTCCTCGCACGAGGCGATGGCTCCTCCGCGGCGCGCTGTGCGCCGCGGGACTGGCCATCGCCTCGGCGATGGCCTTCGTCCTCTGGCCGCTGCCGCCGGCGCTCCTGGCGCGCGAGGGGGTCGTCTCGCTTCGCTTCACCGACCGCGACGGCGGGCTCTTGCGCGAGCTCCTTTCGCGCGAGGACGGCCGCAGCGTGCCGCTGCCCGGGGGCGGGCTGCCGCCGCGGGTGGTCCAGGCGTTCGTCGCCGCGGAGGACAAGCGGTTCTTCGATCACCCCGGCGTGGACGTGCGCGCCGTCGCCCGCGCCGTGGTCCAGAACGTGCGCGCCCAGAAGATCGTCAGCGGGGCTTCGACGCTCACCCAGCAGCTCGCGCGGCGGCTGGTCCCGCACGAGCGGACCTTGGTCGGCAAGGCGGGCGAGGCGCTGTGGGCGCTGCGGCTGACCAGGCACCTCCCACGAGAGCGCATCCTGCGCGAGTACCTCGATCGGGTTCCGCTGGGGAACTCGACCTTCGGAGTGGAGGCGGCGGCGCAGCTGTACTTCGGCCGGCCCGCCTCGGCGCTGTCGGCCGCCCAGGCCGCGCTGCTCGCGGGATTGGCGCGCTCCCCTGCCCGCTACGACCCCTACCGGCACCCGGAGCCCTCGCGGGCGCGGATGCTCGAGGTCCTGCAGGTGATGAAGGCGACCGGGGCGCTCACCGCCGAGCAGGTGCACGCCGAGTCGGCGGCCTCCCTCGATCTGGTCCCGCCGGCGCGCGTCTTCAGGACCCCCCACCTCGTGGCGAACCTCATCCACGACCTGAAGCCCCTCGGCCTGGACGGCGCCAGCGAGGTCCGGACCGCCATCGACCCCGGCTTGCAGGCCGACGTCGAGGCGATGATCTCCGAGGAGCTGTCCGGGCTCGCCCAGCGCCGGGTCGGCCAGGCCGCGGCGCTGGTGGTGGACAACGCCACCGGCGAGGTCCTGGCCTACGTCGGCTCGGCGGACTTCCTGGACGACCTGCACCAAGGGCAGAACGACGGCATCCGGGCGCTGCGGCAACCGGGCAGCGCGCTCAAGCCCTTCGCCTACGGCTACGCCCTCAGCCACGGCTTCACGCCGGCGACGGTGCTCTCGGATGTCGAGACGCACCTCGCGACCCCCACCGGCGACTACGTCCCGCGCAACTACGACCGCAGGGTCCACGGCCCGGTGCGCCTGCGCGCCGCGCTCGCCAACAGCTACAACGTCCCTGCCGTACGGCTCGCCGAGCGGCTGGGGACCGAGGCCGTCGTCGACGTGCTGCGCCGGGCCGGCTTCGAGTCGCTCTCCAAGGACGCGGCCCACTACGGCGTCGGCGTCATCCTGGGAAACGGCGACGTCAGCCTCTGGGAGCTCGCCCGCGGCTACCGCGGCCTCGCCCGCGGAGGCGTGGCCGAGCCCCTGCGCCTGGTCCGCTCCGCCCGCGACGCAGAGGCCGGCGCGCTCGCGGCCCGCGAGGAGCTCCTTCCGCGGCGCTTCCTCTCATCCTCGGCGACCGCGCTCTTGACCGACATCCTCTCCGACGAGACCGCGCGCGCCCCCGCCTTCGGGCTCGACAACGCCCTGCGGCTGCCCTTCCCCGTCGCCGCCAAGACCGGAACCAGCCGCGCCTACGTGGACAACTGGACCGCCGGCTTCACCCGCGAGCGCACCGTCGCGGTCTGGGTGGGCAACTTCGACGGCACGCCGATGCGCGGCGTCAGCGGCATCACTGGCGCGGCGCCTCTCTTCAAGCGGGTGATGACCCGGGCCATGCGCGGCCTTCCCCGGGAGCCGCTGGTGGATCGCTCACGCTTCGAATCCGCGGACATCTGCGCGCTCTCCGGCAAGCGCGCCGGCCCGGGCTGCCCCAGCGCGCTGCACGAGCTCTTCCTACCGGGTACAGCCCCCACCGAGAGCTGCCCGATGCACCGCATGATCGCCTCGGCCTCTGGCGCTCGGACGGTGCTCGACGTCGGCCCCGAGTTCTACGCCTGGGCCCACGGCGAAGGGCTGGAGTCCGGCCCCGTCCCTGGAGGCGCGGCGCCGTACTCCGGCTCCGGCCGGCTCATCCTGCCCGCCGACGGAGACGAGTACGTGGTGGATCCCGCGGTGCCTGTAGAGTCGCAGAGCGTCCCGGTCCGCGCCCTGGCTCCCGCCTCGGCGACCCGGCTGGAGGTCCGCATCGACGGCGGCGCTCCGTTGGCGTTGGCTCCCCCCTTCGCGACGCGCGTGCCGGCCATTCCGGGCGAGCACCGGATCGAGCTGTTCGCGCCGGGCTCGGCCGAGCCGCTATCCTCGGCTCGGTACGTCGTCCACTGACGGCTTGCTTCAGCGATTCCGCAACCCGGGAAACAGCGGCGAGAACACCTTCATCACCGCCGTGACCGTCTCGGGATCGTCGACCCTCGCGATCCGGCTGCCGCCCCCGACCTCGAGCCGAGAGCACCCGCCGGGGGCGCACTCGCGCTTCCGGGCCTCCTCGCTCGGGCAGATGGAGAGCAGCGACTTCACCAACGCCTCGCGCTGCGCGCCCTCGACCGTCTTCTCCTGCTTGAGGACCCGGGGCACCTTCTCCTCTTGGCCGCTCGCGAACGGGTCCGAGTCGTGGAGGCGGACCTCGCCGGTGCCGAAGTCGAAATAGAACTCGCGGAAGAAGTCGCCGCGTCCGCCCTGCTCGCGGACCACCAGCGAGCTCGCACCTTCCCAGGGGACGCACCGCGTCCCGCCCGCCGCGGGAGTCGAGGGAGCCAGCTGGGCCTGGAGCGCCGGGCACTCCCACTCCGGGTGGCCCATCTCCTTCGCCGACTGCTTGATGAGCGCGTACTTGGCCGCGGGCTCGACCATCGCCACCGCCGAGAGAGTCTTCCTCAACTCGCCGGACCGGCTGAGCCGCTCGTCCAGGGTCTTCGCCGTCAACTGCGCCCGCTCCGAGGGCTCGAGCCCCGGTTTGGCGGAGTACTCGGTGGCGACCTCGCAGAGGATCGTCAGATCGCGGCCGGCACATCCCGGGACGAACGCCACCACCACCAGGGCGATCAGGCTCTTTCTCATCGGCGAAGCCTATCCGATCGAGGGCCCCGTCTTCCGGGCCGCATCCCTCATTCGTGACGCTAATTGCCCCTTCCGATTACCTCGCTTGTATTGGGCATTGATAATGGTGGAGCCGCGCAACCCCGAATGCGCCCGGCCCATCGGTCAACTGGCCGGCCCCAGGTTCGCAACCCGGGCCGCCGAGCAGCCAGCCCCGAGGCTTTCCGCCTGTGATTCCGGCATCTTGCACCGCGCCCACCCGTCGGTGCCCGCCCAGGTCCGCGCCCCGCCGGCTCAAAGCTTTCCCCTGTCCCATCGCGTGCTTGGAGGAGAAATTCGGGCTCTCATTCAGAGGTTATTGCTAAGGCGCGGAAACACTCTTGATTTTCGAATGAATTGGAAGTACCATCCTTTCACTGAGACGAGGGAAGCAATGAACCAGTTGAACCACAAGAGCTGCTGGCAAGCCGAGCCGACGAGGCGCGAGGGTTATGTCGCGCGCATCGTGCCCGCCTCGGCCTCCCTGCTTTTCGGACTCGACTGCGGTGCTTCCCCGCCCGGCCACTGAGCAATCTCTCAACCGAGATCTCAAGAGGCCGGGCTCCGAAAGGAACCCGGCCTCTTCGTTTGTAAAGGCCAGTTCGAGGAAGCAAACCGGCTTTAGAGGAGCAATACGAGGGACGCCATGAAGCGCTTCGTACAAGAGCCCAGGTTGCGGACCACACACCGCATGCCCCTATGGGGACCCGTGTATCCGCAGGGTCGCATCGAAGGCTTCTCGTCCCTTAACGCGAACGTCCGCAGTGCAGCCCCGTGCCGCGATACGGCACCGCCCGGCTCTTAGGAAACGCATCCATTGCGCTCCTCGAGAGGCCGGGCCCGAAAAGGTCCCGGCCTCTCGCATTTTCACTTCGACACTTGGATTGGGAGCGGCCGGCCTCGGTGCCGGTCGATACAGCGAAGCCGGCCTTTGCGCCGGTCGAGACAGAGCTAGGCCGCGCTCCGGCGAGCAGCCCGGTCTCCAAAACCGAGCGGGTGGGGTTCGACACCTCGGCGGCCTGACGCCTCGGTAGCTCAAAGGAAGAGCTCCGGTCCCGTAAACCGGCGACGTCGGTTCAATACCGACCCGAGGCTCAGAGAAAGAAGGCAGCGCAGCAGCGAATGCGGCCGTGGCCGAGAGGCAAGGCACCTGACCGCCAGTCAGGCCCACGCGGGTTCGAATCCCGCCAGCCGCTCTCAGATGGGGACATAGACCGCTACGGGATGCGGGCCGGTCCGTAAAACCGGCGTCCATCGTGACCAGCAGGGTTCAACTCCCTGGGTCCCCAAGAAAAGCAGATGCAGTCGACGTTGCAGTGGCAGCACGCCGGGCGGTTGTGGCGGGAGGGGCCTTCGGGCCCCGACAGGTCGAGTGAGCGTCGAACGGGGCCGTGGTCGGGCGCCCTAGTAGTCCCGGCGAGACGTATTGCGTTCCTTGAAAACTGAATACCGAGGCATGGCGGCGTAGCTCAATGGAAGAGCCGCCGGTTCTTACCCGGCCGACCAAGGTTCGATTCCTTGCGCCGTCATTTCCCCTTGCCTCCGTGGTGAAACGGTCATCACACCTGCCTTTTAAGCAGGCTTCGTGGGTTCGATTCCCACCGGAGGCAACACCTGCCTGGATCCCTTGGGATCGCCGGTCTCACACCCGGCGCGCCCCGAAATCCGGTCGGGAGGGATTTCTATTGCCTGAATTCGACTTCGGATTGAACACGCATTGAATTCTGGCCCCTTGCATTGAGTTCTGGCCCCTCGACAAGCTCGGGGTGTTGGCTGCGGAATTGGCCGATCGGCAAGGCACCGGAGCCCCACTCCGGCTCGGGCGGGTTCGACTCCCGCATTCCGCTCTTCCTTGGAAGCACCCGCGGGATTGGCCGAGCGGCGAGGCGCCGGACCTCCACTCCGGTCCAGGCGGGTCCGACTCCCGCATCCCGCTTCTTTAGATGGTGGGGCGTCGTCCAACGGCAGGACGGAGGACTTTGAATCCTCTCATCCGGGTTCGATTCCTGGCGCCCCAATCCAGCAGCTGCAGTCCTGACCCATTCCGGGGTCATCCAATGGTCGAGGATGCGGGGCCCTGAACCCCGTCATGAGGGTTCGAATCCTTCCCCCGGAGCTCCATCCGTCGTCGCCGTCCCCGTCGTCGTCGTTCGTTCCACGGTCGCCTAATGGCAAGGCAGCCGGCTGTTAACCGGCCTCATGGAGGTTCGACTCCTCCCCGTGGAGCACCGCAGCGCTTCATCGATTCTCGGTCCCAATCCTCCAGTGAGGAATCCGGTCCGCAAAACCGGCGAGCCCGGTGCGACTCCGGGTGGGACCTCACTGCCGCTTCGGCGAAGGCCCCGTTGGTCCAGTGGAAGGACGCCGTCCTCTCAAGGCGGAGAGACGAGTTCAACTCTCGTACGGGGTACACAGTCCCTCGCCTCGCTCGTCCATCGGCGCGGACGCCGGCCTTTCAAGCCGGAAAGACGGGTTCGATTCCCGTGCGAGGCATCGCAACATCAAGTGTGGTGCAAGCCGAGTGGCGCTCGGCGCTGTCCCGGGAGGCCCGCTTCGGCGGGTCTTCTCCCGGGCACATCGCGCTCGCGCGTTCCGCGTTCCCAAGGCTCGCACCCGGCCGGACCACCGCATGGTCCACCCCACGGAGCTGAAAACTCCTGACCTAGCTCAGACTGGTAGAGCACGAGACCGATAATCTCGCTGGCTCGGGTTCGAATCCCGAGGTCAATCCCGGCGTTCCCGCCGTGAGCCGTTGTCCTGGCACCCGCTGCCCTTGGAAGAGACGTGCGCACGCGCGCCTGCGGCGCCTCCGCCAGCGACCCTGGAGCATCGCGAGCAGTCGGCGCGAGGCCCGAGGCCGTCCGCGGAGGGGCCCCAACGCGCAACCGCACGCCCGCCCTGGGCGGCAGCTCTTCGGTGCTCGGCGGCCGCGAGCGGCGGGAACGCAACTTCTCTCAAACCATCACAGCGACTCCCCACCTTGCGCCCTGCGCGGGGAGCCCACGAAAGGAGGGCGCCATCATGATGCTCGACGTTGCTCTTCACGAGCGCGTGTTCCTCATCCGGGACGGACGCGCCACTCGCTACCTGGGTCCCGGGCGCTACCGCTTCTTCGGCCGCTTCGGCCGCGTCAAGACGGTGCGCCTCGACACCCGCGAGCTGATCGCGGACCTCGACGGCGATCGCCTCAAGCTGGTCCCCTCGGACGAGCTGCAGATGGTCGACGTCGCCGCCCACCAGCGGGCCGTCGTCTACCGCAAGGGCCGTCCGGTCAAGTGGCTCGGCCCGGGCCAGCACCAGGTCTGGACCGTGGAGCGCACCTTCAAAGACTCCGCGCGGTCGGTCTCCGCACCGGCCGTGACCGTGGAGATCCTCGACACCGACGCAGTCAGGGTGTCGCCGCTGCGCGACGAGCTGCGGGCCCTGGTCCCGGCGTGCGACTACGTCGAGGCCACCGCGCCGGAGGGCTCGGTGGTGCTGCGCTACGTCGATGGCGCGCTGGACGAAGTCCTGCAGCCCGGACGTCACGCCGCCTGGACCACCGTCCACAAGGTGCAGCTCGCGGTCATCGACCTGCGGGAGCGGGTGCTGCAGGTGGCCGGCCAGGAGGTGATGTCCAAGGACAGGGTCTCGCTGCGGCTCAACCTGTCGGCAGCCTTCCGCGTGAAGGACGCTCGCCGACTGGCCACCGTGGCCCGCGCGCCGGACGACATGCTCTACCTGGCGATGCAGCTGGCGGCGCGCGAGGCGGTCGCCACGCGCACGCTGGACGAGCTGCTCGCCTCCCGCGAGGACGCGGCCTCCGAGATGCACCAGGCGGTCGCCTCGCGAGCCGGGGTCGTCGGCCTCGAGCTCATCCGCTTCGGCATGAAGGACGTGATCCTGCCCGGCGAGATGAAGGCCCTGCTCAACAGGGTCATCGAGGCCCAGAAGGAGGCCGAGGCGAACGTCATCCTCCGCCGTGAGGAGACGGCCGCCACCCGGTCGCTCGCCCAGACCGCCAAGGTCCTGGGTGAGAGCCCGCTGCTCATCCGGCTCAAGGAGCTCGAGGCTTACAAGGAGCTGGCCGCGAAGGTGGGCCAGGTCCACGTCGTCCTCGGCGAGGGCGGCCTGCCCAAGCTCGAGCTGAAGACGTGACGTGAAGGAGGACCGCGGAGCCCCCGCGCTCCGCGGTCCCTCCCCTGCCTCTGGGTGTAGCTCAGCTGGAAGAGTCCCGGTTCTGGAAGCCGGAGGTCGAAGGTTCGAATCCTTCCACCCAGACTGGTTCGGGACTCGGAAGGCCCGGGTCTGGAGCGACCGGCCCGCAGTGCCGGTCGACGAGGTTTCGGGGCGTAGCTCAGCCTGGCTTCAGAGCGCGCGGTCGGGGACCGCGAGGTCGCAGGTTCGAATCCTGTCGTCCCGATGCAGTCGTAGTAGTGGCCGGCCTCAGTGCCGGCTTCCCTGGGTGTAGCTCAGCCTGGAAGAGCTCCGGGTCCGGAATCCGGAGGCCGAAGGTTCAAATCCTTCCACCCAGACATGCAGCAACCACGCTTCAACTGGGTGTAGCTCAGCCTGCGCAGAGCGCCGGTTTCGGGTACCGGAGGCCGGAGGGTGGTGTCCCGAGTCGTGGGGAAAAGTGAAATGGCGCATTCTTCCGGTGGGCAACAACCGGCCGCTTGGAAGGCGGCCACCCGGAGGAACGCGCCATGGGGAAGACTACCAAGAAGGACATCACCGCGAAGGGTGTAT
>DASXVQ010000081.1:0-33842 GCA_036504155.1 Myxococcales bacterium
TGTCCTTCGCGCGGTACACGAGGTCGCAGCCGGTGGGGTGGAAGCCGCCGACGGCCATCTCGAAGACCAGGGTCTCGCCGTAGCGCGCCTCGGAGCGGTAGCGCACGGCGGCGTCGGCCAGGATGATGCCCGCGCCTTCGACGTCGAGCTCGGTGTAGCCCATCGACGCGAGGAAACGGACGCGCGCCTCGGACGCCAGCTGGAGCAGCGCCACGTTGTCGAGGTGCTGCCCGTAGTTGATGTGCCCGATGAGGATGGGCAGCTCGGTGCAGAACGCGAATCGGTCCGGCAGGTCGATTCTCACGCGGGCCATCCGCACCTCCTCCTGGCGGCGCCGAGGGCTGGCGCTGCCACCTTGTAGCAATGAACCCGCGCACCGGACACCGTCCTTCTCGTCCCGCCGGACGGACCGCCTCCCGCTGCCCGCGACCGGTGACTGGCTCCTGGGCGAGCTGCGAGGCACCTGTCGAGAGAGCCCGCGTGCGTTGACCGGCGCGCACTGCGGAGGCAATCTCTGCAGGTCGTTCGCAGGTTCCATCGCACGAGGTTGGATGATCGCCGTCGGACTCCAAGCGGAGCGGGTGTAGCGGCGGGCGCCGGTCGCCGGCGCCCTGTTCGGCTCGTTTCGCCCCGATTGAAAGGCAGAGCCTGCCGGGCGCCGAGCGCCCGGCTGCTTGCGCGTGCGCTCGAGCGCCGCGACGGAGTCCGTCATCGTGCACGACTTGTCCCTGGTGGGCTGGAATCGCTTCTTCGAAGAGCAGTGGCAGCAGTGGGCGGCTCCCGAGCTCGTCCCGGCGCGCGTCGCCGCCGAGCACCGCGGCGCCTACGAAGTCTGGTCCCTTGCCGGCGAGGGGGCGGCCCGGCTCACGGGTCGCTTGCGCCGCGAGCTGGGAGAGTCCGCGTTGCCGGTGGCGGGCGACTGGGTCGCCTTGTCGGGCGCGCCGGGCGGCGACGGGTCGCTCACGACCATCGAGCGCCTCTTCGCCCGCCACACCGCCTTCTCCCGCGCGGCGGCGGGGCGGGAGGCGCGCGAGCAGGTGGTCGCCGCCAACGTCGACCGCGTGCTGGTGGTCTGCGGGCTCGACGCCGACTTCAACCCGCGGCGCATCGAGCGCTACCTGGCCCGGGTCTGGGCCAGCGGAGCGCAGCCGACGGTCGTCCTCACCAAGGCGGACCTGTGCGCGGACGTCTCGGCGAAGGTCGCCGAGGTGGAGGCCCACTGCCCGGGAGCGCCGGTCTTGGCCACCAGCGCGCCGCGCGGCGAGGGGATCGACGCCGTGCGTGCGCTCGTCGGGCGGGGACAGACCGCGGCCCTCGTCGGCTCCTCCGGGGCGGGCAAGTCCACCCTGGTCAACGCGCTGCTGGGGGAGGCGCGCATGGCCACCGCCGAGGTCTGCGAGCGCGACGGTCGGGGCCGCCACACCACGGTGCACCGCCAGCTTCTGCTGCTGCCGCGCGAGGGCGGGCTCCTGCTGGACACCCCCGGGATGCGCGAGATGCAGCTGCTCGACGAAGCGGGCCTGGCCGGTGCCTTCGAGGAGGTGGAGGCGCTGGCCGCCGGGTGCCGCTTCAGCGACTGCGGCCACGAGGGCGAGCCTGGGTGCGCGCTGCTCGCGGCGGTCGAGAGCGGTGAGCTCGAGGCCGAGCGGCTCGAGCACTACCTGCAGCTGCGGCGCGAGGCCCGCGCCTTCGAGCTGCGACACGACGAGCGGCGCCGGCGGGAGGCCGATCGCGCGTTCGGGCGGATGACGCGCGAGGTCGGGCAGCTGAGGCAGCGTAAGCGCGAGGAGTAGGCCCTCCCCGAGGGAAACCCGGGGCCTCCAAGCCTGCTGTCAGCCCACATCTCTTCGGATGATTTCCACCAATTAGCTGGCGAGCTGGGTAGAGCCCGGCCGAGCCTGCCCTGAGCTCGCCGAAGGGTGCCGGGGGCGTGTCGGCATGTTTGGTCGTGTCAGCGCGGACAAAGGCCGCCCCCGCCACGGAGGGCGGGCTCTACCCACCTCCGCCGGCTGAAGATGTGGGGTGACAGCAGGCCTCCAAGCCCGAGAAGCGAGCACCAGGGCGGGGCGAATCGGCCTCGCCGCGGCGGCGGCGCCCGAGGCCGCCGGCCGCGAGCATGCCAAGCGCCAGGCCGATCCATCCCGCAGGCCCGCCACCGGGCCCGGAGCAGCCACAAGCGGCATCGACCTCGGTCTGCGAACTGGTGTTGTTCGCGCCTCAGAGAAGCGAAGGCGGATCCCGTGTCGCGCAGCGGGCCGCAGCGGGCAACCAACGGGCCTCTCCCCGGAGCAGTGGCCCGCTGAGCTCGGTCCATCCAATCCATCAGCGACGGGGAGACGGGAGGGGGGCGGCGCCTCCTCCGCCCTCGAGGCGGCAAGTCGCAGGGACCGAGAAGCAGCGGAGCAAGCCGAACGACCCGGGGATCCAGCTCGGGCACTCGCGCAGGTTCGGCGGTGGGCGCCGCGCAGCCTGAAAGGGCGGCGGCTGACCCTGCTGGGGCTTGGCCGGGGCAGGGCAGTGTCCAACCTGAGGGGTGTCCTCCGCCTCGGCTCCCGTCGTCGTCCTTCGCGACCTCCACAAGCACTTCGGCGCGGCGTACGTCCTCAAGGGCGTGAGCCTGGAGATCGCCGAGGGCGAATGCGTGGCGCTGGTCGGCGAGAGCGGGGCAGGCAAGACGACGCTCCTGCGCTGCATCAACCGGCTGGTCGAGCCCGACCGGGGGGACCTCGAGGTCTTCGGGGAGGATGCGCGCCGCCTGGACGGGCCGGCCCTGCGCAGGCGCATCGGCTACGTGCCTCAAGACGGCGGGCTCCTGCCGCACTGGACCGTGCTGCGCAACGTGGCGCTGGTGCCCCGGCTGCTCGGGCTGACGAATCCCAGCGCGCTCGCGCAGGCTGCCTTGGAGCGCGTCGGGCTTCCTCCTTCGCGCTTCGGTGCGCGCTGGCCTCGCGAGCTCTCGGGAGGCCAGCGGCAACGCGCAGCGCTCGCCCGGGCCCTGGCCTCCTCGCCTCGGTTGGTCCTGCTCGACGAGCCTTTCGGCGCCCTGGACGCCATCACCCGCAGCGAGCTCGTGGCGAGCTTCGGCCGGCTGCGGCGCGAGCTGGGGCTGGCCACGGTGCTGGTCACCCACGACCTGCGCGAAGCCAACCTGCTCGCCGACCGGATCGCGGTGATGCGTGACGGGGCCATCGTTCAGCTCGCGCCCTGGGCCGGGCTCCAACGGGCGCCGGCCGCGCCTTACGTGGCGGATCTGCTCGCGCGCTCGGGGGCGCTGCCGCCGTGAGAGCGCTGACCATTGCCGCACTTGGCCTGGCGCTGGTCGCGGCCGCCCCGAACCGGCGTGTCGTCGTCGCGTCGAAGCCCTTCGGCGAGTCCTACCTGCTCTCCGAGATGTTCGCCCAGCTCCTCGAGGCGCGCGGGCTGGAGGTCGAGCGGCGGCCGGGCCTCGGGGCGACGGAGATCGCCTTCGCGGCGCTGCGAGACGGGCGCATCGACGTCTATCCCGAGTACACCGGCACCGGCCTGCTGGCGATCCTGGGCGAGTCGCCGCGCGGCAGCCCGCAGGAGGTCTATGCCCGTGTCTGCGGCGAGTTCGGCCGGCGCTGGGGAGTGCGCTGGCTGCCGCCCCTGGGCTTCGAGAACACCTATGCCATCGCCGTCCGCGCCGACACCGCGCGGCGCCTGGGCCTGCGAACGCTCAGCGATCTCGCCCGGCACGGTCGCGACCTCCGAGGCGGCTTCACCGCCGACTTCCTCGGCCGGGCCGACGGTCTGGCCGGGCTCGAGCGGGCCTATGGGCTGCGCCTGGCCTCCTCCAGCCCGCTCTCGCCGGCGCTCAAGTACAAGGCGCTGCGCAGCGGCGCGGTGGACGTCATCGACGGCTACTCGACCGACGGACCGCTCTCCACCGGAGCGCTGGTCGTCCTGGAGGACGACCGCCACTTCTTCCCGCCGTACCAAGCCGCGGCCCTCGTCGCCCCCAGGCTGCAGAAGGAGGAGCCTCGGGCGCTGGCAGCGCTCACCGAGCTCAGCGACCGCCTTGAGGTCGCGGCGATGCGCCGCTTCAACGAGCAGGTCGAGGTCCAGGGGCAGCCGGTCGCGTCCGTCGCCCGCCGCGCCCTGACCGAGCTCGGGCTCGTCGGGACGGCCGAGGTCGGCCAAGGCGGCAGCGGAGACGCGGGGAGCGGGCAGGGCCTGGTCTCGTACCTCTGGGGCGAGCGCGCGGCCATCCTCCGGTACACCGCGCGGCACCTCTGGCTGGTCGGCATCGCGCTCCTGGCGGCGATCGCCGTCGCGGTTCCTCTGGGCTTGGCGCTCGAGCGGCTACGCCGCGGGTCGGAGGCCGCGCTGCGCGTCCTGGGGCTGCTGCAGACGATCCCGAGCATCGCGCTGCTCGCCTTCATGCTGCCCTGGCTCGGAATCGGGGTCGTGCCCGCGCTGGTGGCTCTGTTCCTGTACGCGATCTACCCGATTGCCCGGAACACCTACGCCGGCGTGCGCGGCGCCGATCCCAGCGCGGTGGAGGCGGCGCGGGCCTTGGGGATGACGCCCCGCCAGGTCCTCGTGCAGGTGCGCCTTCCGCTGGCGGCGCCGATCATCATGACCGGCGTGCGCACCGCCGCGGTGATCACCGTGGGCACGGCGACCCTCGCGGCCTTCATCGGCGCCGGAGGCCTGGGCGAGCCCATCGTCTCCGGCCTGGCCCTCGACGATCTGCGCCAGGTCCTCGCCGGCGCACTGCCCGCCGCGGCGCTCGCGCTCGGCGTGGACGGCCTCTTCGCCCTCTGCCAGCGCGCCCTCGCCCCGCGAGGCCTCGGCCCGTGAAGCTCAGGCAGGGCGTCGTGCCGGGGCGCCGGGGATCGTGACCGCGGCGATGGCGGCCCCGGCCAGGCAGAAGAAGGCCGCGAGCCGCATCGCCGCGGGGAAGCCCTGGGCCAGCGAGCGCGGGTCGCTCGAGAGCCCGCCGGCGGCCAGCGGAAGGAGGGCGACCGCCAGCAGCCCGGCGACGCGGGCCACGGCGTTGTTCACGGCCGAGGCCACCCCCGCGAAGCGCTCGCCGGCGCCCGTGAGCGCGGCGGAGGTCAGCGGCGCCACGGTCAGCCCCAACCCGAGCCCCAGCAATGCGATGCCGGGCAGGGCCGTGTACGCGTAGCTCGCCTGCGCCGACAGGCGGGACAGCAGAAAGAGCCCGGCAGCGATCACCAGCGGTCCGACCGTCATCGGCAGCCGCAGGCCGATGCGGCGCACGAGCCGGCCCATCACCGGAGAGAGCACGAGGACGAGCGCGGTCACGGGCAGCAGGGAAGCGCCCGCGGCGAGCGGCGAGTAGCCGGCCACGCGCTGGAGGTACAGGACCAACAGGAAGGTCGCGCCGCCCAGGGCGAAGTAGACGGCGAGGGTCGTCAGGTTGGCGCCGGCGAACTGGCGCGAGCGGAAGATCCCCAGGGGAAGCATGGGGTTGGCGGCGCGCCTCTCGCGCAGCAGGAACAGGACCACGCCCGCGGCGCCCGCTGCCACGAGGAGGGGACCGCCGCGACGGGAGGAGGGCAGGTCGATGAGCCCCCAGGTGAGCAGCCCCAGGCCCAGCAGCGCCGCCACCGCGCCGGCCAGGTCCAGCGGCCCCGCCTGGCGCACGCCGCTCTCGGGGACGCAGCGCCTGGCGACGAAGAGCGCCGCGGCGATCAGGGGCACGTTGAGCACGAAGATGGCGCGCCAGGACACCGCTTCCACCAGATAGCCGCCGGCCAGCGGGCCGGCGGCGGTGGCGACGCCCGAGAGCCCGGCCCAGGCGCCGATGGCCGCCGGCTGGTCGCGCTCGTCGAGGGCGGAGCGCAGCAGCGCGAGGCTGCCGGGCACCAGCAGGGCGGCGCCCGTTCCCTGCAGCGCGCGGGCGGCGACGAGCACCGCGACCGAGTTCGCCAGGCTGCACAGGACGGAGGCGAGCCCGAACCAGGTGAGCCCCAACAGGAAGACCCGCCGACGCCCGAAGCGATCGCCCAGGGCGCCCCCCACCAGCAGCAGGGAGCACAGCGGCAGCGAGTAGCCGTCGACCGTCCACTGCAGCCCCGCGAACGAGGCGCCCAGGGACCGGCCCAGCGTGGGCAGGGCCACGTTGACCACGGTGCTGTCCAGGAAGGCGACCGAGGATCCCAGGACCGCCGCCGCGACCACGCCCCGGCCCCGCGGGCTGGCCAGCCGCAGCTTGCCTTCCTCTTCCACGCGTCACCGCCTCGCGTCACTCTGAGGACTCCGGGCGCCGGGGACAAGGCGGCGCCGCGCACCTTGAGCCTCCGGGTGCCATCTGTTACCTCCTACGGCGTGCGAATCCTCCTCTCCAACGACGACGGCATCCATGCGGAGGGCCTGCAGGCGCTCCACGACGCGCTCGCTCCGCTGCACGAGGTCTGGGTCGTGGCCCCGGACCGCGAGCAGTCGGCGGCCTCCCACGCCATCACCCTGGCCCGGCCCCTGCGCATCAAGGAGAGGAAGCCGCGCTGGTTCGAGGTCGACGGCACGCCCACCGACTGCGTCTACATCGGCCTGAACCACGTGCTGAAGGACCAGCGGCCGGACGTCACCTGCTCGGGCATCAACGACGGGCCGAACGTGGGCAACGACGTCCTCTACTCGGGCACGGTCGCCGCCGCGGTCGAGAGCGCGATGATCGGCGTGCCCGGCATCGCGCTGTCCCACGCCGGCCGCTCGCCGCGCGATTTCGCGGCGGCCGCCCGCTTCGCCCCCGCGCTGGTCGAGGCGGTGGCCAAGAACCCGCTGCCCCGGCACGCGCTGCTCAACGTGAACTTCCCCACGGCCCCCACCGACCGCTTCGCCGTCACCTGCCTGGGCACGCGCAACTACGGCGCGGTCGTCCACGAGAAGACCGACCCGCGCGGCCGGCAGTACTACTGGATCGGCGGCGGCGACGTTCACTACGACGACCTGGCGGGCTCGGACTGCAACGCGGTCTTCAAGGACGGCCTGATCTCGCTGACCCCGCTGAACATCGACAAGACCGACCACGGCCTGCTCGGCACCTTGCGGACCTGGACGGTGCAGGGCTACCAGCGCAATGGCTGAGGGCAATGCGGTCACGTCTCGCGAGCGGCGGTCGCGGGTAGTGCCCGCCCTCCGTGGCGGGGACGGCAGTCGGCGTGCGCCCGTGCGGCCTGCGCGACCGACCGACACGCCCCCGGCGCGGAGGCCGGGCTCTACCCCGCCGCGCCGCGAGGAGATGAATCGTCAAAGGACCTGCCTCTTCCTCACCTTGGCTTGCCTGGCCCTCGCCGGCTGCGTCACGACCGCGCCGCGCAAGCCCGCGATCGAGCTCAAGGGCCACGCCGAGCCGGACATCCAGGGCGTCACCCACGTGGTCAAGCCCGGCGAGACGCTCTGGCGCATCGCCAAGGCCTACCAGGTCAGCGTCGAGGACCTCTCCATCGCCAACCACCTGGGCGACGGCTCCAAGCTCGCCAGCGGCCAGGAGCTGTTCGTCCCCGGCGTCAAGGCCAGGCTCGAGGTCCCGCCGGGCGAGTCGCCGCCGCTGCCGGAGGTCCGGCCCATCCCGCAGGGAGACGCGCCGCTCGCCTGGCCGCTGGTCGGCGTCCTCTACGCCCGCTTCGGGCCCCGCGGCGACACCCGCCACGACGGCATCGACATCGCCGCGCCGCTCGGCTCGCCGGTGCTCGCCGCCGCCGACGGGGACGTGCTCTTCGCCGGCCAGCAGAAGGGCTACGGCAACGTGGTGGCGCTCCAGCACGCCAAGGGCCTGGTGACCCTCTACGCCCACAACCAGGAGCTGCTGGTGAAGGACGGGGAGCAGGTCAAGGCGGGCCAGCCCATCGCCAAGGTGGGCGAGGCCAGCAAGTCGACCGGCCCCCACATCCACTTCGAGGTCCGGGACGCCGGCGCGCCCAAGGACCCCCTGCGCTACCTGCCGGCGCCCCGCTAGCGGCGGATCTCCCTGCAAATACGGGCGTTCTGGTGGCTACGGCTGGGGGCCGTCACTAGAATCCTGGCCTCTCTCCATCTTCAAGGCGGGGCCCCCATGGAAATCGAGCTGAACGAGCAGCAGCTGGAGCTTCGGAAGCTGTGCCGCACCTTCGCCGCCAAGGAGCTCGCGCCCAAGGCCCGCAAGTGGGACGAGGAGCACAGCTTCCCGGCCGAGGCCATCAAGATGCTCGGCGAGATGGGCCTGATGGGCGTGGCCATCCCCGAGGCGTGGGGCGGGGCGGGCATGGACAACGTGGCCTACGCGGTGGCGATGGAGGAGATCAGCCGCGGCTGCGCCGGCACCGGCGTCATCATGAGCGTCTCCAACTCGCTCTACTGCGACCCGGTCTCCAAGTACGGCACCGACGAGCAGAGGAAGAAGTTCCTGACGCCCTACGCCAAGGGCGAGAAGCTGGGCGCCTTCGCGCTCACCGAGCCGCAGTCGGGCTCGGACGCCGCGGAGATGAAGACCACCGCCAAGCTGGTCGGCGACGAGTACGTCCTGGAGGGCGCCAAGAACTTCATCACCAACGGCCCGCAGGCGGACACCATCCTCGTCTTCGCGATGACCGACCTCGGCGCCAAGCACCGCGGCATCAGCGCCTTCCTGGTGCCCACCGACACCAAGGGCTTCTCGCGCGGCAAGCCGGACAACAAGCTCGGCATCCGCGCCTCCGGCAGCTGCAGCCTCTTCTTCGAGGACTGCCGCATCCCCGCCGCCAACCGGCTGGGCAAGGAGAGCGAGGGCTTCCGCATCGCCATGAGCACCCTCGACGGCGGGCGCATCGGCATCGCCGCGCAGGCCCTGGGCATCGCCCGCGCCGCCTTCGAGGAGGCCCGCGACTACAGCAAGGAGCGCAAGGCCTTCGGCAAGGCCATCAGCGAGCACCAGGCCATCCAGTTCATGCTCGCCGACATGGCGACCGAGATCGCGGCCGCTCGAATGCTCATCTGGCATGCCGCGTCCATGAAGGACAAGGGCGTCAAGCACACCGCCGAGTCGGCGATGGCCAAGCTGTACGCCTCGGAGATGAGCGGGCGAGTGACCAGCAAGGGGCTCCAGATCTTCGGTGGTTACGGGTACACGAAGGAGTACGATGCCGAGCGTCATTTCCGGGACGCGAAGATCACTGAGATCTACGAAGGCACCAGCGAGATCCAGCGCATCGTGATCGCGGCCACCGGACTCAAGACCTGAAAGGGGAGCCGGCGTCGAAATCCGGCCTCTCCGGAACCCGAAGGAGACAGACCGTGAAGACGCTGCGCTTCCTGGCGATCGCCGCATCGCTCGCGCTCCCTGCCGCCGGCTTCGCCGCCGACGACAAGAAGGACCCCAAGGTCGAGGGCACCAAGCCGAACCTCGGGGACTTCAAGCTCGACACCGGCCCCAGCCTGTCCTCGGGCAGCAGCGGCTCGACCGGCGCGACCGGCAGCACCGGAGCCGCCGCCAACGACCCGAGCAAGCCGGCCAAGCCCGCCAAGAAGGAGCTGGACGTCTCGCGGATGATGTTCGACGGCGAGGGTGTGCGGACGGTCGTGAAGTTCTACATGCCCGAGATCCAGGAGTGCTACGAGAAGGTCCTGGCCGACACCGGCACCAAGCTCGAGGGCCGCGTGGTGGTGGGCTTCATCGTGGACACCAACGGCAACGTGACCGAGGCGCGGGTCCTCAACAAGAAGAGCACCCTCAAGGACGACCGCGTCCACGACTGCGTCCTGAAGATGAAGTACTGGGTGTTCCCGAAGCCGGGCGACAACCGCGACCATCCGATCGAGTACCCGTTCGATCTGAAGATCACGCAGTAGCGGCCCCGGGCCGGCACGTTCCTACTTCAGCTCGACCTCCCGGACCTCCGGGAACTTCGCCTGCGCCTTCTTCATGGCGCCCTCGATGACCGCGAAGACCTCGTAGGTCCTCCCGGCGACCGCCGGCACCGCCACGCGCGGTCCGGTGCCGGCCATCACCCCGTCCACGAAGACCGGCACGCCCTTGGGCGCCTTGACGAGGAGCAGGTCGCTCACCGCGGCCAGCCGCGTCAGCGACTTGAACGCCACGTCCATCGCGATGCCGAAGTTGATGGCGCTGGCGTCGGTGATGCCCGCGGTGACGATGCCGACCACGCGGCCCTGGCGGTCGAAGATGGGCCCGCCGGAGTTGCCGGGGTTGAGCGGGATCTGCGTCTGGAAGACGGGGTGGTCGGCGCCCTCGGGGTAGATGTTCGAGACCATCCCGGTGTTGAAGGTCCAGATGGCCCCGCGCCCGTGTCCGATGGCCCCGACCCAGCTGCCGATGCGCACCTCGGCCAGGGTGGCCCGCGGCGGGACCGCCGCGTCGCTGACCGCTACCTGCACCAGCGCCAGGTCGATCCGGTCCGCCGCCTTCTCCACGACCGTCCCGGGCAGCCGCCGGCCGTCTCGCAGCACGACCTCCACCTTCGGCTTGCCCTCGACGACGTGCGCGTTGGTGAGGACGAGGCCGTCCCGGGTGACGAAGAAGCCGGAGCCGAAGTGGTCGCCGCAGAGGATGAAGACCACCGCCGGCGCCAGGGACTCGAAGAGGCGTTGTTGCTGCTGCTCGAGCTCCGCCAGCGCGCCGCCGCCCTTGGCCTCCGGAACGGCCGGCGCGGGGGCCGCGGCGAGCGCGCAGGCGAGGGCGAGCGCCCCCAGGGCGGCGCTCACAGCGTCACCTCGAGGGTGAGCCCGCCGCCGCCCTTGGCGAAGAACCCGCCGACCTTGGCTTCGCCCGCGGGCAGGCCGTAGTCCTTGCGCAGCTTCTGGTTGTACTTGTCGACCAACCCGCGGGCCTCCGTGCCGTCGATGGAGTGCTCGGGGATGAGCGCGCCCGCCACGACGAGCAGCACTCCGGCGCCGAGGGTGACGCCCCCGGCGATGAGCGCGGTGGTGCGCTGCTCGGTCTTGGCTCGCGTGGGCGGGGAGTACTCGGTGTCGAAGAGGGAGTCGAAGCCGACCACTCCCATGGTGATCGCGCCGGAGACGATCCCGGTGATGCCCAGCACCGTGGTCGCGACCTTGGCGCCCCTGCGCGCGCGGTAGCCGGCGGCGAGGTCGCGGCGGCCCACCAGCTCGTAGAACTCGGCTCCGCCGAGCCGGGTCTGCCCGTAGCTCCCGCGACCCGGCAGGGTCCACTTCGAGCCCCGGGACTCGGGGCTCTCGGCGAAGGTCAGCCTCGAGTGCTCGTAGGCCTGCCGCTTCGAGTCCCCCACGTCGGGTTTGCCGCGCGCGTGCTCGACGGCGTCGATGGCCACCTGCGGCACTCCCGCGACCGCCGCCGGTCCCGAGCGCGGGGCCAGCGGCTTGCCTTGCTCGACGCTGAAGGCGCCCTGCGCGGCGGACTGCTTGTCGTAGAAGGTCCCGACCGCCATCGGCGGCTTGCCCGGCGGCCCGGGGAACACGCGCAGGATCAGGACGAGGTCCACGGGCAGGGCGCTGGAGCGCTTCACGATCTCCAGGTCGGCCGCCGCGGCGAGGTCGCCGAGGCTCGAGGCGTCCATCACCAGCCGCACGCGATCCGAGGCGCGGAGCGCGGCCTGCAGCGCCTGCGAGGCCTCGACCACGCCGGAGACAGGGGCGCCGGCGCCCGCGACGAGGATCCCGTGCTGCCCGGCGCCCTCCCCGAGGTAGCTGGAGAGAGCAGGTCCGTCGAAGCTGGCGGCCCAGTCGGGATCGGCGGCGAGGAATGCCAGCGCGGCGAGAGCGGAGATGGAGGTCATGGAGTCGTTCCGGGCGGATGGAGGGCCGCGATTCTACTGCCAAGCGGAGCGCCCGGCCGACGGGCTGCACGTGCAACGGCCTCTACAGCGCCGGGGAGTCCCAGGCGCTCTCGTAGCCGCCCACCGCGGTCACGTGCTCGATGAAGTCCCGGTAGAAGGGGTGCGCCGAGACGGTCGCGCTGTCGCCCACGACGAGCAGGTGCCGGCGCGCCCGCGTGATGGCGACGTTCATGCGCCGCACGTCCGCGAGGAAGCCGACCTCGCCGGTGGCGTTGCTGCGGGTCAGGCTCACGACGACCGCCTCGTTCTCGCGGCCCTGGAAGCCTGAGACACGCTGGACACGAGGCCGTCGAGCGGGAGCACGCACTCGCCCGTCACGGCGTCGGGCCACACCTTGAGCTTGCCGGGGAAGAGCACTCGCGCCACCTGTCCCCAACGCTCGGCGCTCAGGCCCTTGATCGTCTTGAGCACCCGAGCCGCACCCGCGCGCATGTCCTTGAGGTCGACCACGGGGGCCCCCTGAGCGGCAGTCTCGAGCGCCGCAATCTGCCGGGCGACCTCGGCCCGCTGCGCGGCCAGCTCCTTGAGGCGCGCCTTCAGGCTGTCTTGCGAGATCCCGTCCTCGCCGAGGAGTGCGAGCGTCTTGCCCTCGGCAGCCTCGAGCCGCTTGGCCTCGCGCTGCGCCGCCGCCAGTTCCTTCGCGGTGTCCCTCCGCGGCTTGCCGGTCAACGCCTTCGCGGTGTCGGTCAACAGCTTCGGATCCGCGAGGATGCGCTCCAGCTCGGCGCGCACAGCGGCGTCGAAGTCCTCAACCCGATGGCAGTACAGGAAGTGCTTGGGCTGGATCGTGTCGTCGTCCCCGGAGGCGCAGCAGTAGTAAGCCTTCCGCGAGGTGTGCGCCGCGTCGCGCCACTTGACCGCGACGCGAACGGAGTGGCCGCACTCCCCGCACACGACCGCGCGCCGGAAGAGGGCGGGGTAGGTGGGCAGCGTGCCCGAGTTCTCCTTGTTGCAGCGCATGCGGGCTTGGGCAGCGTCGAACAGCTCGGGCGCCACGATCGCCGGAACCTTGATCACGGTGTCCAGTGCCGTGAACTCGCCGATCGCTGCGCGGTTGCGCAGCAAGCGGTGGATGTTGCACGCGCGCCACGTTCCCCCGTGGCGGGTCGGGATGCCCTCGCGCCGGAATGTGTCCGCGACGCCTCGGAGCGTCTGCCCCGACAGGTACAGGTCGAAGGTGCGCCGGTAGAGCGCGGCCTCGCCTTCCTCGACCGACCACCTGCCCGTGATCTTGTCGAAGCGCAGGCCGAAGGGGGTTTCGCCGTGCGGCAGCCTGCCCATGCTGGCGGCGCGCTTCCGGCCGTCCGACGTGCGCCGGATGATTCGCTTCCGCTCCTGCGCGGCAAAGAGGGTGGAGAGGTAGAAGTCCACCTCGCCCATGTTGGAAGGGTCGGCCGGATCCAACGTCTTGCCGTTCGTGTCGAGGATGCGCGCGCCCGCGTCCGCGACCATGCCCCACAACGCGAACCGTGCCCGAGGATCCTCGGCGCGGGTGAGCCGGTCGACCGCGTACACGCGCACCTCGTCGAAGGCGCGCGCGGCCGAGAGGGCAGCCAGCTCTTGCAGGTCGGGCCTGTCGGCGATGGCTGTGGCGCCCGAGATCGTGCTCTCGAGCCTGCGCACGAGCACGCCCGGGAGGCGCGTGCGCATGGCGTCGAGGGCGCGGCGTTGCAGCTCGGGGGTGTCGCGCGCGTCTTGGCCTGCCGTCGACACGCGGATCAGCTCAACGAACCGGGGCGCGTTCAAGACGTGGCTCCTTCCGCCTCGAGGGTGGCTTCGGCAAGGATTCGGACCAACTCGCGCCACGCGCTCGCCTGCACAGCCGGCGCGGCGGCCTTGTAGGAGAGGCACACCTCGACGGGGCGAGCCCGCGGACCGTCGAAGAACACGGCGACGATCCAGCCGAGCACCTCGCGCACGTTGGGGCCCTGCTTCGGGGTCACGGCGAAGCGCCCCGCCTCGGGGTTGAGCGTCACGGCGTAAGCGTCCAGCGTGGTCGCGATCATGTCCGGCCCCTCTTGCCCTTGGCGGGGCCCTTGTCGTCGGCGGCCTCAACCTCGGCGAGAGCGCGGGCGAGTAGGTCGCGCGCGGCGTCCGAGCGGTTGAAGATTCCTTGGGGGTTTGCAGCGCGCAGCCTCTCGACGTGGCGATCGATCCCTTCGACCATGTCGTCGGTGAGGCGGAAGGCAACCTGAGTCGTCTTGACCATGTGATCTCCTTCGTTGGCGGTCAGTATCGGAGGTCGAAGGCGAGTTGTCAACCAAGGTCGGACGATGCTTGACAAGCGTGGGGCGGGTTGTCAAGATCCGTCCATGCCCACTCCCACCGCCGCTCGCCCCCGTCGTGTCGTTCTGCTCGGCCGCGTCAGCCGTGGCGAACGCCAGCAAGACCCGGAAGGCCAACTCGCACCCCTGCGCGCCGCAGCCGCCCGCCTGGGATGGATCGTGGTGCGTGAGGTGGCCTTGAAGCTGTCCGCCTGGGATGAGTCCACCGCGGCAGAGGTGCACCGGCAAGCGCTGGCCCCTATCGAGGCGGGCGAGGCGGATACCTTGGCGATCTGGAGTTGGGACCGCTTCTCGCGCGAGGGGATCGAGGGTGCGTTCGGCCTGCTGCGCCACCTTGAGGAGCACCTTGGCGCGCAGCTCTACAGCTTGCAGGAGCCCTTTCTGAGCACGGCCACCGCAGACCGGCAGCAGCGGGAGTTGATGCTGTCTCTTGCGGCATGGACGGCGAGGTGGGAGAGCGAGCGCAAGTCTCAGCGGCTCCGGGCGAAGGTCGCCAGCAAGAGGATCCACGCCGCCGCTTTGGGCCAGCGTGCCCGCTGGGGGCGTGGGCAGCTCCCGAGCGAGGCCGATGCTGCCCAGGTCCGCGCCCTGCGGTCTGAGGGCCGCACCGTGCGCGAGATAGCGGCCACCGTGGGCCTGTCCCGGGCGACGATCGGGCGCATGGTGCAGGGCTGTGTCTCTCCGCAAGCGGAGGGACAGGCCACGGGCTCCTAGGGTGCGGCCGTCCCATCGCAGGGGGAGGATTGGGACAGAGCTACTCGCCCTCGTCGACCGGGGCGCTGTCGAGGTAGTACCGCGGCCAGGGTGGCGCGGAGGCGACCTCGCGTGCGGGCGCAGGGGCCGGCTCGAGGGGCTCGGGTGCGGGCGCAGGGGCCACGACCGGCGACCGGGAGGCATCCGAGGCCAGGGCGGCTGTGCGGTGCGCAGGAGAGGCCACGGCAAGCCTTGCGGCCTGCTCGTCGAGCACGGGGAAGAGCAGGGCGGCCCGCTGGAACTCTGCCTGTAGGCGCCGGAAGGCTGCGGCGTGTTCCAGCTCGAGGCGTTGCCGCTCGTCGGCCGTGAGGGTGCCCTCAAGGCCCCGCAGGGCGTTCCAGAAGGACCGGCACCCCAGCTCGAGGTTTTCGGCTTGCTTCGTCACGGCCGCGCGAGCTGCGGCGAGGTTGTCGCGGCGACGGTCGGGCGCGTTCACTGGACACCCCCACGGCTTCGGACCTTGGCGAGCAGCTCGTCCATGTCGACGCCGTACCGCGGCGCGATCAGCGTCAAGACCCGCCAAGCCATGTCGACGGTCTGCTGCGTGGGCGGGCGTTGGTTCAGGAACGCGTCGCCAAGGTCGTGAGTGAGCTGCGCTGCAAGGACCAACTCTTCGGGCAAGCCTTCGGGAGTCGGCATGGGCTTCCTCTCGTGTGCGGCGCGGGGCCGCGGTTGTGGCCGGCGATGCGCCGGTCAGCCGTTGGGGATGATCTCTGCGTCGACCACCGCGCCTTGTGATCGCGCCGGGCGCCGCGAGGGCTGGCGCAGCTCGGCGCGCATCGTCAACGCAGCGAGCTGCCGCATGTGCTCTTCGTACTCGCGACGGTCGGCGACACTGAAAGCGGGAACGGCACCTTCGACCGCCAGGGCGAGCAGGTGCTCGACCACGGCCAGCTCACTGTCGGTCATGCTCCTGAGCGAGTCGGGGTCGAGGGCGCTGGCCGGCATGGGACCGATGGCGACAGCCGCCGCGAGGTCGACTCTCTGCGTCGGGCGACCGACCCCGTACTCGAGGAGGATCCTGTTGGCCTCGACGATCTCGCGCGCCCCGAAGCGCACCTCCCGTGCATCGCCCCAGCGGTCCTTGCTCGCCGTGACGGGCTCGCCGCGAGCGATCGTGGCGAGGCGCTCGAACACCTCCCGGCACCCCTCTCCGGTCAGCTCGGTCACGAGGGCGCGCACCCCGCCCGGCCTGCCCCCGGGGTTGAGGCTCACGCCGGGGACGATACGGCCACGATCGTCGCGCACGATGGCGCGGGAGGCGGGGGTGGGGGTGGTCTTGTCGGTCATGGCTCAAGTCCTCGTGCTGTCGGGCGGACGTGTGGGGATCCAGCTCTCAGGGCTCGCCGCGGGGCGTTTCGCTAGTAAAAAGGCGTTGCAGGGGAAGGCTGTCCCCCGGTGTCCCCTGTCGAGGCGAACCACGGGGGGCGGGGTAACGGCGCGCCAATGCTGAGGATTTGACCGTTTGTCCCCTGTCCCCCGTGTTTTTGGGGCCGATCTTTTCTGGCGGGCTGGGGGCCCTGTGCGCTGTGCGGGCGCTGTGCGGGGTGCTCTTGCCTAGTCATCTTCTGGAATCCTTCTAGAGAAAGAAGAGGGGACAGAGGGGACAACACACGCAACCAATGGATTTCAGAGCGCCTTTGCTGTCCCCTCTGCTGTCCCCTCTGGCGACCGAGGAGAGGGGACATTGGGGCGCTGCCATGTGTAGGCGCGTTGCCCGTCGACTCGGCCGCGTTCGCGTTCGTACCCGAGGCGGCGCAGGATGCGCCCCACGCGCTTCTGCTCCCGGTCCCCGCACCTCTCGACGGGGATGGCCAGGAACCGAAGCACGTTGTCGGTCGTGACCGGGCGCCGCACCCCAACGCCTGCGTCGCCTTTGCTCGGCGGCTTCTCGGCGGCGGTCAGGTACTCCTGCACCTTGGCCTCCCACGGGTCGCAGTCCTCGAACGGCGCCTGCTCGCGGCGCAGCCCGGCCTCCTCATCCTCGGACAGCCACCACGATTCGCCCGCTCCAACAGCAGTCACGGCTTCGGCCCAGAGCTGATCGCGCCACGCCTGCACGCGCTCGAGGTCGATCGTCCCGCCGACGCGGATGGGCCAGAAGCGCCGGTTGCCGGTCGCGTCTTTGAGGAAGTCTTCCTCGTTGGTCGAGCCGACGATCACGAAGCCACGCGGGGCCACGGTGGGGGCGCGCTGCCACTTGCCGACCCACGTGTCGACCGTCTTGGAGATGAACGCCTTGACGCTCTCCACCGTGGCGTTGCGGATGGATGCCAGCTCGGCCCATTCGAGGATCCAGCCGCCGTGGCTGATCTGCTGCCCGTCCCGGGTGCGGAAGTCGGCGTCGAATGGCAGGTAGAAGGGACCGCCGAGCTTCTCGAACAAGAGGGACTTCTTGGCGGCCTGGGGGCCGACGAGCACGAGCGCGCCGTCCATCTTGCAGCCCGGCCGCAGGCCCCGCGCCGCCGTCCCGATGAACCAGCACCGGAGGGCGCGCTGCTGGATCTTCGTGGGCTGCGCGACGCGCAGGCACTCGACTGCGAAGCGCTCGACTCGGCGTGTGCCGTCCCACCGGAGCGCCCGCAGGTACTCGGTCACGGGGTGGTAGTGGCGCTCGTCGGCGAGTTGGAAGAGCGCGTCCCAGACGTGCGTCTTGTCGAAGGCGGCGGGCTTGCTGCTGTCCTTGGCCGGCACGGAGTAGGCCCGCTCGGTCGACTCGCGGATCTTGTTCACGCGCGCGTCGGTCAACGGCTTTCGGCCGACCTCGGGGGCCTGCGTCAGGTCGTTGAACTCGAGGGCCTCCCCGCGGAGCACCCGGTCGGAGAAGTCGGGGCGGCGCATGATCGTCAAGCAACCGCCGTAGGTAAGCCCCGTCTGCACCTCGACGGATTCGCCGAGCCGCTTGGCGCGCCAGTCGGCCCACCATTCAAGGCGCTGCTGGTAGATGCCCTCGGCCTCCTCTTCCCACCCGGCCCACCCATCGGTCAGGTTGGCGGATGGGCGCACAACCTCGGCCACGACCGGCCAGGGCGCCCGCTGGCGCGCAGCCTCGTGCAGCACGTTCCAGAGGTCGTCCTTGGTCCCGAACGGCTGCGCGTGCTTGAGGTCGGGACCGAGGCACTCGATCGCGAGGGCGCGCTGCAGCTTCTTGAGGTCGGCGGACTTGTCGAGCTTGCGCCCCCGTGCGCGCAGCTTCTTGCGCAGGTCGGTGGGGCCGATCTCGCCGTTGGGCAAGCGCTGCGCCGCTGCCTGCTTCTCACCGAGCCCCACGAAGTCGCGGGAGCGGCCGACCGGCGTCGTGCCGTAGGTCAGGCCACCCACGAGCTTGGTGCGCAGGTCGGCTTCGCTCCAGGGTGGGCGGCAGCTTTGGTTCCACGCGAGGATGAGGGGCCACGCCTCTTCCTCGGTCAGGGCGAAGTCACGGCGCAGGAGCGCGGCGGCGCGGAAGGTGTGGTTGTCGCCGTGCTGCCCCTCGACGGCGGGGCCATGTAGCGCGAGCGCGGCTGCTGCTGCGGTGAGCAGCTCGAGGTTCGCGGGCGGGTCCTTGCGCGTCGAGGGGCTCGGCGAGACCGCGGCGGGGGTGGCGCCATGGATCGGCTGAACAGCGATCGGACGCATGTGCTTGAGGTTCACATACGGCGAGTGGAAGGGCTGCCCGTCCCGCAGGACGTGGGGCAGCCGAAAGTGTCGGGTCCAGTCGTCACAACCCTCGTCGACCACGAGGCCGGCGGCCTTGAGTTGGCCGAGCCATCGCGCGAGGTAGGGCTCGACTTCCCGCGCGGGGACCGGGTTCTCGAGCGGCTGCACGATGCGCCTGCCCTTCGCGGTGTCGTAGATGCCGCAGGTCGACAGGACCGGCAGCGCGGCTTCCTGCGCCCGCGCGACAGCGCGCGCCTCCTCGGTCCAGAGAGCGTGCCCGGGGTTGTCGAGGTCGGCGAAGAAGACCTGCACCTGCACCGCGGCGTCTGTCTCGGCCTCGACGGCGGACAGCCCCGGCTTGTTGATCCGCGGCTGGAACTCCTCGCCAGCAACCACGTAGGTCACGAGGTGCGCGTCGGTGTCGAAGGCGTGTTCGAGAGCCTCGCGAAGAGGGAGCACGGCGTAGCACTCGACGACGGGCTCGCCGTGCTTGTCGAGCAGCCTCCCCTCGGCAATCGAGGCGATGCCTGTGGCGAGCTTGTCGGCAGCCACGGCGACGAACGGCGGCGCGGGAGGCGCCTGCGCTTGAACGACCGGCGCAACAGGGGCCGCTGAGGGCAAAGCGGGGGCAGATTCGGGCGCGGCGAGGTGCAAGGGCTCAGGCGTGCCGAGCGTGAAGGTCTTGACCTCGGCAGCATGCGTGGCGGCCAGGGCGCGGGCCCCGGCGACAGCGCGGTCGAGGAGAGCGGAGGTTGCCGCCGGGTTCGTCTTGAGGTTACTGTTTGGCATCGGGTGCCTTTCGACGGGCCGCGCTTTCCTTGCCGGGGGCGCGGTTCGTCGTTTGTGGGGGTGGGGTTGCGCTACTTCAGACCGGCCGCGACGCGCTGCTCGACGAACGCCGCGAGGGCGGCGCGCGGGATGCGGCGCGCCTTGCCGACCTTGACGCTCGGCAGCTCGCCCGATCGGAGCAGTTTGTAGAGCCCCGAGCGCGACAGTGAGAGGAACGCGCCCGACTCACGAAGCGTGGCGAGCCCATCGACGGCGAGCGCGTGGGCGTCTTGGATCTTCGACATGACCGACCTCCGAGGGAAGCCGCGCAGCTCAAAGTGCCGGCGGCGGGGTGCTGCTCTCGCTCTCGTTCTCGGAATCGGTCTCGCTCTTGAGTGCGCGGCGGAACACTGTCGCGCTCACACAGGAACGATAGGCGGCCGCTCGCCTGCTTGTCAAGCGGATGACATGACGCAAGTGCGCGGAATCACTTAACAGTTAAGTCACACCGCAAGTTATCGAAAGTCCCTTAACAGTTCTCACAACCGCCGGGCGCTTGAAAAGGTGCGCCGGGGAACCGTCAAGCGACCTCGGCTCGGCCGGCGGCTTCTCGCTCGACGGTGGCCCGCACCTCGGCGCCCTGCGGGCAGCCACGACAGTGGATCGCGATCGCCCACGGCATCCGGCCTCGCTCGCCCTTCGCGGTCTGCCGGGCGATGCAAGCTGCTGGCGAGAGTCGGCACGCCAGTCTCGTGCAGTAGAACGCCCCCGGCAGCTCGAGGGCGACCGGGGGCGTTGTGGCGGCGGGCGTGGTCACTGGATCTCGCTGTCCGGCCAGAGCTGCGACGGCGGCGGCTCGCTCGCCGGGGATCGCAGCTCGGACGCGTGCTCCAGGGCACGGGCGAACGCCTCGCGGCGATCGTCGCCGTCGTGGTGCGCAGCGGCGTAGTCCCGGATCGCCTGCTCGCTCGCGCCGACCGGCCCAAGGTGCCGCGTGGGCGTGCGCTGCTGCTCGAACGCGGCGACCGACTTGTCGGCCGCGCCCTCGACAGCCTGCCGCAGCACTTCGCGCCGAGCGGTGTCGACGCTGGCGATCTGCTTGTCGAGGCCAGCGGCCTCGAGCGCCTTGCGCTGCTCCTGCAGCCGCCCCTCGAGTTCCTGCTCGGCGGTTCGCGCCAGCTCTGCCTTGCGGATCTCGTTGGCGGCCAGAGCGGGGTCGACCTCGGGCAGGCCCTCAATCGCGCCGGCCCCGGGCGCGTCGTGGCGCAGCTCGCGCGAGCACGGCGCACCGTCGAGCTTCGCGTCGGGGTGCCGGTCTCCCGGCAGGATGGTTTTGCACCTTCCGCAGGCGTGCTTGCAGTGCCCCATGGCGCTCACCTCTTCCCCTTCGACTTCGCGGGTCCCTTGTCGCCCTCGACCGGCTCGGGCTTCTCGGCGGCCGGCGTGGTCTGCTCGGCCCCCGGCGCGGCGGCGGCCAGCACGGCGAGGATCTTGGCGTTGTCGGCCCGCAGCGCCTCGTTCACCTTCGCCAGCTCGGCGACGGTGCTCTCGAGCGCCGGCACCTTCGCGGCCTGCGCCTCGAGCCCGGCACACCGCTTCTCGAGCACGTCGAGCCGGTCGGCCTGGACAACCGGGCTCACGCGGCGCGCGTCGGCGATCTGCCGCTGCATGAGGTCGCGAGACTCGCGCTTGTCCTGCTCGCGCAGCGCGAACGCCTTGCGGGCGCCGCGCTCGCGCTCGAGGCGACCCTCGATCATCGCGTCGATCGTGGCCACCCGCTGCGAGAGGTAGTCGACATCCGGCGGCACGTCCCTCGCCGCTTCGCCGATCTGCACGAGGATCTCGCGCTCCGCGTCGGCGAGCGGCAGACCGCCGAGCTTGAGCCTCGCGGCGTTGAGCTGGCCGCGCACGTCGCGCGAGAGGAGGGACAGCGCCTCTTCGGCGGGCCACGGGTCGGCGGGCGGGACCGGCTTGGGCGCGGCAGGGGCGGGCTTGCTGGGGATCTTCTTGAGGGCTTCGGCGAGGTTCACGGCTTGTCTCCCGTTCCAAGGCCCGCGCACGCCCCGGAGCGACACGATCGACGCCCCGGGGCGAGGCGGGTGGGCAACGCGGTGTGCAGGCCGCGTTGCCCGTGAATGCCAGCAACCACAGCGGACGGGAGTGGCTGAGGTTGCTGGCGCGCGACGCGAGAAGGGCACGTCGCAAATATGGTCAAGGATTCCCGTCCTCAGCTCCAAGGCTACTGCGGGCCTCTTGCGGGTGTCAACTCACAGTCCTTTAACTGTGAACTGAGAGTGCTAGTTTCAGAGTGAGGAAAGGCCCCGCCCTCAAGCGAGAGCGGGGCCAGTGCGGCGAGCGGTGAACGGTCAGATGGGCACGAGAGCCATGCAGGGGACGGGGCGCACGCGGATCGCGATCGAGCTGCCGCAGGCGCAGATCCTCAGCTCGGCGAAGCTGTGGTTGCCGGGCTGGATCACGCCGCACCACGGCAGGCGTTGCCACTCGGCAAGGGTGTACTTCGCGCCGCAGCCGCAGGTCTTGACGATCGACGCGGCCTTGCTCGGCTTGGGCTTCGGGCTACTCTTCCGGTCAGCCATGGTGCTCTCCTGTTGCGGCGCCGTGGTCAGGCCCGGGTCGGTGTTCACGCACCGGCTCGGGCCGCTCTATTGCCGAGGGCGCCATGCCCGGCAAGAGGGAGTCGCTTCGGGTCACTTCGGATAGGGCTTGCCCGGGTTGCGTGCCTTCCATTCGAGGAAGTCGCGCACGTCGACACCCGCGGGCCCGGTCGGGCGCTGCGACCTGTCGACGAAGCCGGGCGGCTCGGCCTCGCCGTGGGGGCGGCCCGCGCGGCGGCGGGTGGACTCGACGCGCAGCTCGCCGTCCACGTCGACGCGGGACTCTCGCGCGGGGGCCGGGGCATGGATCGGCTCGCGGGCGTTCATCGGCCACCCCCTATCGCGAGCCCCGCCTCGCGCAGCTCGAGGTCACGGACGCCCGGCGAGCGCCAACGCCCGTCGGGGAGCGGCCTCCATCCCGCGCGCCTGAGCCTGTGGTGGGCTTCGGTCTCGGCCCGGCGCTCGGCGAAGCCCGGCGCGGCTCGCACCTCGGCAAGGGCTTCAGCGGCACCAGCACGGGCGCGGGCAATCACCGCAGCTAGGGCAGCTCGGTAGGCCTTTTGGATGTGCTCTTCCGCGAACGCCCCACCGGCACGGATGCGCCGAGCCTCTGCCTCCTGTTGCCGTCGAACGAGGGAGGCGGGGATCACCGGGCACCCCCTGTCGCTCGGCGCGAGGCGGGGACAGGGCCCGGCGGCCTTCTACGCAGCTCGACACGCAGCCGCAGGACCACCGGCGCGTGTCCAGCGTGTTGCGCGTTGCTGGAAGCCGTCGACGGTGTCGATCTCCAGCCCCTCCACCGGCAACAGCGAGCGCAGCACCTGGACCTGGGCGGAGTAGGGCGCGATGACCGAGATGCCGGCAGGCGGGACTCCCTTTTCGAGCAGCGCGCGCACCCGCGTCGCCACCAGCTCGGCCTCCTGCGGATTGCGCCGGCTCTCCCCGTCCTCGCCCGTCTCGTCGTCGAAGCCCTTGCCGGCGGTGTCCAGGAAGCCGATCGGCTGCTCCAGGTCTGGGGAGGCGCTCACTCCCGGAAGCTGCGCCAGGGTGTGACCGGCCACGTCCGGGTGCGCCCGGAGCTCGCCGCGGTACAGGGCCTTGGACGGGTAGGCCATGATCCGCTCGTGCATCCGGTGCTGCTCGCGCAGCATCTTGGCGATGCCCGGGCCGTTCTCGGCCAGCAGGCGCTCGAAGAGCGAGCGCGACAGGCCGGCGCGCGCGGCTTCCGGAGAGAGCACCGTCGGCGGGAGCTGGAAGGGGTCCCCGGCGAGGATGGCCCGCTTCGCCCGCAGGATGGCGAGGAGCACCGACGGCTCGGTCGCCTGGGTCGCTTCGTCGACGACCGCGAGATCGAACTCCTGCCGCTCGAGCAGCTCGGTCTCCGCGCCGGTGCAGGTGGCGAAGACGACCTGGGCCTCGGAGACGATTCGCTCGCGCACGGACCGCATGCGCTCTCGCGCCTCGGAGAAGAGCCGGCCGGCTTCGCGCTTGGCCTCCCGCGCCTGGGCGTAGTGGTCGGCGGCGCGCCCGCGGGTGGCCTGCTTCCGGGAGCGGGCGAGCAGGGCGTGCGCCTCGTCCAGCAGCTCGCGGGCGATGCCATGCGACTCGTGCGCTGCCATCTGCTCTTCGAGGGTGAGCGGGAGCAGCGCCTCGCTCACCCGGGCCACGTGCCCCACCCGGAGGACTCGCAGCCCCGAGGGCGCCACCCGCGCCAGCAGGTTGTCCACGGCGGCGTTCGAGGCCGCCGAGGCCAGCACGCGCTCTCCACGCGCCACGGCCCGCTCGATCACCTCGGCGAGGACGGTCGTCTTCCCCGTACCCGGCGGCCCGTGGACCAACGCGACGTCCTTGGCCGCCAGCGCGAGGCTCAGCGCCTCGTTCTGCTCGGGGTTCAGCGCCTCGGAGGAGTGGCGCTCCGGGTGGGGATCGAACTGCGGAGGAGCCTTTCCGGTCAGGAGCGTGCGCCAGCGGTCGAGGGCCTTGCTCTCGGTCCGCCCCAGTCTGCGCAGGCCGGCGCGCTGCCGCTCGTAGGTCACGTCGTTGGGGAGCAGCTCCAGGCAGACCCCGCCGCCGCCGTCGACCCAGTCGGGAGGCGCTCCGTCGAGGGCGATGGCCACCCGGGTGCGGGACAGTCGAGCGACGACCGCCCGGACCTCCTCGTCGTCGTCCGCGCCGCGCCGCCGGGTCACGCGGACGGTGGAGCCCGCGCCAATCAGGGTCGTCGGGACCTCGTGGCCCGAGCGGGACGGCGCCAGCTCGACCAGCACTCGCCCGGCCAGAGCCCGGGTGTCTTGCGCCTTCAGGTCGAGCAGCGCGTGGCCGCGGTCCTGGCGTGCCTCCAGCGACAGGGACGAGCGCTCCAGGTCGAAGCGTGCGCGCTCCTCCCGGCGTTCGATCTCCAGGAGCCGCTCCAGCGCGGCAACGTAGTCGGCGATCTCGGCCATCGGCGAGCGTCATCCTAGCTTCGGCGGCCTCTGCGGGCACCGGACGCCTTCCGGGCGGGCACGCGGCTGCCTAGGTTGTCCGGGAGGGCGAAAGGCATGCGAAGGGTTGCGTGGACGGTTCTGGCGTTGGCGATGGGGGCTTGCGGCACTCCCGACCTGGTCGGCGGGGGCCTGCCCGACAGCGGGGCGGGAGGTGGCGGAGGAGGCGGCGGAGGAGGAGTGGTCTACCCGGCCGTGAGCTTCTCCCGGAGGGTACAGCCCATCTTCGCTGCGCGGTGCTTCGGCTGCCACATCGCCCGCGCCGACGGCGGGCTCGACCTGTCGCTCAACAAGTCGTACCGCAACCTCGTGAACGTGCCGTCGAGGTGCGACCCGTCGATCCCGCTCGTCACTCCCGGCAACGCGCGGCTCAGCCTGCTCGTCTCCTCGATGACCACCTCTCGGTACGACTGCGTCGTCGCCATGCCCAAGGGCGGAAACGGGCTGCTGAGCGAGCATCCCTTCGACTACGAGACCATCCGCCTCTGGGTCGAGCAGGGTGCGCCCGACAACTAGGCTTCTCGAAGTGCCCCCGGGAGCGCCGCGGCGCCGTCGGGTGCGCAACGTAAAGACCCGGCGCGAGAGGTGGCTCTCGCGAAGGCTCGGAGGCGACGCATGGACGTCCGGCAGGTGCTCAAGGAACTCATCGGTATCCCGGAGCAGCCCAAACCGGTCGCAAGCGTGTTCCTGAACACCTGGTGGGCCAACGAGCACCAGCGCGAGGCGGTGCGGGTCTTCGTCCAGGACAACGTGCGCCACACGCTCAAGGCGCTGCCCAACGAAGAGACGCGGTTGGCGCTGGCCGAGACGCTGCGGCCCATCGAGACCTACGTGGCCGCGATGATCCGCACGCAGGTGGACGCGGGCGCCGCGGGCGTGGCGCTGTTCTCGAGCGCGCCGCTGGGCCTGTTCCGCGTGGTGGCCACCGGCGTGCCGTTCCAGCCCATGGAGTTCCACGTCGAGCCGCGGCCGGCGGTCGTGCCACTGGTGCGCACCCTGACGGGAGTCCCCGACCTCATCGTGGCGGCGGTGGACTCCGAGGGCGGGACGATCATCGAGGCGGACGGCAGCGTCACCGACCAGGAGGCGCGCATCGAGCGTCCATTCCCCGGCTTCCACAGCCGCGGCGGCTGGAGGCAGCGGCGCATCGGCCGGCACCTGGGGGAGCTGCGCGAGAGGAACATGCGGGCCGTGGCCGAGCCGCTGACCCGGCTCTCGGAGGCGCATCCCCAGGCCTTCGTGGTGCTGGCCGGGCAGCACTTCATCCTCAACGCCTTCGAGGTGCTCCTGCCCGACCGCGTGCGCGAGCGCATCGCGGCGCGCCTGCCGTTCCCCTCGGCCGCGACCGAGGGCGAGCTGCGGCTGGAGCTCCTGCGCAGCGCTTCGACGCTGGTGGGTCAGGCCATGGTCGAGCGACGCCAGAAGGAGAGGGACGAGGCGGTGGGCCAGGCGGCGAGCGGAGGGCTGGGCATCGTGGGCGTCGCCGAGACCTTCCTGGCGCTGACCGAGGGCCGGGCGCACCGCGTCCTGGTGGACTACGCCTTCACGGGGAACGGCTTCGCCTGCCAGCAGTGCCGCTCGCTCCTGGACGGCCAGGCGACGGCCTGCGGCTACTGCGGAGGCGCGCCGCGCCAGGTCTGGCTGCCCGACGAGCTGGTGCGCCGGGCGATGCTGGCGGACGCGGAGATCGCCTTCCTGCCGCTGGGGGTGACGCTGCCGGACGGCAAGGGCGTGGCGGCGCAGCTGCGGCATCGAGGGACTCCTCGAGTGCCGCTGGGCGAGCCCGTGGCCTTGAGCTGATTTTTTGACTCGCGCCGAACCGCCTCCAACATGGAGCTACAGGAGGTGGCGCGCATGTTCGACGAGAGAGCCCGGCGACTGAAGAAGCGGCTGGCGGTGAACTACTCGACGGCCGACGGCGCGCTGCCGCGCTCGGGCTGCACGCTCGACCTCTCGCCCGGCGGCTTGTTCCTGAACTCGCGCACCCAGCTGCCGGAAGGCAGCCACGTCATCGCGCGCATCTCGCTGCCCGCCGGCGGCACCGCGGAGATCCACGGCATCGTCGCCTGGTCGCGCCGGACCCCGCACGCCTACGACGCCACCGCACGGGGCGGCATGGGCCTGCGCCTGGTGTGGGCCGAGGATTCCTGGTTCGACTTCCTGGCGAAGTCCGCGCAGGCCGCCTGAGAGAGAAGAGCCGGCCGCTCTTCTCGAACTCGTCTTCTCGACGCCCAGGCGCCAAGGAAGCCAAGCGGCCAGAGAAAGCTTTTCTTGGCGTCTTGGCTCCCTTGGCGCCTTGGCGTTGAAACACCGAGCTCTCCTGGGGTCCGGCGGCCGCCCAAACGAAAGAAAGCCGGCGCCCGTTTCCAGGCGCCGGCTCTCGAATTTCCGAATCCAGTTCTGCTAGGCGCGCACGGCGTCGACCGGCTTGTTCTCCGGGCTGCCGTCGGGCGCCGTGCCCGCGCTGGCCTGGCTGAACGGATCGCGCTCCAGCGCCGCCTTCAGGACGTCGTCCATCTGGGTCACGTAGGTGAACTCGATCTCCTTACGGGCCTGCTCGGGGACGTCGATGATGTCCTTGCGGTTGCGCTCCGGCATGATGATCCGCTTGATGCCCGCGCGGTGGGCGGCCAGCACCTTCTCCTTGATGCCGCCGACCGGCAGGACGAGCCCGCGCAGCGTGACCTCGCCGGTCATCGCCGTGTCGCCGCGGACGCGCAGGCCGGTGAGCAGCGAGACCAGCGCGGTGAGGATGGTCACGCCCGCGGAGGGGCCGTCCTTGGGGACGCCGCCGGCCGGGAAGTGGATGTGGATGTCCATCTTGTCCAGGAAGCTGGGGTTGATGCCCAGCGCCTGGGCCTTGGCGCGGACATAGGAGAGCGCCGCCTGGCAGGACTCCTTCATCACGTCGCCCAGCTGGCCGGTGAGGGTCAGCGACCCCTTGCCGGCCATGCGGGTGGCCTCGATGAAGAGGATGTCGCCGCCCGCGGGCGTCCAGGCGAGGCCGGTGGCCACGCCGGAGACCTCGGTGCGCTCGGCCACCTCGTTCCAGAACTTCTCGGCGCCCAGGATCTCCTCGACGTCCTTCTCGTTCAGCGTGCGCTTGTCCTTCTTGCCGCTGGCCACGTCCACGGCGACCGCGCGGCACAGATCGGCGAGGCGCCGCTCCAGGGAGCGCACGCCGGCCTCGCGGGTGTAGCCGGTGATGACCTTCGACAGGCCCTTGTCCTCCAACGCGAGCTGCTCGCTGGCGATGCCGTGCTCCTTGAGCTGCTTGGGCACGAGGTGCCGCTTGGCGATCTCCTGCTTCTCGTCGAAGGTGTAGCCGGGCAGCTCGATGATCTCCATGCGGTCGCGCAGAGGCGCCGGGATGGGGTCGAGCTGGTTCGCGGTGGCGATGAAGAGCACCCGCGACAGGTCGTACGGCAGGTCGAGGTAGTGGTCGGAGAAGCTGTTGTTCTGCTCCGGGTCCAGCACCTCCAGCAGCGCCGCCGAGGGGTCGCCCCGGAAGTCGGCGCCCAGCTTGTCGACCTCGTCGAGCATCATTATCGGGTTGATCGTCCCGGCCTTCTTCATCGACTGCAGGATGCGGCCGGGCAGGGCGCCGACGTAGGTGCGCCGGTGCCCGCGGATCTCCGCCTCGTCGCGCACGCCGCCCAGGGACAGGCGCACGAACTTGCGGCCGATGGACCTGGCGACCGACTGGCCCAGCGAGGTCTTGCCGACGCCGGGGGGCCCGACCAGGCAGAGGATGGGGCCCTTCATGTCGTTCTTCAGCTTGCGGACCGCCAGGTACTCGAGGATGCGCTTCTTGACCTTCTGCAGGCCGAAGTGGTCGGCGTCCAGGGTCGCCCGGGCGTTCTCGATGTCGAGGTTGTCCTCGGTCTTCTTGCTCCAGGGCAGGTCGGCGATCCAGTCGAGGTAGGTGCGCGCGACGGTGTACTCGCTGGAGGCGGCGGGGATGGTCTTGAGGCGGTTCATCTCCTTCGTGGCCGCCTTCTCGACCTCCGGGGGCAGGCCGGCCTTCTTCAGCCGCTCGCCCAGCTCGTCGAGCTCCTCCTCCTCCTCGCCCAGCTCGCCCAGCTCCTCCTTGATGGCCTTGAGCTGCTGGCGCAGGTAGTACTCGCGCTGCGTCTTCGACATCTCGCCCTTCACGGCGGAGTCGATCTTGTTGGACAGCTTGAGGATCTCGCGCTTGCGGTTGAGCAGCTCGAGCACGAGCTTCATCCGCGCCTTGAGGTCCACCGTCTCGAGCACGCTCTGCTTGTCCTCGATGGGGACGTCCAGGTTGGCGGCCACGAGGTCGGCCAGGTGCCCGGGGTGGGTGATGGACTCGACCAGCTCCACCGCCGCCGCCGGCAGCTCCGGCATCATCTCGATGACTTCGCGCGCCAGCTTCTTGAGGTTGATGCCCAGCGCCTCGACCTCGACGTCGTCGGTGGCGGTCTTGTCCTCGACCGGCTCGATGCGCGCCTTGAGGTAGGGGGTCTCCTGCACCAGGTCGAGCACGCGGAAGCGCGCCAGGCCCTGCACGACCAGCGAGTAGTTGTCCTCGCCCATCTTCAAGAGCTTCACGATGCGCGCGACCGTGCCCATGGAGTACAGGTCGCTGGCGCCCGGGTCCTCTTCCTCGGCCTTGCGCTGGGTCACCACGCCGATGACCTGGTCGTCGCGGACCGCGTCCTTGATCAGCGCGATGGTCTTCTGCCGGCCGACCGCCAGAGGCAGCACGCCGCCCGGGAAGAAGACCGAGTTGCGCAGCGGGAGGATCGGCAGGACCTGGGGGATGTCTTCCTTGGCGATGAGCACCGGCGCGCCCATCGAAGGGGTCGTGGGCTGTGCGGGTGCGCCCTTCTTCTTGTCGTCTGCCATGGTCCCTCGCTTCAGCGGCCGCCTGGCCTGGGTTCAGCCCTTCGAAAGATGGGTCGATGGAATGGGGCTCGACCGAGCTTTCGCTACGGGTTTTGGTAACTTAGCACCGCGAAATCACTTGGCAAGCACGGCGGGCCGGCGCGCATTTGGGTCGTGTTGATGCGCTCACCGGCCCCGCCGTTGCCAGTTCGGGGGCGCGGCTCAGCCCTCGACGGTCTCCTGGTAGACCACTCCGCGCTCGCGCTGCTCGCTCATCAGGTGGTTGATGATCGCCTGGTCGCGGCCGAATGCCTCGGGCGGGTGCACGCCCGGCTTGTTCAGCTTGCCGGCCATCAGGTAGCGGGCCATCGAGGTCGCCGGGAAGCCGGTGGTGCGGGCCATCGACGTCTCGCGGGTCTTGGGGTTGGTCCGGTCGAGCAGGTCCCAGACGATCCGCTTCTTCTTGCCGTTCTTGTGGCCCGAGCCCTCGACGCGCATGACGGTGAGCTCCTCCTCGCCCTCCTTGAGCTTCCACATCGGGAACATCAGCTTGGCGGTCAGGTCGATGGGGCGGATCTTGGCGCCGCCGACCTCGATGGGGGTCTGCGAGAAGAAGCCGGTCTCGCGCAGCACGCGGATCTTCTCGATGTGGCCGGGCCAGCGCAGCGTCTTCTCCTTGAGGTTCGGGCACTTGATGGTGTTGAGCAGCGAGCGCAGGCCGTCGGTGTTGAAGGACTCCATCGTCCCCACGCCGGGCAGGTTCACGAACTCGGCGTCGGAGAGCGCCTCGCGCTCGACGATCTGCCCGTGCTCCTTGTAGCGGGCGATGCGCGTGTACTCCTCGATGACGTCGATGGGCGAGAAGACGGCCGCGTACTCCCACGGGAAGCGGCGGGTGACCGGCAGGCCGCCGACCATGATCAGCCCGTCCTCCATGGTGTCGAGCTCGCCCTCGATCTTCGCGGTGAGCAGGTTGCTCATGCCCGGCGCCACGCCGCAGTCGACGACCGCGGTCAGGCCCTTGTCCTTGGCCAGCTTGGCCAGATCGGTCGCGTCCTCGGGCATGAAGGAGATGTCGACGCAGTTGCGGCCGGCCTCGAGGACGGTCCGGAGGACCTCGAAGCCCATGAAGCCCGGCGCGGCGCCGACCACGAAGTCGTGGCTCGCGGCCAGCGCGCCGACGGCCTTGAGGTCCGACAGGTCGGCCTTGCGGGTCTCGATCGGCATGCGGCTCTTCAGTGCGGCGAGCACGCCCTCGTCGCGGTCGACGACCGTGACCTTGAAGTTCGAGTCGCTGGAGAGGTCGCGGGCCATCACGCCTCCGACCAGGCCGCCACCGAGGACGACGATCTTCTTCATGGGAAGCTCCGTGGGTGCTGCGGGGGAGTTCTAAAAAGGGCGCGGAACTCTAGCCCAGCCCGGCGGCCAGGCGCGAGGGCGACGCGCCCGGGCCGGGGGACGAGGGACGAGGGCGGCGTCGCGGTCCGCGAGGAGTCTGTGGCGGCGCGACCTCGGACCTGCTAAAGACACGCGCCCTCGTGCCGGGCCGGCCCATCGGCCCCAAGGCGAGGCGATTCTCGTCCTGGTTCCTTCATCGTCCGCGGGAGGCGCGAGTGAACAAGGTGGTCGCAGGTGGAGCGCGGGAAGCCATCCGCGACATCCATGACAACGCGGTGCTCATGGTCGGCGGCTTCGGCCTGTGCGGCAACCCCGAGAACCTCATCACCGCCCTGCACGAGAAGGGCGTGAAGGGGCTGACGGTCATCTCCAACAACTGCGGGACGACCGACTTCGGCCTGGGCATCCTCCTCAAGGCCAGGCAGCTGGCGAAGATGGTCTCGAGCTACGTGGGCGAGAACAAGATCTTCGAGCAGCAGTTCCTCTCCGGAGAGCTCAAGGTCGAGCTCAACCCGCAGGGGACGCTGGCCGAGCGCATCCGCGCCGGCGGCGCCGGCATCGGCGGCTTCTTCACCCGCGCCGGCGTCGGCACCCAGGTCGCCGACGGCAAGGAGACGCGGGTCATCGACGGCAAGGAGTACGTGCTGGAGATGCCGCTCAAGGCCGAGTTCGCGCTGGTGAAGGCCACCAAGGGCGACGCCTGGGGCAACCTGTTCTTCGACAAGACCACCCGCAACTTCAGCTCGCTGATGTGCGCGGCGGCCAAGACCACCATCGTCGAGGTCGAGGAGCTGGTGCCGGTCGGCTCGCTGAACCCGAGCCACATCCACGTGCCGGGCATCTACGTCCACCGCATCTTCCAGGGCAGCGGCTACCAGAAGTGGATCGAGCGGCGCACCGTTCGTCCCCGCTCGAGCTAGAGGCAAACACACCATGGCGCTGACTCGAGAGCAGATCGCAATGCGCGTGGCCCAGGAGCTGCGCGACGGCTTCTACGTGAACCTCGGCATCGGGCTGCCGACGCTCATCCCCAACTACGTCCCGTCCGACATCGAGGTCGTGCTGCAGTCCGAGAACGGCATCCTCGGCATGGGCCCGTACCCGTACGAGGGCGAGGAGGACCCGGACCTCATCAACGCCGGCAAGGAGACCGTGACCGTCCTCAAGGGCGCGTCCTTCTTCGACTCGGCGGAGAGCTTCGCGATGATCCGCGGCGGCCACATCAACATGGCCGTCCTGGGCGCGATGCAGGTCAGCGAGTTCGGCGACCTCGCCAACTGGATGATCCCCGGGAAGATGGTCAAGGGAATGGGCGGCGCGATGGACCTCGCGCACGGCGCCCAGAAGATCTTCGTGGCGATGGAGCACAGCGCCAAGGGCGCCTTCAAGATCGTCAAGGAGTGCTCGCTCCCGCTGACCGCCAAGCGCTGCGTCAACCACATCGTCACCGACCTGTGCTTCCTGGACGTCACGCCCAAGGGCCTGGTGCTCAAGGAGCTGGCGCCGGGCGTCACGGTCGAGGACGTGCAGAAGCTGACCGAGCCCAAGCTCATCGTCTCGCCCGAAGTGAAGACGATGCAGTTCTGACCGACCGCGCCCCCCCCGAGCTCGTCGAGGGGCCCGCGCTCGGTCCGCGAGCAGCTGCGCGCTACGCGCTGGGCAACCGGCGCGTGAGCGCGTCCACGTCCAGCTTCAGCACGGCCTCGGCGATGGGCAGCTGCTGCTCGTCTTCCAGGTAGGCCAGCAGCGGCGGGCGGACGATGACCGCGTACTCCGTCTCGCCGGAGAACGGCAGGACGAAGAAGGGCACCGCGGTGTGCCGGTCGCCGGCCGAGCGCAGGCTGGCGGCGCTGCCTCCGAGCTTGATGGTCTTGACCAGGTCCAGCGCCCCGTGGACCTCGGGCTGGACGAGCACGGCATCGAAGGTCTGGGCCACCAGCGCGCGCTGGGCCTCGAGGATGGACGAGGTCTTCGCCAGCTTCGCGCCCGCGCTCTCCAGCCGGCGCTCCAGGAAGCGGTCGATGGAGCCGAGCACCAGGATCTTGCGCGGCTCGACGGCTTCCAATCCCAGGGCGATGCGCGGCATCCCTCGCGTGAACTTGATGCCAGCCGTGGAGAGACCCGCGATCGAGACGCTCATGGGGGGAGTGTAACGGATTGACCGGCTTTCGCCGCACCTGTCTTCGAGGCCGGCCGGTGCCGGGGCGGGCCGCCGCAGGCCTGTTTGCTCAGCGAAAGTGCTGCGGCATACTGCAGGTACGGGCCGGCCGGGAGGGTGGAATCTTGATGAGCCATCTGTGGACGACCGCGCTCGCCTGCGCTCTCCTCGCGAGCTTCGGCTCCTCGAACGCGCGCGGTCAGGAGGCCTACCTGGTCCCGCCGCCAGCACCTCTGATGCCTGCGGAGGCCGCGCAGGCGCGATTCGACGCTCACCACCTTCCCCTCGAGCACTCTGACGCCGGGCTGGGGGCAGGGGAGTTCTTCGGCGCAGCGGGCCTCCAACTGGCCGCGACGGGGCTGCTGACTGGGGTCACGATGGCGGTGATGGTCGCCACCCAGGCCAACCAAAACCCGGCCGACCGGAATGCGCTCTTCATCACCGCAGGGGTGCTGGCCCCGCCCCTCCTGGCGTTGCCGTCGAGCGCGGTGGCTTGGCGGACGGCGAGCAAGAACTGCCCACGCGAGCGTTCCTGGGGCTTCACCTACCTCGCCGGGGTCGCCGGCGGCGCCCTCACCATCGGCGCGGCGGCGCTGTTCGTGTCCACGGGCTGGAACTCGTACCAGGACTACTTCATGGGAACGAACGAGCTCGTGCTCATCGGCATCGCGCTCGGCGGGGCGCTGGTCACCGCTGGTCTCGAGGTGCTCGCCCTCAACCTCTCGGGTGGCAAGCAGGTGGCCGCGGCGCCGATGGTGCTCAAGGACGGCGCGGGCCTGGCAGTGGGCGGATCGTTCTAGACGGTCGTTGCCGGGGCGCTCCGGGCCGTGCCACAACCGGCGCATGCGTTACCGCACCGAGGCGTTCCTCCTGCTGGCCCTGGACGGCCTGCTCTTCGTCGCCCTGGGCCTGCGCCCCAAGGCCGACCGCTTCACCTGGTTCCTCGAGAACGCCCCGGTCCTCTTCGGCGTCGTCGCGCTGGCCATCGCCTGGCCGCGCTTCAAGTTCACCCGGCTGACGAACCGGCTGATGGCGCTGCACGCGGTGGTGCTGATGGTCGGGGGCTACTACACCTACGCCGAGGTCCCCGTCGGCTTCTGGGTCCGCGACGC
>DASXVQ010000082.1:0-56325 GCA_036504155.1 Myxococcales bacterium
ACAGGAACTCCGCTCGTGAGCCGCCAAGCGCACGAGAGGAGAACCTGTGGACGATTTGGAAAGCCTCAATCACACGAAGTGGGACTGCAAGTACCACGTCGTTTTCATCCCGAAGTGCAGAAGGAAGGTGCTGTACACCGAGCTGCGGAAGTACCTCGGAGAGATCTTCCGTGAGCTGGCCAGGCAGAAGGAGAGCAAGGTGCTCGAGGGCCACTTGATGGTGGATCACGTGGCACATGCTGCTTCGGCGATACCGCCGAAGTCACTCCGTTGCGCACGTGGTGGGCTACATCAAGGGGCAAGAGCGCGATCAACGGTCGCCCGGCAACTACCGGAGAGAGGAAGAGGAACTTCGTTGGGCAGAGCTTCTGGGCACGGGGCTACTTCGTAAATCCACGGTTGGGGCGGGACGAGGTCGCGATCCGTGAGTACATCCGCTGCCAGGAAGAACGAAGACAAGCGGTTGGACCAGCTAAGGCTCTGGCAGTAAGCCACCGAAAGGTGGCCCACAAACATCGCGAGCCGCGCAGCGCGGCCCGCGTAATGCCGCCTTTGGCGGCTCACATCATGAATTCCCCCGGCTTTGCCGGGGGATGGTTAACGTACGAAGCCCGCCTTCTCGACGCGAAGAACCGACCGACCGACCGACCCGGCACGGAGGCTGGCAGCTACTGCTGCTGGCAGCGCGCGCACGGATCCAGGATCTTCACGTCCTGCTGCAGGATGTTCCCCAGCGTGGCGTCGCCGAGCTTGGCGCGCACCAGGTCCAGCCGCTTCTCGACGTCCTCGACGTCGCGCACGCGTCGCGCGCGGTCGAACCCGAGCACGCTCGCCAGCCGCGCGTCTTCCCGGGCCTGCTCCAGCGCGGTCTTCAGCGGAGTCTCCAGGAGCCCGCGACAGGCCTCGTCCTTGGGCTTGCACGCCGTAAAGCGCTTGGGGTCCTCCAGTTGGCGGCCCAGCACGCGCACGCGCTCCCGGGCCTCGGCGAGCCGGTCCTCGATGGGCCGCGCTACGAGGTCGTTCGAGAGGTCGTACTCCTGCAGCGCCTTCACCCGGGCAGTGCGCTCGGCCTCGAGCGCCTGGCCCTGCTGCTGCAGGAACTCCAGCGCCTCCTTGCCGAAGGCGAAGGAGGCTTCCAGGGCCGCGCCGCAGGTGGCCAGGGCGTCGGCCGGAGCGGCGGCGGTGGAGACGAGGTCGAGCACCGCGCTCGCGCCGCGCCGGCTCACCTTCAGCGTCGAGCGCCCGATGGCCGTCGGGGCGGTCTTGGTCATCAGCTTGCGGAACGAGTCGCTGAGCATCACCTCGCGCCGCGTCTCGACGGGGTCCCCCACGGCGCCGGCCGTGGCGTCGCGCAAGACGACGATCGAGGCCACCGCGCATCCGGCGGGGGGCGGCGTCTGCGAGGCGGGGGCCGGCCTGGGCTCGGGGCCGCCCAACAGGGCGCAGGAACTGGCCAGGAAGACGGCGGGCAGGCAGGCAGCGCGTCGCATCGGGACCTCCCGAGCGAGGGACCTTAGCACGGGCCCAAGCGGCTGTTTTTAGGCCCGGTTCACGTCGGTTTCGGCGGGGACCTCGCGGCGGCTCTTTGGGGGGTGGCCGATGCCGAAATCCGGGAATAAAAATAACAGGTTGCGTGGTTTCATGGTCCTTGAGGACCACCTCTACAACGTGTTAGTGTTCCACGCCTCTTTGCGGGCCCAGTTCAGCCCGCGGTGCAGCGCCCGGAAGGCGCTTCGCAATCAGCCCCGAGCGCTCGTCAGGAGTCCCTTTGGAGACGGCAAACCAGACCCCCCCGGCCCCCGCGGGCCAGCACGAATACAACGCCTCTTCGATCACGGTTCTCGAGGGCCTGGAGGCCGTGCGCAAGCGGCCCGGCATGTACATCGGCCCGCCCGACGACACCGGCCTGCACCAGCTGGTCTGGGAGGTCGTGGACAACTCGGTCGACGAGGCCCTGGCCGGGCACTGCAAGAACATCGACGTCATCATCCACGTCGACAACTCCATCAGCGTCGCCGACGACGGCCGCGGCATCCCCACCGAGATGCACCCCACCGAGAAGCGCCCCACGCCCGAGGTGGTGCTCACGGTGCTGCACGCCGGCGGCAAGTTCGACAACGAGAGCTACGCGGTCTCCGCCGGCCTGCACGGCGTGGGCGTCTCCTGCGTCAACGCCCTGAGCGAGACGCTGGACCTGGAGATCTTCCGGCACGGCAAGGCCTACTTCCAGCACTACGAGCGCGGCGTCCCCAAGACCGAGCTGAAGGTGACCGGCGACACCGAGCGGCGCGGCACCACGGTGCGCTTCAAGCCCGACCACACCATCTTCGGCGGCGAGCGCATCTACAACTACGACGTCCTCTCCCAGCGGCTGCGGCAGCTGGCCTTCCTCAACGCCGGCCTGAAGATCACCATCACCGACGAGCGCAACGGCAAGAGCCACGAGTTCAAGTTCGAGGGCGGCATCCGCGAGTTCGTGGAGCACCTCAACAAGAACAAGATGGTCTTCAACGAGAAGCCCATCGTCTTCGCCGGCGAGCAGGACAAGATCCAGCTCGACGTGGCCATCCAGTACAACGACAGCTACGACGAGATGGTCTTCTGCTTCGGCAACAACGTCTACAACGACGAAGGCGGCATGCACCTGGCCGGGTTCAAGGCCGCGCTGACCCGCACCGTCAACGGCTACGCGCAGAAGAACAACCTCTGGAAGGACCTGAAGGAGTCGCCCACCGGCGACGACGCGCGCGAGGGCCTGGTGGCGGTCATCAGCGTCAAGCTGCCCAACCCCGCCTTCGACAGCCAGCCCAAGCACAAGCTCATCAACCCCGAGGTCAAGGGCGTCGTCGAGACCATCGTCAGCGAGAAGCTGGGCGCCTTCTTCGAGGAGAGCCCGGGCATCGCCAAGAAGATCTGCGCCAAGGTCGGCGACGCGGCGCGCGCGCGCATCGCGGCGCGCAAGGCCAAGGACACGGTGCGGCGCAAGGGCGCGCTCGACGGGGCCTCGCTGCCCGGCAAGCTCGCCGACTGCCAGGAGCGCGACCCCAGCAAGTGCGAGCTGTACATCGTCGAGGGCGACTCCGCAGGCGGGTCCGCCAAGCAGGGCCGCGACCGGAAGTTCCAGGCCATCCTGCCGCTGCGCGGCAAGATCCTGAACGTCGAGAAGGCCCGCTACGACAAGATGCTCTCCAGCGAGGCCATCGCCACGCTCATCACCGCGCTGGGCACCGGCATCCGCTCGCTGCGCGGCGGCTCCGAGAACGGCAACGGGGGCGCGGGTGCGGGCGCGGCCGAGGTGGACGACGGCTACAGCCCCGACAAGGCGCGCTACCACCGCATCATCCTGATGACCGACGCCGACGTCGACGGCAGCCACATCCGCACCCTGCTGCTCACCTTCTTCTATCGGCAGATGAAGGAGCTGGTGGACCGCGGCTACGTCTACATCGCCCAGCCTCCTCTCTACAAAGTCACGCGCAACAAGAAGGAGAGCTACCTCAAGGACGAGGACGCGCTGGTCGAGTACCTGCTCAACATCGGCACGCAGGTGTGCAGGCTCGAGGTCAAGGGCAAGCCGGTGCTCGAGGGCAAGAAGCTGCGCGAGCTGCTCGACAAGATCGTCAAGTACGGCAGCCTGCTGGAGAAGATGGGCCGCCGGCGCGACTCGCGCATCGTCGATGCCCTGGTGCAGGCCAGCGACCTCGACGTCGAGAAGCTCAACGACGCCAACGTGCTGATCGCCGAGCTGACCAAGGCGGTGGCCTACGCCGACAAGCACACCCCGGAGATCAGCAAGTCCTTCGAGACCATGTTCCGCAAGCCCGACACCGAGCACGGCGGCAAGATGCTGGTCTTCAAGACCGACGTCTCCGGCGCGCAGCGCGAGACGGTGATCGACCACACCTTCCTCAAGGGGCCCGAGTTCCAGGAGCTGATCGGCCTGCGCAATGCCTTCCAGGACCTGGGGCAGGCTCCCTACCTGCTGGTCGCGGGGAGCGGCGAGCCGCAGGAGTACTTCAACGTCCAGGACCTGCTCGAGGCCGTCCAGAAGGAGGCCGCGAAGGGCCAGGCCGTCCAGCGCTACAAGGGCCTGGGCGAGATGAACCCGGACCAGCTCTGGGAGACCACCATGAACCCGGCGACCCGGACCCTGCTCAAGGTCAAGGTCGACGACACGGTGGAGGCGGACCAGATCTTCAACGTGCTCATGGGCGACCAGGTCGAGCCGCGGCGGCTCTTCATCGAGAAGAACGCGCTCGAAGTGCAGAACCTGGACATCTGATCGACACCCCGAGCCCGTCGAGGGGCCGGAGTCCGATTCGCCGGGCGGTGGAATGCCGCCTGGCTACTTCTTCGAAGAGCTTCCGGCGTCCGCCGGCTCCGGGGCACCCGCGTCTTGGCCTGCCTCCGGTGCGGGCGCTGCCACCGGCGGCAGCTCGTCGATGGCCGAGCGCAGCGCGTTGATGGCCACGAAGGTCGCCGTCCCGTTCAGGTTCGACAGGAACAGCCCGGGCTGCTTGGGCATGTCCATGATGTCGGTGGCCCAGTGGCCGTCGGCGGCCTGCTCGGAGACGATCTTCGCGATCGCCGCGTCGAGCGCCTCGGGCTTCACCCTCGCGTCCAGCTTGCGCGCGTAGAAGAGCGCGCGGGCGACCTCGCCGCGGAAGTAGACGTCGCGCTCCAGCCGGGAGCGCGGGCGCGCCAGCCTCGGCTCGAGGACGTCCACCACCACCTGCAGCGTCTTGGGCTTCTTCAGCCCGTAGCGGTCGATCAGCTCCGGGATCTTGATGAGCCCGGCGAAGCGGTCGAACTCGTCGTTGTCGTACTCGCGCGTGGAGATCCAGTCCTCGACCCACTTGAGGTTGGCCTTCACCACCGGGTCGGCCGCGGTCATGCCCATCTCCTGGAACGAGAGGAGGTTGAGGATTGTCATCTCCGCGGTGACCCGCTCGCGCGTGTAGAGGTTCTCCTTGATGAGCGAGACCGTCGGGTTGCCCCAGCTCTGGATGAGGAAGCCGGACTGGCCTTCGCAGAAGCCGGGCTTCACGTTCATCGGGCCGTTCAGGTCGAAGGACAGCGCCGGCTTGGCCAGGTCGTCGTGGCCGAACTCGTGGAGCAGCGCCATGCCCTTGGTGTGCAGGCAGCCCTCGGCGGACCAGAGCGGCCAGGTCCCGGTCTTCGGGTCGAAGCGCTTCACCAGGAAGTCCATCCCGCGCTGCACCAGCGGGTCTTCCTTGCCGTAGCCCAGCCGCTGGTGGCTGGCGAGGAACAGGACGAGGTCGTAGAGCTGGTCCTCGCGGAAGACGTCCGGGCCCAGCTGCGCCTTCTCCTTCTTCTTGGTGCGGTAGGCGACGTAGCCGCCCTGCTCGAACGCCTCGAGCGCGACCTTGACGTGCGACTCCACGAAGAAGCGCCGGCCGTCGTCGAAGGACTTGCGGATCTGCTCGGGCGAGGCGCTGGCCGCCGCCGGCGCGGGGGCAGCGGCGGCCAAGACGGCCGAGAGCAGGGCGATCGCGGGCGACATCAGCAGCCCTCCATGAACGGGCGGTAGACGATCCAGGCGACCGCCGCGGCGAGCGCCAAGGGAACCAGGACGGCGCGCCACGGCACCTCCTTCGCCCGCGCGCGCCGGACGGCCGACAGCAGGGCGTGGACCCCTCCGGACACCGACAGGGCGACGCCTGCGGCGGCGAGCGTCTGCGGGTTGAAGAGCGGCGGGGCGACCAGGCCCTCGCGCGTGCGCCAGGTGGGGCTCGGCGCGCCGAAGAGGACGTCGAGGTAGTGCACGAGCCAGTTGGCGTGGTGGGAGAGCGAGAAGAGCACCATGTAGACGACGAGGCAGAGGAGAAGGGGCATCGTCGATTCCCAGAGGTTCGAGGCGCGCGGGCCGGCGCCGGCGCGGCCCAGCAGCGCGAGCGCCGCCGCGCCGGCGGCGAGGATGGCCAGCGTCGAGAGCGCGACCGTCGGGACGAGCTGCTCGACGCGGAAGGAGAGGTCGGTCCAGAAGATGCGCGAGTGCGACAGCTCGAGCAGCACGCCGCTCCAGGCGGAGACGAAGAGGGCGGTGGCGATCGGCTTGGAGAGCCCGGACCCGGTCCGCACGCCGGGGCCGGAGAGCGCCGGGCCGACGCGCTGGCACTTCAGGCACAGGCTGCAGCCGGTCGTCGCCAGCTCGGGGCTGCGCAGGGCGGTGGCCGGGAGCAGGCCGCCGGTGAGCGAGCAGGAGAGGCCGGTGCCTTCCCGGGCCGGGAGGATGCGCGGGCCGACGAGGCTGGTGCGCTCGAAGGCGCTGACGAACACCAGGGCCGGGCAGGCGGCGCGGCAGAAGGCGTAGCCGGGGCCGATCTGGTTGACGACGACCCCTCCGACGATGAGCCCGCCCAACAGGATGAGCGTGCCCTCGGTGTCCAGCTCGACCTGCAAGGTGGTGATGGCGACGCCGAGCCCGGCATAGACCACGGCGGCGGCGCCCAGGCCGAACGGGAAGCGGGCCTTCTTGCCCCAGTGCGGCAGCTCGGAGGAGATGAAGAAGATCGGGCAGATGGAGCACCAGCTGCGGCCGCCCAGGGCCAGCGAGAGCAGGAAGAAGTTCCACCAGACGCCCCAGGCCAGGACGAGCCCCGGGTGCACCACCTTGCTCTCGATGATCGGGATGGAGAGCGAGGCCAGCAGGCCGACGAACCCCACGAGCGTGAGGATTTGCGCAGCGCGCGGGAACAGCCGCTGGCGCACCAGCCAGGAGAACCACCGGGTCTCGGAGAGGACGACGGCGCGCGCCGAGCTCTTGGAGGACGCGAGCCGCCAAGCGAGGAGCCCGAGCGCGACGGCGCCGATGAGGATGGGCAGCGCCCAGGCAACTTCAGGGATCTCCAGCTCAGGGAGATCGAGGACCTCGGAGGTGACGTCCGCGGGCGCGCTCATGGCGAGGGAGTAGCTGTAACACGGGGCCCGCCCCCCAACCCCTCCCAACTGCGGGACGGGGAGCCGCTGGAGGCCTTCGGGGCCTCGGGTGGAGCTCCTGGCGCCACTCCGTCCGCGCTCGCCCCGGAGCTTGGGCGCTCGCGCTCGCGCCGTCCCGGCCCGGGCTACGGGCAGGGATTGACCGGGGTCAGCGGGCTCATGCCGGCGCCCCACCACGCCTCGTTCTTCTTGGAGAGCTCGGTGCCCTTGCCGGACTGCGGATCGACCTCGATGATCTGCCCGCCGCTGGTGAAGGCGACGACCCGGCCGCTGACGTAGGCGAGTCCCCAGACGTTGCCGAAGCCGATGGGCCCCACCGGCGTCGCGGCGCCCGTCGCGGTGTCCACCCGCAGGAGCACGTTGTCGCCGGTCGCGTCCGAGCCGCCGGCGCTGGTCGAGGAGATGCCGTACATCACGCCCTGCACCGCGACAAGGTCGCCCGAGCTGGACAGGCCGTTGCCGAACGAGCCGATGTCGGTCACGGTGCCGTTGCTCGGGTTGATCCGCTTGACCGTGCCCGCGCTGTCCGAGGCGAGCAGCGTCCCGTCCGGCAGGAAGGTCAGGCCGTTGTTCGCCGTGCCGGTCAGCGGCGCGATGTAGCTGGCCTTTCCGGTCGCCTTGTCCACGCGGTAGAGCGCGGTGAAGGAGACCCCGTAGAGGATCCCGTCGGGAGTGACCGCGAGGTCGGTCATGTCCTCGATGCCGAAGTTGCCGACCGCGGTCGTCGCGAAGGTCGCCGGGTCCACCTGGAAGAGCGTGGACGACGAGTGCGCCCAGATGGTCATGTCCACCGTGCCGGTGTTCGGGGTGCAGCAGGCCAGGGCGGTCGAGCAGGCGGCGTCGGCGCAGTCGGTCCTGCCGTTGCAGTCGTTGTCGACCCCGTCCTCGCAGGAGCCGCCCTCGGCGGCCGGGACCGCGCTGCCGGTGCAGGAGCCCCAGCTGAAGCCGTCGGCGGCGCAGGTCCGCGAGCCGTCCCTGCAGGCGCCCACGTTCCGGGTGCCGGCCGGGCCGGTGTAGCAGGCCCCCACCTCGTTGGCGGCGCAGACCGGTGTGCGGCAAGCGTTGTCCGCGGCGCAGGCCGGCTCCTCGCAGTCGAGGAGCCCGTCGCAGTCGTTGTCCACCCGGTCGCTGCAGTTGTTGGACGGCAGGCCCTCGCTGCTGGGGAAGGTCTGGCCGGTGCAGGCGCCCCACTTGTCGTCGGCGCAGGTCCTCGACCCGGGCTTGCAGGCGCCGACCCCGGAGGTGCCGCCGGGGCCGGTGTAGCAGGGGGACGTCGCGCCGTTCTGGCACTCGGGGACGCAGGGCGCCGCGGTCTTGCAGTCGGGGTCGGGGCAGTCGGTGAAGCTGTCGCAGTCGTTGTCCAGGCGATCGGTGCAGCTCTCCGCGGAGGGGAGCACGCCGCCCGCGCAGGGGGACCAGGTCTGCAGCTCGCCGGCCTGCATGCACAGCTGCGAGCCGTCCTGGCAGACGCCGACGTTCCGGGAGGCCGCCGGGCCCGCGAAGCAGATGCGCGCCTGGCCCAGCGTGGAGCAGGGGCAGCCCGCGAGGTTCTTCGGGTCGCTGCACGGGCCGCCGGGCAGGCAGACCGGGTCGTTGTTGCAGGCGGGGTCGGCGCAGCCCGACAGGCCGTTGCAGTTGTGGTCGAGCAGGTCGGCGCAGACTTCGGCGGCGGGGCCCTTCTCGCCCACGCAGGCGCCCCAGAAGCCGAGCTCGCCGTTCAGGGTGCAGATCTGCGTGCCGTCCTCGCACTGGCCCAGCCCGCGCGACCGGGGGTCGCTCGTGTAGCAGGGGCGCTTGGCCAGGGGCGGCGAGCACGGGCAGCCCTGGAGATCCGCGGTGTTCTCGCACAGACCGGCGTCCGGGCCGAGGACGGGGACGCCGGAGTCCGCGCCGGGCAGGATGATGATGTCCTCGTCGGCGTCCGGGCGGATCGGGTGGCCGGTGTCGGGGCCGCCGCTGCCGCCGGGGTCGCCGCAGTTGCAGCCGGCGAAGAGGGCCACGGGCAAGAGGACTAGGGCGAAGCGGTTCATGGGGGCCCCCTGCAACGAAGAAGGGGGCGATTGTACGCCCGGTCGGGGGCGCGGCGCCCGGCGGGGGGCAGACGCGGCGCGTCACGCGACCACGAGGGCTCCCGAGGGCGCCGCGACACCAGACGCGGGCCGGCGAGAACGGTCTACCATCGGGTCACTGCACCCGAGGCCCAGCATGAGGAAGCGCGGAGAGCACGAGGTCGCCGTCCAAGACGGGAAAGAGGGCGACTTCGCCGAGGTGTCGCTCCACGCCGAGGTGCTCTTCGAGGCGCTGGAGCTCGAGGCCTTGCTGACGCTTGCCCTGGATTCAGCGAGGGGAGTGTTTCGATTCCCGGAGTCGGTGCGCCGGTGAGCGCGCGCCTTTCACCGCGGCGGCTTCTGCGCTCGCTGCTCCTCGCGGCGTCCTTCGTCGTGGCGGCAGCGGCGCCCTCGCGAGCGGCCGCGCCCACGCTCTCGATGATGGAGCAGCGCCGCGAGCAACTCTGGGAGACGGGCCTCTACGACGCGCCCAGCCATCCGCGGCTGGGCAAGCCCGAGCCCGGCGAGTGGCTGGCGAGCTTCCCGGAGTACGGCGAGACGCCCAAGGAATATCGCGAGCGCCTGAAGCCGCTGGCGCCCGAGCGCCGCCTGCTCTACCTCGCCCCGTTCGGAAAGCTGCCGGCCGGCACGCTGGAGAAGCTCGGCCCCGTCCTCGCCGCAGGCCTCGGTCTGCCGTGGAAGGAGACGAAGCTCGACGACTTCAAACCCAACGCCTGGGACGCCCGGCGCCGGCAGCTCGACGCCAGCGCCATGCTCGCCGCGCTCGCGCCGCGGTTGCCCGAAGACGCCGCGGCGCTCCTGCTGGTGGTCGAGGACGACCTGTGGGCCGAGCCGCTCAACTTCGTCTTCGGCGTCGCCAACCCCGAGACGCGCGTGGGCGTCTTCTCGCTCGCCCGGCTCGACACTCCGCGCCGGCTGGCCCACCTCGTCCAGCACGAGGTCGGCCACGTGCTGGGGCTGGACCACTGCATCTACTACCGCTGCCTGATGCAGGGCGTGAACAGCCTGGCCGAGGTCGACGCCAACGGGATCCACCTCTGCCCGGTGTGCCTCGACAAGCTGGCTCACCGCGTGGGCGTCGATCCCAGGCGGCGCGCGGCGAGCTACGCCAAGGCCCTGGAGCGAGCCGGGCTGGCGGCCGACGCCAAGACGGCGGCGGACGCGCTCGCCGCCAAGCGATTCCAGGCCGCGCCGGCCGCGCCGACGGGCCCGCGCGCCAGGCCGAAGTAGCGCTCGCTCTACCGCCCGCGCAGCGCCGCCGCGACGTCCTGGTACCCGGCCTCCTCGGCCAGCTCCGCCGCGGTCCTTCCGCGCTTGCTCTTGAGCTCGGTCCTCGCGCCGCGCTTCATCAGCGCCTTGACCGGCTCCACCTTGCCCTGCTCGGCGGCCATCATCAGCGCCGTCTTCTTGTCCCTGTCCGTCTCGTCGAGCTTGACCTGCGGGGCGCCGGCGATGGCCTCCACCAGCTCCAGGGCCTTCTTGGCGCTGGCGGCCTGCACCAGCAGCGGCGTCTTGTCGGAGTCGCGGACGTTGGGGTTCGCCCCGGCCTTGAGCAGCGCCTGGACGGACTCGACGTCCTCGTCCCGGACCGCCTGCAGCAGCGCCTTCTCGCCAGCGGCCCTGGCCTTGTCCTGGAAGTCCGCCTTGGGCGCCAACGCCTTGACCAGCTCGGTCTGCCGCTTCCAGACCGCCAGCTCGAAGATGCTGCGGCCTTCCCTGTCCAGCGCGCCCAGGTCCGCGCCGCCTTCGCCGAGCGCCATGGCGATGTCGGCCTTCTCCAGCTCGATGGCGAGGAGCATGGCCGGGACCTTGTCGGCGTCCCGCGCGTTGGCCGGGGCGCCGGCCTTGAGCAGCCGCTGCACCCGCCCGAGGTCGCCGTCCTGCACCGCGGCGATCAGCGCCTCCGGGGTGGGGAAGTCGAAGGCCTTGGCCAAGTAGCCGCGCAGCGGCTCGAGCAGCGGGCCGAAGCGGTCCTTGTTGAACTTCTTGAAGATGAAGCCGCTGACCTCGCCCACCCGCGCCTCGGGGCTGCCCCGCGCCATCAGCTCGAGCAGGCCGCCGACGTCCTCGGGACCCAGCCGCTCGGCCGACTCGTAGATCACCTCGGGCAGCGGCTGGTCCTCGAGCAGGTGCGTCCAGACGCGCGCGACCACCTTCGCCCGCGCCGTCTCCCCCTCGCGGCCGTCGGCCTTGGGCTGCTCGGAGTTGAGGCCGATGGGCTTGAGGTGGTCGCGCACCTGCCAGGCGAGGACGACGGAGTGGAGGCCGACGCGGTCGAGCCCGGCGAGGAGCGTCGCCGGCACGTTGCTCGTCAGGAAGTCGTCCTTGGGCAGCGCCGTCAGCGGCCCGCCGGCCTGCACCTGGCACATCAGGAAGGCGGCCTGCACCCGGGCGATCATCTCAGGGCTGGCCTTGGCGTTGGTGTGCAGGCGGATCCAGCTCAGCTCGAGGCCCGCCGCCTTGAGCGCCGCGTTCACGCCCTTGTCTGCGTCCGCCAGGCCGATGGCGATCCACGGGAGCTTCTTGTCGTCCGCCGGCCGCTCGGACAGGTCGAGCAGCGGCTCGACGCCCTTGAGCATCCCGTGCTTGCCGGCGCGGAAATGATCGAACATCGCCTGCGCGGCCTTCACCGAGCGGTCGAGCGAGGCCTGCGCCTCGGCCTCGAGCTTGGCCAGCTCCTCCTCCACCTTGGCGTCGCCTCGCTTGAGCGACTGCAAAGCCTTGGGCACGTTGCGCGCGCTGGCGATGGTGAAGCCGGGGAAGCTCTTGGTCGCCAGGACCGTCGCGGGCGTCTTGCCGGCGGGCGCGGTCGCCGCGGGAGCGCCGGCGTCGGGGGCGCCCTTCGCCGCGGCACCTGCCTTGGGCGCCTTCGCGCCGGGCGCGGCGGCGGGAACGAGGAGCAGCGCGAGCACGGCGGACAAGGGGGCGAGCCAAGAGGTCGACAGTCGCACGGTGAGCCTCGGGGTCGGATCGGATCGGTCGTCGAAGAAGGCGGCCGTCGACGCGTCCGCCGAGGGCTCGACCATAGGGCGGGCGAGGGGAGGGCATCAAGGCGAGAGAGGGAATGGGCCTGACGCGTGCGCTGTGGTTGAATCCAGCCCTCCATGAGCCCGACCCGACGCTCCGCGACGACGCGTCCCCGCCTCTCGGCGCCCGCACGCCGAGGGCGGACGGCCGCGCTCCGGCACGGCGGGATTCCAGTCGATTCGATGATTTGGCGCTGGCACGCGGCGCGCAAAGTCCTCGCCCCGGCCCCGTTCCAGAAGCGGGAGTGGGAGTTCGCGATCGCCCTTTCGCGCGCGGCAGGAGAGGCTGGCACCGCCTTGCTCGAGGCTCGGACATGAGGGCTGCCCTGCCCCTGCGGCCGCTAGGGCCGGATCCTGCTCCGGCGCCCGCGGGTGCCGCGGAGCCAGCGAAGAGCGCCGAACCGGCTCCGGCTCCGGCTCCGGCGACGAAGAAGCCCGCCGGAGGAGGCGGGATGCGCTCGACCCTGCTCGTCAGCGCCTTGACCATGGCTTCGCGGCTGCTCGGCCTGGTGCGCGAGCAGCTGTTCGCGGCGCTGCTCGGCGCGGGCTTCTTCGCCGACGCCTTCGTCGTCGCCTTCCGCATCCCGAACCTGCTGCGCGACCTCTTCGCCGAGGGCGCGCTGTCGGCCGCCTTCGTGCCGACGTTCACCCAGGTCGAGACCGAGAAGGGCAAGCAGGCGGCGCACGAGCTGGCCAACAAGGTCGTCGGCGCGCTGCTCGTCCTCGTCGGCGCGTTGACCCTCCTGGGCATCGTCTTCGCCAAGCCGCTGGTCTGGGCGCTGGCCGCCGGCTTCGCCAAGGAGCCGGGCAAGATCGAGCTGACCGCCTACCTCGCGCAGCTGATGATGCCCTTCCTGCTGCTGCTCTCGCTGGCGGCGGTGATGATGGGCATGCTCAACGCCCGCGGCCGCTTCGGCGCGCCCGCCATCGCCCCGGCGCTCTTCAACGTCGCGGCCATCGGCGTGGGCGCGGGCCTCAAGCTCGCCGGTTGCTCGCCCGAGACGGCGGTGGTCGGCTGGTCGCTGGGCACGCTGCTCGGCGGGCTGCTGCAGTTCGGGGTGCAGGTGCCGCAGGTGTGGCGCGACGGCTACCGGCTCTGGCCGCGCTTCTCCGGCCTCTGGGGCGACCCGGCCATCCGGCGCATCGCGCGGCTGATGGCCCCGGCGACCATCGGCCTGGCGGCGGTGCAGGTGAACATCTTCATCAACACCCAGTTCGCCAGCGGCGAGCCCGGCGCCAACGCCTGGCTCAACTACGCCTTCCGCCTGATGTACCTGCCCATCGGCATCTTCGGGGTGGCCATCGCCACGGTGACCGCCAGCAGCCTCGCCCGCCACGCCGCGAACAAGGACGTGGGCCAGGTGCGCGCCGGGCTGGCCCAGGGCCTGCGCCACGTCGCCTTCCTCACCGTGCCCTCCACAGTGGGCCTGGTCGTGCTCGCCCAGCCGATCATCGCGCTCATCTACGAGCACGGGCGCTTCAAGGCCACCGACACCGCGGCGACCGCGGTCGCGCTGATGGGCTACTCGGTGGGCCTGTACGCCTACTCCGGGGTCAAGGTCGCGGCGCCGGCGTTCTACGCGCTCGACCGGTCGCGGGTGCCGCTCGTCGCCTCGGCGTGCGCGGTGGCGACCAACCTCGTCCTCAACGCCCTGGCCCACCGCTACCTAGGCTACGTCGGGCTGGCCCTCGGCACCTCGCTCGGCGCAATGGTGAACCTGCTCATCCTCACCATCGCCTTCCGCTCGCTCACCCGCGGCGCGGACCGAGGGCCCGGCCCCGGTCAGGGACCCGGCATCGGCGGCCAGTTCGCCAAGGTCTGCCTCGCCTCGGTGGCGATGGGCGCGGCGGTCTGGGGTGCCGTCTGGGCGTTCGACCGCGCGGTCGGCGCCGGCGGCGGGACCTCCTTGCAGCTCGTGCGCGTCTTGGGCGGCGTGGCGCTGGGCGCCGGCGTCTATGCCGCGGCGTGCAAGGGGCTGCGGGTCGGCGAGATGGACGAGGTGCTGGCCGCGGTGCGGAGGCGGCGGGCGCGGCGGGCGTAGCGCCCGGCGTCAGCTCCGGTACTTCTCGACGGTCTGCTCCAAGGAGCCCGCGAGCGCGGTGAGCAACTGGGCGGCGGCCTCGACCTGCTTGGTGGCGGAGAGCCCCTGCGCCGTGGTCGCGCTCATGTCCTTGAGCACCGAGGAGATCACTCCGATTCCCAGCGCCTGCGTCGCGCCGCGGTCGGCCACGGTGAGGGCCTGCTTCGCGCCGCCGCGGACGGTCTCGACCACCTGCTCGATGGAGTCGCGCACCTCGCCGGCCTTCTGGATGCGCTCCTCGGCGCTGGCGACCCCGCGCTCGGTCGCCTCGGCGGCGGTGCGGGTCCCGCGCAGGATCTCCTGGAGGATGGCCCGGACCTGGGTGGTGTCCTGGCGCGAGCGCTCGGCCAGCGTGCGGATCTCGCGGGCGACCACCGCGAACCCGGCGCCGGCCTCCCCGGCGGCGGCGGCCTCGATGGAGGCGTTGAGCGCCAGGATCTTCGACTGGGCGGCGAAGTCCTCGACGGCGTTGATGATCTCGCCGACGCGGCGGGCGTGGCCGGCCAGCGCGCGCATGTGCTCGACGATGCTGCGGACGTCGTCGCGCAGCCGGGCGAGCGCCTCGCCGGACTCGGAGACGTTCGCGCGGCCCGCCTCCGCGAGCTCGCCAGCGCGCTGCAGGGCCTGGGCGACCTCCCGGGCGGTCTGCGCCGCCTCCTGGGCCAGGCGGTCGAGCTCCTCCGTGCCCGTGGCGGCCTCGGCCGCCGCGGCCGACTGCTCCGCGGCGCCCTGCGACTGCTGCCGGGTGGCGACCAGGATGTCGCCGGCGACGCTCCCGAGGTTCTGGATGGTCTCGAGGGCCTGCTGCAGCAGCCGCCCGTTCTCCTCGCGCACCTCGGCCAGCTCGAGGTTGGTGGAGGCCAGCAGCTCGATCCGGGCCTCCTCCAGGCGCCGCTGGTGCAGCAGGACCAGCAGGTTCGCGGCGGTCAAGAACAGGACCACGGCGAGCGCCAGGCCGGTCTCGACGCGCGGGACCCAGGGGAAGGCGAACGGCGCGATCGCCATCGCTGCCACCGAGGCGGCCAGCAGGCCCGCGCCGGCGCGCAGCGAGTAGAACAGGCCCACCGCGGTGCAGGGGATGACCACCCAGGGGAAGGCTCCGAAGACGGCCCGCGGGTCGGAGACGCCCCGGCCGAGGTACACGGCGAAGGGCAGCGCGGCGAGCACGACCATCCCGCCGAGCGCGGCGGGCCGGTGGTGCCGGGTGCGGCTGAGGGCGTAGGCGCCGGCGAAGGCGACGCCGGCCGCCAGCTCGACGACCACGTGCCTGGCGAGGCCGGCGAAGGCCCACTCGGCGGCGGCGGCGGCGAGGTCGAAGGCGCCGATGAGGAGCAGCAGCGTCGAGAGCAGGCGGACGTTGCGACGCTGGTCGGCCCGGGTGACCTCGGGCGAGGGCTCCACCAGCGCCCGGCGCAGGCGCTCGAGAAGGCCTGGGGAATCGGACATCAAGCGCTCGACTCCTCGAAGCCGGCGGTGGGGGCCGGTTTGTTCCGCCAGGGAGCACACGATGACAATGCCGCCCATGGGCACCGAGCGACAGCGGCCCCTTGTGTGGGCGCTGCACACCCTCAACGCGACGGTCCTCGGCTGCGTCGGGGCGCGCGCGGCGATGGTCTGGGGCAGGCTTCCCGACCAGGTGCCGAGGCACTTCGACTTCGCGGGCGAGGCCGACCGCTGGGCGGCCAAGGACGCCGGGTTCGGCGTCCTCTTCGCTATCCCGCTCTTCCTCGTGGCGCTGCTCTACGGGCTGCGCGCGGCGATGGGCTGCTTCGCCCGGCGGCCGGAGCTGGCGAACCTGCCGCCGCGGCTGCGCGGGAGGTCGGCCGAGGAGCTGGCGCCGTTCTTCGAGTCGGTGCGCGACGCGCTGCTCTTCTCGTGCACCGCGGTGAACCTGGCGGTGGGCAGCGCGTTGTGGGGCACGCTGCAGGTCGCGCTGGGGCTCGAGCAGGCGATGCCGGGATGGACCACGCCGAAGACGTGGCTGCCGGTGATCGTCGCCGCGCTGGTGCTCGGGCTGGGCCGGATGCTCCTGGCCGGCGCGCGCTTGGGGCGCGGCGGCTGATTCCGTCCTCCGGTCCGGTGCGAAGAGTAAGATGCCCGGCCTCGCGAGCCCGGGAGTACGGCGCGGCGACAAGGAAGGTGCAGGCTTGAAGAAGCTCGAGTACACGGTGGATGCCAAGGACCAGGGAGAGCGGCTGGATCGGTTCCTGGCCTCCCGCGGCAACGTCTCGCGCACCGAGGCCCGGCGGCTGCTCGATCGGGGCGCGGTCTGGATCGACGATCTGCGGGTCAAGATCGCCTCGAAGCCGGTGAACCGCGGCCAGCGGGTGGTGGTGGTCCTCGAGGAGGGCGGGCGGACCGAGCCGTCGGCGCAGAAGCTCGAGCCCGACCGGGTGCTGTTCCAGGACGCGCACCTGATCGCCGTGGACAAGCCGGTGGGCGTGCCGGCGCAGGCGACGCTGGCCACCGATCGCGGGAACCTGGTCACGCTGGTCTCGGATCTGGTGGGCAGCCCGGTGGGGCTCGTGCACCGGCTGGATCTGGAGACGAGCGGCGTGACGGTCTTCGCCAAGACCAAGCCGGCCACCGCGTCGTTGGCCGATGCGTTCCGCCTGGGCACGGCACACAAGCGGTACCTGGCGGTGGCGGTGGGGACGTTGGCGGACGAGGTGCGCTGCGAGCTGCCGATCAGCCCCGATGGCCGGCGCTGGGGGAAGTTCCGGGCCATGGAGGCGGGCAAGGTCCCGGCGGCGACGCGCTTCAAGGTGCTCGCCCGCCACGGCGACACCCTCGCCCTCGAGTGCTTCCCGGAGACCGGGCGCACGCACCAGATTCGGGTGCACCTCAAGGCGCTGGGCGCGCCCATCGCGGGCGACGACCTGTACGGCGGGCCGAAGGAGATCGAGACGGCGGCCGGCAAGGTGGCCGCGGCGCGCGTCATGCTCCACGCGCGCTCGCTGGAGATCCCGCACCCGGTGACGGGACAGGTGATGAAGTTCGAGGCGCCGGTCCCGAAGGACCTCGAGACGCTGCTGGTGGGCCTCGGGGTCGAGGTGAGCAAGCTGTAGGCGGAGCACCCGAGTACCTGGGCTCGAGCCGTGGTTCCCGCTCGCCGCACCGGGGCCTACTCCGCAGGCCGCCGGTGCTAGTCTCTCCCGCCGTCACCAACCCAAGGCTGGGGATGCCGGCAGGAGGCCGGTCACCTCTGGCACGAAGGAGAAACCATGGCAGGGCTCGTCAAAGAGGATCTCGTCGTCGGCACCGGCGCCGAGGCCGTCGCAGGCAAGAAGGTGTCGGTGCACTACACCGGCACGCTCACCGACGGGAAGAAGTTCGACTCGTCCATCGGCCGCGGGCCGTTCGACTTCAAGCTCGGCGCCGGCCAGGTCATCCAGGGCTGGGACCAGGGCGTCGCCGGGATGAAGGTCGGCGGCAAGCGCAAGCTGACCATCCCGTCGGAGCTGGCGTACGGCAAGCGCGGCTTCCCCGGCGCCATCCCGCCGGACGCGACGCTCGTCTTCGAGGTCGAGCTGCTCGACGTGAAGTGAGCCGGGCCGCCGAACCCATATAAAGGATGCGGGCCGTTTCCGAACAAGCCGGAGAGATCGGGCGCTTGCGGAATCCGGCTCGCGGGCCTCCCGAAAAGACGGGTCTTTTCGGGAGGGTGCAGAGCCGGTTTCCAGGGCCCTAGACGCGGGTTTCCTGCTCGCGCAGGACCCGGGTTTCTGGCGCCGCCGGCCGGCCGGAGAGCGAGCTCGGTGCGTTGGCGTTGGCGCCTTCGTCCACGCCGATGCCGAGCCGGTCGACCAGCTCGCCGCCCAGCCAGCCGGTGACCAGCGCCAGCGCCACTCCGATGATCGAGAGCACGAACGGGCCCGACTCGGTGTGCGCGCGGCTGTCGTAGCGCATCACCCAGCTCATGGCGAAGAGCGCGACCACCACCACGTTGCCCAGCCCGTGGATAGCCCCGATGGACTTGGCGCGAGTGCGCTTGGGAATGGCCAGCCAGTCGACCAGTCCGGGGACCGCGGCGACCAGCCCGGAGACCACGCCCGCGGCGATCATGTAGAAGGCCGCGAGCGACCAGTCACCGTTGCCGCTGGCCAGCGAGATGACGTCGAAGATGAGCGAAGCGGCCAAGAGCCCCAGCGGGAAGACGATGAACATCGGGTGGACGGGGTGGCCGAACAGCCTGGCTCGACTGCGCATGAGAGGCCTCCAGGGCTAGACGCCCTTCGCCACCACCGTGCGCATAGGCGGATAGGCGGGCATGGCCCCGGCGGCCCACCAATCGGGCCGCGAAGCGAGCAGCACGCCCCTCCATCACGATCACGCTGATCGGTGGGCGCCCTCCGGCGGGGCGCTGGACACCGGGTGCGTCCGTCTCGACGCACCTCGCGTCCTGTGAGCGGCGCGGGCCGGGTCATGGCGGGCCCTTTCGGGAGCGGTCGGCAGCGGCACACTCGAGTGGCCGGGTGCCCGATCGGTCGCCCGATGGCAGGAGCCCGCAGAGCGCAACGGCAGGGGCCCGGTGGAACAACTCGTCGCCGGGCGAGGTTTCAACAGGGCCCAGCCGAATGGCCGCGAAGCTAGCCACAGGAGGGGCACCGGGCGCCAGCCCACGGGACCTGGCGCTTCGATAGGCGCGGAGCTCGGCCTGCCTACAGCTTCATAGGCGAGCGAGTCCGGGTCGTCCCCGGCGCTGGGATGGGGATTGAGAGCGTCCCGCGAGAATCACCACGAAAGGGTGCAGACACCATGATGAAAGAGATGACGCTGAACAAGTCGGAGATCTACGAGAGCGACGGGTTGCTGGCAGAGGCGGCGGACCGGGCGACGAGCAAAGGCTTTCACTTCGTCTCCGTCCACGGCCGGGTCTTCAAGGTCGAGAGCGGGCGAGCGCAGGGTTCCTCGCTCGGGCTCTGCCGAATCAGGAACGTCAGCCTCGTCGGCTGACGGCGGAAAGCGGCGGCGGCGAGGCGCGAGCGCCGGACCGTCGCCGCTTTGCAGTTCGTTTGGAGGGTCGTCGGTCGAGTAGGCAAGGGATCGGCGAGGCCGGGTGCCCCAAGTTCGTTCCGATACGCCGCCCTGAAAAAGCCGGAGTCGCGCCTGACGCTGCGAAACCCGCCTGCGCGGGTTCAGTGGCGGCGGGTCGCCCGGGGCGGGGATCCGAGAGTCCAAGTCTTGGTGGACCCTGCATCTCGAGTCGGCGCCGCTGCGTCTGTCGCTACTTGGTCCGCGAAGGCGGACCTCGCAAACTCAGGCGCGGCTTCAGCCGCCGGCAGTCCCAGCCGGCAGTCCTTGAACCCTGATTGAACTTGCGGCTGCGAGTACCAGGTCGAGCTCCTGGCCGCGAACCAAGGCAGCGCTTGCCGCCGCCGGTTCAGCCCTCTTCGCTGCCATCGTGCTCGGCGGCGCCGCGGAAGTGGTCCTCGGTGCACTGACTGGTCGGTGCGATCGACGCCCGGTTCGACCTTCGCGCGCGTGAGCACGTCCGCGTGAGGATAGCTCCCGACCGGAGCACGAGGATCCGTCCATGGACTGCTACTTGCCGACGATGACGACGGCCCCGCGTCCCTTGAGCTTGATGCTCACCGCCACCTGCGCGCAGTAGGCGGCGCTCTGCGGTGGAGCCTTGGGCCCGAGCAGCGCGTCGCGGATGACCTTGCCGTCGGCATCGCCGGACTGCTTCGCCAGCGACTCGACCTCCTGCCGCATCGCCTCGCAGGGATCGAGCGAGCGGAAGACGAGCAGCCACGCGCCGAAGGCGAGGGCCCAGACGCCCAGAAGGCCCAAGAGAAACTTCTTCATCGCCGATCGCTCCCTTCAGGGTGAAGGTCGGCAACAACCTAGCGGCGGCAGCTGGGCTCGTCTACCGGGGCCTGGCCCGGCTCCCGCCGTCAGAACGACGCCTTGATCTTCAGGTAGGCCTGGTCGTCCTTGTACATGCCCAGCGTGAGCGATTTGCCCGGCGAGGCGGCGGTCCAGACGCCCAGGTACCCGACGATCAGGTCGATGCCGTCGTACGGCTTCCAGGCGATCTCCGGCGTGAACACCACGCCGTAGTTGTTCGCGATGTCCCGGAACTGGTCCGTCTCCCACATCACCGCAGCCTGCAGCGTCAGCGCCTCGTTGAGGAACTTCTGGCGCAGCGTCAGCAGGAAGTAGTGGTCGAGCTGCTGCCAGCTGCGCTCGGTGAAGAAGCCCTGGATGAACTGGAAGTTGAGGTAGGTCCCCCAGGGCATCGTGTAGTCCAGGCCCAGCGTGTACTTGATGTACGGCTGCCTCTTCAGGACGACGTCGGGGTCCTTCGCGAAGAACTCGGACTGGTAGGTGGTCTTGACCTCGTTGGGGAAGGTGACGGCCGCCTCCGCCCACCAGCCGACCGTGAGGAACTCTCCGGCCAGGTCCATGCCGAGCACGTGCTCCTCGGGCAGCTCGGTGGTGGCCAGCACGTCGAGCGTGAGCGGGTCGAGCGAGGCCAGGTCGACCTTCACGTTGGTCTGGATGGGCAGGTCCATGTACCCGTGGAAGTACGAGAGCGACCAGTCGACCCCGGCCAGGTTTCCCCCGAGCTTGAGCGCCTGCATCGTGTGCTGGCCGTCGTAGGGCGGCTGCTTGAAGTCCACCGCGATGTTGCCGATGTTCACCCCCTCCGGGACCTCCATCGAGCTGGTCATGGCCGAGGTGATCGGCAGCTTGGCGTAGCGCGGCAGCGAGACCGCCGAGGCCCCCGCCACCAGGACGCCGGTGAGCTTGAGCCTCTCCTCGATGATCGTGAGCTCGGCGTGGATGGCCCAGGAGGGGACGCGCTCGCCGAAGGCCATGAAGTCGGTCAGGTCGAGCGGGTTCAGGTTGTCGGTGGGGTTGAACTTGTCCGCGGTCCCCCAGGCGATGCGCTGCTTGCCGACGCGCACGTCGAGCCGGTCGGTGCCCAGCCCGAAGATGTCGACGTAGGCCTCCCACAAGAGCGGCTCGAGCGGGAACCCCTCCTCGGTCTTCTGCAGGCCGTAGAGATCCTTGGACACCATGAAGTCGTAGTAGCGCAGGACCCCGCTGAGCTTGACCTCCACGTGCTCGTTGGGCTTGGCCTTCAGCTGCAGGTAGGCCTGGTGGTACATCGGGAACTGCGGCACGCCGTCGTAGGTGAGCTTGCCGTTCTCGCTCTCGACGACGAAGCGCTTGTCGAAGCGCAGGTAGCCGCCGATGTCGACGGGCAGCCCCAGCACCCCCTCGACGGCGTGGGCGGTCGAGGCGCTGCAGGCACAGACCGCCAGGATTCCTGCTGCGAGCCGGAAAGCTCTCATGGGCAGCTCACCAAGCCTTTCTGGGAGGGCGTTCTCGCGGGGCGCGCGTGACGAGGGAAACGGACGGGGGTGAGACGGGGAGGAAGAGAAAGACGAGGGGCGGATCTCAGTCGCTGCGCTTCATGTTGCGCTGGGAGAAGTCGTCTTCCTTGAGGCCGGTGTCGAAGCGGGTCTCGGACATCTCCAGGACGGTCGAGGAGCCCTCGCGCAGGTTCTTCGCGGTGATGCGCCCGGCGATCCAGTTCCCGGAGGCCTGCTTGATGTCCTCCTGCACCGTCTCCTTCACCAGCTTGTCGTTGGCGTCGTAGTTCTCGCCGCGCACCGCGATGAAGTAGCGGGTGTCCACCACCAGCACCCGGCGCTTGACGTCGGAGTCGGCGCCCTTCTTCGGGGTCAGCTCGATCGTCACCAGGTCGCCCTCCTTCTTGGCGATCTTGCCGTCGTACTTGTCGGTCATCTTCCCGGAGCCCATGTCGTCGTACGAGAAGTCGCTGCCCATGAAGCTCTCGGTCTTGGTGTGCGAGGCGATGCGGCGCACCTTCCCGAAGTCGGGCATGAAGATGTACATCTCGTTCTCGCCGCGAGAGAGGAAGCACACCCCCTTCACCTCGGCCGGGCTCTGGAAGCGGACGAGCCGGAAGTCGGTGCCCATCTGCTTGATGGCGAGCTGGCGGACCTTGGCGTTCCCGCCCTTGTCCTTGATGGTCATCTTCATCACCCCCACCTGGTCCTTCCCGGGGCTCTGGGCCTTGTCGACCTTGGCCAGGATGTCGTCGACCTCGCCGGCGGACGCCGCGGACGAGAGGCAGGTGAGCGCGAAGGCTGCGCAAAGTGCGGTGCGGACGGCGGAGCGCTTCATGGGGTTCCTCCTTGCAGCGGCAGGGGTTGCGGGCTGGGGGCGGGGGCGGCGGGAGCGGCGGGAGCGGCGGGAGCGGCCGGCGTGATGTAGCGGCGGTCGAGGGTCATGAGCAGCACCGGGTAGATGGTCAGGGAGCCGACGGCGGCGACGCCGATGGACAGGGCGCTCAGCCACCCGAAGGTCTTGAAGACGATGAGCTCCGAGGCGACGAGCACGAGGAAGCCCGCCGCCACGGCCAGCGCGTTGATCAGCACCGCGCGGCCGGTGGACATGTAGACGCGCTCCAGCACGTCGCGCACGGTGCCGCCCGCGGCGACCTCGATGCGGATCCGGTAGCCGGTGTGGATGGTGTAGTCGATGCCGATGCCTATCGCGAGCGAGGCGATGAGGGCGGTGACGATGTCGAGGGTGATGCCCAGGTAGCCCATCAGCCCGAAGTTGAGGGCCAGCGTGAAGACGATGGGGACCATCGCGAGCAGGCCGCCTTTGAAGGTGCGCAGCTGGACGACCATGATGATCAGCACCAGGACGAGGCACATCGCCAAGCTGTAGATCTGGCTCTCGACCACGCGGTCCATGATGGTGCCGGAGACGAGCGGGTGGCCGGTCTGGACGGCGGTCATGCTCACGACGGCGGCGGCCGCGGGAGGCTGGCCGGCGAGGCTCGCGTACTGCGCCGGCGTGACCGGCCAGGAGCCCGCGGTGAGCCGACCGAGATCCCCGCGCAGCTCGCTCGCCAGCAGCCCGCTGGCGGGCCCGGCGGGAGCGCTGGCGGAGAGGATCGCCTCGAGCAGGCGCTCGTGGTCGCGTCGGGTGGTTTCCTCGGAGAGGAGCTTGCCGATCGCGGCGACCGCCAGCTTCACGCCCTCGGCGTCGCCGACGAGCGCGGGCGCGGTCTCGCGAATCTGCCGGTCGAGGGCGTCGGAGGTCGGCTCGCCCAGCGCCGCGAGGGCCTCGGCGAGCGGGGCCTTCTGGGCCGGATCGTCGATCGCCAGGTCGCAGTCCTCGGTCGCGAGGTAGGCCGCGATGACGCGGAGGCGGTCGGCCTTCGAGAGCGCGGCCACGTTGGCCGGGTTTGCGACCGCGGCCTGGAGGAGCGGGCGAAGCTTCCCCGGGTCTCCCAGCGTGCGGCCGGCGGCGCCCAGGTCCACCGCGAGGTCGGCGAGCAGCTCGTCGGCGACGAGCGCGGCCAGCTCGGGGCGCTTGGCGGCCGGCACGGAGGCGAAGGGCAGGGCGACCAGCTGCGGGCGGAACCTCTCCGCGACCACGCGGTCCACCGCGTGCACGGTCTGCTTCATCTCGGCGCTGCCCAGCTGCGGGAGCCGGCCGGAGATCAGCGCCTGGTCGGCGGCCGGGGTCACCAGCTGGTTGAGCTGGCTCTTGCCGTCCATGAGCAGGTAGAGGCTCTCCACGCCGGCCTTGGTCGCCGGGACGCGGCGCTCGCCGTTCAGGCTGTCGTTCATGTCGGCGATGACGTCGGCGATGGAGTTGACCAGCGGCGAGTGGATGGCGTGGCGCAGGTGCTTGTGCAGCCGGTACAGCTCGCCCAGGACCAGCGGGTCCTTCACCGGGCCGCGCAGGTGGATCTGGTAGGCCATGGTGCCGCCGAACTCGCGGGTCATCACGGCGTCGGCCTGGCGCGGCTCGCTGCCCGGGTGGAAGAAGCCCAGCATGTCGAAGCTGGACTTCACCCGGAGGATCCCGGGGACGGTCGCCAACGAGATCAGCGCGATCACCGCCAGCGCCAGGCGCGGGTGGTCGTGGAGCCCGCCGGCGACGGCCTTGAGGGGGCGGTTGAGGAAGGAGGCCGTGGAGGCGCCCTCGTCGGCGGCCTTGGGGCCCGCCTTCGGCGGCTTGAGGCCGCAGACGGCGGCGGGGATGAAGGTCAAGGCGAACACCAGCGACGCGGTGATCCCGATGGCCGTGTAGATGCCGAAGCTCTCGAAGACGGTGAGCAGCCCCATCACGAAGGACAGGAAGCCGATGAAGGTGGTGATGGCCGACAGCAGGATGGGCACGGTCACCAGGCGCAGCGCGACGCGCACCGCGCCCTCGCTGTCGTGGGCCTGGTCGTAGCTCAACGAGATGAAGTTGAGCATGTGGATGCCGTACGCCGAGCCGTTGGAGATGAGCACCACCGGCATGATGGCGGCGATGAGGGTGAGCGGCGCGCCGGTCAGGCCCATGACCCCGAAGGTGACGACGGTGGCCATGAGCACGGCCACCAGCGGGAGCACCACCCCGCGCAGGGTGCGGAAGCTGTAGTAGAGGATGCCGATGAGCAGGAGCATCACCAGCGGCACGAGCACGACCATGTCGCGGACCACGATGTGGTCCAGGTAGTTCATGATCATCGGCTGGCCGGCGTAGGAGACCTTGGCGGTGCCATTGCCCTCCGGCCACAGCGCCTCGGTGGCCTGGCGCAGGCCCCGGGCGACCACGTCCTTGGGCGCGCTCTCGGCGATGTTGACGTAGATGGCGGTGAAGCGGCCGTCGGGGGAGACCAGGAAGTTGGCGTAGGTGGACTTGCCCAGCGTGTAGCGCCTGAGCTCGGCCAGCGCGGCCGGGTCGTCGAGCACGGCTTGGTTGGGGATGAGGTCCGACACCTCGAGGCCGGAGGCGGTCTTCTTGACGTCGACGATGTTGGTCAGGCTGATGACCGACCCGACGCCGGGGTGGTCCTTGAAGGCCTTGGTGAGCCGGGCGATGCCCTTGAGGATCTCGGGGGCGAAGCTGTCCTTGGACTCGACCAGGACCATCGCCGTGTAGTTGCTGCCGAAGGACTCGCCGACCGCCCGGGAGCCCATGACCACCGGGTCGGTGGGGGAGAGGTAGTTGGCGAAGTTGGTGTCGACGGTGAGCCGGGCCATCAGGGCGGCCGAGGCCACCGTGACCAGCACGGAGAGCACCAGGATGGCCTTGCGGTACCGGATGACGAAGTTGGCGAAAGCTTCCATGCGCTACTCCCGGCCCAGGGCTGAATGGAGAGTTGATTGAGCGCTCAATCCGCGGCTCAGCGTCGCGTGACGCCCTCGAGGAACATGCTGCAGCCCCGCTGCAGCGCGTGGGGGAAGTCGTAGCTCTTTCCGAGCGCCGACCAGCCGACGTAATTCGCCAAGTAAATCCCGAGGATGGAGAGCGCGGCGGTCTGGGTGTCTATCTCGCCGAAGGCCCCGCTCTGCCTGCCCTCTTCGAAGGCGTCGCGGATGGTGGAGATGACCCCCATGATGCCCGAGGCCTCGACCATCTCCGGGTCGAGCTGCACCTGGAAGAGCTGGCGGATGATGATCTCGGTCCGGGAGGACTCGGCCATCGCCATCTCGCCCATCAGGCGCAGCAGGAACTGGATCTTCTCGGCCGGAGCGAGGTGGCTCTGCTCGGCCTTGTTGAGGCAGTCCTTGAACCCGTCGATGCCGGTGCGGAGGACGGCCGAGAAGAGGCCTTCCTTCGTCGCGAAGTGGTGGAAGATGATGCCCTGCGAGACCCCGGCCGCCTTGGCGATCGCGGCGGTGGACGTCCGGTCGTAGCCCTGCTTCGCGAAGCACTGCACCGCGGCGTCGAGGATCTGCTTGCGCGTCGCCTCGGAGCGGTCCTGCCGTGCGCTCGTCCGCTCGCCTGCGTCGTCAGCCATCTGTGCCTCGGGCAACCGAAGTTGATTGAGTGCTCAATTTGCCAAAACGCCGACCGCCGTGTCAACCGGCCTGGCGCGGGTTGCCCGCCCACGGCCAAGGTAATTGCTCGTGATTTAAGGACAATTCCGAGGAGGCGAGCGCGGCTTCGCCACGCAGGACCCGTCCGAGCCGAGAAGGAGGCTCGCCGTTCCTGTCAATGCACCGTGGGCGCGCGCCAGCGCTTCACTCCCCAGTAGACGCCGCCAGCGAGGCCGAGGCCGACGAAGAAGGCCAGCGAGACGACCAGGTTCATCGTCTTGTCGGGGCCGAGGGGCTTGGGCGGGGCGTCGAGGTCGGTGCGCGCCAGCAGCGCGCGCAGCGCGTCGACGTGAGCGGCGAAGTAGATGGGGCTGTCGATGAGCGAGCTGTGGTGCACGGCGATGACCTCGCCCCGCCCGTTGAGCAGCGGGGATCCACTGGAGCCCGCGGCACTGTTCGCCGTGTGCTGGACGATGGGGCCCTGCGGCAGATCCTTACCGGCCTTCTTGGCCCCCTCCACCCAGTCCTCCGGATAGGAATCGCGGATGGCCGAGACGACGCCCACGCCGAGGCTCTGGTCGAGTCCCATGCTGCTGCCGATGAGGTACGCCGGAGCGCCGACGGCCACCGAGGCGGAGCCGGCGAGGGGCAGGACGGGGAAGTTCGCGCCTTCGACCTTGATGATGGCGAGGTCGTGGGCTTCGTCGTCGGCGAGCAGGCCCAGCACGGCATGCCTGGTGCCGTCGGGGAGGACGGCGACGAACTCGCCGTCGACGTGCTCGATGACGTGGTGGTTGGTGACGGCGATGCCGTCCTGGCGGACGAAGAAGCCGGTTCCGTTGCCGCGCTGCTTGCCGTCCGCGAACATGCCGAGTCGGGCGATCGAGGGGCCGACGCGCTTGGCCAGCTCGCCGATGGGGAGCTCGCCCTCGGCGCGCGCCGGGGCGGACGCGAGCGCGACGAGGAGCATCAACAGGCGTGGCGTCGTCATCGGCCTCCCTTGCGAGCGCAGCCGCTGGGCCCGCAAACCTCGAAAATCTCGCCGCGCGCGGCTCGGGAAGGTCGGGCGCGGCAGGACCGGCAGTGTACACGGACGCCGCGCTCGGCGATGGTCCGAGGGCAACGCCTCCGCGCCCGAGGCGACGAGTCCCGGGGCGCTGGGGCGGGCTCTCATTACTCCCGCACTTCCCGTGAAGACCTGCTAAGAAGCCCCTGCGCTTTCCAGCCCGAGTTGTCCAAGCCCCGTTCATCGAGGGAGCTGCGACCCAATGAGAGTCCGCATCCGTTCCTGCGCCGCGACGGCGCTCGTGCTGACGAGTGTGTTTGCGTGGGGTTGCAGCGACGGCAAGAACGCCCCCGACGCAGGCCCTGGTGGAGGGGTCGTGGGCCTGCGCGTCTCCGACTCCAACGCCCGTTCCTGCGAGGTCGTCCTGCTGGATCCTGATCACGCCGTGCGGCGGCTCGCCTTCAAGGCCGGCGCCGACGGGCGGCTCGTGCGCGAGGGCGTGCGCCTCGCCACGGCCTTCATCTCCAAGTCCGACTCCGCCCTGGCCGACGCCGACCTCGGCCTCGAGCTGGTGCCGTCCGGCAGCGCCGCCAACGTGACCGTCGAAATCGGCCACTGCTACGACCGGGCCGGGCAGCCGCTGGCGGCGGCGAAGGTGGAGGTGGTGCGATGAGCCGCGCGTTCCTTTTGGGCCTCGCCTCCGCCCTGGTCCTGGCCTCGCTCTCTCCGGCCGCGCGCGCGCAGACCGGCGTGTCCTCCGACCGCGTCAGCCTCCCCAACGGCCCGGGCTCGCTGGAGGGCGTCGGAGACAACGTCGGCGTCAACGCGAACATGGGCCTGATGTCGTACCAGGTCGCGATCGCCGTGCCCGAGGGCATCCCCGGCCTGACCCCGCAGCTCGCGCTCGAGTACAGCTCCGGCTCGGGCAACTCCAGCGTCGGCATCGGCTGGAACCTCGCCACCCCCTCGATCGAGCGGATGACCTCGCGCGGCGTGCCGGGCTACGTGCTCGCGGATCTCTTCGCGGCCGACGGCTCGGGCGAGCTGGTCAAGGTCGCCGACGCGCCGCCCGTCTACCGCACCCGCTGCGAAGGCGGCTTCGTGCGCTACAGCTGGCTCGGGCTGGCCGCCGGGACGGGCGCCGAGGGCTTCTGGAAGGCGGAGTACCCCGACGGCCGCGTCGGCTACTTCGGCGCCGATGCGGCGGGGACGCTGGTCCCCACCGCCCGCGTCGCCGGCGCCAAGGGCACCTTCCGCTACCTGCTGGTGGAGATGGTCGACGTCTACGGGCACGCGGTGCGCTACGCCTACTCCACCCAGGGCGGCAACGTCCCGCTCGTGCAGAGCATCGGCTACGTCCACGACGGCGGCGGCGTGGCGCGCTTCAGGGTGACCTTCGACTACGAGCTGCGCACCGACCGGATCTCCGACGCGATGCCCGGGGTGGAGCTGCTGCAGGACCGCCGGCTGTCGGCGGTGAACGTCTTCTCCGGGACCGAGCGGCTGCGCAGCTACCGGCTCGGCTACGAGACCACCGCGGTCTCCGGCGGCCTGTCGCGGCTGATGAAGGTGGAGCAGCTCGGCCTGCAGGACGGCCTCAGCCCCGTCGCCTTCTCCTTCCAGTACTCGCAGGCGCTGGGGGCCATCTGCAGCGGCGGCGACTGCGGCGAGCCCTACCTGGTCACCATGGGCAGCCTGGGCGTGAGCCTGTCCGCGGGCAAGGCGACGCTGCTCGACCTCAACGGCGACGCGCTGCCCGACGTCGTCGACGCCTCCCAGACCGGCAAGCACCGCATCTTCCTGAGCCAGATGGCGGCGGACGGCACCCACACCTTCGCCGCGCCGTTCGAGAGCGCCCTCGGCCTGTCGAGCGGGTTCGCCCTCGGCACCTCCGCGGTGCAGCCGCTGGACCTCGACGGCGACGGGTTCACCGACCTCGTCAACACCAAGACCGGTCAGATCCTGCGCAACAAGGGCGGGGGAGACTGGGCCTCGGTGGAGTCGATCGCCGCGGTGGCGTCGTCGGTGGGCGACCTGGTCGACCTGAACTTCAACGGCGAGGACTCCGCCGTCGGCAACGTGCGCTTCCTGGACTTCGACAACGACCGGCGCATCGACGTCCTGCAGGCGGCCCAGGGCGGCACCCAGCTGTACGCCAACGCCGGCAGCCTGGGCTTCGACAAGGTGGCCACCGCCAGCCTCGGCTGGGCCTTCGACGCCGACAACCTCGACCTGGCGGACATGAACGGCGACGGGCTGATGGACCCGGTGGTCGTGACCGCCGACTTCGTGTCCTACCGGCTCAACCTCGGGAACGGGAATTGGGGCCCGAAGGTGGACATCGCCTTCGCCTCGGCCAAGCCCGCGCTGGTGCAGCTCGAGGACATCAACGGCGACTCGCTGGCGGACATCGTGGTGGTCGAGGCCAACACGGTCCAGTACGCCCTCAACCGCAACGGCAACGCCTTCCAGGCGGCCGAGACCGTCTCCGCGGCCCGCGGCGCCTCGCTGCCCAGCCGCGACGCGACGACCACCGTGCTGTTCGCCAACATGAACGGCAACGGCTCGCAGGACGTGGTGTGGGTCGACGGCTCGGGCAAGGTCACCTACCTGGAGCTGTTCCCCGTCCGGCCGAACCTCCTGACGCGGATCGAGAACGGCCTGGGCGCCGTCACCACCGTGTCCTACTCGACCTCGGTGATGCAGGCGGCGCGCGACGCCGCCGCGGGAGCCGCCTGGGCGAACAAGATCCCGCACCCGATGGCGGTGGTGGACGTGGTCGACGCCTGGGACCTGCTCACCGCGGTCCACGAGACGACGCGCTACGCCTACCACGACGCCTTCTACGACGGCGTCGACAAGCAGTTCCGGGGCTTCGCCCGGGTCGAGCACCAGCTGGCGGGCGACGCGACCCAGGAGGCGGGCCGCTTCGTGGAGACCTACGACCTGGGCGCCACCAACAGCTGCCGGCACGGCCTGCAGCTGTCGGCGGAGGCCTTCAGCGCCGGCCGCCCCCTGAGCCTGGAGGAGTACACCTACGCGGACTGCCCGCTCGCCGGCGTGCCGGCCACCACCCCGCCGGTGCTCTTCGCCTGCAAGACGGAGGAGCGGCGCACGCTCAAGGAGGACCAGCCCCAGAGCGAGTGGGTCGCCCTCCGCACCGAGTACGCCCACGACGGGTACGGCAACCTCACCCGGGAGACCCACCACGGCGTCACGAGCATCGGCGGCGGCGCCTGCGAGGCCTGCCCCTCCGACGCCTCGTTCGGCCAGCCCTGCGGCTCCGCCTGCCTGGGCGACGAGCAGTACGTCGAGACCCTCTACGTCCCGCCCACCGCCACCGGTGGGCGCTGGATGCTGAGCGAGCCCTACCAGGTGCGCACCTGGGGCAAGGATTCCAGCACCCGCTACCGCGAGACCTCGACCTACTACGACGGCGAGGCCTTCGTCGGGCTCCCCGCGGGCCAGCTGAGCCTGGGCGCCGTCAGCCGCGTCACGGAGCGGCTCGACGAGGCCGGAGCGACGGTCGACGCGCAGCGGCTGCGGCACGACGCCAACGGCAACGTCGTCGAGAGCCTCGACCCCAACGCCACGCTGGCCGGCGACACCCACCGCGAGCTGCTCGAGTACGACGCCTGGGGCCTGCGGCTCACCCGCCGCGACGTGCTGCTGGCCGACCCGGCCGGGGCGCGCTACGCGCTGCGCCAGGAGTACAAGTACGACCCGGCGTGGACCCTCGTCAGCGAGGCCACCGCCTCGATGCTGGTCGAGGGCGGCGCGCCGGTCACCTCGCGCAACAGCCAGTTCTTCGGCTACGACGAGTTCGGCCGCCAGAGCTACACCGTGCAGCCCGGCGACTCGGTGGAGAAGCCCACCGTCACCTACGCCTACGAGCCGGCGAGCCCGGTCAGCCGCGTCGTCAAGCGGCAGCGGTCCAAGGTCGGCGGCGAGCTCGACGTCGAGGGCTTCCTGTGCTTCGACGGCCGCGGCCGGCTGGTCCAGACCCGCACCCGCCTGGCGGCCGGCCAGTACCTCGTCAGCGGCTTCGTCGCCCGCAACCCGCACGGCGCGGTCGTCCGCGCCTGGCAGCCCTACACCGCGACCGACGCCGCCTGCGAGGCCGCGGCGCCGCAGGACGTGCGCTTCACCGAATCCACCTACGACGCGGCGGGTCGCCTGCGGCGCCAGGCCAAGCCCGACGCGGCGCTGTACGGCGGCACGGCCTCCTTCACCGAGACCGTGTACCTGCCCCTCGGCCGGAAGGTCCTCGACGAGGAGGACACCGATCTCCAGGGCAAGCACGCGGGCACCCCCACCGTCTTCCACGAGAACGGCCTGGGGTGGGTCACGCAGATCGACCGCCTGTTCGCGCCCGGCGGCACGCCCGCGCGCCTGCGCCTCGGCTTCTCGGAGCACGGCGACCTGACCGAGGTCGTCGACGCCGGCGGCCACGCCAAGCAGCAGACCTACGACCTGCTCGGCCGGGTCCTGGAGATCGCGGACCCGAACAGCGGGACCAGCAAGCTCGCCTACGACGCGGCGGGCAACGTCGTCAGCCGCACCGACGCGCGCGGCGTGACCCTGAAGACCGCCTTCGACGCCGCCAACCGGCCGGTCGAGCGCTGGAACGACGCCGCTCGCGACGCCACGCTGGTCACCTCGGCCTACGACCGCTCCGCGCTCTGCCCGGCGACGCAGTGCACCAACGCCGCGGGCCGGACCGTCTCCGTCGCCTACCCGCTGGCGGGGCTGCCCGGCGGCGCGAGCACCGGGGCGGACCAGTTCGCCTACGACGTCCGGGGCCAGACGCTGCGCATCAAGCGCGTGCTGGACGGCATCGGCTTCGAGATGGCGCACAGCTACGACAACGCCGGACGGATCGTGGGCTGGACGTTCCCCGACGGCCGCAGCCTCACCCAGTCCTGGGACGCGGCCTCGCGGCTCGTGGCCGTCGCCGGCGTGGTCGACGCGGTCGCCTACACGCCGCGAGGGGAGCTGGCGCAGGTCGACCACCACAACGGCCTCAGCGCGAAGTGGACCTGGGACGACCTCGGCCGCCTGTCGGGCCTCTCGACCGGCACCGCCGCCGCCTCGCTGCATTCGCTGGGTCTCGCCCGCGATCGGGCGGGCAACGTCCTGGCCATCGAGGACCGCGCCAAGGTCGCCGGCCGGCCCGACGTCAGCGCCAAGCTCACCTACGACTCCGCGTACCGGCTGCTCACCGCGCAGCTCGGCGCCGACGCCGAGACCCTCACCTTCGCCTACGACGACGACGACGACGTCACCAGCCTCACCTCGAGCCTGGCCGGCAGCCCGGCCCACGTCGGCGCCTACACCTACTCCGCCGCCCACCCCAACGCCGTGACGGCCGCGGGCGCGCTGAGCCTGGCCTACGACGCCGCCGGCAACCTCTCGCAGCGCGGGGCGCTCACCTTCGCCTGGGACCACCACGGCCGGAAGGTCTCCACCAGCCAGGACGGACAGGCCAGCAGCATCGACGTCTACGGGCCCGAGGCCGAGCGGGTGATGCGGGTCGCCGGCGACTCGCAGGCCTACTACGTCTCGGCCGACTTCGAGGTGCGCGACGGCATCGGCTCGGCCTTCGTGCGCGTCGGCTCGGAGCGCGTGGCCCGCCTGGAGTCGGCGAGCCTCGCCGCCAAGATCCTCTCCGACCTCGCCCCCGCCACGGCCGGCGCCGCCGCGCTGACGAGCCAGCCCGACGGCCGCATCGACGCCGCCGACGCCTGGCTGGCCCACGCCTCCCGGGCGGGGCTGCTGAGCCTGCAGGGCGCGCCCGCCACCTCCGAGGTCGGCCCGCTGCTCCTCGCCGCCTCGCGCCGGATGCTGATCGAAGCGCGCGGCGAGACGGTCTACCTGCACCACGACCACCGCCACAGCGTCACGCTGGCCACCGACGGCAAGGGCGCCGTGCTCGGCCGCCGCAGCTACTACCCCTCGGGCCTCGTCCGCGGAGACGACGACGGCGGCGCCGGGGCCTACGGCTTCGCCGGCCTGGAGCAGGAAGAGGACTCCGGGCTGGTGCGCGCCCAGCACCGCCTGCTCGATCCGTCCCTGATGCGCTGGGCCAGCGCCGATCCCCTGTTCGCGGCGCTCTCGCCCGCCACGGTCGGCAAGCTCGGCGAGTCCACCACCGCCTACGCCTACGTCGCCAACAACCCCGAGGGTTGGGTCGACCCGACCGGGCTCGGCAAGATCGACGCCATGATCAAGGGCGTGAAGTCGGCCGCGAAGTCCGTCGGCGGCAAGATCGGCAAGGTCGGCAAGGCCATCGGCGGCCTGGTGGGCAAGAAGGCCCCGCCGGCCGCCCGCCCGCAGCCGGCGCAGGCTCCGGCGGCGGTGGCGAACCGCCAGGCCGGCGCCGCCCAGGCCCGCCCCGCGGTCCAGCCGCAGCGGTTGCTCGGGCGTGGACGTGACGTGGCCTATGGCACCGGCAAGCCCCTGACCCCCTACAGCGCGGCCGAGGCAGAGGCCCCCGCCCAGGCCCCGAGCGCGTTCGCAGGCTCCGGCCCGAGCGAGGAGCCGTCGGCGATGGCGGAGGGCGGCGGCGCGGAAGGGCTGCCCGACGCCTCGCGCGAGCAGCCCGGCATCATGTACGTGCGCGGCGGCAGGGCGATCGCGCTGGACCCGCAGACCGTCGCCATCTGGAAGTACTTCCACCCCGAGGACCGCAGCGTCTCGGACAACGTCTACTACTTCCACTAGCCGACGGCCCCGGCAGTCGTCCGCGACCCCAGCAGGACGCGCGGACTCCACGCGCTGAGAAAGCCAACCCATGAGCCACCTCCGAATCTCCCTCACGCTCGCGCTCGCGCTGTCGGCGGCCTTGTCCACCGGCTGCGGTGGCGGCAACGCCCCGAGCGGCGACGCCGGCTGCACGCCGGGCTCGCTGGGCTGCACCTGCAACCAGGACCTGCGCTGCGGCACCTCGGCCTCCGGCAAGGCCCTGACCTGCGAGGCCGGGGTGTGCATCGAGCCCGCCTGCCGCCCCGGCACCGAGGGCTGCCCCTGCGGCGTCAACAGCCGCTGCGGCCTGGGCAGCACGGGCAAGGTCCTGACCTGCCAGGCGGGCACCTGCGTCGCCGACACCTGCCCGGCCGGCTCGACGGGGTGCTCCTGCCAGGCCGGCGCCTGCTCCGTCGTCGGCGACGTCTGCCGCGACGGGTTCTGCCAGGCGGCCAACTGCGTGCCGGGCGAGCTCCACTGCAGCTGCCTGGGCGGATCGTGCTCGAGCGCGAGCCTGGTCTGCGTCGAGGGGGCGCTCTGCGCCGACGCCACCGGGCGGCTCGGAGGGCCCTGCCTTTCCGACGGGACCTGCAACTCCGGCCTGCGCTGCGACCAGGCCTCGTGCACCCCCTGCGCGCTCGGCTCGCTCGGCTGCACCTGCGACGCGACCGGCGGCTGCGCCGCGGGGCTGGCCTGCAACACCCGCCGCACCTGCGCGGTGCCCGGCGAGGGCGTCGCCCCGGTGTCCCCGGTCTGCTACACGCCCTGCCAGAGCGGCCTGGAGGATCCCGACGGCGGCTTCCGGCCCTGCACCGCGGACGGCCTGATGGCGGGCTGCCTCGGGGGCCGGACCTGCCGCGAGGGCTCGTGCCTCTTGGACGGCGAGAGCGCGAAGGGCTGCGTCGCTGACGTCGACTGCCCCGACTTCCAGACCTGCATCGAGGGGCGCTGCTACTCGACCTGCGAGCACGACGGCCAGTGCCAGGGCAGCAAGCGCTGCTACCTCCACGTGTGCCGCGAGCCCTGCGCCGCGTCGAGCCCGGGCGCCTGCGACAGGGCCCAGTACTGCGGCACGCTCGACGGCGAGAACGGCTACTGCCTACCCCTGCGCGGCTCGACCGGCGTGGCCCAGCGGCAGATGACGGTGAGCTTCGCGGTCAGCAAGGCCGTGATCGACCTGTCCAACATCCAGACCAGCGCCACCTTCCAGGTCACCAACCACAGCGACAGCAGCCGCAAGTTCACCGTGCGCAAGCGCAGCCACCTGCGCGCGCTCGCCGACGGCACCTCGGAGAGCCTGGACGACCCGCTCAGCCAGGGCACCGACGCCGGCGCCGGCTGCGACCCGGCCACGAACTGCCCGCTGACCTGGCTGTACCTCGGCCCCGAGGGGGCGCCGGTCCAGGCCCAGTCGGTGGTGGTGGGCATCGACGCGCACCAGACGGCGACCTTCGCCGTCGGCCACGCCGGGGACAACGCCGCGACGCGCTGGCAGGGACAGCTCGAGGTGATCGCCGAGGGAGGGGGCGCCGAGGCGGTCCGGCTCAGCTACGCCGAGCGCCCCGAGGGCCAGTGGCAGGGGACCCTCTACTACTTCGCCAACTTCGGCGACGGCAACCTCGCCGCCTGGCGGGCCTCGCAGACCACCCGCGACAACATCACCCTGGTGAACGCGGTGGGCAACGCCTTCGTCCAGCGCTGGGCCGCCTTCCGCCTCGGCCGCATCTCCTGGGACGAGCTGCAGGCGGCGCTGGTGGCGACCCGGTCGGAGTCCTGGCGCTGGCCGAGCGTCAAGAGCGCCTGCGCGGGCGGGGGCCAGGCGGCCTGCTACCCGTACCTGAGCAACAAGATCGGCGTGGTCCTGTACTCCTCCGACATCACGACCTACCCCATCCCCACCGGCGTCACCGAGTTCCCGATGGCGATGAACCTGCGCATGCCCGACCCGGTGGGTTCGCCCAACGTGCTCGAGGGGCGCATCGAGAGCAGCTACGCGATGCAGTACGCCGGCAACCCGGCGGTGAAGGTGCAGTTCGCCACCTCCCCCAGCGCGTGCGGGCGGCAGGCGTTCGGCGCCTGCGTCACCTTCCTCGACAAGATCGAGTCCGACATCGTCCTCGGCGGCCGCTACCAGACCGACGCCGACGACGCCGACTGCCAGGGCGCGCCGGCCGACACCTTCACCCACGCCAAGACGCCGTGGCTGCTGCCCGGCTTCCAGCGCGCGACCGAGCTGGACTCGAGCACCGGGGTCCGCTACCGCCACGAGTGCCGCGGCAACCAGCTGCCCTTCGCCTCGGCGGACCCGGCGCAGATGGCGACGCTGCTCGCCGGCAACGCCCTGATGTCGCAGGCCAACCCCATCCCCGACGGGCGCAGCCGCAAGCGCTCGCTGCGGCTGGTGGACGGCGCGCTCATCAACCAGTCGCAGATGCTGATCCTGTTCGAGGAGCGCTTCGACTCGTTCCTGAGCACCGGCGACACCGACGGCTTCAAGGCCTACGGCTACATGTTGCTGGAGCGGGCGCGCGTCGACCTGGACACCGCCGACGCGAACCAGAACGGCGTCCCCGACGCCTTCGACGGCTCGCACCCGGTCCAGCCGGCCGTCGAGCCCGCGGGCCTGCTCGAGGTGCACTGCTCGGACGCCGTCGTCCAGCCGCTGGTCGCCAACCTCCCCAGCCACGCCCTCGACGCCAGCACCGCCGCCGAGGTCGCCAGGGGGCTCATCACCGGCAGCGCGCCCTCGTCCACCCCGACGCCGCTGACCCCCGCCAGCGCGGAGCAGGTCCACTACCTCTGCGAGGACTCCGGGCTGTTCGACGGCGGCCCGCAGAACACGACCCCGTCCGGGACGACGGCCAGCGTCCCCAACGACGACAGCTGCGCGGGGCGCGCCAAGAACTTCGTCTGCGAGGACGGCGGGCCGGCGTCGAAGGCCAAGCTGTGCCTCCTGGGGACCGACCAGACGGACTGCGGCCCGCGCCAGGACGCCGACGTGGACGCGCGCCTGGCCTGCCCGGCGACCAGCAAGGTGACCTTCTTCACCGTCGACGTCGCCCAGCTCGCCAACGCCGCGGTCGTCGGGCACGCCTGCCAGCAGCAGGGGACCTGCGGCGCGCAGCTCGCCAGCTGGCGGGGCACCCAGAAGCTGGTCCAGTACGAGCCGCTGTGGCGCTGCGCCGACGAGCAAGAGGTGTTCTGCGACGACGACCGGCTCGACCTGCGCCACGGCAAGGTCTTCTTCGCGCAGACCTCGCAGAGCCCGGCCTACCTGCCCATCCAGGCGGAGATCGAGCTGGCCTTCCGCTACCGGACGCGCTTCGTCAGCCGCTCGGACACCACCGTGGGCTTCGCGCCCACCACCTGCATCCCGGACTCGAACCTGGTGCCGTACTGCTACGACCCGGCGGCGATCGAGACGCTGCGGGAGCGGACCGACTGCCTGCTCTACATCTGGAAGACGTACCCGATGGACGACAAGCCGGAGGTGCGCACCCAGGTCGACAACTACCTGAAGACCGGCTTCTCGTACCAGGAGGAGATCCGCCCCGACAACACCCGGGTCATCCACGACGGCTACGAGCGGCTCAACGCCGAGCTGATGATCATGATGGGCGACGAGTCGTACACCGCGGCCTTCGCCTCGCGCTTCGACCTGTCCGGCTCGCGCGCCAGCTCCTTCCAGGGCTCGCTGTTCGAGCCGGGCGGCGTCGACCTGGCGGGCGTGCTGGGCTACGAGCTCTACACGCTGTACCGGGCCACGCAGTACTACCAGGAGGTGCTCGACCGCTTCTACGCGCTCAGCCCGCTGGTGTGGGACTCGCTGAACGGCTCGCGCAACTTCGTGCAGCTCGAGACGGTGGTGCGCTACTTCGACAAGCTGGTGCGGGCCTCGACCCAGAAGTCGCGCGCCAGCAGCGAGATCGCCCGCCGCTACCAGGCGCTCAACCGGCCGGACCTCGCCCGCCGGGTCATCGAGCGGGCCTACACCGCCAGCTACCTCGAGTCGGTGGTGATGTCCCGGATGATGGTGGACGTGCTGGGCACCATCGACCCGCAGCAGAAGGCGCAGCTGCTCCTGTCCATCGAGGACGCCCAGCTGCGCTACCGGGTGGCGGGCGCGGACATGCGCAAGGTCTACGGCAACATCACCGACCGCCTGACCAGCTTCGGCCTGGCGGCGGACTACGTGCCGCTGCCGGCGCTGGACGCCAACCAGCCCAATGCCTTCGAGCTGGTGATCGCCCGGGCGCTGGACCGGGCCAAGATCGCCCGGGACCGCGAGGACCTGGCGCTCAACTCCAACCGCAGCTACGAGACCGACTCGGCGCAGTTCCAGTCCGAGCTCGCGCGCATCCGCCAGACGTACGAGAACCAGCTGGGCAACCTGTGCGGCACCTTCATCGGCACCGACGGGCGCGTCTACGCGGCGACCGAGAAGTACGCCGCGCTCAACGACCGCGCCAGCCTCTTGGGCAACCCCTGCGGCCTGATGGGCAACGGGCAGATCCACGAGGCCATGGGGCAGTTCGAGCTGATGCAGCTGGAGCTGCAGTCGGTGGTCACCTCCTCCCAGAACGTGCAGGCGGAGATCGCCATCGAGCGGGGGCGCGCCCACGAGCAGTGCGAGCAGATCGACGCGCTGGCGGACTACGTCTACGACGCGCAGGGCGCCGTCCTGGGGCTCAACGCCGCCATCGGGGTCTCCAAGAACATCATCAGCAGCTGCGACCGCGTCCTGCAGCGGGCCCAGGTGACGGCCGAGCTGGCGAAGTGCTCGGTCATCGCCGGCCTGGCCGTCGGCGGCGACTGTCCGATGGCGGCGGTGGCCACGGCGATCTACTCGGCCATCTCCACCCCGGTGACCATCGCCGAGGGGGCCGCCGAGCTCGCCATCACCGGGATGGAGGCCAGCATCGCGGCCATCGACCGCGAGAGCGGCCGCTGGCAGACCGAGCACCAGTGCGACGTCATCCAGATCGACTCGCTGGCGCGGGTCATGAGCCTGCTCCTGCGCCTCAAGGAGCTCGACGTGGAGATGCTCAAGGCGCAGCGCAAGATCGAGCTGGCGGTCTCCGAGCTGCAGCAGCAGCAGCACGAGTCGGTGCGGCTGCAGGCCGAGCAGAAGGAGGCCGAGCAGCTAGCCATCAACGTCGAGGCCGCGCGCAACGACCCCAACGTGCGCATCTACAAGAACGACGCGATCATCAACGCCGACTTCGCCTTCGACGACGCCATGCGCGAGGCCTACCGGGCCACCAAGGTCTTCGAGTACTACACCAGCCAGAGCTACGCGGGCCGCGAGCAGCTCTACCTCATCCGCATGGTGGCGCGCGGGGACTACAACCTCGAGAACTACCTGCTCGACCTGCAGAACGAGTTCACCACCTTCGAGGAGACCTACGGCAACCCCGACACCCGCGTGCAGATCGTCTCGCTGCGCGACGACATCCTCAACGTCGCGCGCCTGGACGCCGCCGGCCGGCCGCTGGACCAGGCGGCGCGCATCGACCTGCTGCGCCAGAAGCTGGGGGCCACGACCTCGCTCGACGAGAACGGCTACCTGACCTTCCCGTTCAACACCTCGCTGGACGCGCTCTCGCCGCTGACGCGCAACCACAAGCTGCTCTACGTCGAGGCGGAGATCATCGGCTCCGACGTCGGCGACACGCTGGGCCGGCTCTACCTGCGCCAGCAGGGCACCGGGGTGGTGCGCGGCGTCTCGGGCGAGAAGGACTACTACCGCCTGCCGGAGCGCACCGCGGTGGTGAACCCCTTCTTCAACGGACAGCGGGTCTACGGGCCCGACGTCTACCGGACCTACCGCCTGCGCGACCGGCCCTACTCCAACACCTCGTGGGAGCTGGTGCTCAACCAGCGCGACGAGCAGGTCAACAAGGACATCGACCTCAACTCGCTCACCGACGTCCGCGTCTACCTCTACTACACCGACTTCACGACGCTCTGACCCCTTCGGGACCCGAGGAGGGAACGCATGAAGACACGATCAACGACCGTTGGAATCGCCGCCGCCGCTGGCCTGATGCTGCTGGGCGCTGGCGCCTGGGGCCAGATGGAGGGGGGCCAGGGCCGGGTGGTGTCCTACGAGGGCCACCTCGATCTCGCCGGCCAGCCGCAGAGCGGCTCCTTCGACTTCCGCTTCGCCTTCTTCGCCGCCGAGGCCGACGACGCGGGCTGCCTCGGCGTGGAGCCGCTGGACTGCGCGGGCGCCCTCTGGGCCGAGGCGCTCCCGGCGGTCGCGGTGAACCGCGGGACCTTCGCCGTCGCGCTGGGCGAGAGGTCGCCCATCGGCGACGCCGTGCTCGCCAACCCGGACCTCTACCTGGCCATCGCCGTCCGGCGCGGGGCCGACGCCTTCACGGTGCTGCAGGGCAAGCAGCGGCTGCTGGGAGTGCCGCTGGCAGTGCGCGCGGCGTCGGCGGGGGCGAAGGACTTCAACGCCTCGGGCAACGTCACGGTCGGCGGGACCCTGACGTCCGGCGCGGCCAGCGTCACCTCCGACAAGTCCGGCGCGTTCAAGAGCCTGCGGTTCGGCGCGACCGGCAAGAAGGTGGGCCACATCTTCACCTGCATCAGGGACAACGCTGCCGTCGGCAGCTACGTCCTCATGGTCAACGGGGCGACGAACCCGGGGCGCATGACCAGCCCCACGGGGATAGTCGGGAAATGCGAGGGCGACGGGACGGACCAGGCCGGGGCACTCGTCTTGTACGACCCCAAGAACCACTGCGTCCCCGTCCTCCTGCAGAATTGGACCTGTGACTCCACGCGCTTCATGATCTTGAAGGCCGGGGACACATCGCCGATCGGGCGCACGTACGACTACGGCGGGTTCTACACGGAGCAATCTCCCTCGCTGCTCCCGGACGGCACCACCAACTGCAGCTGGCAGAACTACACGCGCTCCCAGCAGGGCAACGACAACGGGGCCATGTCCCTGAAGGTCCTCTACTTCTGCGAGTGACGCCGCCGGTCCCGAGTTCCCATTCCCCAGAATTGAGATTCGCTCGAGAAGTCCCGAGCGCAGCACATCGGAGAGACCCATGAAGCGAAGCAAGGCAATGCTGGCCGGCGCAGTGGCGGTCTTGGTGGTCGCAGGCACCGCGGCCTGGGCGCACATGGAGCCCGGCGAGGGACGGCTCGTTCCCTACGAGGGTTTCCTGGACAAGGACGGCGTGGTGGCCGAAGGGCCGTACGACTTCCGCTTCGCGCTCTTCGAGAGCGCCTTCGACGGGGGCACCGACCCGGCGAGCTGCCTGGGCGCCGTCGCCCTTGCCGACTGCGCGTCGGCGGTCCCGCCCCCGGCCTGGGCCGAAGAGCAGACCGGTGTCACGGTGCGGGCGGGTGCCTTCGGGGTGACGCTGGGATCCAAGGCCGAGCTCCACGACACCGTGCTCGCCCGGCCCGACCTCTACCTGACCATCGCGACGAGGCAGGCCGGGACGGCCGATCCCTTCGTCGTCCTCCAGGGCCGCCAGCGCATCCTCGCGGCACCCTTCGCCGCGCGCGCGGCCACCGCCAAGGACTACACGGTGACCGGCAACCTGACCGTGGTCGGCTCCCTCACGGTGGGCCCCGCGCTGGTCAACGCCGACGGAGGTGGCCTCATCCCCACCATCGACCCGGCCGGCAACGCCGTGTTCAGCAGCGTGACCGTCGGGACCGGCGCGACGAGCCGGACCCTCAAGTCGATCTACGAGTGCACGACGGGCACCTTCACGGCTTCGAACTTCCACCGCTACCACGCCTTCACCGCGGCCGAGTGCGGCGGCGTGGCTCCCACCGGCAGGTGCATGTCGATGCTCTCCTCGCTGTGGGGCTGCGACAAGCCCAACGTCTCCATCCTCGGGCCGGGCGAGCCCTACAGCGCCGCTTCGGGCTTGTCGTTCACGCCGCCCAACGGCGGGTTCGTCATCTTGAACAGCAGCAACGTCGCGACTTCCTGCGTGAGCGGGTTCGTCCGCATCGTCTACATCTGCGACTCCTGAACCCCGACGACGCTTCGCCTCACGACGGTGTGCGCTCCGAAGGAAAGAAGCCTCGAGGGCTCCATGACACGACGAATCCTGCTCCAGATCGCGGCCGTGCTCGCGCTCGCGTTCGCGCCGGGCTGCAAGTCCGGCCAACCCGCCGGCGGCCCCTGCACCACGGCCAAGGACTGCTCCAAGGGACAGTGCGTCCTCGGCAGCTGCTCCGACTGCGAGGCCGGGGAGAAGGCCTGCGCCTGCAAGGAAGACGGGACCTGCGCCGGCGAGCTGACCTGCCAGGGCGAGGTGTGCAACCCCAAGGTCTGCACCGCGGGGACGGTCGGCTGCCCCTGCGACGCCAAGGGCGCCTGCGCCACGGGCGTGGTGTGCAAGGCCGGCACCTGCGCGCCCTGCACCAACGACGTGGTGGGCTGCCCCTGCGCCGCCGGAGCCTGCCTCGGCGCGCTGGTCTGCGACGCCGCGAGCATGGCGTGCCGGGCGCCGCGCCCCTGCTCGGCGACCACCTGCCAGCCGAACCAGAAGTGCGGCGACGGTGAAGCCGGCAAGGACGCGGCCTGCCTCGCGGAGTGCGCGCCGGGCTACACCTGGAACGCGACCGCCGGGGCGTGCGAGGCGGTCGTCACCGCCAACTGCGAGGTGGGGACGCCGGGCAGCATCCTCGCCGACTGCCAGGTCTTGCACCGGACCTGCCAGGCCACGGCCAGCGGCGCGGAGTGCGGCGCCTGCGTGGCCGGCTTCACCAACACCACCGGAACCCCGCCGACCTGCCGGCCCCTGGCCACCTGTGCCGACCTGGGCTGCACGGCCCTCTACAAGCTCTGCACCGAGGCGACGGACACGGTCGACGCGACCTGCGGCGCCTGCCTCGACGGCTACCGTCTGGAGGGCGGCCAGTGCCTGCCGATGGGCACGTGCGAGGCGCTGGGCTGCGCGGGCCTGAACCGCACCTGCGAGGCGCTGGGCTGCGGCGCCTGCCTGCCGGGCTACCTCACCACCGACGCCGCCGACCCGATGAGCGCCTGCGGCCCGCCCTGCGGCGTGCTTCCCAAGCCCTGCGGCGCGGCGCAGTTCTGCGTCGCCGGGGCGTGCGTCGACGCGCCCTGCAAGGCCGACCAGGCGATGCGCCAGGACACCAACCAGTGCGTCACCTGCGGCAGCTTGTGCAACGGCGAGGGCGAGACCGGCCGGTACTGGGCGTACACCCAGGCGGACAGCAACACCTGCCTGTGCGAGACCCGCCCCGGCTACTTCGTCGACCTCGCGCTCAGCCTCACCGCGGCCCCCTGCGACGCCGACGGCGACGGCTGGGTGCGCAGCACCGCCCGCCTGGCGGTGGAGAGCGCGGACCCGGCGATCCGCGCCAACGCGCGCTGCGACGTGCGCCGGATCGACCGGGTCGTGCTGGCCAACGAGTATCGCCAGACGCTGGCCATCGACCTGGTGGCCACCGGCACCATCGCTGGCACCTCCCTGGCGCTCTACGAGTCGGCGCTGGCCGACGACCAGACCCAGCTCGACCAGCAGATGGCCAAGTCGGCGTGGGCCGTCAACGGCAACGGGCGGCTGGTGCGGGCCGCGGAGATCAATCCGTTCACCAAGGCGTGCGTGAACGAGCTCGCCGACTTCAACGACAACGGCGTGGCGGACGTCGACGAGTCGCAGGGCGGCACGCTCGACGCGGCCCACGCCGCCTACGCCGCGTTCGCGAAGTTCGCCTACTTCATGGAGCTGTACGCCGGGGCCTACGTGCCGCCGGCGGCCGGCGAGACGTACGGCAGCTACGTCATCGAGGAGCGCTCGCGCTGCACCGCCAGCGCCTGGCAGCACTGGGCGCCCCTGGCGGTCGGCTACGAGTCCGGCGCGAACGACTCCTGGCGCAACTGCGCGCGCGCCACCGACTGGACCGGCGCGGCCGGCGAGGTGGGAGCGGACTTCGGGAAGTGGAACCCGGCCGGCGCACCCCCGCCGATCGTGGACGCGCCGCAGGACCCGGACGCACTGATGCCCGCGCACGGCCTGTGCGAGGTCTCGCTGCCGGCCGGCGGGCCCGCGGACGGCGTCTGGCGCGGCATGAACCACGAGAGCCAGTTCAAGTGCGTCGTGGTCACCAACACCATCCCCAGCGACCCGGTGAAGGCGAAGCGGAGCCGCAAGCCGCAGGACCTGATGCCGCAGAACGCGGCGCCCGAGCACTTCAACCTCTGCCACATCGAGTGCCCCGGCGGGGCGGCCTGCCCCAACTCCTCCCAGGGGCCCGCGGGCGCCCTGCCGAACCCCTCGAGCCCCGTGCTCACCTGCGAGAGCGTCACCGACTCCGTCCTGGGCAACCCCAAGCCGACCCTGGTCGGGTTCGCGGCGTACCGCTACTCGGCCACCGCCACGCGCGGCTGCATCAACGAAGCGAACGAGCCGGCCTATCGCGCGCTCTGCCCCGCGTACCTGCGGGACCCGGCCGTCGTCACCTCGAGCACCGCGAAGTTCGGCTCGCTGGTGTGTGGCTGCGGTGAGTTCCTCGGGGGCGTGAACTGCAAGCGCGGCTGCGCGCCCATCGATTCCTTCAAGGTCTCCAACTACGACCCGGCGACCCGCGCCGGGTACTGGATGTGCGTCCACCCGGTGGCCTCGCAGGCCACGGTGCTGCAGCAGGATCCCGCGGCGGGCACCGGCTACCGCGTGACCGGGAGGATCCCGGTGCGCATCGTGAACCTCGCGCCGAAGAGCGAGAACGCGGCGGACCCGGCGCAGGGGTACTCGGTGCACTGAGCTGCGGGCGGAAGCTGAGCCTGGACTGAAACGAAGAGGCCGCCGACGGGAAGTCCGTCGGCGGCCTCTCTGTAACTGCGACCTCCTCCGTAACTCGTGGATCCCGAGCCCGCCCGGGAGGCCTCCGGCACGTTGAGCCCCGACGGGTGACGTGTTGGCTGGGGGCAGCACTCTGGTGCTTGCAGCAGTCACTGCCGGAGTACTCTTGCGCCCCCAACCTGGAGGCACCGCTTTGCGAGCAACCAAACGAGCACTATCGGCCGTCGGAGTCTGCACACTGCTTCTTCACCTCGGCTGCGGCAGCGCCGGCGATCCCGGACCCGCCGGACCCGCCGGCCCGACGGGCGACCCCGGACCGACCGGAGCCACGGGGGCGACTGGAGCAACGGGAGATCCCGGTGCCACGGGAGCGACCGGCGCCACGGGAGCAACGGGGGATCCGGGTGCCACTGGAGCGACCGGCGCCACGGGAGCGACTGGCGCCACTGGAGCAACGGGAGAGAACGGCAAGGACGGCGTCGTCCCCGCGCTGGCGAACGACGTCACCGGCACCGTCACCTCCGACGGCAGCACGGCCATCGAAAGCGTCACCGTGACAGCCAGCCCCGGGACCGCGACGGCGACCACCGACACCGCCGGAAAGTTCGCGCTCCCGATGCTCCCGATCGGGGCGTACCTGCTGACCTTCCAGGCCACCGGCTACGACGACCAGACCGTCGTCATCGCGGTGAGCCTCGCAGGCCCGACCAAGGTCACCGTCGTGATGAAGGTGAACCTCGACCAGGCCGTGCCGCCCACCGTCGTCGTCAGCGACCAGCTCTCGGTCGGGTACCAGGCCGCGGTCACCGTCAACGCCGTCGCCACCGGCACCAGCCCCTTCACCTTCGCCTGGACGCAGGAGTCCGGGCTGCCGGTCACGCTGGCCGGAGCCGCCTCCGACACGCTCTCCTTCACCACGCCCGACTTCGCGACGTCGATGGGCTCGACCCCGACCACCACGGCGGCGGCCTTCAAGTACGCGCGTTTCGGCGCCCTCGGCATCAACCCCGACCAGGCCGGCCACAGCACGTTCAAGGTCACCGTCACCGACGCCAACGGCCTGAGCACGTCGGCCAGCGTCGAGGTGGACTCGACCCGCCCGACCACGGGCCTGCGTAGCGTGGCGCTCGGAATCCCGGTCCACCTGCAGGGCGACTGCGCATTCCTCCTCGTCCCCAGCACCCCGGTCTGTGCGATCAGCGCCGACTGCCCGACCGCCACGTCCACCTGCACGGTGGCCACCGCGGCCTGCGGCTGCACGACCGATGCCGACTGCGGCGGCGCCACGAGCGGCCTCATCTGCTCGGTGACCAAGATCTGCAAGGCCGGCTGCTACGGCACCGGCGGCAATGCCTGCCCGGGCGGCCTGACCTGCTCCTCGACCACCGCCGCGGCCGGCTACTGCTCCGGGTCGCAGACGAGCTGGGCCTGGACGCTGGACCTGACCAAGGCGCCCGGCTCGGCCGCGACGCTCGTGGGCGCCGCCACGCAGTTCCCGAGCTTCACCCCGGACGTGAAGGGCACCTACCTGGCGACCGAGACGGTGTCCGGCAAGAAGCTCACGATCTACGGCGGCACCTGGCTCGGCGCCATGACGAGCGACGGCAGCGCGCCGGCCGCCACCTGCGGCATCTGCCACACGGGCTCGACCGCGCCCGACGTCTGGTCGGACTGGCGCTCGACGCTCCACGCGAGCGCGTTGCAGCGCGACCTCGAGGGCTCGGCGGGCCCGCGCTTCGGCGAGGCCTGCCTGTCCTGCCACACCGTCGGCTACGACAAGACGGCGAGCAACAACGGCTTCGACGACCTCGAGGCGGCCTCCGGCTGGACGTTCCCGACGGTGCCGGCCACGCCGACCCCGGGCAACTGGAGCCCCCTGGTGAGCAACACCACGCTCGGGCCGCTCGCGGGCATCCAGTGCGAGAACTGCCACGGCCCGCAGAGCCAGCCCACGGGGGGCCCGCACGCCTCCTCCCTCGGCGCGAACCCCGACGTCGCCGCGCGCGTCTCCTGGTCCGGCGACGTCTGCGCGAGCTGCCACCAGCAGGGCCCGGCCTACTACTTCCCGTCCCAGCACGACGCCCCCGGCACCCGCTTCGTCGGGCACTCCAACCGCCAGATCGCCATCGCCGAGGGCGCGTGGGAGAAGATGCCCGCGACCCTCGTCGCCGCCACCGGCGCCGTGATCCCGCAGGGCAACAACCTCAAGCACTGCTCGCGGTGCCACGCCGCGCAGGGCTTCGCGCAGTACGCGAAGCAGATCGGCCAGGGCGAGTACGCCTTCCTCACCAACGACAGCAAGCCGCTCTCCGGCGCCAACCACCCGGCGACGGGCCTGGAGCTGAAGGCCAAGGGCCTGGCGCTCGCCACGGTCGAGGCCCAGACCTGCCAGGCCTGCCACGACCCGCACCTCAACGACCCGATCGCGCACCCGCACCAACTGCGCCTCTATGACAGCGTCCCGGCGATCCCGAACGGGATGAGCAACGTGACGGGCCTGGGCACGGGAGCCATCTGCATCGCCTGCCACAACGGGCGCCAAGGGGAGCACTCCGACTTCGCGCAGAACACCGTCGACGTCGCCACCGGCAGGTTCCTGGCGCAGCCGACCCTGGTCGCCTTCCCGACCGAGCACGACGCCCCGCAGGCGGAGATGCTCTACGGCTTCAGCACGTACTTCACGCCGCGCTACGGCCCGTCGGCGCACCTCGCCATCGCCGACACCTGCGCCGGCTGCCACGCCAAGCTCGCCACCGGCGGCGAGGCGGCCGCCCACCAGTCGTCGAATCATGCGTTCGGCGTCGACAACACCAGCTGCGCCAACTGCCACTCGGCCGCCACCGACGGCCAGGCCCTGCAGGCCGCCAACCAGGTCCAGATCGACTCCCTGCGCGCGCAGATCGCGCAGAAGATGCTCACGCCCATCGTCGCCGCCATCAACAACGTGCCCGCCAGCGGCGCGATGGTCGTGGCGGTCCGGGCGTACGACCTCGTCAGCGACTCGTACTCGAGCTCCACCTCGAGCTACGCCGGCGCCGCGCTCCCCGCCGGCTGGATCGATCTTGTCGCCGGCACCGGGACCACCTCGCCGGGCGTCAAGAACATCCCGACCAGCGTCGGCTTCACCTACTCCAAGGGCGGCTCGATGCTGGTCGTCCTCAACGTGCCGAACGCGGTCACCTTCACCCCGACCGCGACCGGCGCCGCGCCCGTGACCACGACCTCCCTGGCCGTCTCGTTCACCGCCATCGGGACGAACCAGGCCGCGCCCAACACGCTCCCGGGTTGGCCGACCGCGGGCAAGTACTACTTCTCGGTGTGGGGCCCTCCCGCGCCGGCCATCGGCACCGTGACCGGCGTCTACCCGGTCGTCCCGCAGCCCGCGTGGCTGGTCGGGAGCGGCGCGAGCACCGTCCAGACCCTGATGAAGGCGTACTGGAACGTGAGCGTGATCAACAACGACGGCTCCCGGGGCATCCACAACCCGTCGTTCTTCAACAGCGTGGTCGCCAGCACCTCGGCGCAGCTCAAGGCCCTCCCGTAGAGGGTCGGCGACGAGGAACGTCCTGCCCTCCGGTGCTCGCGCCGGAGGGCGGGTGTCTCGTACGACGGGTCTCAAGCCCCCGCTGCGTCAGGGGAGTCTCGGGCGGCTGACCTGGAACTCGTGGATCACGAGCCCGGAGCGCAGCTTGGGCTCGAACGGAGCAGGCGGCTCTCGCACCCGTTCCACCGGGTTCCACGCAGCGCCAAGTCCTTGATTCCTCTGCACCGCCAAGGAGCGCGGGATCGCATACAGACGACGCCGTCGCACCCGAGCTCGACGGCTGGACTGCGAGCGGACTGCGGAAGTTGCTCGACGAGCCGCTGCCGGCGGTGGGGCCGGAGTTGTTCATGCAGGCGGGGGCCATCGTGGTCGACGGCATGATGCGCGCTGGCGCGTGCAGGGCGGCCATGGATGCGGTGTTGCGCCGGGTCGTGTGGCAGGCCCAGCGCCAACTCGACGGGAGCCTAGCCGTGGGCGTGTAGGAGATTTCGCCTGATTCGCGGCTCACTCAGTCGAAACGACCATCGTCCCGGCAGAGGAAGCGCACCAAGCAGGAATGGAGGAGCACCCACCCCTGCCTGCTCAAGCGGGCGACGACATTGCCGTGTTGGAGGAGCGCCGCCTTGCGCGCGGCCGCCGGCGTCGACAGGTCGGCGATGAAGTGCTTGTCGCGGAGCGCGTTGTCCCAGGCTGGCAGGTAGAAGGCTCGCGACGGCTTGTACCTCACGAAGCCGTCGAGTTGCTCGGCCGTGGGCGTCCGGTCGTCGATGGGCACAACCTGTGTCCAGGAGTTCTTCGCGACGTCTCGGTCGAAGTCGCAGGTGTTGCCTATGACCAGCCAGTACTCGGATTCGATCTCGGTCGCGGAGGGCTCGCCGTCGTCGTCGATGAAGGGCAACTCGCAGGGCATTCGCACGACGTCGCCCTGGCAGATGCGGCCGCCTTCGCTGGTGGAGCCCGCGTAGAGCAGCGCCGCGAGGTCGTTGGTGGCAACGAGATCGCGGATGAGCTTCTGGAGTTGGTCTGCGTCGTAGACGGGCGGCCAGCGGCCGGGCGCAACCATCGCGGCTACTTCCCCTTGAGCAGCTTGCGTGAGCCCCGCTTCGGGCGCGATGCAAAGAACTCGTCGGCCAGCGCATCAGCCTTTGGATCGCTCGGCAGCACGGCCAAGCTGGTGACGTAGCGCGTCGCGCCGTGAACTAGGTTCTGGAGGTCGGCCTCGGGACCGAGCAGCACTGAGGTCGCCTGGCGACGGGCCTGCTCAAAGTAGACGATGGGTTTCACGTTGTCCGAGTCGAAGATGACGCTGTTGGCGCAGGGGAAGTCGATGCCGATCATGTCGCCTCCTGCCTCTCGAACATCTGGCGGCACTTGTCTGTGAGCGCGGCCTCGAAGGACCGGCTCACGGCGGCGTGGGCCTTCGTCTGCCACTCTACCAGGGCCTCCGCCGTCGGCGCGACCACTGGCTGCGACCTTGCCAAGATCTCTAGGAAGAAGACCGCCTGCCCGCCCTCGGTGCCCCGGTAGGACAAGTTGAGAACGACCTCGCCCTTGTCGAAGACCTCGGTGGCGGCCTGAAGGCTGAACTGTCGGCGGGCGGCCGGGGGCATGTTCGGGTAGTAGGCGAAGAACGTGCTCGGCTCCTCGTCCTCCGGAATCTGAATCTTGTTGATGTAGTGCTGGCTGGCCCAGTCGAGGGCGCTGGGCTGTGCCATGGCGAGGAACGCGCGGAAGAACTCGCCCACCTTCGTGATGTGCGTATCGAAGGAGTTGTAGTTCCCCAGCACGTTGTACGCGCACATCGAGCGGCTGAACTGGACCAACTCTCCCCGATCTGGAGTCCAGAGCCTGATGCGAGGAGGCTCGCTCACTATCGTTGGCACCGGCACAGGGCCAGGGGAAAGGGCGACCTGGAGTTGAACCGGCCGCTGCTCCTCCCGCTGGCCACCGAACCGGTTTCGGTAGGAGTCCTCGATCAGCTTGTACGACAGGTCCGACCAACCAGGCGCGTCTGCAAAGTGCGCCTCGTAGATCGCCTCAATGATCGGGGGCTGGCGGTAGCGGGTAGCCACGTGCGCCTTATAACACGGCGAGAAGTCCGCACCACGTTGCTCAACGGGGCGTCGGTCCCATGGAACCGCGCGAGACGTTGCGGGCTGTTGGTCACTGCTGCGAGGGCTAAGAAGGAGCGGCAAGTTGCCCGCTCCCGCGCCCGCGAGTCCGGTCGACTGCGACCGCTACATGTCGCCTTCGCGCCGGCCGACCTGCTCCAAGACCATTGCGAGCAGGGCCAGGGCGATCTTCCGGGTGAGCGGCGACTTGAGGATGCGGATGAGAATCGTCATGGGCACCTACGACTCCAGTTCGGTCGCGAGCCTCGGCGTCCTGGGCTTGCGGGGCTTCTTGCTGACGGTGAGCCCCGCTCGCTCGGCCAGCTCGCTGCCCAGGGCCTTCAAACGCGAGAACACCTTGCTGGTCGAGTTGTCGGTGGCCTCGGCGATCTCCGCCAGCGTGTAGCCGGACTGGCGCAAGACGAGCAGCGTCACGTCCTCGGTCGCCAGCGTGTCCAGCCAGGCCGCCAAGTCGACGGCGCTGTTCAGCTTCATGGTCGGGTCCTCCACGAGCCGGGAGTGAAGCGCGAGCTCCAGGGCACGGTCGCCTTCGCTCTCGAAGCTCCCGCTGTCGGGGTCGAGCAGTCCGTCCAGCCGGTGGACCTCGACCTTGCCGTTGGAGAAGTTGCGCTGGTCGAGGACGTCCCGAGCCGGCTGGGCGTCCGTCTTCACGAACCGGCGGCAGGGCTCGATGGCGCGCAGGCGGCAGGCGTGGACAAGCAACGCGGGGTCGAGGAGCTCGCCCCTAACGGCGTAGGACGCGTCCATCTCGAAGACCTGCGCCACCGAGTCCGCCAGCCTGTCCTCCTCGTTGCTCTTGTCGCTGATGTGGCGGGCCACCGGCCGGAAAGCTCCGGCGCGGTACATCTGCGTGAACCTGGTGCGGGCCTTCTCCTTCGCCGTCTCCGGCATCGGGGCCTCCGTCTACGCGCAGACGGAGGTGTGGCCCCGTTGGCGCGCTGAAACGCGCCTGGGGCGCTGACGACGGAGACGGCCGCCAGCGAGGGAATCTCGCCAGCGACGTCACCGTCGAGGTCCAGCCGGTGAAGCCGACCTCAAGATCCTTATCCCGTCAGGAGCGCCGGATTTGCCCGGTCAACGGGGCGGATGGTCGTCGAGATCGGCAAGTGGAGGGGGCCTCCCCGATCTGGGTCCCCAAAAATCTGGCTGGCGGGTTGCCTGGACCCCCTCGTGCGAGGCCACGACGCACTCCACCCAGTCCCCCCTTCTTCCAGCCGGATTCGATCAGCCGTAGGCCTACTGCTGGGCGAGGTGCTCTTCGGGCGGACCAAGGCCGGCCCCAGCGGTCCAGCGAGAAGGGCGCCCAAGCGCAGCAGGGGCCATCAGCAGGCCACGGCGCGACAAGGAGGTCGCCAGTGAACACCTGCTATGAGCCTGGGCCAGCGTGCCCGGTGCAGACGTGGCGTTGTGGCGACCAGGGACGTGCGCGGCGCGTCTAACGGCGCCCTGCGGCGTCAACTCCGGTCAGTCGAACGGCACGACAGAAGAAAGCAAGCAGGCCGTTCTCTTCGTCGGTGACTCGGTAGTTCAGGTCCTCCCATCCACGTTCGCGGATCGGTCGAACTGCGAGCACAACGGCCTCGATCCCATTCGTCTCGCCGATCTTCAGGTCCGTCACATTCTCGAACTCGATGGAGAGTTCCGGTGCTTCCGGCCGAGCGTCACCAACAAGCACCAGCCGAAGCTGGAGCGCATTTCTCGACTCGGCTCCGAACTGGCGGCGGATCAGTAGTTCCTTCAGGAACCTGAACTGAGAAGGCTGCTTCGACAGCACTTGCTGGAGCGCATCCTCGATCTGGCTCTCGTGTCTCGGCCCCATTGGGTTCCCTCCTCCGGCACGGCGGCGCGTAGCGCGGCGCAGGTCTACGCGCAGCGCCAACATACTGCTGGGCGAGGCGTGGCCGAAAACCCTGGCAGAACGAACCCCAGTTGGCGGGCGGGGGCCTGATCACGACACCACGCGCAACTTGACCCTGAACTCGTGAGCCCTGTCGGCGGCGTCGACGGACGTCTGATCCACCTTCATCTTGCGGAGCTGGTCGAGGGCCTGGAGACGGCGCAACAGCCCGTCTTCCAAGAGCTTTCTGTACCTGGCCAGCTTCTTGAGCTCCGCCTCGTCGGGGAGCGAAATCTCGGAAATGGCCTTCCGCAGCTCCTGCTGCGCTGCCTCGTCCCGGTCGCCCCGCTCCATCAAGGCGGACATCACTTTGCCGGCCGCCTGGTACATCTCCGCGTAGACGTCCATCGGGACGGTCTTCTCGTCCTTCTTGCCGAAGAGCTTGATGACCAGCTCGCTGCACTTCTCGATGGAGTCGGCCGGGATGTCGGTCACCAGGCCGCCGACGAGGTCGAGGGCGTCGCTCATGGCGCGCAGACGGCGGTTGAACTCGGTGCCGCGCTCGGTCGGGATGGGCTGAGCCGCCCAGGAGCGAAGGGCCATCCCCAGGGACACGAGGGCATTCGCCGTCCGCCCGGCCTGCGCGGCGGTCTGGGTCAAGCCCAGCAGCTCCTCGATTCGGCCGAGGGTGATGCCCTTCTCGATGCGAGCCAGGCGGTCGAGCTTCCAGAGATCGTCTGCGACCAGGGCGACGAGCTGGGCCTGCGCCTCGTCCTCGGGTGCGAGCGAAGCGAAGACCCCGTCCATGCGGGCCTCGTACTCGGCCGCGTCCTCGCCGGGCAACAAGAGGTTCTTGCCCGCGAGCCCGTGCTTCACGGCGTTGATCGAGGACCGGAGCTTGCCCTCGGGTGACTTGGGGCCGGTCGCCTTGGCGTGGTCGGCGATCTTCTTCACATCCGCGCCGAGCTGGTTGATGTCGGTGAGCGTCATGCCCGAGTGTGCGCCCGGAGTTCGCTATGTGGGAAGCAGGAACAAGAACGCGGTCACCGGCCACATGGACGAGATGCGCTATGCCCCTTTACGCTGCGTCTCTGCCCAAGGAGGCTTGCGTGAGCTCGACTGGTCGTCAGGATGAGATCCCCGCGCTGGAAGCCGAGCTGCATGCGAATCCCGACTCGCTCGACCTTCATCTGCGGCTGCTCGAGGCCCACTGCATGGCCCCGGAGCTTCTCGGAACCAGGCGAAGGATCGAGCTCGTTGAATGGTTGGTCCGCAATCATCCTGATCACCAGCTCTGTCGCACTCCCTTCTGCGCGGTCAATCCGAGCCAGGACCCGGAGGGCTTTCGGAGCGTGAAGGCAGCATGGCTGGACGCGATGGCCGACGCGCCGAACAACGTGCTGATCCTGCGCGGGGCGGGTGCGTTCCTCTGCATCGACGACTATCAAGCCGCGAAAGGCCTCTTCCTCAAGGCGGTCAACCTCGCACCGCAAGACGCGGAGGCATGGCTAGACCTCGGCCGGCTATGCCGAGAGCCAGAGGAGCAGCTTCGCGCCTTCATTCGTGCTCGGGATCTAGGGTCCGAATCGCCGAATCTCCTTGCCTGGCTGGCACAGACCGCCATTGCGGCGGGCGACTTGGACGCGGCCGAGACATTCGGACGCGAGTTGCTGGACCGCGTCGAGGTGCGCCGGCGCGAAGTCGGCGAGGCCCTCCAGTGGCGCGAGAGAGGTGCCCAGCTTTGGAAGCGAGCGCGTGCCATGTCTGGCACAGATGAGAACGCACAGAAGATCGTCCGTGCTGTCTCTGAGAGCTCGCATGACACGCATTGGGGCAACACGGTCCTCGGCGTGGTCGCCTGTCGGAGAGGTGCGCTCGACACGGCCGCAGCCCATCTCGTCGGGGCCTTCGAGATCACGCCGGACTATCGTCTCGGTGCCTATGGGCCGAAGCCGATCCTGCTCCAGGAGCTTTGCCGGGCTGGGCGGGCACCGGACGTGTTGAAGGTGCTGAAGACCTACGAGGGATTGTGGGAAGGGGAGGTCGCCGCTCGCTGGCGTCAATGGGCGGCGCAGATCGAACGCGGCGAGTTGCCCGACTGACTTCTCCCGGTGCCTCGCGTTTCGTCGACGCCAGCTTTCGATGACAATGCAACGGGGCTAGGCCGACGGGCCGAAGACCGCCACCTCGGGCGGCTGCCCCTTCATCTTCATCGAGGAGCCGCCGCGCACGAGCGCACGAGGAGGCGGCCATGCCGAAGCGCCCTTCGGCGGATGCGAAGCCCACTCCGCCGCATTTGAACCAACCAGCAGCGCCGGTCGTCGAGCAGCACCAAACCGCGCGTGCTGGTGCGCCAGCCGACACGCCCCGAGCAGTCGTCACGACCGTTCGCGAGCCGAGATACTGCGCGCGCTCTTCTTCGACCAACCCGCTCGGACGAAGAGATCGAGCTGCTCGTGGAGAGCGGGCGCCTTGGAGTCCATCTCGCGGAGGCGCTCCGCGCCCTATTCCCGTATCGGGACTGGATCACTGGGACGCGAGGAGCAGCGAGCTACCCCGACCCGACCCTGGACCCCGAGCGCACCGAACGACTCGGCGTCCACATCGACCCGGGCTGGCCTCGCTACTCACGGACGCTGGAGGGGCTCGCGAAGCTCGGCAAGGAGACCTTGAACTTCTTGGACACCTACGGATCGTTGCGGCTTCACGCCCAACGGATTGGACGCATCCTTCAAGCGGATCCATCGGTGCGCCGGGCGCTTGAGAGGATGAGGAGCCAGCAGCAGATGTTCTGCGCCTGCATTCTCCTCGCGGCCGAGAGAGAAGAGTTCGCCAGCGTCACCGGCAGGGACCTGATTGCCATCGCTCTTCAAGTGCCAGAACTGGAAAGCTACGACTTCGCCGAGGACGTCGAACAAGAAGAGCGGCGCGAGAAGGCCTGGGACGAGATGCGGCGCAAGGTGACGCGCTCGCTGGTTCCAGCCCTTCGCCGGGTACTGACCCTTCGCCACGGAGAGCCGTAGGCACGAATCCAGCGCCAATCGACTTCCGGGCGTAACCGCTGGCGACGTTTTCGGCGACCTTGCCGGGATTGCGCCGAAGAACAGGTGATCAAGAACAACCTCCTCAACACCACGAGGAGGTCGCAGTGCAGAACAACAAGACCAGCAACAACCCGGTCACCAAGACCATCAGCAGCACCGGGGGCCTGACCATGGGGGCGTGGGAGCAGAAGGGCAAGACGCTGCGCTCGGCGATGGTGAAGCCGTTTCTGGAGAAGCACCTGCGCCCGACGCTGTGTCCCTTGCCGCTGCGCGAGGTGACCTCGACCAGGCTCCAGCGGCTTCTCGCCGACAAGACCAACGACCTGGCCCCAAAGTCGCTCAACCATTTGCGCGGCTACCTCTTCAACATCTTCGAGGTCGCCAGGAAGCCCGGCGGGCCGTGGGAGGGCCGGGCCAACCCGGTCGAGAACGTCGAGAGGTACAAGGTCGTCCCCTCGCCGAAGAAGATCCTCCAGCCCGAGGAGTTCGAGCCCGTCATCGCCGAGGTGCCGGAGGTCTGGAAGGGCGCGGTGGCCACGGCGTTGTACGCGGTGATGCGCGAGGGCGAGATCTTCGGCTTGTTGAAGGAGCACGTCGACCTGAAGGCCGGCGTCATCATGGTCTGCCGTTCCTGGGATGCGCCGCGCACCAAGGACGGCAATGCTCTGCCGGTTCCCATCGCCGACCAACTCCGTCCGCACCTGGAGAAGGCCCTGCGCGACGCCCCCGGCGAGCTGGTCTTCCCCAAGCCCGACGGCTCGATGCAGTCCAGGAAGCTGCGGCTCAACCGGATGCTCCGTGCCGCCATCGCCCGCGCCGGGCTCATCGAGGGCTTCGAGCACCGCTGCCGCGCCCCTCACTGCGGCTGGAAGGAGCGGCGGCCGGACTCCAAGGTCCCCGAGGCCTGCCCGAACTGCGGCAAGCCCTCGGTCTGGGCCAAGCCCATCCCCAGGCACGTCCGCTTCCACGACACCCGCCACTCCGGCGGCACCGCGATGGTCAAGAAGGCCGGCATGGCGGTGGCGCAGAAGTTCCTGCGCCACTCGGACGTGCGCCTCACCATCCACACCTACGGCCACCTGGAGGCCGAGGACGTCCGCGAAGGCCTGGAGAAGGCTTTCCCGAGCACCGGCCTGAAGGGCGGGACCGCGAGCGGACTGCCAAACGGAGAAGCCGCCGACGGAAAGCCCGCCGGCGGCCTCTTGTAGTTCACTGGAGCGTCCCTCGACTCCGGGCTCGCGCTGCTCGCCCT
>DASXVQ010000083.1:0-1526 GCA_036504155.1 Myxococcales bacterium
GCGACGGCGGTCGAGATCGGCTCGACGGTGGATGAGCCGGAGACGACGATGGCCCCGGTGACGCCGCCCGCGGCAGGCGCGCTGGCGTCCGATGATGGGCTCATCGTGGCTGCGGCGTCGGTTGCCGCTGCCTGGCTGGCGGGCGCGGTGGTTGCGCCACTGCCGCCGCAGGCGGCGACGAACAGCGTCGTGGCGAGCGCGAGCCCGCCGAGGCGCCTGGGCGTTGTGATGGTCACGAATGACTCCTCCAGAGGACGGTCGGCGCCAGAGTGCGCCGTGAGCGTCTGGTCCTGTTGCTGCCGGTGCCACGTTCGGGCCGGGTCGTCAACGGGGGGTGTCTGGCGTGTTAAGGAGCGGTTAACGCTGCGGGCCATCCAGGCGGTAGCCCACGCCCCGCACGGTGACCAGGCGAACGGGTCGCTCCGGCTGGGGCTCGATCTTCGAGCGGAGCCAGCGCACGTGGACATCGACCGTCCGGATCCCGCCCCGGTGGTCGGGCCCCCAGACCCGGTCCAGGAGCTCCCGGCGGCCGTACGCACGACCGGGGTGCGCCGCCAGGAGCGCCAGCAGCCCGAACTCCTTCGGCCGGAGGTGGATCACGTCATCGCCCCTGCGGAGCTCGTGGGCCAGGAGGTTCAGCTCCAGGTCGTCGCCGACCTCGAGGGCGGTTCCCGAGCCTTCGCCAGCTTGTGCTCCCGCTTCGAGCCACCACAGCCTGCCCACGAGCTCGGCGAGTGCCGTCGTCGATGCGAGGGCGTCATCGAACCCGGCCGCGAGCGCGCCGAGCCGTGCGTCGACCGCATCCGGGTGTGCCAGGTGCACGGCCCGCATCCGGACGCGCCGACGGCGCTCCGCGATGACGAGCTCGATGGTCGCGCGATCCGCCGGCGGCTCCGCACAGACGACGATCCGCGGCCGTTCCGCAAGCAGCAGGGCGCGGAAGCGGGCGGGATTGGACACGACGCGGACAGCCGTTCCGCGGACCTCGCCCTCGATGAGGCTGGCCGGACCGTCCAGCGCCAGCACCAGCCACGATGCCCGGCGGGGTACCGCAGGCGGCGACACGTGCGCGCGTGCATCGCCTGGCTGGAGTGGAGACGGGACGGCCACGCGACGAAGCCTCGTGGTGGGTGGTCAACGCGTCATTGGGCTCGCGTTAACGATCGATCAACGGCCCCAGCGAGGGTCGTTGGCAGGGGATTGGCCGCGCGGATTGTGCCCACCTGCGGCAGACTGTCAGGGCACGGACAACATCGCGGGCGGGGAACGGCTGAGGAGCACGCGCCATGGCAAAGGACACGGATTCGGAGGTCTCTGCGGAGACTGCCGTGGATCCGGATTCGTCCCGCAGGGAGGCGCAGGCGAAGGCTGACCGCAAGGCGGCGAAGCGTGCCGAGAAGCTCGCGAGGCACGAACGCGAGCGGATCGCAGCCGCTGCAGCGGAGGCAGCTCGCAAGGAGGCTCGCTCCACGAAGAAGGCCGCCAAGGCGGCCGACCGCGAGCGTCGCAAGGCGGAAGCCGCGGCC
>DASXVQ010000084.1:0-15206 GCA_036504155.1 Myxococcales bacterium
CGCTTCGAACTCGGGCAGGGTCTTCGGGAAGTCCTCGGGAATCTCCACGACGCAGCTCTCAATCCGGCCCCTTCACCCAAGTCCTAGACTAGGCCCTGGCCCCGACATTCCCTTGCCACTGAGCCAACCGGATCCCTCCAATAGATCGTTGCGGGCGCCGCGTGATCCCCGTCACGCCCGAGGGCCAATCCCGAGTCATTCCTGGGGAAACCGGCGCCGCGGGCCCCCTGCTCCCGGCCTTCACAATCCGAAACACACCTCGCCTGAATCGCACCTACACCGGGCCGTCAGACCTCACGAGACGCAGCAGCAGAAACCCGCGGCTCTCTTTCGGAGGTTTGGCCATGTACCGCTCGCTCGTCGCCCTGGCTGCTTCGCTGATGCTCGCCGGCTGCTACTTCGGCCCCATCGACGACACCGGCACCCACCACTCGCCGCAGACCTCTCCGGTGTGCGGCGACGGCTACTGCGAGGCTCCCGAGGACTGCTCGCTGTGCTCCGCCGACTGCGGCGCCTGCACCGTCGACTGGGACGTCGACCTCGGCAGCGGCGCGGTGGACGTGAACGGCTCGACCCGCGGCCGCTACGACGTCGTGGGCGTCTCCTGCGGCGACGGCGGCTCGGGCCCCGACCTCTCCTACCGGTGGACCGCACCGGTGGCCGGCACCTACACCGTCTCGCTCTACGACGTGGGCTTCGACGCGCTGCTCAGCGTTCGCGCCGACACCAACACCGGCCGCGAGATCGCCTGCATGGATCTGCTGACCGGCGCCAACTCGGTCTCGCTCTCGCTGGCCGCGCGCCAGGCGGTGGTGATCGTCGTCGACGGCGCCTACGGCGACTCGGGCAGCTTCCGCCTGTCGATCACCGGCTCCGCTCCCACGGCCTACTGCGGCGACCGCACCTGCAACGCCGGCGAGACCTGCGGCAGCTGCCCAGGCGACTGCGGCAACTGCGCCCCCTCCACCTGGTGCGGCGACCGCGTCTGCAACGGCGGCGAGAGCTGCAGCACCTGCCCCGGCGACTGCGGCAGCTGCAGCTACTGCGGCGACCGGGTGTGCAACGGCGGCGAGAGCTGCGGCACCTGCCCCGGCGACTGCGGCAGCTGCAACTACTGCGGCGACGGCCTGTGCGGCGCGGGCGAGAGCTGCGGCAACTGCGCGAGCGACTGCGGCAGCTGCAGCTTCTGCGGCGACGGCGCCTGCGACTCGCTCGAGGACTCCTGGAGCTGCCCGGCCGACTGCGGAAACCTGAGCACCTGCGGCGACGGCTTCTGCGACGGCGGCGAGGACGGCTGGATCTGCCCCGAGGACTGCGACGTGTGCCAGGGGTACTGCGGCGACGGGTTCTGCGGCGGCGGGGAGGACGGCTGGAGCTGCTCCGCCGACTGCGCGGCCACCTGCGGCGACGGCGTCTGCGACTACACCGAGGACGGACTGAGCTGCTCCACCGACTGCACCGGGTTCTGCGGCGACGGCGTCTGCGACCCCACCGAGAGAGGCAACGGCTGCGCCGCGGACTGCTCGGCCGCCTGCGGCGACGGGTACTGCGGCTACGGCGAGGACGCCTGGAACTGCAGCTGGGACTGCGGCGTGCTCTGCCCCGGATAGCTTGGTGGAGCGTGGAGCGGCAGGAATCCGCGCCTGCCACCGCGAGTTCGGGATCTTCAGTGGGGCGGGCCTCCGGGCCCGCCCCACTTCTCTTTCGGCCCGAGTCCCGCCGCCTCGCGATCGCCTTCTCGCACGCCATCTGCGACGGCTGCTTGTCCCAGCACTTCCCGGAGCCGGACGAGACGGCCCCGCTCGAGCCGGAGCGACGGGCCTGCCTCAGGTCGTGGCCCGCGCGTCCTTGCCCAGCCTGCGCTCGACCCAGAGGTAGTCGACCGCCGCCTGAAGGCAGGCCAGCGCCGGCGTGGCGACGACGATGCCCAGGATCCCGAAGACCGCCCCCAAGAGCGCCTGGAACGTGAGCAGCAGCCCGGGCTTGATCTCCACCGCCCGGCGCATCACCAGCGGCTCGACGAGGTAGCCCTCCACGAGGTGCACGCCCAGGTACACCACCAGGGCGAGCAGGAAGTGCCGCGGCGACTGCGCCAGCGCCACCAGCAAGCCGGGGACGGCGCTCGCGACCGCGCCGAGGTAGGGCACGAAGGTCCCCAGGAAGGTGAGCACCCCGAGGACCAGCCAGCCGTCGATGCCGATGGCCAGCAGCCCCAGCGCAGCGAGGGTTCCCATGGTCGCCATGGAGACGAGGATGCCGCCCACCCAGTGCCGCAGCACCGCCCCGAGCCGCCCCCACAGCTCGTCGAAGGCCTGCTCGCGCTCGGGCGGGACCAGCCTGCGCAGCCCGCGGCGATAGACGTCCGGCTCGTACACCAGGAACGCCGCCAGCACCAAGAGCAGCACCAGCTTGGTGAGCGTGCCGACGATTTCCGCGGCCGCCGCGAGCCCCGCGGCAGCCAGCCTGGCCACCGGCTGCGCCTCTCCGCCGTTGCCCGCGCCTCCGGAGGGCTTGCTCCCGACGCCTCCTGCTGCGGACTCGGCCCCCACCTTGCCCTGGAGCTTGTCGAGCCACCCGCGCGCCCTGCTCAAGGCGCGCGGCGCGACCTCGCTGAGCTGGTCGAATTGGCGCGAGAGCGTCGGCGCGGCGAGGGCGCCCAGGCCGGTCGCGGCCGCCGCTCCCAGCAGAAGCATGAGGAGGACCGCGGCGCCGCGGGGCATCACGCGGGCCAGCAGCCCCACCGGGAACGAGAGGACGACCGCCAGGACCACGGCGAAGAAGGCGAGCAGCAGCACCTCGCGCGCGAGCCAGGCGGCGGCCAGGAGCGCCAGCACCGCCGCGATCCGGATGGCCGATCGCAGGGACGTCCGCACCAGTCGCTTTTCGGCTGGGCTGCCCTGCGCCTCGCTCACGCGCAACCCCTCGCCTTTCCGGCTCCCCTGGAATCTGGGGCGCGGGCGCGTGGGATCGGGGGCGCGGACGCGGGGCGACCCATCTGCGGACGCGTCCCTCGGTCACCTCGCGGCGGCAGCCGACTCGATCCAGGCGAAGCCCGCTCTCGCCAGCACTGGAGCCGGACATGCCTCGATCCACGGACAGGGACGCCGCAGATTTCCGGAGCCGGGTCCCGCAAACGGGGGAGGCGAGCACCCGAATGCGGGGAGGGCCTTCTAAACCTTCTCTCACCGCCGGCGGCCACCGCGCCGGCCCAACGCAGGCTGGCTCGGTCATGAAAACTCGCCTCGCCGCTCTCGCCGCTCTCGCCCTCTCCGGGTGCGCCATCGCCCCGGTGACGCAGTTCCCCTCCGACCTCAAGAGTCCCTACGAGGGCTACTCCAGCGACAAGTACGGCGATCCCTCGATGTGGCTGTGCCGGCCGGACCGCCTTCACGACGCCTGCCGCGCGGACCTGACGGCGACGGAGATCAAGCCGGACGCGTCGAAGGAGGTGGAGCCGCACCGGGCCGCCGACGACCCCGCGGTGGACTGCTTCTACGTCTACCCGACCGTCGACTCGGGCTTCTTCCCCACCAACCACACCTCGTTCAAGGACCTGGCGCCGATGAGCCGCGCGGTGACCGCGCAGGCGGCGCGCTTCAGCGAGGTGTGCAACGTCTACGCGCCGCTCTACCGCCAGGCCACCATCGGCGCCTACTTCTCCGGAGAGGACCGCCGCGCGCGGCTGATGGACGTCGCCTTCTCGGACGTGCTCGACGCGTTCCTGCACTACCTGGGGCAGTACAACCACGGGCGCAAGGTCGTCCTGGTCGGGCACTCGCAGGGCGGCGACATGGTCGTCCGGCTGGTGCAGCGCCTCTTCGACGGCGACCCGGCGCTGCGCGAGCGGCTGCTGGTGGCGATGGCCATCGGCACCGCCGTCGAGGTTCCGCTCGGCCAGGCGGTGGGCGGGACCTTCCAGCACGTGCCCCTGTGCCAGCGCGCGGAGCAGACCGGCTGCGTCGTCGCCTTCCGCACCCACGTCGCGAGCCAGGAGCTCAAGGGCTCGCCGTTCTTCGCGGTGCCCGCGGGCCTCCAGGTGGCCTGCGTCAACCCGGCCGACCCGGCGCGCAACGACCGCGAGCCGCTGGCGCGGGCCTACTTCCCGGCGGACAAGGAGTCGGTGAAGGAGGTCGACGCGGACCTCGGCCAGCTCTCCACGCGCTACGTGCTCTTCCGCAACTACTACACCGCCCAGTGCGTCGACGGCCCCAAGGGCTACCGCTACCTCGCCATCGGCGTCGCCCCCGGCCCCGGCGAGGCCCGGCACATGCCCTTCGACCTGCGCCAGAAGCGGCTGAACGGGCCGATGGGGACGCACTTCCTCGACATGCTGTTCACCCAGGGCGACCTCATCGACCTCGTGGCGCGCAAGGCCGCGGCGGCGGGGGCCGAGACGCTGCAACCCTCGGTGGCGCTGACCCCGCCGAAGAGCCCCGTGAACTGAAGCGGGCGGTCCGCGGCCAGCACCTCCGTTGGCCGAATCCTTCGGCCGCGCGTCCGGTGGGGAAGACGCCCGACGCCCCGACGGCCCGACGGAACGATCGCCGCCAGCACCAAGCGCCGCCGTGGCGGCCGGGGCCGCCTCGTGGAGCTCCATGCCGACGCGCCGGGAAAGCCGGGCCTTCCCGGCGTCGGCACCTGCCGCCGCCACGACTGCGCGCGCCGACCGCCCTCGGGCGGGTCAGCTCACGGCCGCGGCTCGAACACCACGGTGCTGAGCGCGGTGGCCGGGTCGGCGATGCTCGCGGACCGGATGCCGGAGTCGGTGATGGCGTAGACGAAGTCGTCGGCCATCACGCTGCGGCGCACGCCCGGGGTCCAGCCCTCGTACCAGCCGTAGGGCGAGTACCCCCACAGGTCGGTCATGGAGAGGATGCCGGCGGGAAGCAGGCCGGCGGATTCGGACTCCACGTCCACCTTGAAGACGCGCAGGTCGCTGACGTTGGTGTACCCGTTCTCGTACCCGCCCTCGGAGAAGAACGGGATGGCCAGCAGCTTCTTGGACCGGAAGTAGTTGAAGGCCTTGTGCTCCTGCTGCGCCTCCGAGCCGCCCTGGCCGAACTGGAAGGTGCCGATCTCCAGCTCCGCCTGGCGCTTGGGGTTGGCGAAGTCCGAGACGTCGTAGAGCGAGACCTTCACGCCCCGCGTGTCGGTGACGCCGACGGCCAGCAGGTGGCCCTCGTCGACCGGGTGCAGGTAGGTCGAGTAGCCCGGCACCTCGAGCTGGCCGACCTTCCGCGGGTTGGCCGGGTCGGAGAGGTCGATGGTGAAGAGCGGATCCATGCGCATCACCTCGTGGTAGGTGACCAGGTACCCGCGGCGGCCGATGAAGCGGGCGCTGTAGAGCCGCTCGTCCTGCGCCAGGTCCCCGGTGGTGCCGACCATCGTCAGCGAGGTGCCGCTCTGCTGCAGCACCTGGACGCGGCTGGTGAACATCCACCGGCCCCAGAAGGTGGTCCCGCCGGAGACCCGGGTGAGCTGGTTGGTGGCCAGCCGCAGGTAGCCGTCCTGCTCGTCCATGGAGAACTGGTCGACGATGACCCCCTCGACCGCCCCCGAGGCGACCCAGGCCGCGCGGCCCGGCTGCGAGAGGTCGAACTTGTGCAGGTAGGTCCACGCCTCCTGCCCCGCGCGCGGCCACCACCACCAGTGGGAGTTGGCCACGTAGAGCGCGCTCGCCGTCGAGTAGACCTCCTCGGCCCGGGCGACGAGCGAGGTGCGCCCGAGGGGCGCGCTGGCGTCGAGGTCCAGGGTCGCCACGGTGAGCAGCCCCGCCTCGGTCGCGCCGGACGGGCGGGCGAAGTCCTGGCAGCTGTAGCCCACCTCGGCCTCGCTGCCGTCGGGGAGCCTGCGCTTGCCCTTGGGCAGCCACCACTCCAGCGTCTGGTCGCGGATGAGCTTCTCGTTGGCGGCGATCAGCTCGTCGTAGGCCGCCGCGCGCAGCCCGAGGTCGCCCGAGCCCGCGTTGTAGTCCACGTACATCTTGATCCCCAGCGGCCACGGGAAGGAGTCGCTGGTCACCACGCGCACCGCATTGCCCACCCGCCGCGCCGAGAGGTAGGTGCCGGGCAGGTACTCCTCGCGCACCACCCGCGGAGCGCGCTCGTCGGCCAGGTCGACGACCGTGACCTTCAGCACGTTCATCCCCGGCTCCTGGCAGGACTCCGGCTTCTCCGGATAGCACTCCACCGGCTGGGTCGTGCTGCTCCAGCTGTGGTTGGAGAAGACGACCGCGCGGCCGGCCTCGTCGAGGAACATCTCGCGCGGGATGAACTCGATCGGGACCTTGGCGAGCAGCTCCATCTGGTCCGCCGGCCAGGTCCGGGTCACGTACAGCGCGCCGTTGGCGAGCACGAAGATGTGCGTGCCGTCGGTCTTGACGAAGTCCGCCTCGTCCACGCCGAGGACCTGCAGGTTGGTGCCGGTGTACTCGGTGGGCTGCGACTTGTCGCCGATGCTGCTGGGGGCGTTGGCCCCGAACAAGGGACCGACCGTCAGCATGCGCTCGTTCTCCAGCGCGGAGAGGAGGTTGGTGCGCATGGAGAGCACCGCGCGGTCCTCGATGTACTGCTCCAGGCCCTCGCAGTCGTCGAAGGCCTGGACGACGATCGCCTGCTGGACCGACTCGACCTCGGGCACGCCGTTGCTGCCCCCAGTGCACCCGGCCATCGCGAGGCAGGCGAGCCCGGCGGCGATCCCTGATCTGGCGTTCATGACTTTCCCCTCTCTGACGACTGCGCTGCGTCGGCCCTGGAACTGCGTCGCTGCTCGCTACGTGCCTTCCGGCGTGAAGAGCACCGGAGACGAGGACGGGGCTGCCCGGGGGTAGTCCCCGCCGAGGTCGAAGAGGAACCCGAGCCCCATGGTGATGGCGCCGCGGTCGAAGTAGCGCAGCGGGGCCTCGTAGTTGAGGGCCACGCCGATCTTGGCGCGCTTGCGGCTGACGACGCCCAGCGAGAGCCCGCCCGCCGGCACGTCGGCGACCTTGTTGCCGGCCAGGACGCCGAAGACGAAGCGCTCGCGGAAGTGCGCGCCGACGAAGAGCTCGAGCGGCGCGAACTGGTAGCCCCAGCGCAGCGGCACGACGACGTCGGTCTCGACGATGCCGCGCGAGGGCTGGGAGTAGCCGCTGATCTGGTAGCCGCTCACCGCCAGGCCGAGGCCGGCGGAGAGGACCTGCTTGCGGCCCTCGGCGATCGGGGCGCGCCAGAGCTCGACCTTGCCGTCCAAGAGCCCGCCCCACTCCGGGCCCTGGGAGGCGAAGTGGGAGACGAAGAACAGGGAGGCGCCGAGGTCGACGCGGTCGTGCAGGCCGGTGCGGCCGGCGAGGCGCAGCTCCGGGGTGGTGTTGCCGAAGGCGCAGCGGCTGATGTCGGCGAAGCCGCAGTAGATGGCGAGCGAGGCCTGGCCCGAGAGGCGCACGGTCCCGACCGGGACGGTGGAGGCGGTCTGGATGGGCACGGTGGTGGCGCAGCCGGCCGTCGCCAACAGCAGTCCGAGCAGCACGAGGCGGCGGCCGCGAGCGCGGTGGATCCGGGTGATGGTCATGACCCTCCTCGACCGGATCCCGGGAGCCTGGCCCTCCCGAAGAACGAACGAATGCGGAGAGGATACACCGGCGCGGGCGGGCGAGCGCGGCGCGGCCGTCCTCGCCGCTAATTCGGCTCGCAGAGCTGCACCGGCGTCATCAGCTGCGTCCCCGAGGCGTCGGTCATGATCTCCATGCACCTTCCCCCGCCGCAGGAGCTGCAGGACGCGAACTGGTTGGGGCAGAGGGCGCTCTGGCACCAGCTGGTGCACGACCCGGCCCCCGACGCGTCCGAAGCACAGAAGAGCCGGTCGCCGCAGGGGTTGCGGGGCTCGCTCTGGCTCCAGGTGCAGGAAGCGCCCGGGCCCGCGGGAGCATCGACCGTGGCCTGGCACCACCCGGGCCCCGCGAAGTCGTAGGTCGCCGTGCAGCCGGTCTTGTTCCCCAGCACGTCGGCGGCGCAGGCGTCGCTGCCGAACAGGTCGCAGCCGGGCACGCACTGGCCCACCCGGGTCTTCTGGATCAGCGGATCGGAGACGGAGTCCAGGCACACCTGTCCGGCGGCGCAGGGCATCACCGAGACCGGCGCGGGATTGGTGCCGGTGTACGCGTTGCACTGTGGCCGGCAGAGGCCGCGGAAGGCGGTGTTCGGGTCGGCGGGATTCACGGCCTCCACCCTCGCGCACTGCTCGCCGGGCGTGGTGACGTTGCCGGCGGCGTCCATCACCGGCGGCTGGCAGTGCTTGGCGTAGGGGGAGGGCTCGCTGCGCGTCGAGCCGGGATCGCACTCGCCCCCTCGCGGCGCGGTGCCGCCCTGCACGCAGGCGCCGATCTCCGTGTGGTCGCTGTAGACCCACTGGACGCAGGTCGAGTCGTTGGGGCTCAGGCTGGTGCACGGCTTGAAGTACTTCGCCCGCTCCTTGTCCGCGGCGCAGCCCGAGCCCCCTTGGAAGCAGGAAGGGTCGGCGCAGATGTTGACGTAGCAGTGGTTCTTGAACATGCCGCTGGGCAGGCAGGTCGTGTAGTCGAGGACGCAGCGCTTGGAGTCGGGGACGGTCCCGTTGGCGCAGTTGCGCATGCACAGGCTGCCGGACCCGTAGGACACGCAGTCCAGGCGTCCGCCGTCGCTGGGCGCGGCGCAGCCCACCGCCGCGGTGCAGTCCTCGAACTCCAGCGGCATGCGGCACTCGGAGGGCTTCGTCGCCGCCGCGGAGGTGAGGTCCATGCCGCAGACCAGCCCGTACTGCCAGCAGGTGTCGTCGTGATCCACGCCGCTGGCGTCGGTGTACCGGGGCTGGCAGCTGCACACGTCGCGGCCGCACCTCTTTCCGTCGGAGAACGCCACGCAGCGGTCGGGGCTCGTGCACTCGGCGTCGGTCGAGCAGCTTCCGGAGCCGCCCCAGAAGAAGCAGGCCTGACCCTGCTGGCACGCCAGCCCCGCGCACGACGGCGGCGCGCAGTGCCCGGTGGTGGGGGTGTCGTGGACGCAGGTCTCCTGCGCCGGGCAGCCCACGGGGCCGCAGATCTCCACGCACATCGGATCCACGCTGCTGACGTCGCAGTACTGGTCCGGGCCGCAGGGACCGACGGGCGGATCGCAGACGTTCTGCACGCAGAAGCCTGCCGGATTGCAGGCCTTGCCGTCGGGGCAGAGGCCGCAGCTACCGCCGCATCCGTCCAAGCCGCAGCTGTCGGGGGCGCAGTTCGGCACGCATCCGGCATCGGGCCGCGGCTGCGAGCCCGCGTCAGGCCTCAGGGTTCCCGCGTCGGTCCTCGGGAACCCGGCGTCGGGCCTCGGGGCTCCCGCGTCGGGCCTGGGTGACCCGGCGTCGGGCCAGGGGCGGCCGCCGTCGGGCGGGTGGCAGGCCAGCCAGCAGTCCGGGTCCTCGCAGTCGATGCGCCCGTCGCCGTCGTTGTCGGCGCCGTCGGAGCAGGCCGCGAGCGTCTCCTCGGGACCGGCCGAGCCGGAGTCGCGCCCAGGCGCTCCCGTGTCGCGGTACCAGCCGAGGTTCGGGTCCTCGGCTACCGGCTGGAAGCAGGCGGCGAGCGACGCAAGGGCCGCCACCAGGAACAGGAATCGCGATCGCATCGAGGCCTCCCGGGAACACCGGGAGTATTGAGCAGGGTGCCAAGGGCGTCCAGGCGGACCGCTCCACCCTTCCCTCCCCGTCGCGGCGGGAGGCTGGGAACGAGCACGGAGCGCTCACGCCGCCCCACCCTTACCTCCCCGTCGCGGCGGGATGCTGGGAACGAGCACGGGCCTCTCACGCCGTCCCACCCTTACCTTCCCGTCGCGGCGGGATGCAGGGAACGAGCACGGATCACTCACGCCGCCCCACCCTTACCTCCCCGTCGCGGCAGGATGCACGGAACGAGCACGGATCACTCACGGCTCCGGGGAGGCGATCGCTTCTGCTCGACGCGGCCTCCTGCGCGACACGGCCTGTGCTTCCCGGAAGTCTCCTCAGTGTCACTCCGAGGATCGCCGAGAGCACCCGCGAGCCCCTCCCCTGAGCCGCGGATGCACTCGGTCTTGGTCTTTGCGTCTTTGAGCGAAGGGGAGGCGGGGGTGGGGCGGCGGGCAGGCGGGGGTGGGGCGGCGGGCGGGCGGCGGTGAGGCGGGCAGGCGGCCGGCCGGCGTCAGCTAGTTCCTCACCAGCACCGTGTACGCCCCCATCGCCCCGCTCGAGTACGACTTCACTCGGACATAGTAGTCGCCGGCCCCGGGCACGCTGAAGGTGACGCCGCTCGCGCCGGATCCGCTGGCGAGGGCAGTGGCCGAGCCGCTCGGGTAGATGGTGACGCTGGTCGCCAGCCCGGTGGTCAGCGCCTGGAAGGCGAAGGTGTCCGAGGCGGTGACCGTGAACTTGAACCAGTCCTCGTCGGCCGGGAACTGGATGTTCCCGTTGGCCGCCGTCCCGATGGTCAGCGCGGTGGCCGTGGCCTTGTCGTCGCCGACGTCGTCGGTCCCCAGGTCCGCGATCTCGATCGACCAGGGGGCGCTGATGGTGCTGGAGGAGTACGGCCGCACGCCGAACGCCGCGGTCCCGCTCGCCCCGGCCTTCCAGGTCACCGACTCCGGCGAGTCCTGGTACACGACGTCCGCGCCCTTGGCGTCCACCAACCGCACCCACACGTCCGCCGGGGCCGTCTCCGCGAACCGGTAGATGTTCCCCGCGGTCACCGGCACCTTCAGCCAGTCCCAGTCGGCCGGGTACTGCGCGTTGCCGGCGGTGGTCGAGCCCAGAGCCACCAGGGTCGCGTCCGCCGCGGTGTCGCCGTGGTCGTCGACGCCCAGGTCGGTGGCCTTCACCGTGAAGCTGCTCCCGAAGCCCGAGTACGACTGGACCAGGACGTAGACCGTCTGCGCCGTGGCGCTCTCGAAGACATAGCTCTCCGGGCCGTCCTGCCAGGCGACGAGGTCGCCGGCGGCGGCGGTGACCCGGAACCAGACGTCGGTCGCGGAGGTCTCCTCGAGGCGGTAGATGTGCCCGGCCACCACCGGGACCGCGAAAGCTTCGACGTCGCCCGGGTATTGGAAGACGCCGGTGGCCTGCCCGCCCATGGCCAGCGCGGTCGCCGTCGCCATGTCGCCGCCGTGGTCGTCGGTGCCCAGGTCGGTCGCCTTCACCGCGAGGCTCGACCCGTAGCCCGAGTACTGCTGCACCCAGACGTAGACGGTCTCGCTCGCAGCGGCGAGGAACGTGTAGCTCTCCGGGCCGTCCTGCCAGGCGACCAGCGTGGCGGCGGCGTTGGTGACCTTGAACCAGACGTCGGTCGTCGAGGTCTCCTCCACCCGGTAGATGCGCCCGGCGATCACCGGCACCGCGAAGACGTCGACGTCGCCGGTGAACTGGAAGACGCCGGTGGCCGTCGCGCCCGCGGCGGTCGGGGCCAGCGCCGTGGCGGTCGCCGCGTCGTCGCCGTGATCGTCCAGGCCCGCGTCGGTGGCCTTCACCGTGAAGCTTCCGCCGAAGCCGGAGTACTGCTGGACCGCGAGGTACACCGTGCCGCTCGCGGTGGGCCGCCAGGCGTAGCTCTCCGGGCCGTCGCGCCAGGCCACGAGATCGCCGGTGGCGCTGAAGACCCGGAACCAGACGTCGGTCGCGGAGGTCTCCTCGAGCTTGTAGATGCGCCCCGCGGTCACCTGCACCGAGAAGACCTCGGCGTCGCCGGGGAACTGGAAGACGCCGTCGATCGAGGTGCCGGCCGCGCTGCTGGCGAGCACCGTCGCGGTCGCCATGTCGTCGCCGTGGTCGTCGAGGCCGAGGTCGGTGGCCTTCACCGTGAAGCTCTGGCCGGTGCCGGAGTACGCCTTGACCGCGACGTAGACCGTGTCGCTGGCGGCGGCCTTGAAGGTGTGGCTCTCGGGGCCGTCGCGCCAGTCGACCATGATCGAGCCGGCGGTGAAGACCTTGAAGAAGACGTCGGTGGAGCTGATCTCCTCGACGCGGTAGATGCGCCCGGCGGTCACCGGGACGGCGAAGGTGTCGACGTCGCCGACGAACTGGAAGACGCCGCCCGCCGAGGCGCCGGCGGAACTGGCGGCGAGCGCGGTGGCGCCGGCCATCACGTCCGAGTGATCGTCCGCGCCGTCGTTGGTGATGGTGAGCGTGTAGCTGCCGGTGGCCGTCGTCGACGAGGCGCGGACCTTCACGTAGAAGCGCCCGGCGCCGAGCTTGGCGCGCACCGTGGCCGTCGTCCCCGCGGTCGGCGTGGACTGCTGCAGCACGGTCGTGCCGTCCGCGGCGTAGAGCAGCACTCCGGGCACCGGGGCCGGCGACCCCGAGGAGGTCGCGGTGACGACGTAGATGTGCGCGGCCGTGCCGTCGATGGCGATCCAGTCCACGTCGCCCGCGGGAGAGAAGGTCCGCGTCTGGCTGGCCGGGAGCGTCGCGAGCTTGGCGTCGGCGGGGCACTCGTCCGACTCGAAGCTGTCGCCGGCGTGGCTGTTGCCACAGCTGGAGGTCTGCTCGAGCACGCAGGCGGTGCCGCTGGGCACGTAGCCGGGATCGCAGCTGCAGACCGCGGTGGTGGGGCCGGTCGCCGTGCACGCGCCCTGGTGCGCCGCGGTGCAGGGGTTGGGCGTGCAGGGGTCGACCCGGACGCAGGCGCCGGCCCCGTCGTCGCCGTAGCCGGGGTCGCAGCCGCACACCGCCACGCCGCCCACCGCCTGGCACTGCGCGCGGTGCGCCGCGCTGCAGGGGTTGGGGCTGCAGGGGTCGACGCGCACGCAGGCCCCGCTGCCGTCGGCCACGAAGCCCGCGTCGCAGGAGCAGGTCGCGGCGGCGCCGTTGGCGCTGCAGACCGTCTTGTTGGCCTCGCCGCAGGGGTTGGGCGAGCAGGGGTTGAAGGCGGCGCAGGCGGCGCCGGAGCAGCGCTGGCCGGTCGGGCAGTCCGCCGCCACGCTCCAGTCGCCGCAGCCGTCGCCGTCGGGGTCGGCGCAGGTGCGCACCTGGGTCCCCACGCACTCGGTCTGGTCCAGCGCCGGGCAGGTGGCGGTGCAGGTGGCGAGGTTGGCGCGCGGCGTCGGCGTGGCGACGGCGAAGTCGGCGAGGTTGTCGTTGGTGTCCTTGTGGTTCACGTCGCGGCTCAGGCTCTTGCCGGCGCCGCTGCCCGGGGCCGCGCGGCCCTCGCCCTTGGAGACGTCGGCGGCGGTGAAGGTGCCGTAGGCCAGCGCGTCGACGACCTGGCCGTGCCAGCGCACCTGCAGGGAGTCGGGCCCGTTCTGGAAGTCGACCAGCGCGTCGGTGATCTGCGCGAGCGCGACGATCGCCGGGTCGCCGGAGGGGTGCGCGATGAGGAAGAAGCCGTCGGCGCCCACCGTCGCGCCGTCGAGGTTGAGGGTCGCGTAGTCGGTGCCGCCGTTGCCGTTGACCGCGACCACGCTGAAGCCGTCGAGCGGCAGGTGCGGGGTGCCCCACAGCTCCAGGAAGACCTCGGTGCCCGTCGCGCCGTCGGCGCTGGGCGAGTAGGAGTCGTAGACCACCTCGTTGATGAGCAGCGTCCCCGGCGCGGGCCCGAGCACGCAGGCGCCGGCGCTGCAGGCCTGCCAGCCCTGGCACAGGGTCGGGGTCGACCAGTCGAGGCAGGCGTCGGCGTCGAACTGGCCGCAGGTGCGGAAGGCCGCCTGGCCGGTCACGCACTGGACCTGGCCGGCGGTGCAGTCGTCGGCGCAGGCCGACGCGCAGGCCCCGCCCGTGCAGGCCGCGCCGCCCGAGCACTGCGCCGCGCCGCCGTACTCCAGGCAGGGGTCGGCGTCGTAGTTGCCGCAGGTCTCGACGCTCTTGCCGTCGGCGCCGCAGCGCTTCTGGGCGAGGGCGCACTCGTCGCTGCAGGTGGCGACGCACTGGCCGCTGCGGCAGGTGAAGCCCGCGCCGCAGGCCCGGGGCGCCTTGAGGTCGAGGCAGGGGTCGTCGTCGAACTCGCCGCAGGAGACGACCGCCGCGGAGTCGGCGCTGCAGGTGTCGCCGGGGGTGGCGCAGTCGTCGCTGCAGGTGGCCGCGCAGGCCTTGCCGCTGCAGGTCTCTCCCGCCGGGCAGGCCGCCGGCGCGCTCCACGCCAGGCACCCGGTCGCCGACAGCGCGCAGGTCTTCAGCCCGTTGCCCTCGCAGGCCACCTCGGCGAGGGCGGGGCAGGCGTCCTGGCAGGTGGGGATGCAGAGGCCGAGGTTGCAGGTCTCGCCGACGTCGCAGGCCGAGGGGGTGGAGAGGTCGGCGCAGGGGTCGGCGTCGTACTGGCCGCAGGTGCGCACCGCCTCGCCCTCGCAGACCGCGACGCCGAGGACGCACTCGTCGGTGCAGGCGGTGCCGTCGGGGACGCAGGCGCCCTGCTCGCAGTGCTGGCCGGCCTCGCAGGCGGTGTCGCCGCCCAGCTCCAGGCAGGGGTCGGAGTCGTAGTTGCCGCAGGTCTGCACGGTGGCGGCGCCCAGGCAGACCTTGCTGCCCGCGGCGCAGCCGTCGGTGCAGGAGGGCACGCAGGCGGAGTCGACGCAGGTCTCGCCCGCGGCGCAGGCGGTGGTCTTCCACTCGCGGCAGCGGTCGGCGTCGAATTGGCCGCAGGTGCGCAGGCCGGTCGTGCCGTCGCAGGTCTTGGCGCCCGCGGCGCACTCGTCGGTGCAGGCCTCGCCGGCGTCGGGCTCGGGCGAGAGCGGGATGCTCTGCGGGCAGCCGCACAGGCCCAGGAGCGCCACAACCGCGGGAATCGCGAGGGTCTTCAGGGAGGAGGTCATCGTCCGCTCCGCTTCTTCGGTTCGAAGGTCCGGTGCCGCCCGCCGCGTCCTGGTCTGGACGGCAGCGGCAGTCGGACGATAGCGCCACTGGCGGCGCCGTTCGTGGTCCCTTGACCCGCCGGGAGCTGCCGCTGTGCAACCGGGCGGCGCAAGCGCCGGTAGACAGGGTTGTTTTCCCGGTTGCGCGACCGGGTGGACCGGGTGGACCGGGTGGACCGGGTGGACCGGGTGGACCCCGGGATTCTGTGAGCGGACCCGGGTTGGCCGACCTTCGTGACGCGGCTCACGCCTGCGCCCGCAACGATCTAATGGAGGGATCCGGTTGGCTCAGTGGCCAGGACCATGGCTAGGCTGCGACGCCGGCATCTTCCCCAACGATTGAGCGGTAGGTCGCTGGAGCGGTTGTCACGGCGATCTCCGCCAAGCGGTGGAACAGCTTGAAGCGCG
>DASXVQ010000085.1:0-21565 GCA_036504155.1 Myxococcales bacterium
CGCTTCGAACTCGGGCAGGGTCTTCGGGAAGTCCTCGGGAATCTCCACGACGCAGCTCTCAATCCGGCCCCTTCACCCAAGTCCTAGACTAGGCCCTGGCCCCGACATTCCCTTGCCACTGAGCCAACCGGATCCCTCCAACGATCTAATGGGTCGCGCCCCGGCTAGGCGCTGCGCAGCGAGTTCGCCGGGTCCATCGCCGCGGCGCGCCGCGCGGGGATGGCGCCGAAGCCCACCGCCACCAGCGTGGAGACCGCCACCGCCAGCGCCGCGGAGGACTTGGAGAGGAGCACCGGCCAGGAGCCCAGCAGCGCGAAGCCGGAGGCCGAGCCGGCTCCCAGCGCCAGCCCGAAGAGGCCGCCGGCGACGCCGATGGCCAGGGCCTCGCCGACGAACTGCAAGAGGACGTCGCGCCGGCTGGCGCCGATGGCCCGCCGCAGGCCGATCTCCCGGGTCCGCTCCTTCACCGAGATGAGCATGACCGCGAGCACCCCGACCCCGCCGATGAGCAGCGCCACGGCGGCCACCGCGCCCAGCAAGAGCGTGAAGCTCTTCGCCGCCGCCTCCTCCGCCGCCAGCACGTCGGCCTGGTTCTGGACCGTGAAGTCCTCCGGCCGGCCTTCCTTGAGGTGGTGGCGCTCGCGGATCGCGTCGGTCAATTCGGCCACCGCCGCCGCCGCCAGCCCCGGCCGCGCCTGCACGTAGAGGTTGTTCACGTGGTCGAGGTTGAACAGGCGGCGCAGCGCGGTCCGCAGCGGCACGAGGATCTGGTCGTCCTGGTCGGCGCCGTTGCCGTCCAGCCCCTTGGCCGAGAGCAGCCCGACGACCTCGAAGGGCACGTTGTCGATGCGCAGCGTCTCGCCGACCGGATTGCGCTCGCCGAACAGGTTCCGGGCGACCGTCGCCCCCAGCACCGCCACGCGCAGGCCGGCGCGCTCCTCGTCGTCGTCGAAGGAGCGTCCCTGGGCCAGCGCGAAGTTGCGCACCGCGAGGAAGTCCACGCCCGTCCCCACCACCGTGGTCGACGCGGCGAACTCGCCCCACTTGAGCGGCAGCTTGCGGCTCTGCACCGCGACGGCGCGCGCCACCGAGGGGCAGCTCTCCTGGACCGCGCGCAGGTCCTCCAGCTTCAGCGTCGTGACGTTGCCCACCTGCCGCGGCCGGCCGGCCACGAGCTTGACCTGCCCGGCCGAGACCACCACCAGGTCCGAGCCCATGGCCTGGATCTTCTCGACCACCGAACGCTCGGCGCCCTGACCGACCGCGACCATGGCCACCATCGCGGCGACGCCCACCGCGATGCCGACGGCGGCCGGCCAGGTCCGGCGGCGCTGGCGCCAGACCGACTGGGCGGCGAGCGTGGCGGTGCGGCGGGCGTCCACGGTCTCAGGGCCTCAGCGCGGTGGCCGGCTCGATGCGCGAGGCGCGCCGCGCCGGCAGGTAGGACGCGGCCAATCCCACGACCACGGAGGCCACGACGGCGAGCACCAGCGGCTCCCAGGAGACCTGCGCCGGGATGGTCTTCATCCGCCCGAGCAGCGCGGCGAGCCCGGTGCCGACCACCACGCCGATGGCGCCGCCGAAGAGCGTCACCACCAGCCCCTCGACCACGAACTGGCGCACCACCTGCTTCTTGGTCGCGCCCAGCGCGCGGATGAGTCCGATCTCCACCCGCCGCTCGGCCACCGCCGCGAGCAGGATGTTGGCGAGCACGATGGCGCCGGCGACGAGCGAGATCAGGGTGATGATCCCCAGCATCGTCGTGAGCATCCCCGACATCTTCGCGGACATCTCTCGGAAGGTCGTCGCCGAGCGGATGGCGAAGTCGTCGCTGTCGTTCTTGCCGACGTGGTGGCGCTCGCGCAGCAGCGCGGTGACCTGGCTCGCCGCGGCGTCCACGCTGCCCAGGTCCTTGGCCCGGATGCGCAGCATGCTCAGCGCGGTCACGTTGAAGAGCCGGCGCATCGCCGTCGAGAGCGGCACGACCACGCGGTTGTCCATGTCCATGCCCATCGGGCTGGTGCCGCGCCGGGCGAGCACCCCGATGACCTTGAAGCTCTGCTCCCCGACGCGCACCGAGGCCCCGACCGGGTCCTCCGCGCCGAAGAGCGCCTTGGCCACCGTCGCGCCGAGGATCGCCACCCGGGCCGCGGACGCCTCGTGCGCCTCGGAGAGCGGCTCGCCGGAGCTGACCGGCCAGTCCCAGGCCTCCTCGTAGTCGGGCGTGGAGCCCACCACCGCGGCGGTGGTGTTCTTGCCCTGCGCCACGACGGTCTGCTCCACCCGGACCACCATCGGCGCGACCACGCGCACCGCCGGCACCGCGTCGCGGATGGCGGCGGCGTCCTCCTGGATCAGCGTCGTCACGCGCTCGTCGCCGGGGCCTCTGAACTGCGGGCTGCCGGCGGTGATGACCATCGAGTCCGGTCCGAAGGCCTTGATGCCGCCCTCGACCTTGGCCTTGGCGCCGCGGCCGACGCTGACCACCAGGGTCAGGGTGACGATGCCGATGGCGACGCCGAGCATCATCAGCGCCGCGCGGCCCTTGCGCAGCGCCAGGCCGCGCCAGCCCACCTTCAGCGCCAGCAGGAAGGCATTCATTACGCAGCCTCCTTCTGCAGCGCCGCGGCTTCGTCCTTGGCGCTCCGCGGCTCCTTGCGCTCGTCGGAGACCACCTTCCCGTCCTTGAGCGTCACCAGGCGCGGGGCATAGGCGGCGACGTCCGGCTCGTGGGTGACCAGCACGATCGTCTTGCCCTGCCGCCACAGGTCCTGCAGGACCGCCATCACGTCCACGCTCGCCTTGCTGTCGAGGTTGCCGGTCGGCTCGTCGGCGACGATGAGGTCCGGGTCGTTGACCAGCGCCCGAGCGATGGCCACGCGCTGCTGCTGGCCGCCGGAGAGCTCGCCCGGCCGGTGCCCGGCGCGGTCCGACAGGCCGAGCGCGCCCAGGGCCTTCAGCGCGCGGGCCCGGCCGTCCGTCGCGGCCTGCTGCGCGTAGACCAGCGGCAGCTCGACGTTCTCGGCGGCGGAGAGCAGCGGCAGCAGGTTGAAGCTCTGGAAGACGAAGCCGATGCGCTTGTTGCGCAGGGCCGACAGCGACTCGTCGCTCATCGAGCCGACCTCCTCGCCCGCCAGCAGGTACTTGCCGCCCGTGGGCCGGTCCAGCGTGCCGATGACGTTCATCAAGGTGCTCTTGCCGCACCCCGAGGCGCCCATGATCGCCACGAACTCGCCCTTCTCTATCTTCAGGGAGATGCCGCGCACGGCCGCCACCTGCAGGCCCTGGTCGCTCACGTAGGTCTTCTCGACGTCTCTCAGCTCGATCACGGGTTCGCTCCTGCGCTGCCGCTGCTGTTGGAAGAAGGGTCGGAAAGGGCCACGCGCTCGCCTTCGCCCAGGCCGGAGAGCACCTCGGTGAAGCCGCCGCCGCGGATGCCCACCTTCACCGGCTGGGACCGCGTCGCGGCCGTGGCGCCGTCGACCACCCGCACCACCGTGCGGCCGCCCTCGCGGCGCAGCGCCTTGTCCGGGACGGTGAGCACGCCCTCGCGCTCGTCGAGCGAGACGGTGACGTTGGCGGTCATGTCCGGCTTGAGGCGGCCCTCGGAGTTCTCGATGGCCACGGTGGTGACGTAGTTGACGACGTTGGACTGGATGAGGGCGCGGGGGTAGACGGCGGTGACCTTGCCGGTGAAGTCGGCCTCGGGGAACGAGTCGACGGTGAAGCTCGCCTTCTGGCCCACCTTCACGCGGCCCACGTCCACCTCGTCGACGTAGGCGGCGACCTCCAGGCGGTTCAGGTCGATGATCGTCACGAAGGTCGGCGAGTTGAGCCCGGCGGAGACCGTCTCGCCCTCCTGGGTCGCGACCTGGGCCACGACCCCGGAGATGGGGGCCAGGATGGTCGCGTAGGAGAGCGTCGCCTCGGCTTCGGCCACCGCCGCCTCGGCCTGCTTCACCTTGGCATCGGCCAGGGCGAGGTCCTCGGGCTGCGAGCGCGCCCGGGTGAGCGCGAGGCGGCTCTCGGCGCTGGCCTGCCGCGCGCCGGCCACGGCGAGGTCCCGCTTGGCGCGGTCCAGCTCGTCCTGGCCGGAGTAGCCCTTGCCCGCCAAGGCGCCGACCCGCTGCTCCTGGATGGTGGCCAGGTCCTGCTCCGCCTTGGCCTGGCGCAGCTGCGCCTCGGCGTCGGCGATCTCCTCGGCACGCGCCCCGCGCCGCACCAGCGCGGCCTGCGCCCGCGCCGCCGCGAGGTCCGCGCGGGCCTTGGCCAGGCGCGCCTGCAGGTCGCGGTCGTCGAGCTTGGCGATGGGCGCGCCCTTCTCGATCGAGTCGCCGACGTTGGCGAACAGGCGCTCCACTCGCCCGGAGATGCGCGCCCCGACCTTCACCTCGGCGCCGGTCATCGCCCGCACCACGCCGGTGGCCTGGATCTGCGAGCGCAGCGTCCGGCGCGTGGCGACCGCGCTGGGCGTCTCCACCGCCGCCGCGGCCTGGCCGCCGCGCAGGAGCAGCACCGCGACCACCGACGCCGCCGCGAGGCCCCCGGCCGCCAGCAGGTACCGTCCCGTCCTCTTCATCGCTTGCTCCCCATCGGGCATTCGTCCTGCCCTCCGGCGCGCTGCATGGGCACCCCGGCCCTCAGTTGCTGCGACATCAGCTCCTCGAACGCCGGCCGCTGCTCGGGCCGCAGCACCGCCCGGACCGAGAGCGCCTGCTCGACGACCCGGCGCTGCAGCGCCGCCTGGCTCTCGGCGATCCGCGCGAGGACCGCGTCGATGCGGGCCCGGTCGGGGGCGTCGGTCTTGAGCAGCTCGGCGAGCTCGCCGCGCAGCGCGTCGGTCCGCGCGTAGTTGGCCGCCCGGAAGGCGAGGAAGTCCTCGCGCAGCGTCAGGATCCGCCCCCGCTGCGCCGCGTCCACCGACACCCTGGAGAAGAGCGGGATGCCCATCGGCGAGGCGGCCTGCGCGCGCAGCGACATGACCAGCACCGCGGCGTTGGCCGCCAGCGAGAGCGCCAGCACCGCGCCCAGCACGAGACGCTTCACGGCTTCACCTCCCCTGCCAGCCAGCTCGATCCGGGCACGTCGCCGAAGGCTTCGGCCATGGCCACCGCCTCCACCGGCATCGAGGGCTTGAGGCCCTTCGAGAGCCACACTCCGGCCGCCGATCCCGCCACCAGGAAGATCGAGAGGACGCCCGCGGTCGCGAGCCGGCCGGGCGCTGCGTCCCAGAGGTCCGCGAGCCACGCGCGCAGGCCGCCGCGGCCTCGCTCCTCGAGCCGGGCGGAGATGACCCGCCAGTCGTCGGGAGCGCTGGGAGCCGCCGGCGCGGAGCCGAGCAGGTCCACCGCCCGGGACATCGTCCGCGCCAGGGTGCGGCAGCGCTCGCAGCCCGCGAGGTGCGCCTCCAGCTCCTTCGCCCGGTCGGCGGGAAGCCTGCGGTCCAGGTCGAGCGAGATGAGGGGCTGGGCGGTCTTGCAGCGCATCGAGCGTCTCCGTGAGGTGAAACCGGACGGCCTGGGAAAACTTGCGCTCAGGCCTGCGCGAGGCTCTTGGCGAGGTTCGCGCGCGCCCGGAACAGCAGCGATTCCACTGAGGAAACCGAGCAGTCGAGGGCGTCGGCGATGCCCTCGTAGCTCAGCCCTTCGAAACGGTGGAGCACGACCGCCAGGCGCTGCCGCTCCGGGAGCGCGAGGATCGCCTGGCGCACGGCGTCCTGCGTCTGGCGGCGCTCGGCTTCCTGGTCGGGGGCCTGCTCGGCCGGCGCCGGCAGCGCCAGCAGCCGCTCGTCGGCGGGATCCTCCAGGCGGGCCCGGGCTCGCGCGCGCTCGTTGAGGCAGCGATTGGCGACCACTCGCCAGAGGTAGGTCGTGAGCTTCCCCTGCGGCTGGAACTCGCGGGCGCGGGAGAAGAGCGCCACGAAGACGTCCTGGGTCACGTCGCGGGCGTCGGCCTCGTTGCCGGTGAAGCGCAGCGCGGCGCGGAAGGCGAAGTCGCGGTAGCGGGCGTAGAGGTCGCGCCAGGCTGCGCGGTCCCCGGCCGCGGCCCGGGACATGAGCTGCGCCTCGTCGACCTCACCGCAAGGTTCCCGCGCCTGGCCGGTTCCACCCTCGGTCGGCGCCACGGTCTTCGCAGGTGCCGACGGAGAACTCACGGCGATGAGAGCCAAATACCTGTCGATTCGGTTCCTTGCGGCGCTCTCGGTCCTGGCGGGCTCGGCCCCGGCGACGGCCGCCGCCGCAGAGCTGACGCTCGAGCAGGCGCTCGGCCTGGCCGCCCAGAACAGCCCAGCGCTGGCCCAGAGCCGCGCCCGCCTCGAGGAAGCCCAGGCCGACGCCATCGGGGCCCGCTCCGCGCTCTTGCCCAAGCTGTCCGCCAGCGCCTCCTACAGCTGGCTCGACCCGAACCGCCTGAGCCCTTTGGGCGCTCCCTCGGGCGGCGCGGTGCCGACGCTCTATTCCGCAGAAGGCTTCGCCGGGCTCAAGGCGCGGCAGGTGCTCTTCGACGGGCTGCGCTCGTGGTCCTCGCTCTCCGCCGCGCAGCGAGGCATCGACGCCGAGCGCAGCGCCGTGCAGGCCTCGGCGCTCGACAGCACCCTGGTGGTCACCCAGGCCTTCGTCCGCCTCCTCGAGTCCCAGCAGCTCGTCCAGGTCGCCGCCCAGGCGCTCGAGCGGCAGCGTGCGTTCGAGTCGCTGATCGAGGGGCAGCTCGAGCTCGGCAAGGGCGCCCGGCTGGACCTGCTCAAGGCGCAGGCGCAGCGACTGGAGGCGGAGCGGGCGAGGGTCGCCTCCGAGGAGACGCGCAAGGCCGCGGCGGCGGCGCTCCGGCGGTGGATAGGCCTCGAGAGCCTCGAGGACGTGATCGCGGCAGGCGAGCTCTCGGCGCCCGCGGGCGAGCTCGCGCCCACGAACCTGCGAGAGGCCGCGCGGGCCTCGAACCCCGATCTTCGGCGCCTGGCCGCCCAGGAGCGGCAGGCGGAGGCGCAGGCCGATCTCGCCCGCGGCGGCTACCTCCCGGAGGTCAGCCTCCAGGGCACCTACGGCTACCGTTTCCGGGACGTGGGCGGAAGCGCCGACGAGTGGACGGCCGGCTTCGGATTCGAGTGGGTGCTCTTCGACGGCCTCGCTTCCCACGCCCAGGTCGCCAAGGCGAAGGCCCGGGTCGCGCAGCTGCGCGAGGCCCACCGAGCGCTCGAGCTGCAGATCGAGTCCGACCTCCAGGACGCCCTGGCCGCGGCCACGACGGCGGCGGCGGCGGCGGTGTCGACCGCGAAGGGCGTCGAGGTCTCCCAGGAAGCGGCGCAGGCGGCCCTCGAGCTCTACTCGCTGGGGCGAGCCACGAGCCTGGACGTGCTGACCTCGCAGGCGGACCTCGTCCGCGCGCAGGCCAGCCAGGTGGTGGCGCTGGGCGACGAGGTGATCGCCCGGGCGAGGCTGGCGCGGCTCACCGGCCGCTGACCCTTGGGCAGCGGCGCAAGCTCGTGGCCTTCCCGCCGGTCGCCGGGCCCGAAGGGGCCCAGCCCCACCTCCCGGGGAGCCGGGGGAACGCCCCCTTCATCGACACCTTGAAGGAGCGGCCCCGGCCCTTCTTCATCCAGTGCCCGATCAGCGGGCGAGGTCTGCTCGCACCCGCGCCTCCTGCGTCGAAGGCGCCGCCGCCTTCTGCCTCGCGGTGAGCCCCGCCCGCGCCAACGCGCCCAGGAGCAGCGCCGCGCCGAAGGTCACCACCAGCGCCGCGCCCGTCGGCAGGTCGAAGCGGAACGAGGCGAACAGGCCCGCCGCCGAGACGATGGCCCCCAGCGTCCAGGCCATGACCAGCCGGAGCAGCAGGCTCTTGGTGAACAGCGCCGAGAAGACCGCCGGCACGATGAGGAACGAGAAGACCAGCAGCACCCCGGCCATCTGCACGGAGCTGGCGATGACCACGCCGAAGGACATGTAGAAGGCCAGGTCCCAGCCCATGGCGCTCCAGGAGTCGTTGTCCGGGCCGGCGTGGTCGAAGGAGAGCGCGAGGAACTTCTTGCGCAGCACGAAGTGGAAGACCCCCAGGACCGCGAACACCGCCGCGGTGATCGCCACCTCCCGGAGGCTCACCGTCAGCAGCGAGCCGACGAGGATCTCCTTGATCTCCTCGTCGCCGTGCGGCAGCGAGTTCGCCACCAGGATCGCCGCGGCCGCGGCCACCGCGTAGGTGATGCCGATGAAGGCCTCCTGCGGCACCCGCTTGCGCAGCCCCCGCGTGAGCGCGAACAGGGTCGCGCCGCCGAAGGTGAAGCCCAGCGACCAGACGTAGGACATCGTGGTGTGCGGCTCGATGTTGCGCGAGGCGGCGACGGCGGTGCCCAGCGCGGCGATCTGCGCCAGCGCGATGTCCACGAAGATGACCTCCCGCGCCAGCACGTGCAGCCCGAGGTAGGACAGGAACGCGGTGAGCACCAGGCAGGCCAGGAAGGCCGGCAGCAGGATCTGCAGCTCCAGGCTCATGGCGTCGCTCCGGTGGCCTTGGTGACGGCGCCCACGATGGCGTCGAAGAGGTCGAAGTAGGTCTTCACCTGCTCGGTGCCGCCCACCGAGTTGGGCACCTGCGCCAGCTTCGCCCCGCTCTTGGAGGCGATGAGCCGCGGCATCCGATCGTCGTAGAAGCTCTCCATCAGCTGCACCTTGACGCCCTTGGCCTCGGCCAGGCGGATGAGGTCCAGGGTGTGCTGCGGGGTGGGCGGGATGCCCGGCTTGGGCTCGATGAATCCGACGACCTCGAGCTTGAAGCGCTTGGCGAAGTAGGTCCACGAGCGGTGGTAGGTGAGGATCGGCTGGCCGGCGAGCCTGGCCATCGCCTTGTCCCACTCGGCCTCCTTGGCGGTGAGCGCCTTCTCGAAGGCGGCCAGGTTGGCGGCGTAGGCGTCCTTGCCCGCCGGGTCCAGCTGCGCGAGCCGGGCGGCGATGCCCCGGGCCATCTGCCGCCCGTTCTCGGGGTCGAGCCAGTAGTGCGGGTTGCCGTTGGGGTGGATGTCGCCCTGCGAGCGGTCGGCGGCGGGCACCACCTCCAGCGGGGCGATGAACTGCGAGAGGTCCAGGTAGCCGGGCTCGCCGGAGTTGATCTTGTCGTTGTGCGCCCCGGCGATGAGCGCCGGCAGGTAGCCGATCTCCAGCTCCAGCCCGATGCACTCGACCAGGTCGGCGCGGTTCAGGTCGAGCATGAAGGTCGGCTTCGCGTCCAGGAAATGCGGGTCCTGGAAGCCCTTGGCGAGCGCCTTGACGTCGACCCGGTCGCCGCCGACGGCGCGGGTGAGGGCCGCGGCGTCCTGGGTGGTGGTGACGACCTTCAGGGCGGCCTGGGCCGGGGCGGCGCCGAAGAGCAGCGCCGAGACGAGGAGCAGCGTGCGAGAGGAGGGGTTCATGGGGGCCTCAGTAGGAATGGGCGGGGTGGGCGCCGATGGTGAAGTTGACCTGGAGCAAGCCTTCGACCAGGGGCACGGCGATTCCGGGGAGCTCCGTCGCGTTCACCTGCAGCCGGAACGCCGAGAACTCGGTCGGGGCCAGCACCAGCACCGCGGACTGGCGCATCTTGTTGGCGGAGGGGAAGGACCAGTCGGTCAGGTATTCGAAGCGGGCCCCGACGTACCAGCGCTGGGCGAGCTGCCACTGGACGTAGCCGTAGAAGCCCGCCGGTTGGTGGGGCAGGAGGTGGGCGCCCTCGTCGAGGCGGTCGGGCTGCCGCGAGGCGATGCCCTCCAGCGACACCACCGCCGACGAGGTGGCGGCATCGCGCGCCGGGCGCCACTTGAAGGTCAGGTGCGCGCCGACCGCCTGGGCGAGCTTGCGGTCGGGGCCGCCGCCGGCGGCGTAGGACAGCCCGAGCTCGAGGGTGGAGTCGTCGGTCAGGTCGAAGACGCTGCGCGAGCCCAGGAAACCCCCGAGCACGTCGCTGTTCGGCGACCCCAGGAGCACCTGGTCGCGGCCGTCCAGGACCGTCAGGGTGAGCAGCGAGTACCACGGCAGCGGCAGGAGCTTGGTGGCCTCGACCGACGCCTGGTTCAGCCCCTCCTCGCCGAAGACCGCGTTGCCGACGAGCGACTTCTCGATGAAGGGCAGCGCATGGGTGTGGGTGCCGTTCTCGCGGCCGAACGGCACCTTGATCTTCCCGGCGCGGAAGCCGAAGCCCGCGATCTGCGGGATCGAGGTGAGGTAGCCCTCCTCGAGCCCCAGGTTCGCGCCGTTCGGGAGCGAGGCGACGAGGTTGGCCGAGAAGTACGGGTCCACGTTGGCGGTCAGCTGGACCTCGAGCTCCTGGGCCTGGAGCCCGCCGTGCAGGCCTTTCTGCCCAGGCAGCGACGTGGCGAGCGAGCCCAGGAACAGGCCGTTGGCCGACATGGCGGGGTTGAAGAGGTTGCTGAACGGGTTCGTGCCTCTGGCCGGGGGCGCAGCGGCGGCCGCGGGTGGCGCCTCGGCCGCGGGCTTGGCCGCGCCCGGCCCGGCGGCCTGCTGGATCTCTTCGAGCAGCTTCTGGTCCTCCGCGGAGGTGGCCGCCGCGGCCGCCTGCGGCGTCGGCGAGACGCCGGCGGGAGGCGCCGGGTCCGTCTGGGCCCAGGCGCGTCCTTCGTGGAACAGGCCAAGGGGAAGAAGCAGGAGAAGGCGCCAGTGGGCAGCCCTGCGGCGAGGGGACATTTCGTTGCTCTCTTCACGAGGGAAGGGAACCGCGCGGCCTCCGCGTCGAAGACGCGAGCCGCCGCGGGGTTGGGATGGACCACGGGATGCCGAGGAGGAGCGGGGCTAGCGCCTGCAGGGCGCTTGCACCCGAGGCGACGCTCCTCTTTCGGCCCGTCGCCTAGCCGAGGGGAGGCGAGCCCTTGGGCGCGAAGAAGAGCACTGCGACCGAGACGGACGCATCCCGGGCTGCCGCCACGATCTCGAAGGTGGCGGCGGCTTGGGGCTCGGCGATCCCGAGCGTGGGCCCGGGAAGCGCGGGGTTGCGTCGGCGCAGGAAGACCGAGCAGTGCTCGTGGTCGAATTCGCCAGGTCCCTCGGCGTTCGAGCCGGCGATGGCGGGATGGGCGACTTGGGCGAGCGCCGGCGAGAGAGAGCCAGCCCCCTTGTGAGCGTGAAGGGACTCGCCGTGCTCCGGGCAGATCTCGTGTGAGACCAGGAAGTAATGGGCCAGGCCGAAGAACTGCAGGAGCACCAGGGCGCACGCGAGCCCGCTGGCGCTGACGCGTCGAGCCAGTCGTCCTTTCGTGCTCGTCTGGGCCATGGCCTCGTCCCGTCGCTTCGGGCGCGGCCAGTACTCTAACGCGCCCCGCGACGAGACGCCGCAAGGTTCCTTGAGGGATTCAGGAGCCCCGAGGGTGCGCGGCGATCTCCGGAGGCAGCCGTTGGTCTTGGCCCCGCCGCCCCGCTTCGAGGGTCACGGTTCCGCCGGTCCCCGCGGGCGCGCCAGAGGCTGCCTGGCCAACGCCGCTTCCCGGCCCGTCCAGAAGAGCGCACCCGTGAGGCACGCCTCGATGCAGCGCCCGCAGGCGTCGCAGGTCTCGTAGGCAAACGGCTGCGACTCCCGGCTGCACGGGACATCCAACGACAGGCAGTACTTCACGCACTTCGCGCACGACCCGGCGTTCGGGACCCGGACGGCTCCGGTCGGGCAGGCACTGGCACACCGCCCGCAGCCGTCGCACTTCTCCGGGTTCACGGCCGGCAGCCGGCCCTCGTTCGGCTTCTCTTTCATGGCCCGCTCGCTGGCCACTACCCGCATCCGCCGCTGATCTTCTTCTTCGCGCCGCCCGCGGCCTTCGCCTTGCCTGCTTGCTTGAGCAGCGACGGCTGGAAGTTCAGCTTCGCCAGGGTCTGCAGCGCCTCGAGCGCTTGCCCTCTCGCCGCCGGGTCCGGCTTCTGCAGGAAGCCGCGCAGGGTGCCCAGCGCCTCCTCGTAGCCGCTCGGCGCGGAGCCCTCGGCGAACATCGGCACCGGCAGGTCGAAGGCCAGGTACCAGGAGCGCGGCCCGTCCACGAGGTAGTGGATCCTCGCGTCCTTGGCGTTGGCCTTCGCCTCGCCGACGAGCTTCTGCGCCACGTCGTCCTTGGCGGCGACGACGATGACCGGGACGTGCTCCTTGGCCAGCGCCAGCAGCCTGGCGGCGTCGGCTCCGGGCTCGTTCGTCGAGCCGGACACGTGCCACCGCGCGAACTCCCCCGCGCTCCGGACGTCGACGACCAGGGGCTTGCCCGCGGTCTCCAGCAGCGCCGCCGAGACCTTCCAGACGTCCAGGCCGGACTCCGCCGCGCTGGCCGACAGGTCGGCAGGCGGCTCGGAGCGCGCCGAGTGCCCCGAGGCGAGCCCCGCGACCAGGTACACCGCTCCCAGGAGCACGGCGGCGCCGGCGGCGATCTTCGGGTTGAAGGGCTTCATCGCTTGAGGCTCCTCTGGACCGCCGCTTCGATCTTGCCGACCGCGAAGAACGCGCCGACCGCGAAGAGCACCACCGCGAGGACCATCACCGCGGAGGGCACGTGGAAGTACTCGTGCAGGAGCACGCGTCCCATCGAGGTGCTCTTCTGGAAATCGCCGATGGCGTCGTAGGCGAAGGTGAAGGCCACCGTGCCCGCCATCAGCCCGCCGACGAAGAGGAAGGCGTCGGTCTTGCCGCTGCCGACCCCCACCGCCGAGGTGCCCGGGCAGTAGCCGCCGACGATGAAGCCCGCCCCGAGCAGCAGCCCGCCGACGAGCTGCGGCAGGACGTAGGTGTCGAGCAGGCCCACGCTCGACAGCGGCAGGACGTTGACCAGGTCGAGGAAGTACAGGCCGAGCATCGTCGTGACGATGCCGGTGAACATCACGCGCATCACGCGGAAGTCGCGGCCGTAGAAGATGGCGGCCAGGTTGTCGGAGCGGCCGAATCCGGCGCGCTCGAGGACGAATCCGAACCCGATTCCGACGACGAGCGCCACCAGCATCTCGGTGGCGTGGTTGAACTTCAGGACGACGCTCAGCGGGCCTTCCATGGTTCGGCTCCTCTCAGATCCACTCTTTGCGGACGAACCAGGCGAGCCCGTAGGCGCCGCCGAACACCGCGAACATGAACACCCAGCTGCCCAGCGCCAGCTGCGCGCCGCCCGTCATCGCCTGGCCGCTGGTGCAGCCCCTCGCCAGCTGCGCCGCGAAGCCGCTCAGCGCGCCGCCGGCCACCGCCAGCACCCACCGGCTCTCCTTGGCGATGCGGGGCCCGTGGATGGTCTCCCGCTTGAACCGCCCCGCGGTGAAGGCGCCGAGCGCCCCGCCCGCGAACGTGCCCAGCGCCAGGAAGAAGATCCACTCGTCGAGCACGCTGCGCCCCGGGTGGAAGGCCGGACCGATGTGCCCGTTCTCCTCCGCGAAGGTCGGGTCCACCCGGTGGATGGCCGCGGCCTCCACCAGCTTGTAGGCGCCGCTGTTTCCCAGGCCCTTGCCGGTGACGACGAAGCTGGTGAGCATCACCAGCCCCAGTCCGATCCCCGCGACGTAGGGGTTCCAGAAGGGCCGCGGGCCTGGCTTGGCCGGCGCGGCCGTGGCTTGCGCCGCGGGGGGCTGCGCGGCCGGAACCGGCTCCGCCGCAAGCGGCGACGGGGCCGCCGGGTTGGTCTCAGTCATTTTCCTCGCTCCTTGCCGACGAATGCGCCTTCAGCTCCTCGACCCACAGGGCGTTGTGGGCCGCCGCGTGGTCGCGGTCGATGGTCCCGACGAACATGGACTTCAGGGCCGCCCGCTCCTCGCGCAGGAGGACGGCCATGGTCAGGTGGACGCTCAGCCCGAGCATCGCGAAGGCGATGGCCACCTTGTGGACGAGGATGGCCGCGACCACGACCGAGGGCGGGCCCAGGTGGAAGGTCATCACCAGGCCGGTGGCGATGATCGTCGCCGTCCCCAGCACCGCGGTGATCGCGAAGATCTTCTGACCGGCGTTGTACTTGTCCTGCGGCGGCAGGGGCTGCTTGGCGAGCCCCAGCATCGCCAGCGGCTTGAGCATCAGCCAGCGAAGGTCGCCACCGCGCAAGCACACCTCCCGCCAAGCCTCCTTCCCGCCGGACTTGTAGAGGAGGAACAGCGGGACGATCACCAGCGACCAGAGCAGCCCCCAGACGGCGTGGAAGCGCAGCATCCTGGCCGCGCTGCCGAACGCCGCCGCCAGCCAATGAGGGAAGGCCTCGCCGAAGAAGGCGAAGCTCTTGGTGGCCATCAGCGCCGTGCCCGTCGTCAGGAGGAGCATCCAGCTGATCGCGTTGAACCAGTGGAGGAAGCGCATCCCTCCACGGTGGCGGGGCAGTTGCTCCGGCAGCGCCTTGACGGAAGGCTCCACGGCGTGCTCGGCCGGGGGCTCCTGGAGCCGGCGCCGCCGGGCCAGCAGGTTCACGAAGAGGCCGCCCGCCACCGCGCCCACGACGACGGGGGGCACGAAGTAGCGAGCGAACGGGCGCGACACTCCGCCCCAGAACTGCGTCAGCCCGCTCGACCTCGGCGGCGTCACCACTCCTGCCGCGAGGATGGCGTCGCGCTGCCTTGCGCCCGCGTAGGTGACCTTGGGTCCGAGGTCGACCTGCGCCGTCTTGAGCGGGCGCGCCTCGCGCTCGCGGATGAGCTGGGCGAGCTTGCCGGAAGGATTGTCCAGGTCGCCGAAGGTGCGGCACTCGGCGAGGCACGTCGCCACGCACGCGGGCTCCTCGCCACGGGCGACGTAGGGGGCGCAGAGGTTGCACTTCTCGACGATCTTCTTCTCGGGGTCGACGTGGCGCGCCCCGTAGGCGCAGCCCGAGAGGCAGTTGCCGCAGCCGATGCAGACGTCCGGGTCGACCACCACCACCCCGTTCGCGTTCACGAAGGTGGCGCCGGTCGGGCACTCCAGCGTGCAGGGGTGCTGCTCGCACTGCATGCACAGGCCCGGGTAGAAGGTGACCGCGAGGTCCTTGCCGCGCTTCCCGGTCTCGAAGGTCTTCACCCAGTCCCGGGCGGCCCCGGGTCCCGAGCCCCAACGCTGCTTGCAGGAGCTGACGCAGGCCTGGCAGCCCACGCACTTCTCCAGGTCGATCATCATCGCGTGGCGCATGGGCTAGCTCACCCTCCCCGCGCCGGCGGCGTGGACGGTCACGAACTCGGTCCGCATTCCGGTGGCGCCGCTGATCGGGTCGACGGCGTAGCGGTCGATCACCGCGGTGTCGTCCCCGCCCCGCCCGTTGGTGCGCGTGAGCCCCGGCGCCTTGTGGCCGAAGCCGTGGACCATGTACACGGCGTCCTCGGGCATCCGCTCCGTCAGGTGGACGGGCATCGGGCCCGTCTCGTCGCCGCGCGCGTTGCGGACGACCACCGGCTGGCCCTGGGTCAGGCCCAGGTGCTCCCCGGCCCGGGGGTGGAGCCAGAGCGGGTTCACGGGGTCGAGGTCGGCGAGGATGGCGTTGTTCTGCGTCCGCCCGAAGGTGTGCAGGGGGCTGCGCCCGTAGAGCAGGCGGAAGCTGCCTGACGGCGACTCCGGTTGGGGCCTGTAGGTGGGCAGCGGGTCGAAGCCCGCGTCGGCGAGCTGCTTGCTGAAGAGCTCGACCTTGCCGGAGGGGGTGTGGAAGTGGAACTCCGCGCCCCGCTCGAGGAAGAGCGGCGTCTTTCGCGGCGGGAGGAAGACCCCGGTCTTCTTGAGCTCGGCCAGGCTCGTGCCGGTCCCGGCGAGCCGGGTGTCCAGGTACTCCTCGAAGGTGCTGAAGCCGAAGTAGTCGCCGACCCCCAGCTCGGCGGCGAGCTCCTTGGCGATCCTCCAGGCCGGCCGCGTGTCGTGGGGGCTCTGGACCACGGGCTGGCGCAGGCCGATGAACGGCGTCTTGCCCGACCCGAGCAGCAGGTCGTCGTAGCGCTCGAGGTAGACGTCCTCGGGGAGCAGCACGTCGGCGTAGCGCGTGATCTCCGTCGGCTGGATGTCGCAGACCACCAGCAGGTCGAGCTTCGCGATGGCCTCGAGCGTCTCGTGCACGTTGGGCATCGACTGGACGAGGTTGGTGCCGTGGACGAACCAGCCCTTCACCGGGTACGGCGCTCCGGTGCGCGTCGCCTCGCGGATGCCGTTGGTCGTGACCTCCTGGGCGAAGGGAAAGCGCCGCGCCGCCTTGTCGACGTCCTTGGGCAAATCGGGATAGTCGGGGCCGGGGAAGTCGGCGGCGGTCGGAGCCTCCGGACGGTAGGTCCCGCCCGGCGTCCACCAGGCTCCGAGCAGCGCCGTGAGGATCGCCTGCCCGCGCGCCCGCTGGGTGTCGGCCTCGCCGTACCAGGACACGTGCCGGCCGGGATGGACGAGGACCGCCGGCTTCGCCGCCTTGATGAGCTCGTAGGCGGCGCGCAGGTCCTTCTCCTCGACGCCCGCCTCCTTGGCCGCCCACTCCGGAGTGGAGGACGCGACGTGGGCGCGCAGCTCGTCGAGGCCCGAGCAATGGGCGTCGACGAACTCGCGGTCGAAGCCCTCCTCGGCCAGCAGCAGGTGGATCCACGAGAGGATGACCGCGAGGTCCGAGCCCGGCTTCACGGGCAGCCAGACGTCGGCCTTCTGCGCCACGGTGCTCAGCCGGGGATCGAGCACGACCAGCTTCGCGCCGCGCGCGCGAGCCCTGACGAACTCCTGCACCTGGCTGTTGTGGGCGTTCTCTCCCAGGTGCGACCCGAAGAGGACCATGCACTCGGTCTTCTCGAAGTCGAGCGGCTCGGGCGACGGAAGCTTCTCGCCGAAGGTGAGCTTGTAGCCGACGTTCCGGGCGCCTTTGCACTGGGCGTAGGACGGCCCGGCGTAGTTGGGGGAGCCGTACGCCACCATCAGGCTGCGCAGCAGGGGCCCGCCGGCGCCGTGGTAGAAGAGCGCCAGCGCCTGCGCGCCGTACTTCGCCTTGATCGCCGCGAAGCCGGCCGCGATGGTCTGGTAGGCCTCCTTCCAGCCGACGCGGCGGAACTCGCCGTCGCCGCGCTTGCCCGTCCTGACCATCGGGTACTTCAGCCGGTCCTCGTCGCGCACGAAGGCGGCCCCGGCGTTGCCGCGGCCGCAGAGCTTGCCCTGGGAGCTGGGGTAGGCCGGGTGGCCGCGCAGCTCGAGCACGCGGTTCTTGCGCACCTTCGCCACCAGGCCGCAGTTCCAGAAGCACAGCTCGCAGAAGCTGGCGACGTCCTTCTCGGCGAGCGGCGCCTCGGGGACGCGGCCGAGCGCGAAGGCCTGCGCTTGGCCCTCGATCAGCGCGGACCCGGCGAGCGCGCCGGCCCCGGCTCCCACGCCCTTGAGAAACCCTCGCCTGGTCAGTGGCTTCATCGACGCTCCAACAGGCCCGCGTCAGCGGGCGTGCATCACCAGAGACAGCTTTTCGGAGAAGTCGTGGATGCCCCGCAGGAGGTCGCGGCGGTTGGCATCGGCGATGCGGTAGTAGGCGAAGCCGTTCAACCTCCAGGACTCGACCAGGCCGGCCATCCGCAGGATCCGCAATTGCTGCGAGACGATCGCCTGGCCCTTCCCCAGCCTCTCGGCCAGGGAGTTGACGTGCATCTCCCCGTCGCAGAGCAGCCAGAGGACCTGCAGTCGAATCGGGTGCGCTAGGACGCGCAGCAGCTCCGTCTGCGATCGCGCCTGCACCTGGACGCTCGACTCCTCGGGCATTCGGCTGCTCGCGGGCAGAGACATCCCTGGCGCTCCCGTCTCACGACCTCGGGTCACGACTGGTGGTGTCCGCAGCCGTGGCCGCCACAGGAGGCTTCGCGCGCCACCAGCGTCCCTCGCGCGAAAGCCAGCAGCGCGTCCCCGGCCTTCCCCGAAACGCCTGCCAGCACCTCGATGCCGAAGTTGCCGAGGCCCGCCACCGCCCCAGGCCCCAGACCACCGACCACGACGGCCTGCGCGCCGAGCGTCTTCACGAACTGCGGCATGCTGCAGCCCTCGCCGTGGCCGGGCGACGGCACGGTCTTGGTGTCGACCACCTTTTCCCCGGAGAGCTGCGCGACCAGGAAGAACGGCGAATGGCCGAAGTGCCGGCTCACCGTGCTCTCCAGGCCAGCCCCGTCTTCACACGCGATCGCCACCACTCTGTTGCCGGACATGGATGTCTCCCTCTCGAGAAGGCTCATGCGCTGCGCCTGGGCATGGGCGACCGGCCGCCGCGCCGCCGGGTCGAAGCCGGGGCGCACCAGCACCCGGGGTTGTGGCACGGCGCGCCGAACTCTCCGCGAGCCAGGGCGCGGACCGCGTCCTCGACCGGGCCCTCGACGCCCCAGAACACGTGCACGCCGACGCGCTCCGCTTCCGCCAGGAACTGGCGGTTGAAGCCGCCGCAGAGCAGCAGGGTCACGCCTCGGCTCCCCAGCAGCCGGATGCGATCCGGATTGCAGGCCTCGCCGAGCGTGACGTTCGAGCGGCCGGTCTCCCGGCCGTCCTCGACCTCCACGAGCAGGACCTCGCGCGCGCAGCAGAAGCGCGGCGAGACTTCCGAGCCGAAGGTGGCGATGGCGGCAAGCATCACGGTGCCGCGATATAGCGAGAACCGGGCCAACCCCTGTTCAGAGGGAGACGGCGCCGCTCATGAGACATCGGTGAAACGTTTGGTCTCGGGCGTCGCGACGTTTCGTCTCAGATGTTTCAGCGAGACGACTTCGTCAACCCGTGCTGCACCATCCGCCGCCAGAGGGTGGCGCGACCGATGCCCAAGGACTGGGCGGTTTGCACCCGGTGCCAGCGGTTCGCCTCCAGCGCCCGGAGGAGCTCCTCGGCCTCCGGGCTGGTCGGCACCGCGGGTCGCTGCGCTGCCCGAGGCCTCTCCCGGACCGAGTTCGGGCGGGTGAGCTCCTCCGGGAGGCAGCGCAGCTCGAGGCGGTCGCCGTGGCACATCACGAAGGCCCGCTCGAGCGCGTTCTCGAGCTCACGGATATTGCCCGGGTAGTCGTAGGCCATCAGCGCCTGGAGCGCCTCGGGGGCGAGCTGCCGGGCGGGCCGTCCGGTCTTGGCGGCAAGGCGCTTGAGGAAGTGCTCCGCCAGCAGGGGGATGTCCTCTCGCCTCTCGCGCAGGGGCACGAGGGTGATGGGGACGACGCGGATGCGGTAGTAGAGGTCCTCGCGGAACTGGCCCGCCCGCACCATCTCTCCGAGGTCCCGGTTGGTGGCGGCGATCACCCGGGCGTCCGGCTTGAGAGTCTTCGTGCTGCCGAGCGGCTGCACTTCGCCTTCCTGGAGCACCCGCAGCAGCTTGGCCTGGAAGGCCGGAGAGACGTCGCCGATCTCGTCGAGCAGGATCGTCCCGCCGTCGGCCTGCATGAACCGGCCGGGCTTGTCCTTGCGCGCGTCGGTGAAAGCGCCCTTGGCGTACCCGAAGAGCTCCGACTCGAGCAGCGTGTCGGGCAGGGCCGCGCAGTTGACTCGGATGAACGGCTTGCTGTGGCGGGGGCTCAAGTCGTGGATGGCCCGAGCGACCAGCTCCTTGCCCGTACCGCTGGGTCCCTGGATGAGGACCGTGGCGTCGCACGCGGCCACGTCGGGGAGGATGCGGAAGACCTCGCGCATCGCCGGGCTGGCGCCGATGAGGTCGTTGAGGCCGCGGTGCGCGTCCAACTCGTGCCGGAGGCTCTCCACGTCGGTGATGTCGCGGAAGATCTCGACCCCGCCGATCAGCCGGCCGTTGGCGTCCTTGAGGACTGCCGTGGAGACCGAGATGGGCACGGTCTCCATCGAGGCGTTGAGCACGTCGATGCGCACGTCCCGGAGCGCTCTGCCGGTCCTCAGCGTCTGCTTCAGGGCGCATTCGCTCTGGCAGATGCTCGCGCGGAAGACCTCGTAGCAGCGCTTGCCGATCGCCTGCTCCCGCGAGACCCCGGCGATGCTCTCGGCGGCCTGGTTGAACGAGGTGATGCGGAACGACTCGTCGACCGTGAACACGCCTTCGTTGATGCTCTCGAGGATGAGCGGGTAGAGCCGGCTCACCGGCGCTTCGGCCTGGGGCACGACGGGCTGGTTCTTGGCGGGCGGCCGGCGCATGAGCTTTCGTAACAGCGGTAGGACCAGCTTCGCCGAAGGACGTCTCCAGTCCAGGCGAGGAGGCTGCCGGAAGTGCGCCCCCCGGGCAAGGCGCATGCGGGAGGCCCCGGGTCAGGGACAAACACCGGCCTTCGCGGAACCGGGTGGGTTCCCATGCAGTCCATCGAGTCCATGGAGTCCATCCAGTCCATGGACTCCCTGGACTCCATGGACTCCATGGACTGGGTCAGGGCACCACCGTGACCCGATGCTTCAAGTCGTTGTACCCGGTCGCCGCTTCCCACACCCCGGTGTTGGCCAGGCGAATGGCGTACTCGGGCCGCGCCGCGAGGCTCGCGCTGGAGTCGGGCAAGTGCAGGAAGACGTCGTAGGTCCCGGCTGGGACTCCCGCGAGCGCGACCGACTCGGTGACCTGGGTGGGCGTCCCCGGCAGCCACCACCGCGGATCGCCCGAGAGCGCGACCGCGTGCTCGGCCTTCGTGTTGGCCTCGCGCAGGACCACCTTCACTCCCCGCGGGTTGAACGGCGCCGCGTAGCCGTCGTTGCGCACCGTCAGCGACACGTCCAGCTTCCCGCCTGCCGCCACGACGCTCGCCAACGTGCCCTCCACCAGCGCCAGCCGGTACCCCAGGCTGCGCTTGGCGACCTCGAGGTTGGCGCCCCAGCCCGAGAGCACCGCGGGGTGGTAGTCGACGTTCAGGAACGTCCAGTGGAGCCTGCTCAGGTCCGCGGCGGCGTTGGTCCAGCCCGAGAACGACGACGTGCCGCAGGTCTCCCCTCCGATGGGCACGTAGAGCGTCTCCTGGGCGAGGTAGGCCTTGTCCGCGGTGACGTCCTGGTAGGTGCCGTAGTCGTCGGCGCTGGCGAGGAAGCAGTCGTTGTGGTGCCCGACCCGCGCGCGGTCGCTGCCGGTGAAGGCCTCCGCCGCGGCGAGCGCGCTGGCGCCGTACATCGTCTGCTTGAAGAGCGGGGTGCGCAGCAGCACCGGGCGCCCGCCGCTGGCGCCGAGCAGCGCCTGGACGACCTCCTTGCGGTCCGCCCACTGCGCCGCGCTGATGGTGCCTTGGTCGCCGAAGTGGTCGGTGTAGTACCACTCGCCCCACACGCCGACGAACCCGGCCTGCACCGCGGCGATGACGTCGGCGTTGGCCTCGAAGATCGGCCCGAGCTGCGCGATGTGCCTGAGGACCTGGGCCTTGGTGGCGTCGCGCGGCGAGGCGGTCTCGCTGTCGCTGTAGGCGAAGCGCACGACCGCCTTGAGCCCGGCGTCCCGCACGCGCCCGAAGTCGGTGGAGACCGCGGTCAGGAACGCCGGGTCGAAGTCCTTGGCGACGAAGCCGGGCACGTACCACATGCGCAGGACGAGCGAGATGCCCTGGCCGCGGTAGCCGGCGAGCGTGGCCGAGTCGAGCGCGGAGTACCCGGACGCTTGCGTCTCCTGGTGGTGGTAGAAGCCGCGCTCCGGGTTGGCGAAGTTGGTCGCGGGGTCGAGCGGGTAGGTCACGGTCAGGGGCTTGGGGTCGAGCAGGCCTGCGTCGACGAGCGCGGCCGCGGCGTCCTGCCCGGGCGCCGA
>DASXVQ010000086.1:0-2815 GCA_036504155.1 Myxococcales bacterium
CGCCCGCCGACCGCCCCGACGCCTCGGCCCCGGACGGCTCGGTCCCCTGGCTGGAGCTGGGCGGCTTTCGGGTGGAGAGCAGGGACGGCGCGCTGCGCGTCTCCTCCGCCGCGTCTCCGGCCCACGTCTTCCTGGAATCGACGATGGGCGGGACCGCCGGGGACGCGCCGCTCGCCACGCGCCGGGCCTACGAGACCTGGGAGATGCAGTTCGGCTACTTCAAGGTCACCGACGGCGACGAGCCGTGGCGCGCAGCGGCCACGCTCGACCCGGCGGCCGGGGCCTTCCTCGACACGCAAGGCGCGACGGTCGCCACCCTCTCGGCCTCCTCGCCTGCCGAGGGCGCGCTGCTGCTGACCTTCAAGGCCGGCAACCCGCTGATGAACCGCCTGTCGCTCTCCTTCGCCTGCTCGGCCGAAGATCGCTTCCTCGGCTTCGGCGCCCAGACCGACGCGCTCGACCACCGCGGCCACACCATCCCCATCTGGACGAGCGAGCAGGGCATCGGCAAGTCCGACACCGACGATCCGCCCCCGCTGTGGATGGTCGAGGGCTCCCGCCACTCGAGCTACATGGGCCTGCCCACCTGGCTCTCGCAGCGCGGCTACCTCGGCGTCGTCGAGTCCGACCGGCGCTCGGTGTTCGAGCTCTGCTCGAGGAAGAGCGACGTCTTCCGCGTGGAGACCTGGGGCGACGAGGTGAAGCTCTGGCTCTACGCGGGCGACACTCCAGCCAAGGCGCTCGAGCGCGCCACCGCGGGCGTGCTGCGGCGGCCTCCGCGCCCTCCCCCGCTGGCCTTCGCGCCCTGGAACGACGTCATCTTCGGGACGGCCAAGGTCCGCGAGATCGCCAAGCTGCTGCGGGACCGCGCCATCCCCTCCTCGGCCATCTGGAGCGAGGACTTCCGCGGCGGCACCTGGGAGATGACCGGCTACCGGCTCAAGGAGGAGTGGGACCTCGACCCGACGCTCTACCCGGAGGCGACCATGCTCGCCTCCGAGCTGCGCGGCAGCGGCTTCGCTTGGCTCGCCTACTTCAACTCCTTCATCAACCAGGACACGCGCGTCTACGCCGAGGCCCAGGCCGACGGGCACTTCGTGCAGAAGCCCGGCGGCGGCCCGTACCTGTTCGAGGGGATCCTCTTCAAGCCCTCGGGCCTGGCGGACCTGTCGCGGCCGGCGACGCGCGAGTGGGTCAAGAGCTACCTGCGCAAGGCGATGGACGTGGGCTTCGACGGCTGGATGACCGACTTCGGCGAGTGGCTGCCCCACGACGCGGTGCTCGACTCGGGCGAGGACCCGCTCGCGGCGCACAACCGCTACTCGGCGGAGTGGTCGAAGCTCTCCCACGAGGTCCTCGAGGAGCGCTCCGGCGACGGCCGGCAGCGGGTCTTCTTCGCGCGCTCCGGCTGGCTGGGCTCGACCGAGTTCACCCCCATCTACTGGGCCGGCGACCAGCGCACCGACTTCCAGAAGGACGACGGGCTGCCCACGGTGATCCCCATCGGCCTGGGGCTCGGGCTGGCCGGCGTGTCGACCTTCGCCCACGACATCGGCGGCTACCAGAGCGCCACCAACCCCGCCGCGACCCGGGAGCTGTTCTTCCGCTGGACCACCTTCGGCGCGCTCTCGCCGGTGATGCGCACGCACCACGGCACCGACCCCAAGAACCAGTGGTGGTTCGGCCAGGACGAGGAGACGCTGGCGCACTACAAGCGCTGGGCGAGCTTCCACATCCAGCTGTTCCCGTACCTGGACGGCGGCGCGGCCGTCGCCGAGTCCACCGGCCTGCCGCTGATGCGCGCGCTGCCGCTCGCCTTCCCGGAGGACCCCGCCGGCTGGGACCAGATGGAGGAGTACCTGCTCGGGCCCGCGCTGCTGGTCGCCCCGGTCGTCGAGCAGGGCGCGACCGGGCGAATCGTGCACTTCCCGCCCGGCCAGTGGCTGCCGCTGGGCGGCGGAGCGGCCATCACCGGACCGGCCGACCAGCAGGTCGAGGCGCCCGTCACGGAGATCCCCGTCTTCGGCCGGGCCGGAGGCCTGGTGCCGATGCTCCCGGACGGCGTGCAGACCCTGCTGCCGGCCCAGCCCCCGGTCACCGGTCTCGCCGACGTCGAGAACCGGCGCGTGCTGCTCGTCTTCGCCGGGGCCGAGGGCTCGTTCACCGAGCGCGACGGCACGGCCTACGAGCTGGAGCTGACCTCCGGGTTCGCCAACGGATTCCTGGAGGCGGGGACGGAGCTGCCTGCTTGCACGAACGCGGCGCAGCGCGGCTGCGTCGAGCCGGCGGCCGCGTCCGGCACGCGGGTCCGCCTGGCGGCGCAGGGCCCGGTGGAGTTCGGCGCGCACCGCCTAACGATCACCGGGACGGCCCGAACCATCGATCTGCTCGTCCGCCAGTGAGGGGACCGGCAGACCCACCGCCACAGGAGACCCCATGGGCACGGAACATTTCCGCAGGCTGGAAGCGATGTACGCCACCGCGCCGATCAACGGCTTCTTCCAGCCCCAGCTCGAAGTCGGCGCTGGCAAGGCGGAGCTGCGCATCGTCGTGCGGCCCGAGTTCTTCCACTCCGCGCACGCGGTCCACGGCTCGGTCTATTTCAAGGCGCTCGACGACGCGGCCTTCTTCGCCGCGAACTCGCTGGTCGAGGACGTCTTCGTGCTCACCGCCAGCTTCAACCTCCACCTGCTGCGCCCCATCACCTCGGGGACGATGATCGCCACCGGGACGGTGGTCCACCAATCGCGCTCGCAGATCCTCGCGGAGTCGGTCCTCGTCGACGAGAACGGCAAGCAGCTCGCCCGCGGCAGCG
>DASXVQ010000087.1:0-16924 GCA_036504155.1 Myxococcales bacterium
CGTCGTTCGACCCCGTAGCTCAGCTGGATAGAGCGGCGGTTTCCTAAACCGTAGGCCGGCGGTTCAAGTCCGCCCGGGGTCGCTTCTCGAAAGGGCAGGCAGGGGGCCAAGCGCCTCAAGCCTGCTTTTTTCATCATGACCTCTGCTGCCCCTGTCCCAGCCGCCCTCGCCCATGCCACCTTCCCTAAGGAGATCCTGGACGTGCTGCGCACGCTCAAGTCCGCCGGCTTCAAGGCCTACCTCGTCGGCGGCCTGGTCCGCGACCGCCTGCGCGGCAAGCCCGGCGGCGACTTCGACGTCGCCACCAACGCCCGCGCCGAGCAGGTCCAGAAGCTCTTCCGCAAGGTCATCCCCACCGGCATCCAGCACGGCACGGTCACGGTCCTCACCAAGAACGACAAGGTCGAGGTCACCACCTTCCGCGGCGAGGGCGCCTACGCCGACGGCCGCCGCCCGGACTCGGTGGTCTTCCTCGACGACGTGAAGGAAGACCTCGCCCGCCGCGACTTCACCATGAACGCCATGGCCTTCGACCCGCTCGGCCAGGAGTTCGTCGATCCCTTCGGCGGCGCCAGGGACCTCGAGGCGCGCATCATCCGCTGCGTGGGCAAGGCCCGCGACCGCTTCTCCGAGGACGGCCTGCGCCCGCTGCGCGCGGTCCGCTTCGCCTCCATCCTCGGCTTCGACATCGACCCCGAGACCCGCGAGGCCATCCCCGCGACGCTCTCGACCTTCAACAAGATCGCCCTGGAGCGCGTGCGCGAAGAGCTCTCCAAGATGGTGGTCGGCCCGCAGCCCTCGCGCGGGGTGCGCCTGCTGCACGAGACCGGGCTGCTCCAGGCCATCCTCCCCGAGGCCGCCCAGGGCGACTTCGAGCGCACGCTCGCCCGCCTCGACGCCTGCCCGCCGCGCCTGGAGGTCCGCCACGCCGCGCTGCTCTTCGCCATCTCCCCCGAGCAGGCCCAGGCGGCGATGGAGCGGCTGCGCCACCCGCGCGCGGTCATCGACCGGACCGCGGCGCTGGTGCGCTTCGAGTCCTACGCGCTGAAGGCCTACGCCGACGACGCCGGCCTGCGCCAGGCGCTCTCTCCGGTCGGGCGCGTCTTCATCGAGGACGTGCTCGCGCTTGGCGCCGCCGAGGCCCGGGCCAGCGGCGACGCCTCGCTGCGGGCGACCTGCGAGGAGACCTCGCGCCGCACCCAGGCCGTGCTGGACGCCAGGCCCGCGCTCACCGTCGGCGAGCTGGCGCTCAACGGGAAGGCCGTCATGGCCATCCTGGGCGGAGGGCAGGGGCCCTTGGTGGGCGAAGCGCTGCGTTACCTCTTGGGAGAGGTACTCCGGGACCCCGCCGCCAACGTGCCTGCAACGCTGGAGAATCTGCTCCAGAAGTGGCGCCTCGAGCGGGGCTCCGCGGCCGGGCCTGTCAAGTAGAAAGCCATCCAGAATTTCCCCACAGCTTTCCCACTTTCGCTTTTTCGCGGGGACTTGCCTGGGCGAAACGCGGGTCTTGCGGAGTTCGTTCAGCTTTACGAGTCAGGACGAATTCCGCAGCAGTGGCGCCCGGTTGGCGGGACGCCGTGGCGCTCGCCGCCGGGGACCGCCAATTCGCAGCGCAGCAAGGCCGCGCCTTCTCCAGCCTGTGGAAAGATTGTGGATGACGCTCGCCAGGGCCTCCAACCGGCTAAAAAAACTCGGGCTTTGAAGTGCAGCAGACAGTTGCCGCAGCGCGCCACGGAAGGCCGGTCGCGGGCGCTTCCCTTGAGGGGGCTCGCAGTTATACTTTCCGCGGCTCTTCCGACCGGCTGGCAGCAGCAACCTCATCTCAGGGAAAGACTTCATGCCCGACGTTGCGAGCACGCGCCCAGCACCTGCGAGGGTCCTCCTCATCCAGGATCAGGCCGGGCCGCGCGCCGAGGTGGCGGGCGCCCTGAGGACCGCCGGCTTCGAGGTGGTGGAGGTCGCCAGCGGTCTCGCCGGCATCGAGAAGGCCCAGTCCAACCCCCCGGACCTGCTCCTGCTCGACCTGCACCTGCCGGATCTGGACGGCGCGGAGGTGGCCACCAAGCTGCGCCACCTGGGCATGCAGGGCCTGCCCATCGTCGCCATGGGCCAGCCCGGCAGCGAGCGCGGCCTGGCGCTCTCCGCCGGCTGCAGCGGCACCATCCCCAACCCGCCCGACCTGACGCGGCTGCCCTCGCAGATCCGCGCGTTCCTGGCGGGCAAGAAGGACAAGCTCAAGGTCGGCGACGAGAAGCGCTACCTCAAGGAGTTCAACGAGTCGCTGGTGGAGAAGCTGGAGAGCAAGCTGCGCGAGCTGACCACCACCAACGAGCGGCTGCAGCGCATCGACGAGTTCAAGACCGAGTTCATGCAGTCCATCTCGCACGAGCTCTCCACGCCCCTGACGCCGCTGGCCGGCTACCTCAAGATCCTGCAGAGCGAGAAGCTGGGCGCGCTCAACGAGCGGCAGAAGAAGATCGTCGAGTCGATGCTGCAGAGCGCCGACCGGCTGGCGCACACCATCGACAACCTCTCCGACTTCGCGGTGCTCGAGACCGGCAACTACCGGGTCAAGGCCGAGGCCATCGACGCCGTGGCGCTGGCCCACAAGGTCATCGAGGAGGCGCAGGCCACCACCGCCAAGCCCAAGCGGGTCCACCTGGGCTTCCAGGGCCCGGCCACGCCGGTCACGCTCCAGGCCGACCCGTCGCGGCTCCAGCAGGCGCTGCACAACCTGGTGGACAACGCGATCAAGTACTCGCCCCACGGCGGCGACGTGCTGGTGGAGCTGGTCGCCGCCGAGGGCCTGCTGCAGTTCGGCGTCTACGACCAGGGCAGCGGCGTGCCGCCCGAGGACCAGCTGAAGATCTTCGAGCCGTTCCACCACGCCAAGGGCGCCCGCCATGTGGCCACCGTGGGCCTGGGCCTGCCGGTGGCGCGCAAGATCGCCGAGGCGCACGGCGGGCGGCTGCGTGTGGAGAGCCCGCCCAAGGTCCAGCCGGAATCCGAGCGGCACTTCAGCGGCTCGAAGTTCGTCCTGGAGCTTCCGCTGGTCGCGCCGGCCCCGGCGGCGGCGCCGGCCCCCGCGGCACCTGCCCCTGCACCTGCTTCGCCGCCGCCGGCGACCTCGACTCCGCCGGCCGTCGCTCCGTCCTGACCTCGCTCGGACGGCCCGGGGGCCAACCCGGACTGACGCGGACCGGCGCGATCTGTCAGAGTCTGGCCGTGCTTCGCCTCTCCCAGACGCGGACCGTCCTGCTCCTCGCGCTCGCCGCCTTGGCGCTGCCGGGCTGCGAGAAGCCGACGCCGGTGACCCCGGTCGCCGGCATCTACGCCGTCCACGGCGAGGCCAGCGTCAGCTGGGGGCTCCAGAAGAAGCCCACCGTGCGCCGCGCCCTGCCGGGCATGCTGCTCTTGAGCAACATGCTGCTCGAGTCCGACAAGGGCGTGGTGCTCGAGGCCTTCGACGGCAGCTTCGTCTGGCTCCCCAAGGGCGAGCGCGCCGCCAGCAAGCTCAAGCTCCCGCCCGGCGCCTCCGAGGGCTCGCTGCGGCCCATCGTGGTCATCACCGCCGAGGCCACGCGCAAGGACGTGCCGCCGCCGCTGGTCGCCTCGCGCTACGAGCAGCCGCCGGCCAAGCCGCAGGAGGTCGGAGAGAACGCCGAGCTCAAGGGCGACTTCGCCTTCTTCTTCTCGCCCAAGTCCGACGACGCGCAGCCGGTGGAGGAGGTCCCCAAGGGGCCGCCCGAGCCGCCGTGGGCGCGCAAGGAGAAGTTCATCCACGCGCTGCACCGCCCGCTGAAGGCCGGCGACGGCGCGCGCAGGCTCACCGAGGCCAAGGGCGCGGTCGTCGTGGAGTTCCTCGACAAGGCCACGGCCTTCGCCGACACGCTCAAGCTCCCGGTCGACCTCTCCGACGTGAAGCGCGTGGTGGTGGTGGACGGCTCGGCGAGCCTGGCGCTGCCGGGCGGCAAGACGGTGCCGCTCGACGCCGGGGACATCGCCGAGATTCAGCCGCTGCCGTAGCCGCCGCTTCAGCGCACCCCGGCATCCGCCGAGCCCAGGTCGATCGCCGCGCCGACCTCGTCCAGCGACAGGGCGGCACCGGCATCCGCCTTGCCCAGCTCCGCCAGCCGCCCGCGCATCGCCCGGTAAGCCTGGAGGTCCACCGCGCCCGACTGGGCCTGCCTCTTCGCCGCCAGGAGCCGCTTCTCCAGCTCCTTCCGGGCCTGGTCGTTGGGCAAGCGCTGCGTGACCGCCTGGGGCGGGGAGGCGGCGTCGGCGATGGCAATCTGGAAGGCAGTCCAGCGCAGCGTGAGCAGCGCCCCGGCGCAGGCGAGCCCCGCGAGCAGCCACGCTGGGATCCACAAGCCCGCTCGCGCCGCCTTGGGGAGGTGGTCCTCCGCCGGGTCCGCGCTCTCCGGCGGCGCCTGCTCCGGGAGCTTTGCCGCCACCCTGCGCACGGCCCAGAGGATCAACACCACGCCCGCGAGGCCCGCCGCCGCCAGGCCCAGCGCCTTGAGCGGCGAGGTGGGGCTCTGGGCGGCACGCTCGGGGCCGGTCAGCGCCGCGACGAGCAGGCCCGCGGCGATGAGGTTGTTGGCGGCGTGGGCGGCGATGGCCGGCCAGAGGGAGCGCGTCCAGACGGCGAGCAGGCCGAAGAGCACCCCAAGCTCGATTCGCGCCGCCATGCCGATGGGGTCCAGGTGCAGGGCGGCGAAGAGGATGCCGGTGATGATTACCGCCTTGAGCTCGCCGTGGCGGGCGCGCAGCACCGGTTGGATCCAGCCTCGGAAGCCGATCTCCTCGCAGAGCGGGGCGAAGATCCCCAGGGCCACCACCACCAGGACCAGCTCGCCGGTGCCGATGCCCTGGAACAGGTGCGCGGCGTCGTAGCGCTTGGCGATCTCCGCCGGCACGAACGAGCGCCCCAGGATCTGCAGGCCGCCGGCGACCACGAAGTTGGAGGCCCCGGCCAAGAGCCCGAGCAGCACCAGCAGGGCAGAGGGGGGCGGGCGCAGCGCCAGGAACGAGGCGGGCTTGTAGTTGGCGGCCCGGGCGAGCAGGAACGCCGGCGCGGCGAAGACGAAGACCTCCGACAGCGCCAGCCCGAGCGGGATGCTCGCCAGCTGCAACAGCATCGCGACCGTCACCTGCCCCAGCAGGAAGAAGGCGAAGAGCGAATAGGCCGGCAGCGCCGCCAGCGCGGAACGCTGCGCAGGGGGCGGCTCCGGGGTGTGGGGGGCGGTCTCCAAGCTCGCTCGAAGGCTAGGCGGCGGCGACGCCCAGCTCCTTGGCCGCCAGCTCCGCGAAGCGGCCGTGCGTGCCTCGCGCCTTCTCCAGCGCAGCCTTGGCGGCCTCGGCCTCGCCCAGACCCTTGAGCACCTGGGCCAGCACGTAGGGCCGCTCGCCGGGGTAGGGCTCGGCCAGGTCGGGCCCCTCGTTGAGCGACTTCTGGATGAGGTCCTTCGCCTCGGAGAGGCGCTTCTGCTTGAAGCGCACCAGGCCCACGAAGTAGCCGAACAGGTGCTCGCTGGGGAAGGCCGCCGCCGAGCGCTGCGCCAGCTCGTCGGCGCGGGGCAGGTCGCGCTCCAGCCAGGCCAGGGTGTAGGCGGTGCTGCCTTCGACCACGGCCCTCATCACCGGCTTGAGCGAGCTGGACACGATCTTGTTGAGGTTCTGCAGCGCGTGCTCGAAGTCCCCGCGGGCGCAGTGCACGAACGCCACGTCCAGGTAGGCCTTCTCGCGCTCCCGGCGGCTCATCGCCGAGTCGCGGATCTCGATCGCCAGCTGCAGCGCCCGGTCCAGCTTCTGGTGCTCGGAGTAGTACTCGAGGACCCAGGACTGGAAGGAGATGGTCAGCGGCCAGTGCAGGATGGCCACGATGCCCACCGTCACCGCCACCACCAGCCAGGGCTTGAGCCCGGCGATGAGGCCCACCGCCACCCCGGCGACGAGCAGCCCGCAGGCGACCATGGCCGCCTCGCGGTTGAAGAACCTTCCCATGCCAAGACCCGCCTTCCAACTGCTTGATTGGACGGGCAATCATCCTCGTGCCCGGCCTGCTGTCAACCACGGCCGAGCGGCTTGTGAAGTCCCTCTCTTTCGAGTTGGATGGCTCCTCGGAGGTCGCACGCCATGCTGCTCGCCGTCGACGTCGGCAACACCAACATCACCCTGGGCGTCTACGACGGCGCCAAGCTCCTGGACCACTGGCGCGTCGAGACCAGCACCCGCAAGACCGCCGACGAATACGGCATCCTCATCACCCAGATGTTCGCCCGCTCGGGCATCGACGCCAAGAAGGTCGACGCGGTCGCCGTCTCCTCGGTCGTCCCGCCCATCCAGTTCACAATCCGCTCGATGTCCAAGCGCTACTTCGGCTGCGACCCGCTCTTCGTGGGCCCCGGGGTGCGCACGGGCATGCCGGTGCTCTACGACAACCCGGCCGAGGTCGGCGCCGACCGCGTGGTCAACGGAGTGGCCGCCTACGAGCGCTGGAAGTGCTCGCTCATCATCGTGGACTTCGGCACCGCCACCACCTTCGACGCGGTCAGCGCCAAGGGCGAGTACCTGGGCGGCAGCATCTGCCCGGGCATCATCGTCAGCATGGACGCCCTGTTCCGCGCCGCCAGCAAGCTGCCCCGGGTGGACTTCGTGCGCCCGCCGCACGTGGTGGGCCGCAACACCGTCGCCAGCATGCAGTCGGGCCTGGTCTTCGGCTACGTGGGCCTGGTCGACGGGCTGTGCACGCGCATGTCGGCCGAGCTGGGCAGCAAGCCGAAGGTGGTGGCCACCGGCGGCCTGGCCCCGCTCATCGCCGCCGAGTCGAAGACCATCACCGAGGTCGACGACTTCCTGACCCTGGACGGACTGAGGATCATCCATGACCGAAACCGCTGACCCCAAGGCCCCTCCCGCCCCCGCCGAAGCCGCGCCCGTCGCCGAGGCCGCGCCGGCCGCCGACTCGCCGACCATCGACCTCGAGGCGTCCCAGGAGGAGGCGGCGGCGCCGGCGGACCCGATGCCCGAGGTCCCGCCCATCAGCCTGGACCGGCTGCCCCCCAACTTCCGCAAGCACGCCGACCCCAAGAGCCCGGTCCCGCTGCGCGGCATGGCCGCCAAGGGGCTGGTGCCGCTGAGCCCGGTCGACATGTGCCTGTGCCTGGCGCTGCTCGACCGCGACCCGGACCCGGGCGTGGCCGCCTCGGCGCGCAAGACCGCGGGCGGGCTGCCCGACAAGATCATCTCGGTCGCGCTGCGCGACGAGGGCACCAGCCCGCGCGTGCTGCACTTCTTCGCCAACGCCCTGGCCGGCAAGGACCAGCCGCTGGAGTACCTGACCCTCAACCACGTCACGCACGACGCGACGATGGCGCAGATCGCCGCGGGCACCTCCAGCGGCCGCCTCCTGGAGATCATCTCCAACAACCAGCTGCGCATCCTGCGCAGCGAGCCGCTGCTGCGCGCGGTGCTGACCAACCCCGCGTCCTCCAAGGCGCTGGTCGACCTGACCTGCGACTTCACCGTCCGCAACGGCCTGTGCCTGATCGATCTCGAGGTGATGATCGAGGCGCACGTCCGCATCCACGGCAAGAAGCCGGCCGCCATCCTCGCGCAGGAAGCGGGCGAGCTGCCGCCCCCGCCGCCGGACACCGCCGAGACGCTGCTGGCGGAGTTCGGCGAGGCCCTCACCAGCGGCGCCGCTCCTCCGATGGAGGAGGGCAAGCGGATGAACCTCACCCGGCGCGTCTCCACGATGGGGGTCTCCGACCGCATCAAGCTGGCGACGCTGGGCAACAAGGAGGCGCGCACCATCCTCCTGCGCGACCCCAACAAGCTGGTGCAGGCGGCGGTCATCGGCTCGCCGCGCATCACCGACGGCGAGGTCATGAACCTCGCCCACTCCAAGACCACCTCGGACGAGGTGCTGCGCTCCATCTACATGTCGCGCGAGTGGACCCGCCAGTACTCCATCAAGCTGGCGCTGGTGAAGAACCCCAAGGTGCCGGTGGCCATCGCCATGCGCTTCCTGGGGACGCTGCGCGAGTCGGAGGTCAAGGACCTGGCCACCAACAAGAACGTCCCCTCGCAGGTCCGGATGAACGCGAAGAAGATGGGGGAGAAGAAGAAGTAGGAAATGGGTCTGCAGGGACTGGATTCTGGCCCCTCGACAAGCTCGGGGTGATGGACGGGCTCCTGCCCCGCAGGCTCGAAGCCCCAGCAAAGACGAAAACGAGAACGCCGCGATCCTCGAAGGATCGCGGCGTTCTCGTTTTCCAGAGGTTGGAGCCTCGAAGCCTAGGTCAGCGCCTCTTCCGAGATCTCGCCGTCCGCGCCGCCGGCCGGAGCCTCCTCGAGGACCTGCAGGGCCGAGGAGAGGGCTTTCTTGGTCTTCTCGCGCAGCTTCTCCTCGCTCTTGAGCCGGGCCTGGGCCTTGGCCGCCTTCTGCTCGTTGGCGGAGTTCGACTCCTCGAGCTCGGCGACGCGGCCGCGCAGGGTCTGGGCCTCCTCCTCGAGCGCCGGGACGCGCTCGGCCTCGGTCTTGGCCGTGGCGAGCTCGCTCTCCAGCGTCGAGACCTTCTCCTTGGCCTCGTCGGCCGCCGACCGGGCGGACTCGAACTCGCCCTTGAGGGCGTCCAGCGCCGTCTTGCTGGAGGCGGCGGAGGCCTGTTCGCTCTCGACCTGCTTCTGCATGTCCGCCAGCTGGTCCTGGGCCTGGTCGAGCTCGCCCTGGGCCGCCGACAGCTTGGCCGACAGCGAACGGATCTCGTCCTTGCCCTGGTTGACCGACGTCTCGAGCGTCTTGCGCTCCTTGGCGGCGCCCTCGGTGCGCTGGGTGAGGGTCTTGATGTGGGCGTCCTTCTTGGCCGCCTCGGTGGTCAGCTCGGAGGACTTCTGCTCGACGGAGTTGAGCTTCTCCTCCAGCTCGATGAGCTTCTGGTCCTTCTCGTTGACCTCGCCCTTGAGCCGGATGATCTCCTTGTCCTTCTTGGTGCTCTGCTCCTTGAGGGCGAAGACCTCCTTGGACGAGCCGCTGGTCGTGTTCTTGACCGCGTCCAGCTCGTTGGTCTTCTCGGCGACCTGGTCCTCCAGCTCGCGGATCTTGGCCTCGAGCTCGCCCACCTTGCCCCGCAGCGACTGGAGCTCGGTGTCGTCCATGTCCACCGGGACGGAGGTGGGCAGGCGCGCCATGCGCTTGGGCTTCTCGACGGGGGGAGGCGGCTCCTTGGGCTCGTCGAGCGGCTCGAGGGCGTCGAGCACCACGTCGTCGCCGCTCTTCTCGCCGGCGCCCAGTGAGTCGAGCGCGTCGGTGGCATCCTGGCCCAGGTCGTCGAGCTTCTCCTCGACCGCGGGCGGCTCCTCGATGAGGCCCTCGTCCGGCGGGGCGACGATGGCTTCCTCGGCGGCGGCGCCGCCGGCGTCCTTGGCCGGCTCGTCGGAGATGTTCTCGAAGGCGGCGTCGAGCATGTCGAGGTCGGGGTCGGCGCGCGTCTCGCCGGCGGGCTTCTCGACCAGCGGCTCGTCCTCGCCCAGGTTCGTCAGGCCCAGGCTCTCGTCCTCCAGCACCAGGTCGCCGCCGACGGGCTCGGGCAGGCCGATCAGGTTCCCGATCTTCTCGAGGATGGCCGGCGGGTCGAACGGCTTCTTGAAGTACTCCTCGGCCCGGGCCTTGAGGCGCTTGTGGCTCTCGAAGCCCTCGGCGTCCTTGCCGATGATGATGACCGGGATCTTCTTGAGCTCGTCGTCCTTCTTGAGCTTGCCGCAGATGATGTAGCCGCTCTGGCCGGCCGCCAGCTCGACGGAGAGGATGATGAGGTCGGGCTTCTCGCGCTTGACGAGGTCCACCGCGGCCTTGCCGTCGCCGGTGTCGGCGACCGCAAAGCCCTTTCCTTCGAGCTCCCCGCGCAGCTTCGAAGAGAACCCCGCATCGCTTTCGATGATGGCGATCTTCTTGGACATGGTCTCCGCCCGAAAAGGACACGAAAGGGGCGGCTTCCACGGGTCATCCCGGAGAAGCCGCCGAACGGGCGAATCGTAGATGGATGGATCGGCGGAGTCAACGAACTGGCCCGAGTGATTCCGCGCCCTTAGTCCGCCACCTTGCGTCGCCCAGACGAGGCCTGGAGCCGCGCGGTTACGGCCGTCAGTGCGCCCCGGCCGCCTCGCGCTGCTCGGGGAGGGGCTCGAGCAGCTCCACCAGGTCGTGCTCGTCCAGGTCGCTCACCAGCGAGTAGGCGATCTCCCGGTCCTTCCAGACCGCCACGTTGTAGCCGCGCTGGTTGGCCAGGAGCACGTCGTGGTCGGCGATGCGGCGGCCGGCGGGCAGGCGCAGGTCGGGGGCGTCGAAGACCAGGAGCGAGACCCGCCGGGCCGGGGCGCCGGCGCGCGGGCCGTAGAGCACGTAGGCCGCCGGGCGGCCGTTGAGCTGGGAGACCCGGGCGCCGCGCATCGCCACGTTGCGCAGCTCGGGGATGCGCGAGGGGGCGAAGTCCACCCGGCCGCGCAGCCAGTCGCGCACCTTCTGCGACTGGTCGTCCTCGACGTCGAGCCGCAGGTCGCCCTGGTGGTGGAGGATGGAGGCGGTGATGAAGGCGTTGGCCTGCTCCGGGCTGGTCCCGGAGAGCCAGACGATGACCGCGACGGTGGCGGCGGCGGCCAGGCCCGCGGGGACGAGGTAGGCCGGCCTGAGCAGCGGCAGGCGCCGCGGAGCGCGCTCCTGGGCCAGGGCGGACTCGATGCGCTCGCGCAGGGCGGCGGGGGCGGGCGGGCTGAGCGCCGAGGCCTCGGAGGCGACCTCCTTGAGGCGGCGCTTGAAGGCCCGCTGCTGCTCGACCTCGCGCCGGCAGGCCTCGCACTCGGCGAGGTGGGTGTCGGCGTCGGCCCTCTCGGGGCCGTCGAACTCGCCGTCCACGTAAGCGAAGAGGAAGGGTTCGAAGTCCTGGCAGTCCATGGCGGAGCGCACGGCCTTTCCGTCGTCGATGCGACCGCTGCTGCTGGTGGAACGTCCCGTCAAGGATCGCCTCGTGCCTCTACGGCAGGCAAGAAGGTTCAGGGCCCCGACTGGGCCTTGCGGCGCCGGTACTCTTCCAGGTCCGCGGGGGCGCCCTCGGCCTGGAGGACGCCGCTCTCTTCCGCGTAGCGCTTGAGCATCTTCTGCAGGAGCTTGCGGCCGCGGTACAGCCGGCTCATGACCGTGCCCACCGGGCAGCCGAGGATCTCGGCGATCTCCTTGTAGGAGAACTCCTGCAGGTCGGCCAGGATGACGACCAGCCGGAAGTCGAGCGGCAGCTGGTCGATGGCGCCCAGGATGTCGTCGGAGAGCAGCCGGTCGAAGAAGTACTGCTCCGGGTTGGCGGCATAGTCGGTGGCGTCGCGGCTGATGAAGCGCTCGTGCACCGTGTCGCGCTCGCTGCCCTCGACGACCGTGCGCTCCTTCACCCGCCGGCGGTAGCGGTTGATGAAGGTGTTGGTGAGGATCTTGAAGAGCCAGGCCTTGATGTTGGTGCCGCGCTCGAACTTGTCGAAGAAGCGGTAGGCGCGCAGGAAGGTGTCCTGGACGAGGTCCTCCGCGTCGCGCTCGTTCTTGGTCAGGCGCAGCGCTGCCGAGTACATCGGATCGAGGTGCTGCAGCGCCAGCTCCTCGAATTCGCCCCTGGTCTGGTTGTCCTGCCGAAAGTCGAGCATCGACCGATCCCGCGCCGCCCTTAGTCCTTCGTCAGATAGATTACGCACCCTTTTCTGCCTTCCCAAACAGCCGCGCTCGCCGGCCATTCCCACTGCCGGCCAACGGGTCGCCAACCTGTCCTTAACCGTTGGATATAACTGCTCTTTTCCAACACGGGCGGACGCGGGATGTTCCGGTTGGGGAATGAAAGGGAGGTCGGCTCAAGAAATCGGAGTCAATTCGTGGGGTTGGGCGCTGAGACGCGGGGCCCGAGGCCGAGCCGGTTTTCAACGCCAAGCGGCCAAGTGAGCCAAGGAAAAGGCTCTTCTTGGCGCCCTTGGCTCCCTTGGCGTCCTTGGCGTTGAAAAGGCGCCTGCAATGGCCCCCGAAGTCTAGTCGAGCCCACGGTCGTACAGCTCTTCCTCGGACAGGCCCAGGAAGTGGCCGACCTCGTGGACCAGCTTGCTGAAACGCGGGGCCCGAGGCCGAGCCGGTTTTCAACGCCAAGCGGCCAAGGGAGCCAAGGCGCCAAGGAAAAAGCTCTTCTTGGCGCCCTCGGCGTTGAAAAGGCGCCGGCAATGGCCCCCGAGGTCTAGTCGAGCCCACGGTCGTACAGCTCTTCCTCGGACAGGCCCAGGAAGTGGCCGACCTCGTGGACCAGCGTGATGCCTATCTGCTCGATGAGCTCGTCCCGGGAGCGGCAGGAGCGCTGCAAGTTCTTCTGGTAGAGGACGATGGCCGAGGGGAAGTGGCTCCAGGGGTCGTCGGTCTTGCGCTCGGTGTAGGCGGGGCCGCTGAACAGGCCGAGCAGGTCGGGGGCCAGGGGCGGGTCGCCGGCCAGGTCCTCGTCCGCGGGGAGCTCCTCGACGGAGATGGAGACGTTGGTCAGGTAGCGGCGCACGCGCTCGGGCAGCTGCTCCAAGGCGTCGTGGACGGCGCGGTCGAACTCCTGGGGCGACAGCTCGATGGGGGCGGGGAAGTCCTCGGGCGAGAGGGTGCGGGCCCTGCGCAGGTGCCTCTTCGCCGCGTCCTGGTCGCCCCGGCGCTCGGCGATGAGGCCCAGGTAGTGATGGGCCCAGGCCTCGCGGGGCTCCTGCTCGAGGACGGCCTCCAAGGCCTGCCGGGCGTCCTCCAGGCGCAGCAGGGTGAACAGGGCGATGCCGCGCTCCAGGCCGATCTCCGGGTCGCCCGGGGCGAGGCGCGCCGCCTCCTCGAGCGGGGGCAGGGCCTGCCGGGTCTGGCCGAGCTTGCCCAAGGCCATGCCGCAGAGCAGCAGGAAGTCGGCGAGGAGCTCCTGCTCGCCGCGGCGGCGGGCGAGCTTGAGGGCGCGCTCGCACAGGTCCAAGGCGTCCTCCAGGGCGTCGTGCTCCTCGCCCAGGTCGACGACGAGCAGGTCGATGGCGCCGCGCAGGACCTCCAGGTTGTCCGGGGCGGCCTTGAGGGCGGCGCGGTAGGCGTCGTGGGCCTCGTCGGTGCGGGAGAGCGCGGTCAGGGCCGCGGCGCGGCAGTGCAGGGCGTCGGCGGACTTCGGGCCGAGGGCCAGCGCCGCCTCGGCCGCCGCGAGGGCGCGCTCGGGCTCGCCGTCGCCGAGGGCGACCTCGGCCTGGTCGAGCAGCTGCTCGAGCCTCTCGTCGGGGGGCTGGGGAGGGCGGGCCATGGTGGGGACGAAGCTACCACCGGCAGCTCGGGGTCCGTAGCCGGGGGTGCGCGCGGGTGCTACTGTCCGGCGCCGTGCGAATCCTGGTGGTCGACGACGATCTCGAGCTGAACAAGCTGCTCTCCCGGTACCTGGAACGCCACGGCTACCAGGTGTCGAGCGCCGGGGACGCGCTGCAGGCGCTGGACACCCTGGAGCGCGAGAGGATCGACTTCGTCATCACCGACCTGATGATGCCCATGCTGGACGGGCTGGCGTTCCTGGAGAGGCTGCGCGCCGACCCCCGGCGCAAGGACCTGCCGGTGGTCTTCATCACCGCCTACCCCAGCGACCGGAAGATGGAGGAGTCGCTGCGCAAGGGGGCGGCGTTCTGCCTGGCCAAGCCGGTGGACTTCGACCGGCTGCTGACGATCATCCGGTTCGCCGAGGGGTAGAGCGCGGCCTCCGTGCCGCGGGCGGTCGTGTCGGGCGGCGTTGCCGGTCGGTCGTGTCTCGACCTCCCGACACGACGGTCCGCCGCGCTCGCTCCAGCAACACGACCGACCGGCACGACCGCGGCACGGAGGCCGCGCTCTACCCTCAGTCGAAGTACCCGTGCAAGTAGAACCTCCCGTCCTGCCCGTCCCGGAAGATCCAGCAGCCGCCCAGCCCGGCCACCAAGGTCCGGTAGTAGTCGCGGGCGAAGCCCGGGCCGCGCCACCACTCGCCGGCGAGCCGCTCGGGCCCGCGCACCGAGGCCGCCACGTGCCGCTTGGGGCCGATGCGCACCGCCACGATGCGCCCCGAGGCCGACAGCTCGACCTGCAGCGGCTGGGGCTGCTTGAGCAGCCGCGTGGGCCGCGTCCCGGCCTTCAGCAGCGGGTCCTGCGAGAGCGGCACGCTGCCGCACGGCGGCGGCTCGCCGTCGCGCGTGAGCAGCCGGGCCAAGAACGCCCGGCGCGGCCTGGGGCGCCCGACCTCGGCGTGGGGGCGGCCGGCCTCCGGGGCGGAGCGGCCGGCCTCCGCGCCGGCTCGGAAGGGCGCGCTCTCCCAGGCTCGCTCCGGGCAGTGCCGGTCGGCCGGGCGCGCCGCGAAGAGCGCGCGCTCGCCCAGGCTCGCCCGCAGCCGCGCCAGCACCGCCTCGAGCGCCTCGTCGACCTCGGGCCGGTCGCCCACGCACAGCTGCACCCGCTCGGCCGGCCCCGTCTCCAGCGCCTCGACCCCCACCCCCACCACCGGGGCCTGGACCTGGAGGTCCCCCAGCCGCTCGCGGAAGACGTCGAGCAGGAGCCGCGAGGAGTTGGTGGGGCGCGCCAGCGGCAGCTCGACCCGCGTCTCGCCCTTGGGGTCGAGCCGCAGCTGCACCTCGAGCCGGGTCAGCGCCAGGCCCCGGCCCGACAGCCGCGCGGTGAGCCGGTCGAGCACCGCCTTGAGCGCGAAGAGCACCGGCTCGAGCGTCTCGGAGGGCCACTCGAGCCCCAGCGACTCGACGAGCGGCGGGGCGGGCCGCAGGGGCAACAGCGGCCGCGGGTCGTCGCCCTGGGAGAGCCGCTGCATCAGCACCCCCTCCGAGCCGAAGCGCGCCGCCACCCCCGCCGCCGGCAACGCCGCCAGCTCGCCCAGGGTCTTCAGGCCCATGGCCGACCACGCCCAGAGCAGCGGCTCGGGCGCCGGCAGCGCGCCGAGGGGCAGCGGCGCGAGCGCGCGGGCCACCGGCCCGGTGACCACGCCGGGGCGCGGGCGGTGCTCGGCCAGGGAGAGCGCCGCGAACTTGCCGTCCGCCACCACCAGGCTCGCGCGGTAGCCCAGCGCCCGGCAGCGGTCGGAGAGCACCTGCAACAGGCCGCCCTCGCCGCCAAAGAGCGGGGCGGCGCTGGCGTCGGCGCACAGCGCCTGGGGGCCGCACAGCTCGACCGCCGGGCTGCCGGCCAGCAGCGCCTCGGCCAGGCCCTCGAGGGCACGCAGGTCGGCCGCCGGGTCGTCGGGCAGCAGCCGCAGGCCGGGGCAGGCCGCCCGCGCCTCGGTGCCCGTGGCGCCCAGGGCCACCCCCGCCACCAGCGCCAGCCTCGAGGCGGCCACCACCTGCTCGCCGCGCTCGGTCGTGCGCACCACGGCCACCGGCTTGTGGGCCAGCGAGCCGTCCTCGCGCAGCCGGCGCTGGACGAGGAAGCGCGGCAGGTACACGCCCACCACGCGGGGACTTGCGCCGGCGGCCCGGGCGCAGGCGCGGCCGGCCTGCGTGCCGTTGGGGTCGCGTCGCTCGCTGCACGGGGTCTGGGCCATGGGGGCTCACCTGGGGGTGGGACGGGGGCGGGGGCCGAGCTCTTCGGCTCCGGGCAGGAGGACGAGGCGGGCGCCCTGGGGGGAGCGGCCGCCCTCTGGGGCGGTGGGGCAGGACGCCGGCGGCGCGCCCAGCTCCTCGGGAAGGGGCAGCCGGCCGCGCGCGGTGCGCCCCGGCGGGCCCATGCGGTTGCGTTCGACGGTGAGGACGAGCTCGGCCTCGGTCGAGCGGGAGACCGAGATGCGCACCGAGGCGTCGAGCCCGGTGGGCGCGCCCGAGAGCACGACCACCGCGGCCCGGCCGGCCTCGGCGGCCTCCAGCAGCCGGCGGCTCCAGGGGCCGGCGGGACCGACCAGGCGCGGCAGGTCGGCGACGACGGCGGCGAAGGCCCGCGAGCGGGCGAGCAGGGCGGTGGCGCGGGCGGCCAGCTCCTCCTCGCGGGGGCGCACCACCAGCAGCCGCGACAGGTCGGCGCCCAGCGCCCGGGCCGCGGGCGGGTAGAGCTCGCCCGCCGGGTCGACGAAGGCCGCCAGCTGCCCGCCCCGCGTGGCCTGGGCGAGCGCGAGCAGCGCCAGGGTGGTCTTGCCCGAGGCGGGGGGCCCGCACAGCTCGACGACCCGGCCCAGGGGGAAGCCGCCGCCGGGCAGGAGCGCGTCGAGCGGGGCGAAGCCCGAACGGAGCACGGGTCGGTCGGGCGACCCGGCGGTCTGCCTGCGCGAGATCTCGTCGCGCAGCTTGGCGATGAGCGCCTGGGCCTTCGAAGATTCCATGGGGTGCGGCCTCGAGAGAACTGTAACTGAACGAGCGTTCAGCCTCAAGTTCCCGGCCGGGGCAGGGGGACGTCGACGTGGTCGTCGACGTTGACCTGAACGCGAGCGGCGACGTGGTCGACCGGGGCAGGGGGTCGTTGACGTTGACGTGGTCGTTGACGTGGTCGTCGACGTTGACCTGAACGCGAGCGGCGACGGCGACGTGGTCGACTGCGGCCGAACGTCATCGCACCAAGCCCATCCTCGGCTCCCCGCCTAATCCCCTGACCACGTCGCCGATGCCGTCGCCGTCAACGACCACGTCGACGACCACGTCAACGTCGACGACTACGAGCCGCCCTCAGCGCGCGCACTCGTGATCGACCGCCGCTGGCCGCGCCACGGGGCGGCTCCCACACCACCGGCACCTCGCGCCAGAGCTTGCACCTGGGCTGGTGGAAGACGCGCAGGTCGATGGCCGCCCGGTCGCCCAGCTCGGTCGCCGCGTACAGCGTCTGGCCTGCGAGCGTCAGGTGGGCCACCGGGCCGTGCAGCTGCTCGACGTGCAGCCGCGTGCCGTTGGCCGCGTC
>DASXVQ010000088.1:0-1909 GCA_036504155.1 Myxococcales bacterium
GCTGCGCTAGACAGAGGCATGCCCTACGAAATCAAAGTCGTCGCCGCCGGAGCTTGGACGAGCGCAGAGCCCGAGTTGGCGTACCGGGAGCGCCTCCTCAGTGACCTTCGCGCGGGCGACTACGCGCTCGACGATCTCAAGCGCGATCTCGCCGCGGTGCTCACCGATGCCCCGGCGCTGCAGGTCGCCGTGATCGCCAAGGGCGAGGAGGGCGAACACAACTTCCTCGTCGTCCGCGAGCGGCGCGTCGAGCACTACGTCCTCGAACGCAAGGGCCGGGGCTGGACCGTTCCCGGGCGAGCGGACCTGGACGAACTCCTCGCAAAGCTGGCGCGGCGCGAGCCGGCCCCGGCCAAGCCGACCGCCCCCTCGTCGCGCGAGGCGGCAGTCGCTCGCGCCCAGCAGACGATGGCCTCGAAGAGCGTCGACGCGATGTTCGCGTCCCTCGACGACCCCGAGCTCGCCGGCAGCGCGGGCGCCTCAACCCGCACGGAGCTCTGGCGCGCGCTGATCCGAAATCGCAAGCTGCCGGCGACGGCCGCCGACCGCGTCTTCCACGCTCTGCGCGACGAGCCGGCTCCCATCGCCGACCTGATCGGCGGGATGCTGTTCTTGTTCGACGGCTTCGCGCCGCGCCTCTTCGCGGAGCTGGCGGCGGCGGCCAAGGGGCTGCCTTCGACGCGGGTCCAGGCCGAACGGTTGTGCCGCGCGGTCAGCGAGTTCAAGCGCGAGTCCTGTCCTCCGAAGTTCCGCGAGGAGCTTCCCGCCTCGCTGCGCCAGCGCCTCGACAGGAAGGCCGCGGGGCCAGTCGAGAACGGCCTGCCGACCAAGGAGGCCGTCCGCGCCATCGAGTCCCTGGTCGCCAACCTCCAGAAGGGGTCGATCGCCGGCCATCGAGCGGCCTGGCGGGCGGCGCGGTCCGCCGAGTCCCGGTCGGAGGTGCGCGACCAGGTCCGGTCCGCCCTCGCTCCTCTCGCGGCAGCTGGCGCGGTCGAGACGCGGGCGGCGGCGCTCGACGTGCTGGCGCACCTCGGGGTTCCGCCGCCTGAGCTGGCTCCCCTCGCCCGGGACCTTCCCGAGACCGCCGGCGTTCGCGAGCTGCAGGGCGGCGCTGGGCTGAAGGTGGCCGCCGCGAGTCCGTGGACACCTCCGCCCGCCACGCGCGACTGGGGCGAGGTGCGCGGCGCCGCTCGAGTCGCGGGCGGCGCGCTGGTGATCAGCCGCAAGAACGTCGCGTCGTTCGTCGCCAACGGCAAGACGCGCTGGCGCTTCGAGCTCGAGGGCAGCCCGCTGGAGATCAACAGCGCCCTCGGCGGCAGCGGCGGGGTGGTCTTCCTCGGCTCGCCGTTCGGCCTGCACTGCCTCGAGCTGGCCACCGGGCGCGAGCGCTGGAGCAGCCCGACGGTCACCTTCGCCGAGGGGACCTGCCGCGGGAGCGTCGTCGACCCCCGGCCGCAGATCTGGCTGAGGGAGCAGACGCTGTGGCTCGTCGGGCACGCGCAGGCGTTCGAGCTGTCGAGCGGTGACGGTCGGCTGCTGCGCGCCGTCGATCTCCCGTGCTCCGAGACCCGCGGCGTGCTCCCGCACCCGGGCGGCATGCTGATCTGCGATGGCGCCCCGCTGCTGGAGTCCTTCTCGAACAGCGACTTTGCCCCCAGCGGCCTCCTCCTGCGGGAGGACGGCAACGTCGAGGTCTTGGAAGCGCCCCGGATCCGGTATGGCGTGCGTCGGGAGCTCGACGGGGTCGCCGTCGACGTCTCTGCGGTCGACGTGGTGATCGAGTCGGCGGAGGGAAGGCGCCGCCTCGCGCTGCCGCTGGCGCCCGGCGAATCACTCGAAGCCGTCGGCGCGCTCGAGCGCGGGAGCGACGGCTGCCGCCGGCTGGCGCTGGGAGTCCACGTCCCGCCGC